>NZ_SNUB01000001.1 GCF_004378355.1 Psychromonas algicola
TTGTAGCTGTTCGATGGCAGGTTTTAAGGTTTGTTGTTCACCAACTGAGCCCCATGTTTGCGCTTGTAAAATAATCTGGTGTTTATCATCATTAATCGCAATACCGTTATAACCTTGAATCGTTCCTTTACTGGTGGTCATTTTCGCACTGTCTGGGTCTGTGATATTACTTTTCACAGGCGTCTTACGACTGCCTAACTTTTCTTCATTCATTGCTAAAAATGCTTTAATTTTATTAGCACTTTTATCAAGCTTGGACTGCTGCTTTAAATCATGCGCCACTTCATCTTCACTCAACCCATCTTGTGCTTGATGACGTGCAAGAATACGTTGACTTGCTCGGCGTAACTTCATTTGCTTACGCTCAAGCTCATCAAATGTTCCACTCCATTCTTTGCTAGCATTCGAACGAATTTTACATCCATCGATAGCGAACATGTTTCGTCCTATCAATCCTTCTTTGTCGCATATCATCAAGACTTGTGTGAACAACGGCTCTATTTGGTCTTTCATTTTGGTAACAAAGTTAGCGATAGAAGTGTAATGTGGTTGTTCATCTCCCGACAAACTCATGAAGGTAATATTGCTTTCACAGGCATTCGCAATGCGTCGGCTACTAATTAACCCACGAGAATAACCAAACAGAATTATCTTTAACATCACCGATGGAGAGTAAGCTGCTGCTCCGCCTTTATCATTGTCATACCATTTATCAAAAGAGCTTAAATCAAGATGTTTATCGACGATATGGGAAAGAGCGTATTCAAAGGTACCGGGAATAATTTGCTGTGCGAAATCAATTGGAATGAATTTACTTTGGCAAGATAGGTCAGGTTTATAGTTGGCCATCACGTTTAACTCTGAGCGAATAATAACTATTAGATCACAGACGAACAGCTCAATCAAGGTTGTTTTTTATACAATTAGATGTAATTAGAAAAATGCATGAAAATACGTTTTTTGGAGAAATTCTACAGCCTCAACGCCTAGCTCACAGGAAAAATGCGAGCGCAGCGAGTGTTTTTTCCTGTGCAGCTACTTGTTAGGCGGCATTCGTCGTTTGTAAAAATGGAGAAACGACTGACATGCTATGCGCTACCGTTGAATCTTTTTCTCCGACTGGAGCAACATAATGTATTGCGGACTCGGCAGCCTCAATACCTGCGAGCTTGGCAATTATCCAAGCTGCTAAGTATTGTGATGACATACAGCCACCTGCGGTTGCAATATTCCCCTCAGCAAAAAAAGGCTGGTTTAGTACCTTTACTCCTGATTCGACAACCCAAGGTTTAGTGGTCAAATCAGTACAGGCAGGTAACCCGTTCAAAATACCTAAAACAGAAAGTAGCAAAGTGCCCGAGCACTGTGCGCAAATTAGTTGCTTTTCGGGGTTTAAGTTGAGCCTATCCAGAATTTCACTATCTTTAGCAATGTCTCGTGTGTAGATTCCACTGCCCACGAGCACAACGTCAGCGTTTTCTGCAAATTCTAATGGCTGTTGAGCAGTAATTTGAACGCCATTCATTGAGGTTACATTTTCAGAAGGGCATGTAATCTGCACATTCCAGCCAGAGCCTTTCATGCGATTCAGTACGCCAGCGGCGATAAACGAATCTAGTTCATTAAAGCCCTCGAAGGTTAATATTGCGATATTCATATTTAGATCCTGTGGGTTAGCAGTTTTCGCCTAACATCTTATTAGACGGAACAATTCCGCACTTACGGTGGAAATACGGAATACATTAATTGTTTAAAATTTGATTAATATTACGCTTCACAAGTTGTAAATCAATACATTAAAGGAAAAAGTAAAATCATCATCATGTGGAAAGGCGGAAAATTTCCGTATTAACAACCGAAATACGGAATTTACACTTAATGTTATTTATAGAATGGAATTCTTGTTTCCATTTGTTGTTCTGATGAATCTACATCACCCAAAAACAAAAAAGCGAATCATCTCTGATTCGCTTTTCATATCAACTTAGTAATAAAGAGAAGAACTAGTCTTCCATATAACTTTCTATGCTCGGACATGAACAAATTAAGTTACGGTCTCCAAATACGTTATCAACACGGTTTACGGTCGGCCAGTATTTAGCGCCTTTGCTGAATGCGGAAGGGAAACAAGCTTGCTCGCGTGAATAAGCGTGTGTCCATTCAGTTTCCATTAAATCAACCTGTGTATGTGGTGCATTTACTAGTGGATTATCTTCTAGCGTGAATTCACCTGATTCTACTTGGCTAACTTCATGGCGAATGGCAATCATGGCGTCACAGAATCTATCTAGTTCGCCTAAGTCTTCTGATTCCGTCGGCTCAATCATTAGCGTGCCGGCAACTGGGAATGACATCGTTGGTGCGTGGAAACCAAAGTCCATTAAACGTTTCGCAATATCTTCACCTGAAATGCCAGATGTTGCTTCTAATGGGCGAATGTCGATAATACATTCATGTGCTACGCGACCTTGTGACCCTCTGAATAAAACAGGGTAGTGTGGACGTAAACGTTCCATCACGTAGTTTGCATTTAAAATTGCAAGCTTAGTGGCTTCCGTTAATCCTTGTTCACCCATCATTGCAATGTACGCATAGGAAATCGGTAAAATTGACGCTGAGCCTAACTCGGCAGCTGACACCGCATATTGAGCTTGCTCGCTTCGTTGCGCTTTTTTACCCATTAAAGGATCAGATTCAACGTGTCCCGGTAGGAAAGGAATCAAATGCGATTTAACACCAATTGGTCCCATACCTGGGCCGCCGCCGCCATGCGGAATACAGAAGGTTTTATGTAAGTTAAGATGTGATACATCAGAGCCAATAAAGCCCGGAGTGGTTAACCCAACTTGTGCATTCATGTTTGCGCCATCTAAGTAAACTTGACCGCCAGCTTCATGAACCCATTCACACACTTCTTGAATTGACTCTTCGTAAACACCGTGTGTCGAAGGATAAGTGATCATGATGCACGATAAGTTTTCGCGATGTAGTTCGATTTTTGCTTTTAAATCAGCATGGTCGATATTACCTAGTTCATCACAGGCAACCACAACCACTTTCATCGATACCATTGCCGCAGAAGCAGGGTTAGTGCCGTGTGCTGAACTTGGAATTAAACAAACATTACGGTGTGCATCGCCATTATGCTCATGGTAACGCTGAATAGCGATTAACCCTGCATATTCACCTTGTGCACCTGAGTTTGGTTGTAGTGAGAAACCATCGTAACCGGTGATTTCACACAACATCGTCGTTAATCTATCTGCTAATTCTTGGTAACCTAAACTTTGATTGGTTGGTGCAAAAGGGTGCATTTGTCCAAATTCAGGCCACGTTACAGGTAACATTTCAGCGGCAGCATTTAACTTCATGGTACAGCTACCTAGTGGGATCATTCCGTGTGTTAATGAATAGTCTTTGTTTTCTAGTTTCTTCATGTAACGCATCATATTAGTTTCACTATGATGTGCAGAGAAAATAGGGTGCGTTAAGTAGCTTGAAGTACGGCGACAACTTGCTGGAATCGCTGCAAACTCATCTTTTGCGATGGTTTCACTGAAGCTATCGACTGAGATTGTTTCACCTGTAATGGCAAGTACTAGATCTTCAACATCTTTTGCTGTTGTTGTTTCATCTAAACTAATGCCTAGTTGAACGGTTTTGCCATTTGCTGCAGCAAACTGACGTAAGTTCATACCTTGTGCTAATGCACGCTGATAAATCGTTGCAGTTTGATCGTTAGTATTTAACGTTAAGGTATCAAAGAAAGTGTTATTAACTAACTCAACACCTTGGCTTTGTAATGCAGCCGCTAAGATTGCTGTGTAATGATGGATACGACGACCAATTTTAAGTAATCCTTTTGGCCCGTGGTATAACGCATAAAATGCCGCCATGTTTGCAAGTAATGCTTGCGCAGTACAAATGTTAGAAGTGGCTTTTTCACGGCGAATATGTTGTTCGCGTGTTTGCATTGCCATACGTAATGCTTGTTTGCCTTTGCTGTCTTTAGAAACACCGATAACACGGCCTGGCATAGTACGTTTGAATTTATCACGCGTTGCCATGAAGCCTGCATGTGGGCCACCAAATCCCATTGGTACACCAAAACGTTGTGCACTACCAATCACAACATCAGCGTCCATTTCACCCGGCGCTTTTAATACGGTTAGTGCTAAGAGGTCTGAAGCAACCGTTACTAATGTCTTTTTAGCGTGTGCTTGTTCAATGATCTCTGTTAGATCTTGTACTGAACCGGTTGTGCTTGGGTATTGTAAAATGGCACCAAATGCATCGTGGTTCGCTAACTCTTCTGCGCTGCCTGTAATGATGTCATAACCAATGTATTCTGCACGAGTACGAATAACGTCAATGGTTTGTGGGTGCAAATCGTTGCTGACAAAGAATGCGTTACTTTTATTTTTAGTGGCACGTTTACATAATGTCATTGATTCAGCGGCAGCTGTTGCTTCATCTAATAAAGAAGCATTCGCTAAATCCATTGCCGTTAAATCCATCACTGCTTGTTGGTAGTTTAAAAGTGATTCTAAACGACCTTGAGAAATTTCTGGTTGGTAAGGAGTGTAAGCCGTGTACCAACCTGGGTTCTCTAACACATTACGTAAAATAACATTAGGTGTGAATGTGTTGTAATAACCTTGACCGATAAAACTACGGTTAACTATGTTTTTTTCTGCAATGCTTTTTAATGACGCTAGCATCTCAGTTTCACTTTGTGGCTCCGCTAATGTCATTTTTTCAGGTAAACGGATAGCAGCAGGGACGGTTTCGTCAATCAATTGCTCTAAACTGGCTACGCCAATAGTATCCAACATAGTTTGTTGTTGATCAGCATTAGGTCCGTTGTGACGTGATGCGAATTCCTGTTGATCACTTAATAAGTCGAGTAATGTTTGAGTCGTCATAATTATCCTAAACAGTGGCAGAAAAAGTGGCTGTATTCTTAATGTTCTTGATATAACGCGCTTAGAATCTTATTGCTCTTAGCTAAGCGCGTTTAAACATAAAGGTGTTTAGTGATTCGTACACCTTATTTAATTTAATATTTTGAAGAATTAATCTTCTTCTTCAGGATTTGCTGCGTGGT
Source organism: Psychromonas algicola (assembly GCF_004378355.1). Taxonomy (GTDB): domain Bacteria; phylum Pseudomonadota; class Gammaproteobacteria; order Enterobacterales; family Psychromonadaceae; genus Psychromonas. The sequence continues at coordinate 5,108 of NZ_SNUB01000001.1, forward strand.
AATCTTCACTTGATAGTAAGTTCTCTAGTTCAGCTTCATCAGATAGTTTGATTTTAACAATCCAACCTGCAGAGTAAGGTGATTCATTTACTAATTCTGGGCTACCTTCAAGGTCTTCATTAATTTCAACAACTTGACCAGTTACTGGAGCATATAAGTCAGAAGCCGCTTTAACTGATTCAACTAATGAGAAAGCTTCGCCCGCTTCAGTCTCATCATCTACTTCTGGTAAATCAACAAACACAACATCGCCCAATAATTTTTGAGCTTGGTTTGAAATACCCATAGTGATAGTACCGTCACCGTTATCTAATACCCATTCGTGCGTTTCTGTGAACTTTAATGTGCTTTCCATAATAATCCTTAGCTAGTAAATGATGTTTAAATTAACTTAATGTTGAAACCAAAGCGTGCTTTTCAAAATGTTTCCAATAATGGAATTTTGTTAATCAACTGTGTAAAACCTGCTTAAACAGTCTAATTTATCGACTGATTGTCGCATTAGTTAACAAGTGGCTAACAATTTCGAGGTATTATAAGGGGTTATTTATCCAATGTTGAGCAAAAGTTTCCAAAAGGAAACATTATTTCTCGAATGTGATCTAGATCGTTATTTTGTCGTGCGCTTTTATTTTGGATGTTTAATATAGTGGATACGAATCAGGAGAGTAGTAATGAGTGACCAGCAACAACAAGATATTTATCCATCAATGACCATTTCAACGGATCAAAGCGAGCAAAAAATTGCACCTATCAAGTTAGGTGAGCGCTTAAAAGAAATACGTACGTCATTGGGATTAACGCTAGAAGAAGCAAGCCAAAAAACAGGTTTGGCGCGTTCGACTTTATCTAAAATTGAAAATGAACAAATTTCTCCGACTTTCCAAGCGATGCAAAAACTCACCAGTGGATTGCAAATTAATATCCCACAACTATTTGCAGCACCTAAAAAGGTGAATACAACAGGACGCCGTGACATTACCCGTAAAGATTTAGGTAAACCACATCCTACTTCAACTTATGAGCATGAGTTATTAGCGACACAATTGACTAATAAAAAGATGATGCCCTTTAAATCTTTAATACGTGCGCGTGATTTTGATGCTTATGCCGATTGGATACGCCATGACGGCGAAGAATTTCTATTAGTATTAAGCGGTGAACTTACCTTTTATTCGGAATATTACGAACCCGTTAATTTGAGTGAAGGTGATTCTGTTTATTATGATGCGAATATGGGGCATATGCTGGTTTCTGTGAGTGAAGAAGATGCTTCTATTTTGTGGGTAACAGCCTCTTAATAACGCACTTTGAAACAACATTTATCTAAAACTGTTAACACTATAATAAATCTTAAAACGTTAATTTTATCTATTTTGGAGTAAAACTGAGATGTCAGAACAATTACTGGTTACACCATTACATGCTTTACATATTGAGATGGGCGCAAGAATGGTGCCTTTTGCTGGTTATGATATGCCCGTGCAATATCCCTTAGGTGTAAAGAAAGAACACTTACATTGTCGTCAACAAGCGGGATTATTTGACGTATCGCATATGGGACAGCTTCGTTTAAAAGGTGTGAATGCAGCGGCTGAATTAGAAAAATTAGTGCCAGTTGATATTATTGATTTACCTAATGGTAAACAGCGTTATGCTTTCTTCACTAATGAACAAGGTGGTATTAGCGATGATTTGATGGTGACAAACTTCGGTGACCATTTATTTGTGGTAGTCAATGCTGCGTGTAAAACACAAGATATTGCCCATTTGAAAGCGAATCTATCTGCTGATGTGGAATTAGAAATCATTGAAGATCGTGCTTTATTAGCGATTCAAGGTCCTAAAGCTGTCGATGTATTAGCTAAGTTAAACCCAAGCGTGAACAACATGGTGTTTATGGATGCAGAGAAAGTAGAATTAGTTGGTGTTGAATGTTACGTAAGCCGATCGGGTTATACGGGTGAAGATGGTTTTGAGATTTCAGTTCCTGCAGCACAAGCTGAACAATTAGCACGTGAATTATTAGCCAATGAAGAAGTGGAATGGATTGGTCTTGGTGCTCGTGATTCATTACGTTTAGAATGTGGATTGTGTTTATACGGCCACGATCTAGATGAAACAACAACGCCTGTTGAAGCAAGTTTGCTTTGGGGAATTAGTAAAGCTCGCCGAGCTGATGGACTTCGCGCCGGTGGTTTTATTGGTAGTGAGATCATTCTAGATCAAATCGCGACTAAAAATGTTTCTCGCAAACGTATTGGGTTAGTTGGACAAACTAAAGCGCCTGTGCGTGAAGGGGCTAAGTTATTTGATGCAGACGATAATGAAATTGGCATTGTGACCAGCGGTACTTTTGGACCATCTAAAGGGATTCCAGTTGCGATGGGATATATTGCTACTGCCTTTGCAACTATTGGCACTGAAGTATTTGCTGAAGTACGCGGCAAAAAACTAGCCATGACTGTTGAAAAAATGCCTTTTGTTGCACAAAGTTATTTCCGCGGCTAACACTTGGCAGTTAATAAGCGACTGATTTATAGAAATAAATAGTAGGTTGTTAGCAATAAAATAGTAGAGAAAGATGCGCTTAGATAAGTTTATTTGTAAAAGTACGGAGTTGGATAAACAACAAGCGTTGTTGGTACTTCAAGGTAAAAAAGTCTCAGTGAATGGCGACCTTATTATTGATCCTGCATTTCAAGTGCATGATAATAATAAGGTCACTTTAAACGACCAAGTATTAGTTCCTCGTCCTTTTCGTTATATTCTAATGCATAAACCTGCCGCAATGATTTGCTCCAATGTTGATGAAGTTTATCCTTCTGCCTTTAATTTATTAACGTTTGAGAATGAAATCGTTAATACTGAATTTAAAGGAAGTGACTCTATTGCACTTAACTCTGATGAGTTTCATATAGCAGGTCGCCTAGATGCAGATACCACGGGATTAGTGCTGATAACTGATGATGGGAGCTGGACTTATAATATTACTTTACCTAACAGTGGTTGTAAGAAAGTGTATCGTGTCGGTTTATCAAAACCATTCAAAGTTGAGTTAATCAGTCAGTTTGAGCAGGGCATTCAATTACAGGGTGAAGCACAACTGACTCTGCCAGCTTCAATAAAAATCATTAATTCAAAAGAAGTATTGTTAACTATTACTGAAGGTAAATTCCATCAAGTAAAGCGCATGTTTGCTGCCATAGGTAATCGTGTTGTTTCTTTGCATAGACAGCAAATTGGAAATATAAAGCTTGATGTAGCAGTAGGAAAATGGCGCTATTTAACGCCACTTGAAGTTAATTATGAAAGTAACTGATATTTAAATAAAACTTAAAATCACAAGTGTCACCACTAAGTGCTCTTGTTGATGATGAAGTCTAAGGCTGCTTTGATCGCTGCTACCTGTGCGTTGTTGCAATCAGCGTCAGTTACTTTGTCACTGTCAGGATAAACTTCTGTTGTGGTTGTGTAAGAGGCATTAGTGACGCTTGCACATAATCCTAACTCAGTCAGAGGGTAGTAAATAACTCCTTCACTTTCGGCTTTAGAACCAATGATTTCGCCTTTTTCATCTGCTGGTGCAATATGTGTCACCTTAGAAACGGCATTGATGATTGCATCCTGAAATTCAGTTTGTTTATTTTCTGAATCACCCACTAAATAGAATCCATCTGGAATAGATTCTTGATTATATTCTTTACCGTCACGCGCACATAAAGCGGGGCGAAACTCTGTTTCATCTGAATCAGTGGTTTCGTGTAAATCAATATGCATTACAAATTCAGTCTCTAATTTAGCAATGAATTGCATCACGCTATTTGCTTCTTCACTTGGGCTTTGCTTGATGAATGAGCGATTTGGATCAACAGTATAAGGGTTCCAACGGACAATATGTTCGTAACCCCAAGGGCTAACACAAGGTAACGTGAGTATATTGAAATGTGAGAGGTAGGTGTTATCTAACTCTTTTAAAAACTGTATTGCACCTTGCACGCCACTGGTTTCATAACCATGCACGCCACCGGTAATTAATATTGATGGTTTGTTAGGTTGCCAATTTTTAGTTTTAAGCGCAAATAATGGATAAGCTTCTGGATTAATAGAAAGTGAGCCATATTGAACGAGTTCAAAGCCGTCAGCTAAAGCTTTTAATTTAGCGACCACTTGATCTTGATATGAACGTTTTTTTACGTTGGATTCAAACCAAGTCTTTTTATCTTGATCGGTCCAAGGTAAACCCGCTGAACCTATAGGGTAAAATGCATTCTTTGGCATTATTGTTCCTTTAGTGTATTTAAGTGGCTGTTTTATTAGTCAATTATGACCCACTTTTATTTTTAATGAGTTGTAGTAGGCTTGCTATCGCTTTACTATCTACTTTTATTATTAGCGATGTTATGCATCAGCTTACAGAAAATGGAGTGTTTTATGTACTATGGTGAAAAATTAAATAGTATTACACACCTTATTGGCGCTATTTTAGCATTAGTTGGTTTTGGTGTGTTATTAACTATTGCGCTCGAAGCGTATCATTGGCGTATTATTGTTGGGTTTACTGTATTCGGTTTAACCTTAATTATGCTTTATAGCATGTCGACTTTATATCATAGCTTTCGCGCTCCTGCGCTCAAAAAGATATTCCAAGAGTTAGATCATGCTTCAATTTATCTCTTAATTGCAGGTACTTATACACCTTATATGTTGCTTTCATTAGAGAATAGCGACGGATTGTTGATGCTTGCCATTGTATGGGGATTAGCGGTTGTGGGATTATGTATTGACCTATTTGTTGAAAAACGCATCGAGTGGTTACAAATCCTAATCTATTTGGCCATGGGATGGATCTGTGTTTTTAAATATTCAGCATTACAAACTGCAATTCCCGGTGATGGAGTATTGTGGTTAACAATTGGTGGTTTAGCTTATACCATTGGTGTGATTTTTTATGTTTTAGATGGCATGAAGAAACTTAAACATGCACATGGTATTTGGCATCTATTTGTTTTGGTAGGATCGATAAGCCATTTTATTTCAATCGCGCTTTATGTGAGATAGTTTATTAATTTCAAAGCAATAAAAAGGGGACAATTAAGTCCCCATTTTTATATCTAAAGTATCAAATTAAGCAGTTTTAGTGCTTGTATCTACTTTACGTTGTTTTTCATATAAGAAAGTTAATACTTCCGATCTTAGACGGTTGTAATTAGCATCTTTAGATAAGCTTAAACGGTCACGTGGACGCTCTAAATTAACATCTAAGATTTCACCAATCGTTGCACTTGGACCATTAGTCATCATTACAATGCGGTCTGAAAGTAAAACGGCTTCATCAACATCATGGGTGATCATGATCACCGTGTTGTTTAATTCGTTTTGAATTTCCATTAATGAATCTTGCATATGGGCTCTTGTTAACGCATCTAATGCACCAAAAGGTTCATCCATTAACAAAACTTCTGGCTGCATTGCTAAAGCACGCGCAATTCCCACACGTTGCTTCATACCACCAGATATTTCATTAGGGCGCTTGTACATTGCGTGATCCATATGAACTAATTTAAGGTTATGTTCAATCCAATCTTTCTTTTCTGGTTTGCTCATGGTTTTACCGAAGACTTGTTCAACAGCCAATTCAACATTTTGATAAGCAGTTAACCAAGGCAGTAAAGAATGGTTTTGGAATACCACTGCACGTTCAGGTCCGGGTTCTGTCACTTCTTTACCGGCTAATATAACACCGCCTTTTGAAGCTTGGTAAAGACCTGCCACCACATTCAATACTGTAGATTTACCACAGCCTGAATGCCCAATTAGTGAAACAAATTCACCTTTTTTAATTTGTAAATCAACACCTTTCAGCGCTGTAAAATCACCCGATGGAGTCGGGAATACCATATCAATATGGCTTATATCAAGTAATGCACTCATTGTAATTTCCTCAATCTCTTATGAATCAGTGTGTTAAACAGTCGTTGCTGATTTATCCCAAGATGCCATGCGTTGTAGCTGCAACATGCCTCTATCAAGAACAAAACCTATAAAACCAATAACAATAACCGCGGCCATGATGCGCGCTAATGAATCTGAACTACCATTTTGGAATTCATCCCAAACAAACTTACCTAGACCTGGGTTTTGTGCCAACATTTCTGCAGCAATTAATACCATCCAAGCGACACCAAATGATAAGCGCATACCTGTAAAGATCATTGGTACAGAAGCGGGTAATACAATTTTTTGAACATGTTTTAATATTGGTAAACGTAGAACTCGGCTTACATTTTTCAAGTCTTGATCTAACGATGAAACACCAATCGAAGTATTAATGACCATAGGCCATAAGCTACATAAGGTTACTGTTAATAATGAATTGATGAATGACTTCGCTACCACAGGGTCATCCGTTACATACAATGCACTTACAACGATAGTTACGAGGGGTAACCATGCTAATGGAGAAACAGGTTTGAATATTTGAATAATTGGGTTGATGGCAGAGTTTAAGTTTTTACTTAACCCCATGGCGATACCTAGTGGAATAGCAATAATCGCTGCTAATAAAAATCCGCTTGTCACTGTAATTAAACTAGTGATGATTTGATCTAAAAATGTTTCTTTACCTGTGTAATCTCTTACTTTTGGTTGATAACTAGGATCTGCTGCTACGCGCTTTTCATTTCTGATTGTTTGACGTTCATAGAATTTTTCTGCTTTAACACGCTCTGCGACATGTTCATCATATAATGTACCAAATTGCTCATAAACAGCGGTTGGACCAGGGAATTGACCGAGTGATGTATTAATGTTTTTGGCTGCAATACTCCAAAGCATAAGAAAAATCATGATGCCTACAAGCGGTAGAATTGATGCTTTACCGACAGACTTGATTAATCCTAGAATATTGATCGACGATAAATTTGCTATTGAAAACTTACTCGATAGAGAGGTACTTGTCATTATGACTCATCCTTTTTAAACGCTGTTTGAACTGTTTACTTAGTTTAGTTACGAGTTAATTTAACTCGCCTAAAACGATATTTTTATTTACTACAACTTATTTATTAGTTAAATGAAGGCTTAATGAAAACGAAGTGTTAACAATAAGCCTTCTGTTAGATTTTATAATTTTGTATCTTTAGTTAGACCAATTTTAAATGAATCTATATATGCGTTTGGTGTATTACCATCGTAAGTTAGATTATCGATGAAATGTTTCTGTGGTGCGCGGAAACCTTTTTCTGTTGCAAAATCAGGAAAGTCTTTTGCATCTGCTAGTTTTTCATCAATTAATGACTGTGCTGCTTGTTGGTAAATATCTGGGCGGTAAACTTTTTTCGCTAAGTCTTTGTACCATTCATCTGATTTAGCTTCTGAAATTTGACCCCAGCGACGCATTTGCGTTAAGTACCAAATAGCATCTGAGTAGTAAGGGTAAGTTGCATTATGTCTAAAGAATACGTTGAAATCAGGCACTGCACGTTTGTCGCCTTTTTCGTATTCAAACGTTCCCGTCATACTATTTGCAATAACTTCATAATCTGCGCCTACATAGTTAGACTGAGATAAGATTTTTACTGCCGCAGGGCGGTTTGCATTATCTTTTTCATCTAACCACATTGCTGCACGAATTAATGCTCGTGTTAAACGGATAGTCGTATTAGGGTATTTTTCAGCAAACTCAGCAGTTAAACCAAATACTTTTTCTGGATTGTTTTTCCAGATTTCGTAATCTGTTACTACTGGCACACCGATACCTTTAAATACAGCTTGTTGGTTCCATGGTTCTCCTACGCTGTAACCGTAGATTGTGCCTGCTTCTAAAGTAGAAGGCATTTGCGGTGGTGGTGTTACAGATAAGATTGCATCTGCATCAATATGTCCGCTCGTATCACCTTTATGAGGTGCATAGAAACCTGGGTGGATACCGCCAGCGGCTAACCAGTAACGCAATTCATAGTTATGCGTTGATACTGGGAATACCATACCCATATTGAATGGTTTACCTTGGTTCTTGTAAGATTCAACAACTGGTTTTAACGCATCTGCTTTAATTGGATGTACTGGTCGGCCATCTGCCATTTTAGGAATATTTGGCTTCATTTGAGCCCAAATGTCATTTGAAACAGTAATGGCATTACCGTTTAAATCCATAGAGAAAGGAGTAATGATATGTGCCTTGGTACCAAAACCCATTGTTGCAGCAATTGGTTGGCCAGCTAACATATGTGCACCGTCTAGGCTGCCATCAATTAATCCGTTTAATAATACTTTCCAGTTTGCTTGTGCTTCGATAGTTACATAAAGACCTTCATCTTCGAAATAACCATTTTCATAAGCAATGGCAATTGGTGCCATATCAGTTAGTTTGATGAAACCGAATTTTAGCTCTTCCTTTTCTGGGTACCCTAATTTTTCAGCTTGTGAAAATGATACTAGTGTCGCAGAGATTGCGAGACCTAATGCTAGTTTTTTAGCGGCGAACTTGACTGGTTTAATCCAACTCATGGGTAAGATCCTTTTAATGTAATAAAGTGTTTAATAACATTTCAAATAATGTTTCTTAATACCTTTCTGAGAAGGGGATTAAGAAGCATTGTTGCTTTACTAAATGAAAAACAGAATGACCTGATTTTGTTTTATTCGTGTCATAGTCATTTTTAGTTAAATTCTAAATCGATTCAAAAGTTAACATGTGTTTAACATTCTTAATAAGGCACAATGTGTGCCACTTATTAGTAGTTGTTTTGAATCAGTTGCTTAGATGTTTTTTTAGTGTTTCTGTGTGTTTTGAACGCGCAATCTAAGTGCACAATAAAAGTAAAATAAATGTAATCACGCACTGCAGAGGTGCACAAAAGTAGTGCAGTTCTAACGCGTTAAAATGAAGAGCTTATTTTCTGTGATCATAGGTTCTGAAAAAGGCGGGGTAATCTTATTACTTTGTAGGTACGAAAAAGCAGCCTTCAAAGACTGCTTTTAATAAAAGAGAGTGAGTTTTATCGCTACTCTTTTTCTTGTTTTTCCTGCGCTTCTTGCTTCTTTTGATCTTCGTGACTTGATCCACCACATCCACCACAACAACTCATTGTTTCCTCCTAATAAGAATAAATAAAAAATGTAATGTCTTAGATATCTTTTAAATCGAGTTCTAAGACACTCTTGGCTTAACCAAAATAGGCAAATAAACGACAATGAAACATCCAAATGCGACCGTCCATAGAAGAACAGTTAATGAGATCACATGAATGTAATTATCAATAAAATAAGTGCCAAATACTCGTACGACAAAAGCTAAAATGATGCTGACAAAAGCAAAGCTCATGGTTTTTCCAACTACAATCATACGACCTGTATGGCCCAATGAAACTCGTGAAATCATACTTAGTATCATTGTCGCCATCGCACCAAGTGTTAAGGTATGTATAGCTTGTGAATGACTAACAACCCCGACTTCTGCCAGGCCAAACATTAATAAACCAATAGCAATACACCAATAGCTAAGATGAAGAGACCAAACTAATGGGGTTGTTAATGTTACAGAAAATTTCCAACGGAATACTCTAATGGCATGAATCACCGCAGTAATTATGAATAAAGTTGCAATTAATCCTGTCGGTAGTTCAACAATCGCTGACACTGAGATGACTGATAATACAATGCTGATAATGGATAACTTTTCTAATAATGGATTGGCATTTACTCTGGGTGTTTGAGTACCATTTGCAGTGAACATAGGAAATACACGTCCGCCCATAATACACATCACAAGGGTAATTAATAACACCATAAATGTCGCAGCTTGGTTTGTTAATATTGGGTTAAAAGTCATGACACTATAATGAAAAACACTGTTGGTCGCTGCCATGATTAATAAAATTGGCACAAACATGAGATTCCGCCATAACTTTGTTTTGATAATCGGTACAGCTAACGCTAGAGCCGCCAAAGGTAAAAAAGCTATATCTAAAATCATTGGTAGATAGATTGGTAGTTGTTCCGGCATAAACAAGGCGATTCTAGCTAATAACCATATAATAACTAAAGCACCTAAACCTTTACCATGTAGGCTTCTAACCCCACTCCAATTTTGTACTGCCGTTAATAAAAAACCAACAATCACTGTTGCAGCAAAGGCAAATAACATTTCATGGATATGCCACCAAAGACCGCCACCATATAAATTGACCTGCATTTTTCCAGATAAAATTCCTGCCCAAATAATTAAGCTGAAAGTACTAAATACCGAAGCAAATAAAAAGAAGGGACGGAATGCAAACTCTAAAAAAGCCATTGGTTGTTTTTCTTTATTGTTTGGTTCTGAAATTTTAATCATGGTTTCACCATTGTGTTAAGCCTATAACTTAGAGTAAGTTTATCGCCAATAGATTGGTTAAAGCCGCTTCTTCTTGTTCACCAATAAGGTCTTGTAATGTGTAAGCGTCTAATGTTTTAAAAAAATTCTCTTGTGCTTCGGCGAAGATATTCTTTAATTGGCAGCTAGGGGTGATCACGCATTTGTTCTCAGCTCCAAAGCATTCAATCAATTTGCTTTTATCTTCTATTTCTCTGACTAGTGCACCAACATTAATCTCTTTGGCATCTCGGTTAAGCTTAATGCCGCCATTTTTACCACGCGTTGCCAATACATAACTTTGCTGATTAAGCTGCTGTACGATTTTCATCAAATGATTCTTAGAAATCTGATAACTCGTCGCTATATCGCTGATTGTTGTTAGTTGCTGTTTATTTATTGCCAAGTAAATTAAAACCCGTAATGAATAATCTGTATATCGTGTAATTTGCATGTTTATGCCTTAAATTAATAAGATGTATTTATTTTACATCTTTAAGGTTGTCTGTAAATGAATAATTAAAAATATACTTTAAACCCTTTGTTCATAGGCTATTCCAGATCATGATTAATTATCTTTTAACTAAATAATTAAATTGGGCTTAACGGTTTGTTTTGATAGTTGTATTTCGTTTTTCATAATGTAGAATCGCCACTTTTTTATGACTTTGGAAATATAATGGCCGCTGATTTTATTGGAATTGATTTTGGAACAAGTAATTGTGCGGTTGCTGCGTTAGTTAATGATAAGCCGACGTTAATTGTTGTTGATGAAAATAGTGAAAATCCATATAAGATCCGCTCAGCAATTTATTTAGCTCACGATGATTCAGGTGTTGATAGCCAAGATGCACTGGCAAATGAACAAACACTGAATGATATGCTTACAGCGGGCGAGATTTTATTTGGTGAACAAGGCTTTAATGCATTCCTACTAACACCACACGAGGGGCGTTATGTAAATAGTCCTAAAAACTTCCTCGGCGCTAAGATTCCAAAACGACTATTAGATAACTTTGAAACATTAGTGGTTAGATTTCTTTCTTATTTAAAACAATGTGCTGAAAAACAGTTAACAACGAACATTACCAAAGTAGTGATTGCGCGACCTGTTAATTACCATTCAACTATGGGGGAATTAGGAAATAAACAAGCAGAAGCTTTAATGTTACGTGCCGCTCATAAAGTTGGTTTTGATCAAGTTGATTTTATCCATGAACCGTTGGCCGCTGCCTATCATTTTGAGCAAAATATTAAACAAGCGACAGATGCAATGATTGTCGATCTAGGTGGTGGTACTTCAGATGTGACATTTTGTTCTTTAAGCCAAGATAAAGCAAAGCAGTTAGATCGTGAAGCCGATATTTATTCAACGAAAGGGATTCGGCAAGGAGGGATTGTTTGTGACAAGTTATTAGCCAGCGGTATTGTGTCTCCTCTGTTTGGGCGAGGTGGGCGAACAGATTCTGGCAAAGCCATTCCTAATATGCTTTTTTCTGGTGTATACGATATTGATAATATCCCACTGATGAGTGAATTTTATTCACCTGCTCGTAATAAAGCCATTGGTGAATATATATTTCAAAGTGAAGATCCATTGCCTTTAATGCGTTTACAGCGAGTACAAAAACAAAGGTTAACGCATGAGCTGATGCATGCCATTGAATTTGCAAAAATACAACTAAGTGATCAACCTGAAACAGTGCTTAATATGCCTTTTATTGAAAGCACTTTAAAGGTTGATATTCAACGTAATGAAGTCGCTGATACCATGGAAAAGTGGTTTGATAAGATGTTTGTTATGATAGATACCGCCATAGAGCAAGCAAATCGACAACCTCAAATTATCTATTTAACGGGTGGTATGGGGTTATCACCATTAGTACAGGAAGCCATTGCTATACGTTACCCTAATATTGCAATTACAGTCGCTGATGCCTTTAGTTCAGTGGTGTTTGGTGCATTATTAAAAGCTAAACGCTTGTATGCTTAAGGCTTAATTTCCCATAATATTTTAATTTCTTGCAGTAGGGCTTTAATAACAGGGTCGTTAACTTTATTGTTAGCGACCACAAAATACAAAGGCGTTTCAAAATCTAAATTAGAAAGTAATTTAATCTGTCCTTTATCCTCATAAAATTCTGCTTCTTCTCGCTCGTAAAAACTTAACCCTAATCCACTTTTTACTAGCTCAAGACGCGAGATTTCATCATCACTGCTTGCAACTGATTTAATATTATTACCAATTTTTGACTTTAAAAACTGATCAAAAGGACAATAGAAGCCCATTGTGATCCAATCTTCTTGCTTGATGGTTTTATCTGTTAATTGAAATTCCTTATTGGTAATGGTGGTGATTTTTTGCATTTTAACTTTAATTGCAAAACAGTCTTCTGGAATGTCACCGTAAATATATCCACCATCTATTTGATTGCCTCGTATTGCTTCAAGTGTTTTACCCGTTGCCATTGACGTTATGTCTATAGAAACACCCGGAATATTCTCTTGAATATTCGCCACTAAGGTTGGTATTTTTAATTGTGCTGCGCTCTGATTAATGGCTAATTTAAATGTTCCTATAATTTCATGCTGATTATCAGCCGCTTCATTGACTAAAGATAACGCTGAATCAAGTGTATTTTGTGCTTTAGGTAAAAGCAGTCTTCCTTTCTCGGTTAGCTGCATTCCTTTACTAGAGCGAACAAAAAGGGAAGTTTGAAGTTCTTCTTCTAAGGCTTTTATATGTGCGCTGATTGCAGGAGGTGTTGTAAATAGTTGTTTTGCTGCAAGTGTTAAATTACCTGTTTTAGCAACCACAACAAAAGACCGTAAATGATAAAACTCCATAATGTGTTTCTCTTTATTTAATAGATTTAGTTAGCTCATCTATTATGTATTTAACGAAAATTAAGTGTATTCATATTATCTTAATAGTTTGTTCAGTATTGATGAATTCAGTTTTTCAGTTTGTCTAGTTATAGTGTTCTCGCCTTAAATGGAACACTTTAATTATTAAAAATAATAGGAAATAATATGACAATCCAATCAAATGTGTTGGCTTATCCAGCTGCAAAAAGTGATCAAGCAAATCAATTTTTTAATAATAAGCTAGGTTATGAAACAGATTGTTCTGATGTTTATGCCGATATTAAAAATGGCCATGATGATTTTGTGCTTTTAGATGTACGCAGTACCGAAGCTTTCAATAAAAGCCACGCGGTGACTGCGTTAAGTATGCCAAACAATGAAATAAATGAAATGGCATTATCTGTATTTTCAAAAAAAACTGTTTTTGTTGTTTATTGTTGGGGGCCAGGATGTAATGGCGCAACGAAAGCCGCGATGAAAATATCTGCATTAGGATACGCAGTAAAAGAAATGATTGGCGGGATTCATTATTGGGAGGATTTTGAACGTTATCCAGTAAATCGCAGAGTGGATGAATCACAACGTTAATATAAGTGTTTATTTTATTGAGTAAAAAAACTGTACTCCCTCAATTTTTCATAATTGTATCTATACTTACATAAACTTTTAACTAAGATGAGTTAATTCAATTGAAACTCGAGGGGTTATATGCAATTTCCAAAAATTTTACTCGACAAAAATCTTTGTAAAATAAGAACCATTACTACATTTATTACTTTAGACTCAAATCAAACTAAATGGCCGGAATTGATTCAACAGGCGAATGATTTTTGCCAATCCTTAGCAAAAGATTTCAAGAATAAAGGTTATCTCGTTCAATCTATTCGTATAGTCACCAATGCCTTTGCTGAATATATCGATACCACTAATTTAACAACAGCACAGAAAGACCTTCGCCAATTAAGCGCTTTATTAAATAAATACCAACAAGCAGATTCTGATTTACGTCTTAGGTTCGCCATTGGTGAAGCAACTGATGCACATCAATTGAGTTTAGTGCCTGAGTTAATTGAAGAATTTGGTGATTTATGTAATGTTTGTGTCAACATTGCAATGAATGAAAATGGTTTTCTAGATAATCAACTGATTGAAGAAGCCGCTAAAACTGTCAATCATATTAGTCAAATAACTCCTCGTGGAGAAGGTAATTTTAATTTTACGGTTAACTTTAATTGCAAACCTTTGATTCCTTACTTTCCTGCTAGTTATTTTGAGAAGCATCTACCCAACTCCTTTGTGATTGGCCTTGAAACACCTGATTTATTAGTCGCGACATTAAAAGCGTTTAATCAAGAAAATCCATCTTTGCTACATGAACAGGCATTCGATGGTTATTACACTTCGTTAAAAAATAATTTACAGCATCATGTCGATCAATTAAAAAAGATCATCGAAAATAAGCACCTTAATAAAGGATTTGAATTTGCTGGCTTAGACAGCTCTGCCGCTCCTTCAAAAGATTGCGCAAGTATGACCGATGTGTATGAGTTGATGGGAGTAGAATATTTTGGTGCATCAGGTACTGTCGAAGCTTCTGCATTATTAACGCGCGTCTTTAAATCTATTACAGGAATGCCATTAGTTGGTTTTTCTGGCTTAATGCTGGCATTGACCGAAGATCGAGGGCTAGCTAAAGGCAGTCAATTGCATCAATTTGATATTCGTTCTCTATTAACCTATAGCTCAGTGTGTGGGATTGGTTTAGACACAGTTCCTATTCCTGGTGGAACGCCTATTAATAAGATTGCAGCCATGATGCGAGATACAGGCACTATGGCGTTTCGACTAAACAAACCGTTAACAGTGAGAGTTTTTCCTGTTCCGGGATTGAAAGCCGGCGCTTTAACTGCCTTTGAAAGTGACGACCTTTGTAACTGTACAGTCTTAGCCGTCCTATAAACAAACTTTATGCTTTAACCGTTTAACTATAAACGGTTAAAACCCCCTCAGTTCAACTACCTATCTTTGATATTTTTTTAAATGCTTTAACCATTTAATTCATTGTAGAATATAAGGTTATAACTGATAACTGTACAATCTATTGATTTTAAATATCTAATGGTAAAGTGCGTTTTGAGTTTAATTGGTTATAACTTTAAGGTATAACCAATGTTAGTTATATAATTTACTCAATATAACAAACCAATTTAGTCACATTTGAGCAGTACTCATTTAAGTACGAATAGGAATATTATGAATAAATTTTTGAAAAAAACATTAATTGCGATCACAGCAATTAGCAGTCTATTAACCGTTCCTGCTTTTGCACAAGAAACGGTAAAAGTAGGGATGTCAGGTCGTTATTTCCCATTCACATTTCAAAAAAATGATGTACTTCAAGGTTTTGAAGTTGATGTGTGGAATGAAATTGCAAAGCGTTCTGATTACAAAGTTGAATTTGTAACAGCTACATTCTCTGGTTTATTTGGCATGTTAGAAGCGGGTCATATCGATACAATTTCTAACCAAATTACCATTACAGAAGCACGTACTGCTAAATATGCTTTTTCTACTCCGTATGTTATTGACGGTGTACAAATTACAGTGCGTCGTGGCCGCGATGATATTCAAAGTTTTGAAGATCTAAAAGGTAAAAAGGTAGCGGTGAATTTAGGTAGTAACTTTGAAGAAACATTACGTAAATACGATACAAAGAATGAAATCAACATAGTTACCTATGACTCAGGTTTAGAGCAAGATGTTGCATTAGGTCGTGCAGATGCGTTCATCATGGATCGTGTTTCTTCTGTTCAATTAATCAAGAAAGCTGGCTTACCGTTACAACTAGCTGGTAAACCTTTTGAAAAGATTGAAAATGCAATGCCTTTTTTAAACAGTGCAAAACAGCTTAAATTACGTGATCAAGTAGATAAAGCCTTAGCTTCAATGCGTGCAGACGGTAAATTAACTGAAATTTCTAACAAGTGGTTCGATACAGACATCACTCAATAATATTAACCTTAAAGAGTCATTTTTATGCAAAATTCCTTTGATTTTCAATATGTATTTGAATTATTACCCACTTTATTTAGGTATCTTGGGGTGACGATGGAAATGGCGCTTTGGGGGTTTGTATTTGCATTAATACTTGCACTGGGCTTAGCGCTAGTGCGAGTGTTTAAAATTCCAGTAATCCAACACTTAGCTGCTCTATTTATTTCATTTTTCCGTGGAACGCCTTTATTAGTACAGCTCTTTTTGCTGTATTACGGATTACCGCAAATTTCTCCTTTATTTTTAATGGATGCATTCACAGCCGCCGTGCTTGGTTTAACTTTGCATTTTGCTGCTTATATGGCTGAAAGTATTAGAGCTGCCATTTTAGGAATAGATAAATCTCAAATGGAAGCCTGTTTAAGTATTGGGATGACCAGATTACAGGCAATGAAACGCGTAATATTACCCCAAGCCTCAAGGGTAGCGACGCCTTCATTGATGAATTATTTTATTGATATGATAAAAAGTACCTCGTTAGCTTTTACATTAGGTGTGGCTGAAATTATGGCAAAAGCTCAAATGGAAGCGTCCTCAAGCTTTAAATTTTTTGAAAGCTTTTTAGCTGTTGCTGTTATTTATTGGATAATTGTATTGTTTTTTACTCGTATCCAACATCTATTAGAATACAAACTGAATGAGGCTTATTAACTATGATTAAAATATCCAACTTAAGCAAAGAATTCGGTAAGTTAGCAGTATTAAAAGATATTAACTTTACTGTTGAAAAAGGGGAGATCATTGTGATCATTGGCCCTTCTGGAACGGGGAAGTCAACGTTATTGCGCTGCCTTAATTACCTTGAAACTCCAACAACAGGGAAAATACAAATTGGTAATGTTGATATAGATGCAGTTAATCATAAACAAAAAGAAGTTACTGCATTACGTCAACAAAGTAGTTTTGTTTTTCAAAATTATTCATTATTCGCTAACAAAACAGCAATACAGAATGTGGCTGAAAGCTTGATCACTGTTTGGAAAACACCAACCTCTGAAGCCTTAAAGATAGCGAAGGAAATATTAGTTAAAGTGGGGTTAGCTGATAAGCTTGATGCTTACCCATCACGTTTGTCAGGCGGACAACAGCAACGTGTCGGGATTGCAAGAGCAATGGCAGCAAAGGGCGAAGTCATTTTATTTGATGAACCCACATCAGCGCTGGATCCTGAATGGGTTGACGAAGTCTTAGCGGTAATGAAACAACTTGCAGTTGAAAGGCAAACAATGATCGTAGTGACCCATGAAATGCAATTCGCAAAAGAAGTTGCTGATCGTGTTATTTTTATGGAAGATGGTTATATTGTTGAACAAGGTACACCGCAGCAAATATTTGAACAACCACAAAATGAAAGAACAAAGTCCTTCGTTAAAAGAGCACTTAAACAACATTAAGGCTTTTTAATAACGCTTAAAGTGTTAGATAATACTTTAAGCGTTACTTCATAAAGGAAACTTTTTCCAAACTTGTTTTATTTTCATTAACATATCATCACAATCACTATTTAATTCAAGGCATTCAAATTATGCAAGACGAAAACGTAATTGATTATGGTCCATTAACAGGTTTAATCGGTACTTGGAAAGGCAATAAAGGCAAAGATCTTGCGCCTGAACCAGATGGCACTGAGAATAACGAATTCTATGAAACAATTGTATTTACAGCCGCCGATGACTTAGCCAATGCTGAAGAAGAAAATTTAAGTGCAGTACATTACGTTCAAAAAGTTCGCAGAATAACCAACGATAAAGTGTTACACCAAGAAACAGGGTATTGGATGTGGGAACAGGGGACTGATAATGTTATTCATTCCTTAACTATTCCTCGTGGTATTTGTGTACTCGCTGGCGGTAAAGTTATTGAAGAATCAAAACAAACGCTTTTCAATGTCGAAGCGCAAGTGGGGAGTGAACAATGGCCAATTATTCAATCGACTTTTTTACAACAAAAAGCCAAAGTAAAAAGCTATACACAGCAGGTAACATTATCTGGTAATAGCTTACATTACACGCAAAATATGCTGTTAGATATTTACGGACGTAGCTTTGATCATACAGATACGAGTACGTTAACTAAAGTTAACGAGTAATATTACAAAGAGGATTGCCAAAATGGAAACTGTTTTAATTACAGGTGCATCAAGAGGTATTGGTCTTGAGTTAACTAAGCAATTTCTCGATCTTAACTATAAAGTAATTTCTACCTATCGTGTTAAACCTTCATTAGCGTTAGACACACTTACATCTAATAAAAATCTCACTCTTATTGAATTAGAAGTGACCAATGAAGATTCAATTTCAAATTTATCTCGTACTTTATCTGGCATCACAATAGATATCTTGATTAATAATGCAGGTGTTATTGGTCCCGAACAACAATCTATGGCCGAGATAAAACAGCAGGATTGGTTAAATACTTTTGCAACCAATTCGATAGCTCCATTGATGGTTAGCCACGCTGTTTTACCGTCAATACAAGCGGCCAGCAAACCTCGTATCCTCACTATATCTAGTTTGATGGGATCTATTAATAGCGATAGTGTAGGCATGTATGCTTATCGCAGTTCTAAGGCAGCAGTTAATAAAGTAATGAAAATACTGTCAGTAGAGCTTAAAGATCAAGGTATTGCCGTTTGCTTGATTCATCCTGGTTGGGTTCAGACTGATATGGGAGGTCAACAAGCAGATATCAGTGTCGAGGAAAGCGCCACAGGAATTCTTGAAATTGCATGTAATTTAACTATGTCTCAAAGCGGTCATTTTTTGACATGGCAAGGTAATAAACTCGACTGGTAAACTTAAGCTTTAAAATATGATGTTTATTATTGTAAAAATAAATGTGCAATATTATGCAAACGAGGTAAGTAATGCCTAATAAAAATGACTTAATGGTCATGGGTAATAGCTTGGTTTCAAGTTTTCAGGAAAAAGCGAATCAAGGCGGAGATTTGGCGCAGTGGAATAGAGAATGTGCATTATCTTGTGATATTTTGCTTGATTACCTTAAGGACAGTTCTAGTGAAATAGATAAGGTTTTACTTGTTAGCCGTTTAATTAAAGACAAACATATAACAGCAAAACCTCCGGTGATTTCAACTTGGTGTAATAAAATATCCGAATATTTGCTTACTGCTGAATCTTGAAGAAATTACCCTGTGTTTACAAATATAATGAGTGACTTGGAGATAGTATGTTAGAAGAAAAACTGAAAGGTTTACGTGCGGAACTGATTGATGATGAAATCGTGACCGTTTATTCATTTTCAAATTCAAGCAATCATTTGTCTGCGGTTATTGGCATTAAAGATGGGCCTTTAGCTGGTCCGCTTTATCAATATGAGATCATCAATGAATCTTCTATTATTATTGATGATGGTTCATCATCAGCTATCAAATGGGACTCGATAGAGTTTGCTCATAACCAGCTTACTGTTACTTGCAATGGAATAAAAACGACTTATCAAACGAGTTAATATAATTATTTGTTAAATTCAAAATTTGTAATTGGACAGAAGGAATGAGTTATGGAATCACAGGAAAAGAAACCGATTCATTACGCATTGACAGAAAAATGGTTTTATAAAGTCAGTCTCACTTGGGGCATCATTTTACTAGCCGCTGGCTTATTATCTATCGGTATTTTACAGGGTATTATCACGGTTGTAGTGTTTGGATTAATGAGTTTCATGGGCTACTGGCTCCTAAAAACCATGTTTGGTTTTCAGAATTTAAATAAAACATTTATAACCCAAAAAATATTCAGTATTTTTCTAGGTATATTTTGGTATGTTGCTGTATTTACTAGTACTAATTGTATTTTAATTACAATTTGGTCTTTAAGTATGGGGCAATATGAAGCTTCTTATTTTACCTTTGCTTGTGCTTTTGTTCCTTTAGGGTGGGCGCTAGCAGTTTCTCATCAATGGAATTTAAAATCTAATTTTAAACTTTAATCTGTCAAATTAATAGAAGCCATTTTTAACAACTTACATTTGTTTCTTTTATCTAAAACAAGTGATCAAGTCGCATGATTCTTTCGGCGCTTATTACTTCCTTTAATTGAAATAAACTTGGTTTAATATCTACTCGTGATAGTTATATGTTCACTAATAAAATAGCAATCTATTCATCAATAACGTGTTTTTTATAAGACACATAAGGAACACTAGATAAAATGAAAAATTTAACTTTAGCATTAACGATTTTAATTGCGGTTACTGGATGTCAAAGTACATCTGATGAACCAAGTGCAGTGCAAACAAATGCGCAAGAAAATAATAATGTGGCATTTAATGCTTACCAGCAATCTAAAGAGTCTTATGATACTTGGCTTGTTAAAATTAAAAATACTAACAATTTAAAATTTTACTCGTCTAATTTATACAATGATTTATTAACGTCATGGAATGACTCTGCTGAAATTTATAATGCTTTTGCAAATAAACCTGCGAAAGCGACAGAAAGTTATTCACTTTTTTCATCAGGTACATACGCCCAAAAATTTCAAGAACGTTTAAACGAAACACAAAATAATTATGAAAAATTATTAAGGTTAAAAGAAAAGTCAGACCTAACGCTCGCAGAGTCCATCTCACAAATTGAATATTTAGAGCACATGAGTGCCGCTGAACTTTTTCCTAGTGAATATAAAAGCACTTACAGTGATTACCTCAGTCTTTTTAAATATGTAGAAAAAAACCAACTCTCGAAAGCTCGAACAGAACAAGTAAAGTTTTTAAAACAAGCTAAACACTTAGAAGCTGAAATTGTTTTAAAGAAATACATCACCCCGTTAGAGAGAGAAATGACTCTTTTGAAAAGAGAAGGGATTGATAAAAGAGCTCCTATTAGTTACGCAAGAGTTAAAACTGAATTAGGTGATGCAGTCGCTATTATTAACTCAGATACTCGTCATGTTGTATTAATTGAGCAGCTTGTTAATAAAGTAAAATTTGGATTATCACACTTAAAAAATGTAGATAACGAAATTAAATTATTAAGTAAGGTGAGAAATAATAAATTTGAACCGGTTGTATTAGATTTTGAAAATAAATTGCTATCTATTTCTTCTGCGCTAAGTCGTTCTGATTATCGAAACCAATCTAGAGAAAAACAAATTGAGCTTATCCTTACTGCAATTAAAGAGTTACATGCAAATAAAGATACAGAGCGATTAACGACTCAACTCGAAAAACTTCAATTATTTAATACTTCTCAAATTGAAGAGCTAAGTAAACTTAAAAAAGATAATGAAAGTTTAATAAATAAACTTAAAGAGTTAGAAGGCAAAACTGAATAGGTTCTATTTGTTAAATGGTTAGTCTCGAATTGAGTAGGGGAGTTTAATACTCCCCAAATGATATTATTTTTTAACGCCTAATTCACGTAAACGTTCATCTAAATAACTTTCAGCTGTATAGCGTTCTGATAACACCACTTCTGGTTTCGGGTGTAAAAATAACGGTAATGAAATACGTGATTTAGTACTACGTTCACCCGTTGGATTAATCACTCGATGAATGGTTGAAGGATAATAACCACCTGAAGCTTCTTGTAACATATCACCAATATTGATAATAATATTACCGAAATCACAAGGTACATCGTACCAGCTTCCATCACTTGCAATAACTTGTAATCCGGGTTCGTTAGCTGCAGGCAAAACAGTCAATAAGTTAATATCCCCGTGTGCAGCGGCTCGTATAGCACCTGGCTCTTCTTCTCCTGTCATTGGAGGGTAATGTAAAACGCGTAATAATGTACCAGCACTCTCTTTTACCATTGATGGTAGTGATTGAGTAAATTTAGCTTTTACTTCTGCTGGCGCATACTCTTCGATCCAACCTAATAACTCTTGTGCTAGACCATTAGCAAGATCATAATATTCCATTACCTGTGCTTTTAAGTTCTCAGGCATTTGCCCCCAAGGGTAACAGTGGAAATATTCTTTAATATCTTTAATTGAATGTCCTTTAGCAACTTCAGAAACTGAAGGTGGGAAATAGCCATCTTGTGTTTCAGGATTAAAAGTAAAACCATGCTTTGCTTCATCCATAAAGAAATCGTACCAAGTATCATAAATGGCCTGTACTTTCTCTTTAGCAATGGGGTGATTAGTTAACACACCAAAACCCGTTTGATGTAATGATTCTACAAAGCGTCGTGCAGCATCATCTGCTGTATAATCTACCGTTAAAACATTCATGATTAACTCTCTAATTGGTTGTAAATTCTATATTTATACTAATTTATATTGCAAAATTTAGCATTCGCTTTTATTTCGCACATAAAAAAACCGCTAAATAGCGGTTTAAATACACGTTAAACTAAATGGGTTATTTAGTATGGCGTTCTTTCAATTTTGCAGCAACGTCAGCTAACGTTAACCCTTCATTTTGTAATAGAACAGTTAAGTGATATAACAAATCAGCACTTTCGCAAGTTAATTCATCCATATCGTTTGCCATTGCTGCTAATGCAACTTCAACACCTTCTTCACCGACTTTCTGAGAAATGCGTTTAGTTCCTCGTGCATACAAGCTTGCGGTATAACTACTTTTTGGATCTGCACCTTTGCGACTTTTAACGATTTGTTCTAAATCAGCAATGAAACTTAAAGAAGGCTCTAACTCGTTTTTAAAACAAGTTTCAGTTCCCAAATGACAAGTAGGACCGACAGGATCGACGATGGCTAACAATGTATCATTATCACAATCGCTACTAATTTCAACAACATTTAAAAAGTTGCCTGACTCTTCACCTTTACACCATAAACGTTGCTTAGTGCGGCTAAAGAAAGTCATTTTACCAGATTCAAGTGTTGCGGCTAAAGATGCTTCATTAACATAACCCAACATTAACACTTTACCTGAAGTACGATTTTGCACGACTACAGGCATAAGGTTGTCTACTTTTGCCCAATCTAAAGACTGAAGTTGTTCTTGTTTCATTAAATTCATAATCGAATCTCTACCTTTTCTGTTTTAAGGTAAGATTTTAACTCACCAATATTTATTATTTGTTTGTGGAATACACTCGCAGCTAATGCACCATCTACATCGGCATCATTGAACACGTCTCTAAAGTGAACCATTTCACCTGCACCACCTGATGCAATTAATGGAACGTTACAAATTGCACGAGCTTGGCTGAGTTGGTCAATATCATAACCACAACGAACACCATCCTGATTCATCACGTTTAGAACGATTTCACCTGCGCCACGAGATTGTACTTCTTTGATCCAATCAAATGTATTCCATTTGGTCGTTACGGTTGCATCTTCATTACCTGTAAATTGCTTAACTTGATGTTGACCTGTTGCTTCATCAAAGTATGAATCAATACCAATAACAATACATTGTGTACCAAATTTTTCTGCCAAACGATTGATTAAGCTTGGATCTGCAAGTGCAGGGCTGTTGATTGATACTTTATCGGCTCCAAATTCAAGGATACGTTTAGCATCTTCTTCTGTTTTAATACCGCCAGCAACACAAAATGGAATATCAATAACTTCTGCTACGCGACTTACCCAGCTTTTATCGACAACACGATCATCAGAGCTTGCAGTAATATCATAAAATACCAATTCGTCTGCGCCTTCTTCAGCGTAGCGTTTAGCAAGAGGTACAATATCTCCCACTATTTCATGGTTTCGAAACTGAACACCTTTAACGACTTGTCCATCTTTAACATCTAAACAAGGGATAATACGTTTTGCTAACATGGAGCCTCGCTATTATAAGAACTGGGGTTGTAGCATCTTGAATAAGTAAGCGCGCATTATATAGCTAATGAACAAAGGTTTGTAGTAGCTAAGCTTAGAAAAAGGCGTTTTTTTTAAGGAACTTGTATGCGGACTG
This sequence comes from Psychromonas algicola, assembly GCF_004378355.1. Lineage (GTDB taxonomy): Bacteria > Pseudomonadota > Gammaproteobacteria > Enterobacterales > Psychromonadaceae > Psychromonas. The sequence continues at coordinate 29,250 of NZ_SNUB01000001.1, forward strand.
GTGCTTCGGGCAATATTCGAATTAGAATATTGTGATTACAATTTCTGTATTTTTATTTGTAAATCACTAATTAATCTTATTCAAATGAATATATTTATCAGCAATATAATAAGCTTACCTAAACAAAATATTATTTTTTCTATCTCGTTATGTAAAAACATTTCTTTTTGAGTACAGATCTGTATAGTTTATTTGACTGATTTATCAACAATCTATATTAACGATTAAACAAATATGAACAATACATTTGCCTAATTCAAAGGAAATCATATGATAAAACAAGCTTTTGGGCTGTTTGCGATACTCTTACTAACTAGTTGCGATTCAGAAAATGAAAGAAATGATCCAAGAAGTGTTAGTAGTGTAACTTCAGGCGATATTACTTTTAATTTTGGCGATGAGTATGAAACCGGTCAATTTTTAGATGGACAATGGTGGGTTCACAATAATGGTGGGAACGTAGAGATCACTTCTATTTCTCCAGACTCATTTGATGACAATGGCCGAGTACGTAATGGCGCTGAAATTAATCCACTTAACGAAAGTACTCAAGGGTTTGATGGTCTTAGGGACTTAGATGTCATTGCTACCGATATGGCCTATGACTCAAGTAAAAATGTCGATCCTGGGAACACAGGCGAATCTTTAATTTTAGCCGCTGGAAATTCAGTTGTTAAAGCGATTTCTAAAGAAGAAAATACGCAACGTCCGTTCATTACTCAAGCTGCGATATTAACAATACTCAGTGAAACGCCTCCAAATAATTCATTTCGTCCAGCTTATGTTGGTACAGATAAAACTATCCTAGCGACATTAACTGACTTGAACTTTAACGTCTTAGGTAAATATGCTCGTTTAGAGACAACGCCAGATATCAGTGATTATGTTCCATATATTGAAGGTGTTTGGTTAGATCATAATACAGAGTGGACACAAAGAGAGATTCACCCTGAGTCATCAATGCCATTATATGGTCGTGAACTGGGCAAGTTAACCAGTATTATTGGTCTACAATTACAGCTCGATTATACCGATCAAGAAAAACAAGATGCCTTAGTTGCAATGGTTCAATATGCTATTGATATTTATGGTATTTTAGGTAATGGGCCAATAGACGATAAAGAAGGTTATTACTGGTATAACAGTGGTGGGCATAATCAAGGCCGTAAACTACCTTTGCTAATTGGTGGATTAGTATTAAATCATTCAGGCATGTTAGCCGCCGCAGACGCTCAAAATGGCAATAATTTATTGTTTTCAGAAGACCAACAAACTTTTTATGTAAGCCAAACTGAGATAGACCGCTCAGTGGCTGATGACGAAGAAGATCAAGTAGATTACACAAGTTCAGATATAGGATTACCAGAATGGGGCATCCGTTATTGGGACGGTACGGCCAACTTTTTAAATGCAGACTGGGGTTCAAGATATCGAACAGTAACAGGTAATGTTTATGTAGTAACTTCCTTAGCTGTAAAAATGATGGGGGCAACAGAACAGTGGGGTTGGCCTGCAATGTTTGATTATTCAGACCGTTACTTTTCTATCCAAGGTGAAAGTGTATCTAGCAGCTTATTTGGAAATAGTATTGATACATCGGCAGCTGAACTATGGAATACTTATCGTTCAGAATTAGGGGACAACAATTACGATGAATAAATTTATGATGATTGCTTAACCATGCTCCTTTATTAAAAGCCAAATAAATCATTTATTTGGCTTTTAAGTTTCTAATAAAAAATTTTATTGTCTCTACTCTACTTCATTATATCCTTAATTTTATTCTTATATTGCTTAAGACTGTAAATCCATGAGTTTCAAATTTTATTTAAACTTAAAAAGATCTAAAGTGAGTTAATCCTCGTATTAAAGAATAACGGAGGATTTCTTATATGTTAATTAATATGATTGGTTTTAATGTGGCTTGGTTCGGGCTTATCTATTTAGGTAACAGCTTTGTACCTATTGCTTTGTTAATGCTATTAGCGCATTTCAAGTGGCTTTCAAAGAGTAAAAGTGAAATCACCTTAGTATTTTTGGTGACTTTGATTGGCATCAGTGTTGATTCATTATTCCAATTAACTAACGTTTTTATTTTCCCAAATAATAATCATATACCAGTATGGCTAGTCTTTATCTGGATTGGTTTTGCGACCACAATCAGTCATAGCCTGTCATTCCTCGCTGCTTATAAACCTCTACAACTATTACTTGGCTTTATTATGGCGCCACTTAGTTATAAATCAGGTGAAATGCTTGGTGCTGTTGAATTTGGGCAATCTTATTTGTCCACTCACTTTATTTTGGGGACAACGTGGGCAATGCTACTTCTGTTGTTCTTTTCCTTGAAAGCTCGTTTTAATAATAAAGAGGTGAATTATGCGTAAATTCATATTGGCACTTATTTTGGTTACTTTTAATCAAAGTAGTGCACTCGCAAATAAGCAAATCGTTGCTGAGCAATGGGCTCTTGAATTGTCTGAAACGCTTGAAAAAAATGCATTTAAGCCAATTGGTAATACAGTCTTTAGTTTTCTATTTTGGGATCTTTATAAAAGTAAGTTGCTTACCACTTCAAAGCAATTTCCACTTCAATCTGAAGATGACAAATTACTTTACGAAATCGAATACTTCAAAGCGATTTCTGCGAAGAGTTTGGTAGAGAAAACAGTCGAACAATGGCAGCACCTTGGTTACGAAGGCTCTCGTTATGAACCTTATCTTAATAAGTTGCAACGTATTTGGCCTGATATAAATCCTGGCGATAAATTAACTTTCGTGATGAACAATAGCAATAGCGCTTTCTACCACAACAAACGATTGGTTGGTGTTATGGGGGATATTGAATTTGGCCCATTGTTTTTAGATATTTGGTTATCAGAGAAAACAAGTGAGCCTGAATTAAGAAAAGAATTATTAGGGAGAAAATAATTGTGCGTAGCTATTTTAAATTATTAAGCCTGTTAGTCTCAAGCTTATTGCTTTCAAGCTGTTCAGCTAACTTAACGGATTATAGCGAAAAGCAAAATAGCTTTGATCTTAAAGAGTATTTTAATGGTGATGTTATTGCATGGGGAACCATTCAAGATCACAGTGATAAAGTGACTAGGCGGTTTTGTGTTGAATTGGAAGGTACTTGGCAAGGGAATGAAGGTGTTTTAGCTGAAAAATTCTACTTTGATGATGGTGAAATAAGTTATAGAAATTGGCAATTAACTAAAAATAAGGATGGTACTTATCGAGGACTTGCTGAAGATGTTATTGGTCATGCTATTGGTAAGCACCAAGGTTTCGCCTTTCAACTCCAATATACTTTGGCTTTAAAGGTAAATGACAGTGTTTATGAAGTTTCTATGGATGACTGGATGTATCAATTAGATGAGTACAGAGTCATGAATAAAACGGCCATTAATAAATTTGGATTCAATGTGGCTAATGTAACACTTTTTTTCGATAAACAATTGCCTATTAAAACTTGCGAAATATAAACAGTATGCAACTTATTATTAAACTAAAAACAAATATTAGGAACCACTATGAACAGTCTTAATATTGAACTACCGCTATTTCCCTTGAGTATCTTCCTTTTACCAGGTGGCATAACTCGCTTGAGGATCTTTGAACCGCGTTATTTAAAGATGGTGGCTATCGCAAGTAACGGATTTATTATTTCTAAAGCACAAAACAATCGGGAAAAACGCTGGGGAAGCTGGGTTGAAATAATTAACTTCGACCAAGGGAAAGATGGCGTCCTTGAAATTGATGTACGTTGTAAATCATTAGTTAATATAGACGCGCAAGTTATTGAGCCTCAACACTTTATACAAGGAGTGCAATTTACTGCTGCGAGTGAGATTTCACATTGGTCGCAGAAAAAAGCAAATACAGATTTAGGCAAATTAACTGGTTCATTAAGTTCTTTATTTGAAAGTCATGATTTATTAAAAGACCTGTATACAGATAAAATTATAAACAACCCTTATTGGGTCGTTGCTCGTTGGTTAGAACTGTTACCTATTCCTTTTGAAGTTAAAAATTCATTTGTTTCTGCAAGTTCTTATGTTGATGCCAAAAAGTTAGTTAATTCAATTATTTAATAAGTGCTGTTATTTTAAAATTAATTTTAACTAATAGTGATCCTAACTTATTTTTATCCGTATTAAGTCCTAGAGTCCAAATTTAGGAATTAAATATGGTAACAACACAAACTCAATTGCCAACATCTATAAGTCATGATAAATCTACTCATATGAATGAATCTATAGATCACGCTCAGCTTAGTGAGTGGCTAAAACAAGTGGCAGAATTAAGATGCAAGGTCGCGTTTACGCACCTGTTTCATTTTTTTGCGCCTAAAATACAACGAATTTCACGTAGTAAATTTCCTAATGAAGCTCAATCACATGAAGTGGTTCAGGAAACAATGAGTAATGTGTGGCGTAAAGCGCACCTCTTTGATCCTGACAAAGGAGCGGCAACCACTTGGATATATACAGTGATGCGCAATGTTACTTTTGATTTATTAAGAAAAATCAAAAGTAATAGAGAAGATAACCTAAGTGATGACATTTGGCCTGTTATTGAAGGTGAAGTATCACAGGATGAAGCTTATGAAGATCATCTAGAAAATAAACAATTATTAGATGTAATTGAAACGCTGCCAGAAGCTCAAAAAGAAGTCGTTAAAGGTTTTTATTTAATGGAAATGTCGCAAGAACAACTTGCCAACCATTTAAATTTACCTCTTGGTACTATCAAATCAAGATTACGTTTAGCCTTAGCTAAATTAAAAGGGCAGTTAGGAGAAAACAATGATTAAACATCACCCAAAATTCGAATTAATTCAAGCTTATGTTAACGGTGATCTACCTGCTTCATTGTCTATGGGGATTTCTATTCACGCTGAAATGTGTCCTGCTTGTCAACAAAAGATTGCGCAACTAACAGAGCAAGTGGCTGAATCTAGCTTTGAAGCGCAAACGATAGAAACTGAATCAACAAGTATTGGTGACACAAGTTCTGATACTAGTTTTGATTTTGAAAGTATGATCAATAACATTACTCTGTCAGCAGAGCTTGATGAAGTGGCAAAACCAGTCACTAAAACAATTACTTTTAAAACTAAAACATACCAATTACCAAAAGTATTGAACCGTATAAAATTAGGCAAGACTGCTAATGTAGGTAAATTATCAAGAACGCGTTTACAGCTTGATGAAGACGAAATTCATTCAAGCTTGTTACATATCAATGCCGGTGGTGGTGTCCCTGAGCATACTCATAAAGGCTTTGAGCTAACGGTTTTACTCGATGGCTCTTTTAGTGATGACAAAGGTGAATATGTAAAAGGTGATTTTATAATGCTTGATACAAGCATAAAACATAATCCTATCTCACAAGATGGATGTTTATGTTACACAGTTGCTAATGATGCACTACACTTTACCCAAGGAATTAATAAGTTATTGAATCCTATTGGTAACTTTATTTATTAGCCGGAGCTTTAAATGATTTTCGATGTTGAAAAAAAAGACCTAAAAATTGGTATTAGTGCTTGTTTAATTGGGCAAAAGGTACGCTTTGATTCAAGTAATAAACCATCGCGCTTTTGTATTGATGAATTGTCGGAACATGTAGAATATGAAGCATTTTGTCCTGAAGTAGCCATTGGTTTACCGGTTCCAAGACCGACTATTCGTCAAATTAAGAAAGACGACATGATTCATGTTGCTAGACCTGATGGAAGCGGAGACGTAACCGAAGCTTTACAAGCTTATGGTAAAAAAGTGGCTAGCATGACTCAACACTTAAGTGGTTATATTTTCTGTGCTAAAAGTCCTACCTGTGGAATGGAGCGTGTCAAAATCTATTCACCTGAAGGTAATTCATTAAAATCAGATGGTATTGGTTCTTTTGCGAAAGAAATAATGGAAGCAAATCCATTATTACCCTGTGAAGAAAATGGTCGCTTAAACGATATGCATATTCGTGAAAATTTTGTAGCACGTGTTTATGCTTATAAACATTGGCAGCAGGTTTATGCTTCTGGTTTAACAAAGCATAAATTAACTACTTTCCACAGCCATTATAAATACACTGTCATGAGTCATAACTTAGTGGCATATAGAAAGTTAGGGCAGTTACTTGCCAACGATGAACTGTCATTACACGAGAAATCGTCACAGTATATTTCAGGGTTAATGGAAGCACTTAAAATACCTGCTACACGTAAAAACCATGTAAATACATTAACGCATATTCAAGGTTACTTTACTGAACACCTAAACGCGCTCCAACGTAAAGAATTGTGTGAAAAAATTGATGGTTACCGTCTTGGTTTACTACCTTTGATTGCACCTTTAACGTTACTTAATCATTATTTATTACACTATCCAAAAGACTATTTGAAAGGGCAATCTTATTTGGCTCCTTATCCTGATAGTTTAAGACTTCGCTACGCTTACTAAAGCGCAGCTAGATTTTATAAAAATTAAATTTCAAGTTAAGGGAACAAAGTGTCAACTGGTGAACAGCTTTTATGGTTTCGTAACGACCTAAGAACAAACGACAATCCGGCTTTACAGTATTTTATTAACCAGCAATCAACAGAAAATACTGCTAAAGCCATTTTTTTTATATCTGAAGCCCAATGGACCGAACATCATTGGGCTCCCATCAAGATAGACTTCGTAAAACGTCATGCTCAAGCCTTAGTTGATGAATTAGCATTAATTGGCATTCAATTATCGCTGGTTACCGTTCCTGACTTTGCCGCTCAAATTAAGTACTTAAAGGCCTATTGTGAAGAGCATAATGTTGAACAGGTTATTGCTAATAGTGAATTAGAGTTTAATGAACAACAACGTGACCACAACTGTACTGAAAACAACATTCCCTTAGTTTTATTCGAAGCAGATGTGATTGTTCCGAAAGGAGAAATACGCAATCAATCTGGTGGAATGTATAAAGTATTTACGCCTTTTAAACGAGCTTGGTTAGCCTACGTACGCGAATTCGGTTTTAATTATTTGGGTGATGTACAAAATCCAATTTCAACATCATCAATATCAACGCCTCCAGTAACAAGCTCAAGCGAGTCTTTATCCTCCAAATGGCCATTGGTTCACGAACTTGTCGAGAAAGCTTTACCTTCTTTTTATGAGTACAAGATTAGTCATTACGAAAATAAGCGCGATATTCCTTCTGTTAAAGGTACTAGTGGTATCTCGCCTTACTTAGCGGCAGGAGTTCTTAGTCCTCGCCGTATTTTTAATGATTTATTAAGCCAATTTCCAGATATCCTTATTGCAACCGATAGCGCTGAATTTTGTTGGTTAAATGAAATCATTTGGCGTGAATTTTATCGACACCTTATGTTTGATCAACCTCGTTTATGCAAACACCAATGCTTTAATCCTAAATATCATGATGTTCATTGGCCTTACGATGAACAATTGTTTAAAGCTTGGTGTGAAGGTAAAACCGGCTATCCGATTGTGGATGCGGCAATGCGACAACTTAACCAAACAGGGTGGATGCATAATCGTTTACGTATGGTCGTTGCGAGTTTCTTAACTAAACATTTATTAATTGATTGGCGTTTAGGTGAAAAATACTTCATGCAACATTTAATTGATGGGGATTTAGCATCAAATAATGGCGGTTGGCAGTGGGCTTCAAGTACAGGCTGTGACGCTCAACCTTACTTCAGAATATTTAATCCAATCAGACAGAGCGAAAGATTTGATCCAAATGGTGATTTCATCCGTAAATTTATACCAGAACTGAATGCTGTGCCTGATAAACAAATTCATTTTCCACATAAATTTATCAAGCAACAGAATTTATCGATTTATTGGTCAGCCATTGTTGACCATAAAGAAGCAAGATTAAATGCGTTAGCCTTTTATAAATAAGTTAATGCATGGTTGATCAACGGATTTGCATAATAAGCAAACGGGATAAATGATGAATACAATAAATAATATGTCTAAAAACGAAAACGTTGCCCCCATTAACGATGACTCAATAAGCATCGAGTTAAGTGAACCATCTCCATGGTTAGCCAACTTTATTTCTGTTTATCAGCGTCTTACCACTGATAATTTAGACTTATTAGGCTGCATTTATCATTCCGACATTACTTTCATTGATCCTATTCATCAAATCCAAGGCTTTGATCAATTAGCTTCTTACTTTGCTGGTTTGTACCAAAATCTACAACATTGTGATTTTGTTATTGATAATTACCTTCAGCAAGGTTCAGAAGCTTCTTTATTTTGGACAATGATTTATCAACATCCTAAATTAAATAAAGGTAAAGACGTCACTGTTTATGGCACGACTCACATTAAATCTAAAGACGGAAAAGTGATTTATCATCGTGATTTCTTAGATTTAGGTGCCATGCTATATGAGCAATTACCTGTACTAGGAAAAGTTATCAAATTGATAAAAGAAAAGGCGGCTAAATAATGTCTACTAAATCAATTTTAATTACTGGAGCGACGTCTGGCTTAGGCTTATCTCTATTTGACGATTACGCTGCGCAAGGGCATCAAGTGATTGCCTGTGGTCGTAACCAACAACAACTTGCAGCGATGCAAAGTAAAGCTTCGCAAGTCTGTCAATTTGATATGACCGATAAACTACAAATAGAAGGTGCAGCTGCAAATGTAGAATCGTTGGATATTTTGATTCTAAACGCAGGTAACTGTCGTTACATCGATGATGCAAAAAACTTTGATGGAGAATTATTTGCCGATGTTATTCAAACTAACTTAATCTCATTAGGTTGGTTATTACACTATTTTTTACCGAAAGTGAAAAAGGGCGGGCAAGTTGTTTTTGTAAGCTCAAGTGCCACTTTACTTCCTTTCACTCGAAGTGAAGCTTATGGCGCTTCAAAAGCAGGTATGGATTATTTAGCAAACAGTCTACGCTTAGATCTAGTGAAAGAGAAAATAGACGTGACGCTAATTCATCCTGGTTTTATCAAAACGCCTTTAACGGATAAAAATGATTTTCCGATGCCTTTTCTGCTTACGAGTGAAGAAGCCTCACAACGACTTATTCAAGCCATTGAGCAACGTAAACGTTACGCTCACTTTCCTAAACGTTTAACACTTTTACTTAAATTTATCTCTTTCTTACCTTCTTTTGTTTGGCAAAAGCTTATTTTAAAAGGCAGTCATTAATGAAAAATATCGCAATTATTGGTTCAGGTGTTTCAGGGTTAACAGCCGCCTATTTATTATCTAAAAAACATAATGTTACTGTGTTTGAAAAAAATGACTATATTGGCGGACATACAGCAACAGTCGAAATTGAAAAAGATGGCCAAACTTACGTTCTTGATACTGGTTTTATTGTTTTTAACGATAAAACCTACCCAAACTACCTCGCTTTATTAGATGAAATTGGTATTGGTAAACAAGCAACTGAGATGAGCTTTTCTGTTCATAACTGTCAAACAGGCATGGAATACAACGGGCATAATCTAAATACCTTATTTGCTCAGCGTAGCAACTTATTTAAACCTAAATTCTGGATGCTAGTAAAAGAGATTTTACGTTTTAACAAACTATGTAAGCACATTTTTGAGAAAAACAGCTATCAACCAGGTTTAACACTTGGCGAGTTTCTTAAAACCAATCATTTTAATGCATTTTTTGCTGAGCACTACATATTACCAATGGGCGCTGCAATTTGGTCAAGTTCATTAGCGCAAATGGAAGACTTTGAATTTCGTTTCTTTGTGCAATTCTTCCATAACCATGGTTTATTAAATATTGCAGATAGACCACAGTGGTACGTGGTACCAAACGGCTCAAGAAGTTACTTAACGCCTTTATGTGAACCCTTTAAAAGTAATATTCATTTGAACGTCAACATTACTAAGATCACACGTAATAATGGTAAAGCTCAGGTTGCATTCAGTGACGCTGAAACACAAGAGTTTGATGAAGTGGTTATTGCGTGTCATTCAGACCAAGCGTTAGCGTTATTAGGTGATGCGAGCAAGGAAGAGATTGAGATTCTTTCAGCCATGCCTTACAGCGAAAACTCAGTTGTATTGCATACTGATACCGCATTGTTACCCGATCGTGAAGCGGCTTGGGCAAGTTGGAATTATCAACTCAGTGATGACCGTTCTAAGGCGGCAAGCGTCACTTACAATATGAATATCTTGCAGGGTATTGAGAGTAAAGAAACATTCTGTGTCACCTTAAATCAGAAAGAAGTCATTGACCCTAAAAAAATATTAAGAGAATTCATTTATCATCATCCTATTTTTTCTGCTGAATCCATTAAAGCACAGAAAAAAAGGGCGATTATTTGTGGTCACAACCATACTCATTATGCGGGTGCTTATTGGCATAACGGATTTCATGAAGATGGCGTCAGAAGTGGCGTTGAAGTTGCGGCTCGTTTTGATTGTTTTCTTAATACATTTTCAAAATAATTACTAAGCAAGTAGGGACTCGTATATGTCTGTCATTGATATAAACAGTGATTCAGAAACTAATTCTGTAGATGATTCTTCAGAAACGGCGACTTCACCTTTTAAACATAGTGCCATTTACTCGGGCAATGTCATACATAAACGTTTTCACCCTAAAAACCATAGCTTTAATTCCTCTCTATACATGTTGGCATTAAACGTTGATGAAATTGAGCAAGCTAAAAAAGGGTTTGGCTTGTTTGGTTTCTCATGGTTTAACCCTTTACGTTTTGTTGAAAAAGATTATCTAAGGGATGAACCTAATTCATTATCACAACGTATTAAAGATAAAGTTAAAGCGCTCAGTGGCGACAAGGATATACAGAATATTTTAATGTTGGTGCAAGTCAGATGTTTTGGCATCTACTTTAGTCCTGCTAATTTTTATTTTTGTTATAACAGCAATAACGAATGCACGCAGATGATGGCTGAGGTGAGTAATACACCTTGGAATGAACGACATTATTACCTTGTTGATCTATTACAAGAGCAACAAATAAATAAAAAAGTATTTCAAGTTTCGCCATTTATGAATTTAGATATGAGTTATCACTGGCGTGTAAAGCCACCACAGCAGGATGATGATAATTTATTCGTTAAAATAGAAAATAAACGCACCAATCAAGATACTGGTGAAGTTAACAGACTATTTGAAGCAAGCTTAATATTAAAGAAAAAAGCATTTAATAAACGTAACTTATTAAAGATATGGGTTCAATTACCGGTTATGACAGTAAAGATAGTTATTGGCATTTACTGGCAAGCATTAAGGTTATTCCTTAAACGAATCCCTTTTATTGGTTATCAGAAATTAGGTTCATAACTAAATAGTAAACAGTCAGTGCACCAACATAATAAGTATTCAATCATTTTAATTATAGATTAGTGTCATTTTAGGAGTTTTAGATGGAACAAATACAAAGTGTTATTACACCGAAATCAGCAAGTTGGTTTGATAAGCGTTGCCGTTCATTAGTTCACTCCGTATTTACAAAAATAACTTACGGTCAATTAGAAGTAGTAGAAGGTGGCTCACATCAGTATTTCCCAAATGTGGCTTCTAATTCAGAAGATCTTAAAGCAAAGATTACAATACATGATATGAGCGTTTACCGTGATTTTGTTAAAGGAGGCAGTATTGGCGCCGCTGAAGCCTTTATTGCAGGTAAATGGAGCAGTCCTAACCTAACTAATGTTATACGTGTTTTTGCAAAAGCCCAACAGCAAACAGATAAGTTAGATGCAAATAAATCCTTACTTAATAAAATAAAAAACGCAGTCACTCATTGGCAAAATAGAAATACGCAGTCTGGCTCAAAACGTAATATTTTAGCGCACTATGACTTAGGAAATGAGCTTTACACTCGATTCTTAGATCCACAAATGCAGTATTCTTCAGCAATTTACCCCTCAGAAACAACAACCTTAGAATACGCGCAGCTATATAAACTAAAAACAATTTGTGAAAGATTAGAACTTACAAAAGAAGATCACTTATTAGAAATTGGTACAGGTTGGGGCGGTTTAGCTATTTATGCAGCGCAGCACTTTGGTTGCAAGGTAACTACTACTACAATCTCAGATGCACAATATGAATATGCAGAGCAACGAGTGAAAGATCTCGGTCTAGAATCTCAAATAACTTTGTTAAAAGAAGATTATAGAGATTTAACAGGTACTTTTGATAAAGTCGTTTCAATTGAAATGATTGAAGCGGTAGGTTATGAATTTTTACCAAGTTTCTTTCAACAATGTAATGACCGTTTAAAAGAGGGTGGTAAGTTATTGATTCAATCTATCACCATCGCTGATCAACGTTTCGAACACTACAAGAGTAATGTAGATTTTATTCAACGTTACATTTTTCCTGGTGGTTTTTTACCTTCTGTTAGTGTTCTTTCAGATCAAGTCGCACACAATACTGAATTGGTAATCGAAGGCCTTTATGATATTGGTTTGGATTATGCAAAAACACTGGCTCATTGGCGAGACAACTTTTTAGCCTCTTGGTCTGAATTACCACAATTTGGATACGATGAAGAATTCAAACGTTTATGGTTATATTATTTAGCTTATTGCGAAGGGGCGTTTTTAGAACGATCCACCAGCACGGTTCATTTAGTCGCAAGAAAATAATTTTAATGCAATAAATCTCATTTAAAAATAATCTCATAAGCCTCTACAACTTCAATTGTTGTAGGGGCTTTTTTTATGGTTCAAAGATACGACATATAAACTTAGTCATACCAGTAAACCTCTTTGCTTAGTGGTACTACTTGATTTGATTGCAAGTGATAAAATTAAGCGGCATGACGAAGTGGTGTCGCGCAGTGGCATGGAATTAAAGTGAGTGCTAAAGTGTTGTAACAAGGTTCGCCATTAATCAGAGCTTACCTGCACTGCGTGGGGTTCTCTGTGCTAGGTGAGTTATGTTGTTTCTATAAGTTAAAGGAATAGAGTGAAGGTATTGTCTTTGTTTTAAATAACATTATTTATTCCGTTCAGCATTCAAAACCAATAACTTCTAGTTAAATTTAAGTGCAGATTGGAAGTGTAAAAACAAATTATATTAAATCTGTAGAAGCGCGATTTAAAAAAACAGCAGGAAGAAAAAGTGAGGTATGTTCTGGCATACTTCAGTGAGCAATAGCCCGGTGAGCAATATTATAAATGTTCATCAATATGATCCCAACCTTCCCCTTCTTTTAAAAAATAATAATTGATTAAGTTGTTCTAGAAACTGTTTTAGTTTTAATGCGTGAGGTTAATTTAAAGACTCTCTAAGGTTTAAAACAAATTAAAACACTAAGGTCTTATTTAATGTTTAAAATTAGCTTAGGATGCGATTGAGTAAACTTGTTGGAATGAAAGTAACTAAATTTATATTGAACCATTGTGATAACACAATTAAATATTAGTTGATGAAATCCAAGTGGCTGTTCAAATATTGATTGCATATAAGTTACACACAATGAGTAAAGTGTAGGCTGCCATCACTTAACTTTCCCAAATTATAGAAGTTTCTATACGATGCATCGTTTCTTATTTGGTATTTTTTATCAAAATATCGCATTGAATTGAACATAAGGTCCCAAATTAAAATCAACGCGTTCCATATTCACAAAGAGTTCTTCATCGTCAGCTGTTTGATAACTTTCCGCTTGATAATAAAGTTCAGCACGTAAGCCTAGTTGAACAGAGTAACCAATACCCTTATATTCCTCCCAACGACGTTGATGTGTATAGCCGGTGTCGAGGCCTAGTAATGCAACCCAAGTCCAATCCCCAGTAATCTTTTTAGTCGTTGTCGATGAAGTTGCTTCGGTAATTGCGGCGTCTGAAATGCCTCTTCCAACAAGGCCAACACCAATGTTAGGTCGGAAAAAACCTCGATTATAGTTAACTTCATATCTCGCTCCGTAAGCTGCTTCATCAGAACCCGCTTTGAGCATAAGTGTTGTTTGTTTATAATCTTCATCAAATGCCCAACCAACGATTGAGGTGCTTTCTTCGGATATTGATAAACCGATGGCACTTGGCATTGCCATCGTCGAGTAGCTAAAGCCAAAATAATTGCCATGTTCACTAAAAATGAGCAGTTCAAAATTTTTATAATCAGATTCAAACTTACTTGAAAACTCGCTTTCGCCATTAATTAGGTAATCTGTTGATTTATACGTAGCTGTTCCACTGAGTTGTGACCAATCTACTTGTAAACGTAAGGTATCAGCTCCATCAAAAAAGCCATTAAAGTCTACAAGACCAGTTAAATAACTCACCGAGTTTGTTGAACTTTCTTTCACTTCGTTGGTTAAGTATTTTAACGTTAATTGAGTATCGCGATATCGAGCTTGAAAATAAACACTCTGCAGTAAACTGTTGTTAATATCGTAATCGGTTCTGATGGAATCACCTGCACTTTGGGACATAAACCAACTATTTAAAGCAATACTGTAACCAGATAAAAAGTCGATATTAGATTGTTCAGGATTGTCACTATAGAAAGTTTCTTCTGCTTTTAATGTTTCAACATCAATTAAATAAGAATGTAGATCGCCATCTTCTGATGATTTAGCGGTAAACAATACCTGTTCATCATCATAAAAGAAGACTTCGGGGTTAGTGCCAAAATTACCGTTTATATTATTAGTAATAATACGTCTGCTGGCAGCGTTATCTTCAAAGTTATAGATGGTTGTATTTTTATTTAAAACGTTAACATATTCATAAGCGGCAACAACGCCGTGAGAACTGCTGTTAGGGTAAACGGCCAACACGTCGCGTGAATCTGAGCGATCATGTATGAGTGTGTAGTGTGACGACCAAGCAGAATTTGCTCGATTGAGCATTAATAAATTATTTAGTTCAGCATAATAAAGCTTTTGTTGTTCTGTGTTGATAATGGCTATACCAATATCGCCAGTTAAATTGTTATTGAGTTTGCTTATCTGTGCTTTTGCAGGCAGTTTTAAAACTTGTACGTTGGACTCGTCAACTTTCTGATCTCGACCTGTTGGTTTTTTATAAATTTCGATTGTTTTCTCTGACAGGCAAACCAATGCTCCATCACGAGTAATGATGGTTGATGAACCAGAGCACGGCGTAAATATTAATTTATAAGAGAATGATTTATTTAACGATGAACTTGAGATGAAATAAAAGTGACTGTAACTTGAGTCTTTTATAGGCTGCCTAATAATGGCAAAACTCTCCCCAGTATAACGAGTCGTTGTTAGCAAATAAGACTTTTTCGGAAACGTTAGTTTTCTTTTTCCGTCAAAAGATAAAGCGTTACTACAATTTTTTGTACATTTAGGATCTTTTTTACCAAAGAAGATTGTCGGAGCTCCATTGTCATCTCTAAATACTTCTTCTGTATAAGCTGTTTCGAGTTCTTCTTGTAACTCGTGCTTAAATTCGATAGCGGAAAGTTGAGGTGAGAAAAAAAGAACGATGAGTAAACTTCTATTAACTAATGTTTTATAAATCACAAGGTTTCCGAGTAAGGCAAAAAAATATCATGTGATATTATCTTTTAAATGAGAAATGTCAAAAAGAGGCATTTGAAACAAAAAATAAATGCGCAACATGTATCATAGGTGACAAGTTATTTGTCGATGTTTTATAGTCAGTCCACTCTATTTAATATTATTACTTTTATTGAAATTTAATTGAAACCAAATGAGACTTTATAAAATATATATCCACCAATATTAAAGTGAAATGCAAATTACATAGCGGGTGATTTAAAATGGGAAATGCACAACCTTATACCTTTTCATGGGATAGCGAAACAACTCATGAAGGCATTACTTATCCAGTTGATACGTTAGATCGTGCTAGATATGCATCTTTTCTTACAAACTTCTTAATTGCAGAAGCAAGTCATGGTGGTTATGTTTTAAACATCAACGCACCGTGGGGAACCGGTAAAACCTATTTTTTAAATCGCTGGTTGATAAATTTAAAAGAAGAACACCCCGTTGTTTATATTGATGCATGGAAACAAGACTTTTCTAACGATCCTATGCTGTCTGTTGTTTCTTCGATAATTAGTCAATTAAAAGAATTTCAACCAATTGAAGCAAAAACTATTGGTAATACCGCTGGGAAAGTTGGTGGTTTTATTAAAGATATTGCTCCAATTGTTGCAAAAGGTGTAATGAAGAAAGCTACGGGCATTGATTTGAATGATGATGGCGAGCATGATCTATCAAAAGCAGATGGGGCAATGTTAGGTGACATTGCAGCTAAAGTGACGGATAAAATGATTAAAAATCATAATTCGACGTTAAATTCTATTACTACATTTAAAAAAGCCATACAGGAGTGGATTGGAGCGATACAAGGTAATTCAAAATTAAGCGCACCAGCATTTATTTTTATTGATGAATTAGATCGTTGCCGCCCAACTTATGCGGTGCAAATGTTAGAAGTCATTAAACATTTCTTTGAAATGGATAATATTATCTTTGTGGTGGCAACGGATACCGAACAACTGCAATATGCAGTTAAAGCCGTTTATGGACAGGGCTTTGAAGCTCAAACTTATTTAGGCCGATTTTTTAACCGCCGATGTACGTTACAAAGTGTTTCCAAATCACAATTTATTACCAACTTTATAACCCATAAATTTAAACTCACTAAGTCTGTATTTGAAAAGTGGGAAACTTGGCCACAATTAAGAGGAATAGATGATTTTGTAAGTTTAATAAATCAAATGGAGCAAGTTTATGACTATTCATTACGCGATTTAGAACAATTAATCGATAAAGTAATAGCAGTAATTCTAATATCAAATAAAAAAATTAATCTAATTTTTTTAATTTACTTATTTATGTTACATGATAGAGATAAAAGAAATTACGCAGGTATTATTAATCCATCTAAATTACAAATATCAAATACGGTCGACACGAATAATCTGGAACCTATTACACATCAAGTAATAAATTTCGTCGATAAATATGTCTTTGTAAAAAGTGAAGAACCTTTTTTTTCAATTCAATTAAAAGATTTACTTTCAGAAATATATAATTCATTTAATGAACCTCCACATCTACGTGAACAAAATAGAAGAAAAAGAGCGGAGAGGTTTTATGATAGAGCAAGTATGGGCTCAGTTGCATATAAAAAACATTTATTACTTATTGAAATGTATAAAAATGATGATGTAATTGATGACTATAAAAACTGGGTTGAGCTTGCCGTTTCTTTTGATGCTTAATTTCAAAATCAAGTTCATAAAAACAAAAAACCACCTAAAAAGGTGGTTCTTATTTATGTCTAGTTGAGAAACTTAAAAACTAAGCATTCTGCCAGCGGTTAATGGCTTCTTCTACTGTGAACTTGCCTTCTAACAACGCACGTCCTACGATCATGCCTTGTGCGCCTGAGCGTGCTACATCTGCAATATCATCTAATGAACCGATACCGCCTGATGCTTGCCAAGCGACACTTGGGAAGGCAACAGCCATTTCTTTATACAAATCAACGTTTGAGCCTGTTAATGTACCGTCTTTAGAAATGTCAGTACATAACACATGTTTTAGACCAACTTTCATGTAGATCTCTAATAGCGATTCGATTGTTTGACCACTGTCTTCTTGCCAACCTGATACTGCAACGATCTTGTTACCTTCAGCATCAATATTGATATCTAAGGCTAACACGATATGTTCTGGGCCGTATTTTTCCATCCAACCTGCAACCATTTCTGGCTCTTTAACCGCGGTTGAACCGATTACAACACGATGAGCGCCTGCATCTAATAAACCTTTTACGTCAGCTTCTGTGCGCACACCGCCGCCAACTTGTACTTTAGCAGGGGTGTTTTTGATTAAACTTTCAATCACGCCAAGTTGACGTTTAGTAATATCTTTTGCGCCATCTAAATCAACAAGGTGTAACCAATTAGCGCCTTGTTCGTTATAAATAGTGTATAAGCTTTGTGGATCATCGCTGTAAACTGTTTTTTGATCGTAATCGCCTTGGTATAAACGAACAACTTTACCGTCGATCAAGTCAAGTGCTGGGATAATCATAGTATTAAAGCTCCAAGAAGTTTTTGATTAATTGCGCACCAGCTTTACCTGAACGCTCTGGGTGAAATTGCACCCCATAAAAATTGTCTTTATTCACTGCTGCCGTAAACGGAGAACCATACTCACAACTTGCAATTGTGTTTTCGTTAACCGGTAATGCGTAGCTATGTACAAAGTAGAAGTAGCTACCTGCAGGGATATCTTTAAATAAAGGCTCGTCCAATTTAGGTGTGATTTGATTCCAACCCATATGCGGAGAGCGTAAAGGTGCGACATCCATTTTTTCAACGAATCCATCGACCAAGCCTAAAGTGTTGATCACTTCAGTTTCAGCATTCTCTGAAGCAGCTTCTTCTGCAAAGACTTCTTCACTGCCTTCGGCTAACATTTGCATACCTAAACAAATACCTAAAACAGGTTGAGTTAGTTTTTTAATTTCTTCAACTAAGTTGCGGTCAATTAAATTTGCCATTGCTTCTTTGGCTGTACCTACGCCAGGCAAAAACAGTTTCGTCGCTTGTTGTAGAATCACAGGGTCTTTACTCACAACCACTTCATAACCTAAACGTTCAACTGCAAAACGTACTGACGATAGGTTAGCGCAACCTGTATCAATAATAACTATCATAAAACACCTTTACTTGAAGGAAGATCCGTTCCGATAATTTGTACACTTTGACGTAATGTACGGCCAAATGTTTTAAATAAACCTTCAACCATATGATGCGCATTACCATTTTCAACTTCTAAATGAATCGTTGCACGCATTGCTTGTGCTAATGAATAGAAGAAGTGTTCAACCATCTCCGTTGACATTGTGCCAACTAATTCACGCGTGAAATTCGCTTTGAATTTTAAGAAAGGGCGGCCTGATAAATCTAATGTACAACTTGCTTTGGTTTCGTCCATTGGTAGTACAAAACCAAAACGGCCGATACCACGTTTGTCACCTAATGCTTTATCTAATGCTTCGCCTAGGGCTAGTGCTGTATCTTCTACGCTGTGATGATCATCAATATGTAAATCACCTTTTACGCTCACGTTCATGTGGAAGCCACCGTGCGTAGCGATTTGATCTAACATATGGTCAAAGAAGCCCATGCCAGTATCAATTTTGTTTTCGCCAGTTGTGTCTAAATCAACAAAGACATTGATGTCTGTTTCTTTGGTAGTACGCGTAACAGAAGCAGTACGACCGCGGCTTGTTAGTTGGTGAACAATCTTTTTCCAGCCTAATGTTTCTTTATTGTAAAGAATACCTGTAATACCCATGTTTTCAGCTAAACCGATATCCGTTTGGCGATCACCAATCACGTAAGAGTTTGCGTGATCAATTCGGCCAGACTGTAAATATTCTTTCACCATCCCTAAGTGTGGTTTACGACAACTACAGTTATCTTCTGGAAAGTGCGGACATAACAGGGTTGATT
The DNA here is from genome assembly GCF_004378355.1 of Psychromonas algicola. Classification (GTDB taxonomy): domain Bacteria; phylum Pseudomonadota; class Gammaproteobacteria; order Enterobacterales; family Psychromonadaceae; genus Psychromonas. Next base: position 48,728 of record NZ_SNUB01000001.1, read on the forward strand.
CAAACTTAACACCTTGCGATGCAAAGATTTCCATCATTTTATTTTGTGGAATATCAAAGTCACTTTGAGGATAACTGTCTGTGCCTAAACCATCTTGATTAGAGACAATCACTAATGTGAATCCTGCATCTTGTAATGTTAATAAGCTTGGAATTACGTAAGGTTCAAAAACCAACTTCTCAAGGCTATCTACCTGCTTATCACTAATAGGTTCATCGATTAATGTTCCATCTCGATCGATGAATAGAAATTTTTGTGTACTCATTTTAGGTTCCTACAGTGAGTTTAAGGTATTTAATGTTCTGTTCATTTCATCACTATTACCAATGGTGATACGAACGCAATTTTCTAAGCGAGGTTTGTTTGCAAAATCTCGCATTATAATGCCGTCGTCAGCAAAGGCTTTAAACACTTTAGCTGAATCTTTAAAACGAACTAACAAAAAGTTACCCGTTGTTGGGAAGATATCGACAACACAATCTAATTTGCTTAGCGCATTAGCTAATACAAGTCGGTTATTGTTTAACACAACAACGCGGTCGCGCATCACTTCTAATCCATCAGCGGATAATGCTTGTTCTGCAATTTGTGCAACAGGCGCTGGTACAGGATAAGGTGCAATCACTTTACTCATCATTTCAATCACTGATGATTGCGCTAATGTAAAACCACAACGGATAGAAGCTAACGCAAAGGCTTTTGAAAGGGTTCTTGTGATCACTAAGTTGTCGTGATCAACAATTAAGTCAGTTTGCGTGAATTCAGGACAAAATTCGATATAAGCTTCATCGGCAACAATTAATGCTTTGCCTGCCGTTGCTGTTAATAAATCAGCTAATTTGCTTTTGTCTAACATGTTGCCAGTTGGGTTATTTGGCGCGCATAAGAATACAATTTTTATTTTACCGTCAGACTTTAATACAGCTTGTTTAACTGCCTCGTAATCGACATCAAAGTTAGCTTGTAGTTGTACTTCTTCAATTTCAACACCGCAGGTTTCTGCACTGATTGCGTACATACCATAGGTTGGCGGACAAATTAAAATACTATCAAGGCCTGGTTCACAAAATGTTCTAATTAAAATTTCGATACTTTCATCGGCGCCGCGAGTAGTTAACACTTGGTCCGCATTTAATTTAGCGTAAGTTGCGTAGGCATTGATAATTTGTGGTGGCTGGAATTCTGGGTAACGATGTAGTGTTGATGAATCAAGTTGATAGATACTGCAATCGGGAGCTTCATTGGCATTTAACCAAACATCTCCATTACCACCAATACGGCGAGCGGAAAGATAAGGTGTTAATGCCTGAACTGTTTTTCTAGCAAGCTTTTTGATGTTACTCATCGATGTTTCATCCCTAACGAGTGCCTGAGCAACGGTTTGCTCAGGTTATTTAGTTAACTTATTTATTGTTTTGGCTTTCAAGCTTTTCCATACGGATAGTTACAGCACGTTTGTGCGCAGTTAATCCTTCTGCAGCAGCAAGACAAGTTACCGCTGGCGCAAGGTTTCTTAAGCCTTCCTGCGTTAATTCTTGTACCGTGTAACGTTTAACAAAATCCGCCAAACCTAAACTTGAATAGGTTTTTGTATAACCGTAAGTGGGTAATACGTGGTTTGTTCCACTTGCATAATCACCTACCGATTCTGGCGTCCAAGCGCCTAAAAAGATAGATCCTGCATTTTTAAGCAAAGGTTGTAACAAGCGCGGTTGTTCAGTTTGTACAATTAAATGCTCTGGTGCGTAACGGTTTGAAATCATTACCGCTTGGTCAATATCTTTACACACAATACTTACACTATTGGCAATGGCTTTTTCTGCTATTTCACGACGTTCTAATACGGCTAATTGACTGTCAATTTCACGAGCAGTTTGTTCAGCAACTTGTTGTGATGGTGTCACCAAAATGGTTTGCGAGTCATGGCCGTGCTCAGCTTGTGATAATAAATCTGAAGCGATGAATGCAGGATCAGCTTTTTCATCGGCAATCACTAAAACTTCAGACGGGCCAGCAGGCATATCAATTGCAGCACCTGAAAAATCATTGCTAACTTGACGTTTAGCTTCAGTTACAAAGGAATTACCTGGACCAAATATTTTATCTACCGCTTGAATTGTTTCTGTACCATAAGCTAGTGCAGCTATGGCTTGTGCGCCGCCTACAGAATAAATCTCATCAACACCACATAGTGATGCTGCATATAGAATTTCATCTGCAAGGGGCGGTGGTGAACATAAAACTAAACGTGAACAACCGGCTATTTGAGCCGGAGCACCTGTCATGATCACCGTTGATGGTAACGGCGCGCTGCCACCAGGAATGTATAAGCCAACTGATTCAATTGCTTGTGTATGCATTTCACACACAACACCCGGCATGGTTTCTACACGTATAACATCTTGCTGTTGTGCTTTATGAAATTTCACAACCTGTTCGTATGCCACTTTAATAGCATCTTTTATGTCAGACCCAAGGCGTTTGGTTGCCGCTTCAATGTCTGTATTTGTTAACGTGAAATTATCACCTTCTAATTTGTCAAAACGTTTTGTGTATTCAAGCAGGGCTTGATCACCATTTTTACGAATATTAGTAATAATATCTGAAACTGTTGCAGTAAGACTTGATGAGTCTGCCATTGCAGGACGACTCAACAGTTCTGTTTGCTGTTCAGGTGTTAATTGTTCCCAGTTGACCGTTTTCATTCCCATGATTTGGACTACTCCATCATTTTTTCAATTGGTAAAACCAGAATTGAACTTGCACCTAATGCTTTTAATTGTTCCATTGTTTCCCAGAACAGGTTTTCTTTACTTACAACATGAAGTGCAACATGGTCATCACTACCAGCTAAATCCATGACTGTTGGTAAATCAGAACCTGGTAACAGGTCAGTGATTGCAGCTAGATTTGCTTTTGGAGCATTTAACATGATGTATTTTGATTCTTTCGCCGTTTGAACGCCGTCAATACGCGTTAAAATACGGTCAACTAATGCTTGCTTGTCACCTGTTAATGGTTCGTCACGTTGCATTAATACAGCAGTAGAGCGGTAAATAACTTCAACTTCTTTTAAACCGTTTGCTTCTAGCGTTGCACCCGTTGAAACTAGGTCACAAATTGCATCAGCTAAACCAGCTCGTGGAGCAACTTCAACAGAACCCGTTAACATACATGATGTGTAAGGTACGTTAGCTTCAGCCATAAAACGTTTAAGGATATGTACGTAAGTTGTTGCAATACGTAAGTTTGCTAGCGATTGTACGCCTTGGTAATCAAAATCGTTGTCAACAGCTAGTGAGAAACGACAACCACCAAATGCGAGTTCTTTTACGACTTTGTGCGCAGTAGGTTCATTCGCTACTTTACGCATCATGCTTTCTTCTTCTAATACGTTTTGACCAATAAAACCAAGGTCAACGACGCCATCCATCACTAAGCCCGGGATATCGTCATCGCGCACACGAAGGATATCAATTGGCATGTTTTCACTGTGAGCAATTAAACGTTGTGTATTAAGGTTTACCTTAACGCCACAAGCTTTTAATAATTTAACTGTATCGTCACTTAGGCGACCTTTTTTCTGTATCGCGATTCTTAAACGTTGTTCTGGCATTCTATTTTCCTTGCATTTAAAACTAAAAAACCCTCGGGAGTTTAACTTCCGAGGGTTTAAATTTGGGTAACCACTGGAAGCACATAAAATCTCTTCCAAGAAAATCCTGAAAGATTAAGTAATATGATGGTGATGTGCTTTCAGATTGTTCTTTTTCATTGTGATTAAAACTCTTTAAATTAATTGCCACTGATATTACCAATCTAGCCTTAAAATGTGAAACTTTTTTTGTATCTATTTTCAACTAAATAGGAATATCTTAGTTTTTTATTAACTATTCTCTAACACTGCTGAATCAGTTGTCGCTTGTTCATTCGCTTGTGCTTCTAATTTTGCACGTTCAGCTTTAGAGATATATTTCTCTTTATTGGCAGGCGCTGATTTAGCATTGATCTTTTTAAGACGCTTCTTAAGAATGCTATTAATTTTCTTTTTACGGTTCATGTTAAATCCTTTTTAGACGCGGTATTGTAAAGATTATTCGGTTAATTTCAAATCTGATTTCTATTGTGTTTTTATTTCAGTGTAAACAGTCCTAAACCAACAATGGATGTATAACGCGAAAAGTTTAATTGCAGCTATAATTAAGTCAATTCTCTCGAACAATAACTAAGGAGGTTATATGAGTCAGCATCTGATTAACGATTTTATTCATCGTGCAACTATCTTTAAACCTTTAACGGGAGAAAAGATTGTTAATAAGAAATTGGTTAAATATCAAGCATCCAATCGTAAAAACAATACTTCACCTCAGGATATAGAGGAAAGTGTTCACGATATTAAAACCGACACTCTTCATTCAAATGAAAAAGTTGAAGCCATTATAGGTAATAAGAAAGAGGCTAAACAGGAAGTTGAATATAAAAAATTCAATAAACCTAAAAGCAAGAATCCAACAAGTGCAGACGATAAAGATGATGAAACTACTGAGCATATAGATATTATTGTTTAAACTGGTAACACATTCTTCTATTGTTTGTTTTTTCGTAAATGATAGTTTGAAATCCCTTCCGGTATTGTCGCCGGAAACTTTTTAGTCGCTTTAATTAAATGTTTGATAGCCAATAATGGGTGTTTAAATAGCATCTTAGGTCCAGAATAGCGCATGATAATTCTAGCTTGTTCACGTTTGTCTGGTTTATAACAATGAATAGGGCACTTTTTACAAGCTGGTTTTTTATCCCCGTAAACACATCTATCTAATTTCAGTTTTGCATGTTCAATAAAGTCTTCACAGGATTGACACTCTTTAGTTGAATGATGATCGCGACAATAGATATCAGTCATTGCAATGATTGTTTTCAATTCTATAGCTAAGTTGCCGGTTAATTTTATTTTATCTCGCATAAACGTCTAGTTTGATTATTTTATTTGGTTAAGTATTTAATGAATCATACTAAGTCATGTTCAGCTTTCATTAATTGACGTAGAATAATGATTATTATCCGATATAGAGTTTACCGTCTTGATTGCTTCGTTTTTTTCTCCAACAGGAGAGCTTGCTAATATTATTCCTCATTTTAGAGGACGAGATGCACAAGTAAAAATGGCTGAATCCGTTGACTTGGCTATAAAACAACAGGGTTCATTAGTTGTTGAAGCAGAAACAGGAACCGGTAAAACTTTTGCTTATCTCGCACCTGCTTTACTTAATTTAGATAAATCTCTCGGACAAAAACTCATTATTTCAACGGGCAGTAAAGCACTTCAAGAACAACTCTATATAAAAGATCTTCCGTTATTAATACAAGCCACCAATTTTACTGGCCATTGCACGCTATTAAAAGGTCGGAGTAATTATCTGTGTACAGAGCGTTTAAACCGGTTCATGTTAGAAACGCGTTTCAAACAACCGAATTTACACACTGAGTTGGTAACCATTAAAGATTGGTCCGTAGGTACATCAACAGGCGATATTGCTGAAGTTGATAATTTACCTGAAGACGCCATGATCATTCCGTCTATTACAAGTAGCAATGACAATTGCTTAGGTAAGGAATGTCCGAGTTACGATGGCTGTTTTGTGATTAAAGCGCGAACTAAAGCCATGGATGCTGATGTGATTGTGATTAATCATCATTTGTTTTTTGCGGATCTTGCGGTTAAAGAAACAGGATTTGGCAAATTGATTCCAGAGGCGAGCACTTATATATTCGACGAAGCACATCAATTACCTGATATCGCAAGCCAATACTTTGGTGAAACGCTTTCAAGTAAGCAGTTAACTGAACTGGCTAAGGAAATCGATTTTGTTTATCGCACTGAATTGAAGGAAGCGAAACAAATGTCTAAGGCTGCGGAACAATTAAGAGCCGCGTCATTAGATTTTCGTTTAGCCTTTGCCATGGAAAAAGGTTCGGGCAGTTGGCGTGATAAAAGCAAAGACAGAGCAATGCAAATGCATGTCACACGTTTACGCCAAGTATTAGATTTTCTAAAACAAGTTGTTACAGAGCGATTAGGTAAGAGCGAAGTGTTAGATCATTGCTTTGAGAAAATTAACCAGTATATTTTATTGTTTGAACGTTTGAATAACACACATGAAAGTGGATTTAGTTATTGGTATGAATGTACCAAGCAACACTTTTCATTGAATATAACTCCCTTGAGTGTTGCAACCCGTTTTCAAACTGAATGCCAAAAGAAAGAGGCAAGCTGGATATTTACCTCAGCAACGTTATCAGTAAAAGGGGAGTTTAAGCATTTTACTAATTTACTTGGGCTAACATCTTCTAAATGTTTACAGTTAAGCAGTCCTTTTAACTACGCGACGCAAAGTTTATTTGTGGTTCCTCGATTAATCCCAGAACCTGGAACGCCTGGATTAGCAGCTAAGCTAGTAAGTATGTTGACGCCAGTAATTAAAGCCAGTAAAGGACGTTGTTTCTTTCTTTGTACAAGCCATTCAATGATGAACCAACTGGCTCAAGCTTTTAGAGAAACCTTAACCTTCCCAGTTTTATTACAGGGTGAAAAAAGTAAACAAGCTTTATTAGATGAGTTTATTTCTCATGGTAATGCGCTGTTAGTTGCAACAGGCAGTTTTTGGGAAGGCGTAGATGTACGCGGACAAACCTTATCTTGCGTGATCATCGATAAAATCCCCTTTGCTTCACCAGAAGAACCTTTACTAAAAGCACGTATGGAAGATGCTGAATTAAAAGGAGGCGATCCTTTCTTTGATGTGCAACTCCCGCAAGCGGTGATCACTTTAAAGCAGGGCGTTGGACGTTTGATTCGAGCTGAGCAAGATAAAGGGGTATTAATTGTTTGTGATACACGATTGGTAAGTCGCCAATATGGTAATTTGTTCTTGAATAGTTTACCTTGCATGCCACGTACAAGAGACCTTGAAAAAGCAATCGATTTCCTATCGTTGATCGAATAGACTTATTTCATTTTCTTAACATCATTTTATTTTAAACATTATTTATTACAGGCGTTTCCCATGTCAGCATCTTCATTAACTATTTTAAGCCTAGACTCTTCAACAGAGGCTTGTTCTATTGCCTTATTAGCTCAAGGTGAAAAAGTACATCAGCGCTTTATGTTAGCTCCAAGAGAGCATACTCAAAAAATATTACCAACTGTTAATGAAGTAGTGGAAGAAGCGGGACTAAATTTATCGGATATTGATGCCATTGTTTACGGTCAAGGCCCTGGTAGTTTTACTGGTGTTCGAATTGGTATCAGCATCGCGCAGGGGTTAGCTTTTGGGTTAGAAATAAAAATGGTCAGAGTCTCTACATTACAAGCCATGGCACAACAAGCGTTAGATGTTAATGGTACGCAAAGTGTTTATGCTGCAATTGATGCACGTATGGGCGAAGTCTATTTTGCACATTATAAAAATGATGCAGGTTTAATGGTACTTCAAGAAAATGAAATCGTCATTAAACCAGAACAACTGATTGCAAGTTTTGAAAGTACAGAAATAGTTGCTGGCAGCGATTTAGTCGGAACGGGCTGGGAAGCTTACCCAGCTTTACAAGAATATTTTGCAAACTGCACAATATCGGATATTATTTATCCTAATGCAGCAAATATGTTAAAAGCAGGTAAATTGTTAATTGAACAAAACAGTGCAGTAGAGCCTGAATTAGCAGTACCCGTTTATTTACGTGATACCGTGACATGGAAAAAACTTCCTGGTCGTGAATGATTTTTTACAATAGCTGTCTATACTATTGATAACGATTTTTTATCATTGATTTAATAAGAGAATGTTCGGATAACTTATGGCGATTCATAATAACGTTGCAATGACTAATGTACCTATTAATACAGGTAATTTGTCGCAAGTTAAAAAAAATGAAAAACCCGCAGAAGTTAACGAAGTTACACCTGTTGTTAAAAAAGCTAATCCTAATGAATTCTCTTTAGTTTTATCGACTCAACAAGAAGAGTCGCTAAATGATACATTAGGTTATGATCAACCTTCTGCCAAAGACCGTGGCGCTTTAGATAAATATTTCGAAGTTGCAAATCAAGAGAAACGAGATGAAATTATAGAAAGTATGAGTTTTCATTTTGTTGTCTGAACGATGCAAACTGTGCAGGCCATCTTTCTTATTCATTAATTAGGTTACTCATGTTACGCATTTTATTGCTTTCCTCTCTGTTATTTTTTCCTCTTTCTTCAATTGCTCAATCCTATTCAATTTCTTTAACAAATCAACAGAACAACACCTTAGCCCAATTAGTTTGGAAAAATGAAGGCGCTGGTTTAATTGAAAATTTAACGGTTTGGAATAAAAATGAAGCCTTCCCTTCACTAGGCATAGGTCATTTTATTTGGTACCCGACTGAGCAAAAGGGGCCTTATATCGAACAATTTCCTGAACTTGTTGCTTATTTGGTTAACAATAACGTAAAAGTTCCCGATTGGTTATTAACAACTAAAGTTGCTCCTTGGAAGAATAGAGAAGCTTTCTATAATGACTTTAGTAATAGTAAGTTAAGTGATTTAAGAACCCTGTTAAAAAATACCATGCCTTTACAGGCTAAGTTTATCACTCAACGTTTAGAAAAAGGTATTCCAGCCATTTTACAAGCCAGCTCTGAATCTGAACAAAAGAAAATAAAAACACAAGTGTCAGCTTTAACGGCAACACCAGAAGGTATTTTTATTTTACTCGATTACATTAACTTTAAGGGTGAAGGTATTTCACCTAAAGAACGTTATCAAGGTGAAGGTTGGGGATTAAAGCAAGTATTACTCGCAATGCCAGCGCAAACGGATAATATTTTATTAAGTTTTGCTCTTTCTGCTGATGAAGTATTAACAAGGCGCGTTAAGAACGCTCCCAAGAATGAATTAAATTGGTTAAAAGGCTGGCGAGTGAGAGTTCATAAATACCCAACATTAAAAATCGATTAATTGCTTTGCTTACTTTTTTTATTGAACTTTAGTGTATTGAATTTAAGTCTTTTTCTATACAATAAAACACAATTACTTTTGTACTATTCTCCATCAATTATAAGGTCCTACTATGTTATATCGAATTATGCGCAGTTTTTTGTTTATGCTAAACCCGGAAAAGGCGCACGATCTTTCTATCAAACAACTTAAATTAACCCACGGTACGGTATTGGATCTCTTTTATCGTCAAAAAGTACATCAACGTCCAGTAGAAGTAATGGGACTGACTTTTCCAAATTCATTAGGGTTAGCAGCAGGACTAGATAAAGATGCAGAATGTATTGATGCATTTGGTGCAATGGGGTTTGGACATATTGAAGTAGGAACAGTAACACCAGTTGCACAACCAGGTAATCCTTCGCCACGATTGTTTCGTGTGTTAGAAGCAGAAGGTATTATTAACCGCATGGGATTCAATAACCATGGCGTAGATAATTTAATTGAAAATGTAAAAAACAGTAATTTTAAAGGTGTAATTGGTATTAATATTGGTAAAAATATTCATACACCAGTTGAAGAAGGTAAAGAAGATTACTTAATTTGTATGGATAAAGTTTATCAGCATGCAGGTTATATCGCAGTGAATATTTCATCACCAAACACGCCTGGATTACGCGCATTACAATACGGTGAAGCATTAGATGATTTGTTAGATGCATTAAAAACTCGTCAACAAGCGCTTGCTAAAAAGCATGAAAAATACGTCCCTATTGCGCTTAAAGTTGCGCCAGACTTAAGTGATGAAGAAATTGAATCGATTGCAAAATCATTACTTAAATTTAAAATTGATGGTTTAATTGCAACGAATACCACGCTAGATCGCGAGATCATTAAAGGCATGTCGCATGCTTCTGAAGCAGGTGGGTTGAGTGGTCGTCCAGTACAAAGTAAAAGTACTAAGGTTATTGCAAAATTTGCAGGGCACTTAAAAGGAGAGATTCCAATTATCGGTGTCGGCGGGATTGATAGCGTGATTGCAGCCAAAGAGAAGATTGAAGCGGGCGCAAGTTTAGTACAAATATACTCTGGCTTCATTTATCAAGGCCCACCATTAGTTAAGGATATTGTTAATAATATTTAATTGATTATTAACTAAACGAGTTAATTTTTAATAGCAAGTAGGAGAGAGCGATGGATTATATTCCAAAAGCAAGTTGGCAGTGGGTTTATGACCATGAACAGGGTAAGTTATCTGTAGCCGATCGCGATCGTTCTTTCCCACTCGTCTATAAAAAAAACATGTTAATGCTGAAACAAAGTCAAACCATGGCATTTACAGTAGAAGACGTTACTCGTTATATTGATCTATTTGAAAGTCCTTCATTAAAAGACTTTGACGAAGCTTTACGCTGTAAAATTATATTACACCTTTTGGTGATTGATATTTTTCATAAACCTATTATGCCTAAAAGCTGGTTATTTGAAGTCTCGGAAGATCAAGATACTGAATACGAAAAAGGTGAGATAGTCACACTTACCGCTTTAGGTATGGCTGAACCAGCAAAATACATGCTATTAGAGCAAGAAAATGACTTTTGTTTGTGCATGTTGTTCGATCAAGAACATGTCTTTGCCAACAATAAAACCTTTCAGCAATTTCAACTAGTAAAAGTCACCACCGACAAACTTTCACGCTGTGTTGAAGCGCATTCACAGGAGTGGCTATCCTTTCAGAATGCGGGTTTATAACCTAAATAAAGAACATCATTTTACTTTTTATGAAAGCCTCTCCATGCTCAATATTTAATCAAAACAAATAAAGAATCTTATATTTCTACAAAGAATGTTTTTGATTTATATCTAATGAGCTTTTGATTCTTCTATATCTACTTGTAATTAATATTCATTCTAGATATAAAGAGCCATCTTTTAATAAATAAAAATAAATAGGCTTTTATATGAGCACAGATACACATGTTTCTAATCGCTGGTCGAGTAGATACGCATATGTTTTAGCAGCAACGGGTGCTGCTGTTGGTTTAGGTAATATCTGGAAGTTTCCGTACATTATGGGTGAAAACGGAGGTGGCGCATTCGTTTTAGTTTACCTTTTATGTATTTTATTCATTGGTATTCCAATTATGATGGCTGAAGTTGTGATTGGTAAGCGCGGCCGTTCTACGCCAGCTAATGCAGTTGCACACTGTGCACAAGAAGCAGGTAAATCATCTCGTTGGTCGTTAATTGGTTCGATGAACGTGTTAGCTGGTTTTTTAATTCTAAGTTTTTATGCTGTTATTGCAGGTTGGGCTGCCGCTTATGTTTACTTTGCAGCAACAGGTGAATTTAGTGCAGCCGCTGCGGATGCTACGACTCATACACAAGTCATTGGAGACCTATTTGTTGGCTTGATCACTGATGTTAAACAACTATTAATTTGGACAACAGTTATTGTTGGTTCGGCAGTGTTTGTAATTTCTAAAGGCGTAAAAGGCGGCTTAGAGACTGCTGTTACTTATTTAATGCCTGCACTATTAGTATTACTTGTTGTTATCATGTTCTACTCTGCCGTTGTTGGTGATTTCTCTGCTGCTTTCTCCTTTATGTTCCATGTTGATTTTTCACAGTTAACAATTAAAGGTGTGTTGGTTGCATTAGGTCATGCCTTCTTTACCTTGAGTTTAGCGTTAGGCATTATGATGATATACGGTGCTTATTTACCTAAAGGTGTTTCTATAGCAAAAACTTCAATCATGATTGCTGTCGCTGATACCATAGTTGCATTAATCGCTGGTCTTGCGATTTACCCAATTGTATTTGCAAGCGGCTTAGAAGCAACTGCAGGTCCAAGCCTATTATTCCAATCTTTATCAATTGCTTTTGGTAATATGCCTTTTGGTGACTTTGTCGGCACATTATTCTTCGTAATGATCGTATTTGCTGCGTTCACTTCTGTGATTGCCTTGCTTGAATCTCCGGCTGCTTATCTTGTTGAGCGTCAAGGGATGTCTCGTACTAAAGCTGCAATTATTTCAGGATCTGGTATTTGGTTGTTATCATTATTAACTATATTCTCTTTCTCTGGAGCTGAATGGACTAAACTTTCATTTGGAATGGGAGCTGATTTATTCGAGTTCTTAGACTACATTACAGCTAATATCATGCTGCCATTAGGTGGGCTATTAATCAGTGTATTCACTGGTTGGGTAATGAAACAAGAAGTGGTTAAAGAAGAATTAAACTTACCTGACTGGCAATTTTCTATCGTGATGTTGATTTTACGTTGGATTGCCCCAATTGCGATCCTTTTAGTATTTGCAAACGCAGTAGGTTTATTACAATTGAGCTAAACCATTAGCCTTGTACTAGATAATAAAAAACCGCTCGAGAGCGGTTTTTTTATATCAATTCTATGTCGTTGGTGACATAGGACTTGATAATTAATCGTTACGTTTAGTCACTTCTAATAAGTGGTAACCGAATTGGGTTTTAACTGGACCTTGTACTTCACCAACTGGCGCGCTAAAAACAACTTTATCGAATTCTGGAACCATCATACCAGGTCCAAACTCACCTAAATCACCACCTTGTGCACCAGAATCGCAAGTAGAATGCTGTCTTGCAATTGAAGCAAAATCAGTACCGGCTTCGATTTCACTTTTCAATGTAATACATTGTTCTTCAGAACTTACTAAAATATGACGTGCTTGAGCTAAAGCCATGGTACTTCCTTATTAATAATAAAAATCGCAGCGATTCTAACGACTGTCTATCCATGGTGCAAATAATGGATCTTTATTAGACTGAATATTTATAAATAATTTTCTTGCATATTAAAGATAAAGTCATATTATGTCGAACAAGTCATTTTACAATTGAGGTTTACATGAAACGTATCGCTTTATTTTTATTAACTAACTTAGCCGTTATGGTTATTTTAGGCATTGTGCTTAGTATTGTTTTTTCAGTAACAGGAATGAACTCAAATAGCATTGGCGGCTTATTGATTTTGGCGACTGTTTTTGGTTTTGGTGGTTCATTAATTTCACTCGCTATGTCTAAATGGATGGCGAAAAGAAGCACTGGAGCACAGGTCATTACCACACCAAATAATGCAACAGAACGCTGGTTGTTAGACACGGTTAAAAAGCAGGCTGACAAAGCAGGAATAAAAATGCCTGAAGTAGCAATTTATAATGCACAAGATATGAACGCATTTGCGACAGGTATGAACAAGAACAATGCTTTAGTTGCAGTTAGTACAGGGCTTTTATCACAGATGACACAGGATGAAGCAGAAGCTGTTTTAGCACACGAAGTCAGTCATGTAGCGAACGGTGATATGGTCACTTTAGCTTTGATTCAAGGTGTGGTGAATACTTTTGTTATTTTCTTAGCACGTGTGATCGGTGGTTTTATTGATAATGCAATGCGCAGCAATAACGATAATTCATCTGGACGTGGTTTCTCTTACTACATTATTGTTTTCGCATTAGAAATGGTATTTGGGATCTTAGCGAGTACGATTGTTATGTATTACTCTCGCAAGCGTGAATTTGTCGCCGATTCTGGTTCAGCCTCTTTAGTCGGCAAACAGAAAATGATTGCTGCATTAAAACGTTTACAAACAACGTCTGAGCCACAACTTGAAGGTAGCTTAATGGCATTTGGTATTTCTGGTAAAAAAACAAGTAGCTTATTTATGTCACATCCACCATTGGAAGATCGCATAAAAGCATTACAAAATAGCCAGATGATGTAATAAATAAAATTTACTTTGATAATGTCACTCTAGGCATTGAATTTAAAAGCGCGTAAGTAATTTACGCGCTATTTTTTTATTCATTTTCCTGTAAAATGATTATTCCTCAATTGATACTTAAAGTTTGTTATGAATTTATGTTTTGCTAAGTGTTTTAAACGACTTATTCCTGTCGGTTTAGTCCTTTCTATATTCGGGTGTTCACCCTTTGATAAGCCGCTCAATATTGGTGCCGCACCTTGGCCTAATTTTGAATTTGCCTTTTTAGCTGATGAATTGGGTTATTTAGATAAAAATGAATACTCTTTATTAGAATTAACTTCATCAACCAGTGTTATTCAAGCTTTTCAAACGGGTCGTCTTGATGTTGCTTTCCTATCATTAGATGAAGTATTAACGCTGGTTGCGTTAGGTATTGATTTACGCATTATTTCTGTTGTCGATAATTCATATGGTGGCGACGCTTTAATTGCAAAACCAGAGATTAAATCTCTTGAAGATCTTAAAGGGCATTCTATTGGCTATGAAAATAAAGCATCTGGCGCTTTATTATTAGATGAAGTATTTACCTTAACAGGATTTAATAACCAAACCGTAGAACTCTACGAAATCAAACAAAATGAAGTCAAAGATGCTTACTTAAAAGGGCACATCGATGCTCTGATTGCACGCGAGCCAGTTAAGCAAGAGCTATTAGCTTTAGGTGCAAAAGAATTAATTAATTCTAGTCAGTTAACTTTACCTAACACCAACGTGATTGTAGCGCGTGGCGATATTTACCAAGAAAAAGAATTACAAATCGCTTATTTTTTAAAACAATTTTATCGTGCACATGCTTTTTACGAACAAAATACAGCTGAAGCACTAACAACTATGTCAGTGCGATTACAACTTTATCCTTACTTATTAGAAAAAGCCTTTTTAAATACCCGCTTTGTTCCTTCGAAACAGGCATTATTACGTTTGTCTGGTTCACCTTCTAATATTCAATTACAAGCAGAGCAACTCAGTAAACTTATGAGTGAAAAGCGTATGCTTGGACAAATCCAAACTGACCTTTCTTCTCTCATTTCGACTCGAATCTTAGAGCGTGCTATTTATGAATAAACTTCGTCAAACTTCTTTACGCATTATATTGCCTTCGATTCTTTTTACTGTATTCATTATTTTACAGGGAAGTTTATTTTTTCTTGAGTATCGACAAGACCAACAGAAACTTTACGTTGCTGCAGAACAACATGTTAAAGGGATAGCAGGGGACTTACAGATGGGCTTGTCTAATACGCTAATGCGTTTAGAAAAAGCACAAGCACAAAACTTAGTTTCAACTACGGCATTAGACGAAAATATCGAAACTATTGCCGTTGTTGATAGTAATCAGCAAATTGTATTAAGCAACCATTTCCGTGAAAAATACATGTTCGCAAAATTACATCTCGCTGAATATGATGGTTCTTTATTAGAACGAGTGATTAATGAAAACAAACTGATTTTTAAATATGTTGATGAACGCCAAGAGTTAATGGTTTACGCCCCATTACAAATGATCTCGAAGGGAAATAGTTTAAACCGTAAGTTTAATGGCGTGATATTTATCCGTTATTCACTCACTGATGCTTATAACGCTTTAGCTTATGAAGCTTTATTCGATTTTATTAAAATTGCATTAACCCTTGTTGCTAGCTTATTTTTATTACTTTATTTCATTAATAAACTTATTTTTTCTCCATTAAAAAAATTGGCTCAATCAACGTTAGTTTCTGATATCAATGATCCGATTCATGTAGACCTGACTGGGTTAGGTGAAGTGGGGTTATTACAACGTGCTTTTTCTAAGTTAACTTCAGAAGTGACTAGCAACATCAATACGCTTTCTGCTAACGAACAGCGTTGGTTGTATGCTTTAAGTGGAGCGAGAGATGGGGTTTGGGATTGGGATATAGAATCCGATCAAGTGTATTACTCTCCCCGCTGGAAAGAAATGCTAGGTTACCATCAAGATCAGATTAAAACTGATATTAGCGAATGGGAAGAACGCATTCATCCCGAAGATTACATCAATGTATTTAAAGATTTGAAATCACACTTTATTGGTAGCAATTCTTTCTTTGAAAACACCCATCGTGTTATTTGTAACAATGGCGAATATCGTTGGATACTTGCTCGTGGACAAACTATCTCTTGGGATATGAACGGCGATCCACTACGTATTATTGGTACGAATACTGACGTAACTTTTTATAAAGAAACACATGAAAAAATCAAAGAGCAAACTCAATTTGATGAAGTGACTGAATTACCTAATAGAAAACAGTTAATAGCACAACTTGAACAAGAAAATTTACGTACTCAACATAACGGGTTGCGTGGCGCACTTGTGTTTATCGATTGTAATCAATATAAAACAATTAATGACCTGCAAGGCCATTATAAAGGTGATGAATTACTTTATTTAATCGCAAGAAGATTAGAGGCTCATAAATCAGGTTCTAACTTTATTGCTCACCTCGAAGGTAGTGAATTTGTTGCTATTTTGCCTGACTTACATGCAACGCATGAAAAAACAGCAGATATTGCATTAAACTTCACCAAGCAACTTGATATCGCTTTAAAAGAACCTTTTGAAATTGGCGATGAAGACTTAGTGTTAAGTTGTGCTTACGGTATTACGTTATTTCCAGCGGAAGATACTGAAGCAAATGATTTATTACGCCAATCAGCAATGGCAATGAAAAATGCACAGGATAGCCAGTTTGGTAACATCAGTTTCTTCGCGAAGAAAATTGAAGAAAAAATTCATAGAAACCATACTTTACAATCTCAAATTCACCATGGCTTAGAAAATAACGAGTTTTCTTTGGTTTTCCAACCTCGCGTAGATGTTGATGGAAACCTAGTTGGAGCAGAAGCGTTATCTCGTTGGTTCCGTGGTGATCATGGCTGGGTTAATCCTGCAGATTTCATCCCTGTTGCAGAAGATTCTGACTTGATTATTCCTTTAGGTGATTGGGTTATTCGTAGTGCGTTAACACAACTAAAATCATGGGTAGACCAAGGTTTACCAGAACACTTTAGAACTTTATCGTTAAATGTCAGTCCAAAACAACTGTTGCAAAAAGAATTTACAGAATCTTTAGAGAAACATTTACTAGAGACTGGTGTAAATGCCGAATTAATTGAGATTGAAATTACAGAAACAGTATTAGTAACACACAGAGAATTAGTGATAAACAAGCTAAATAAACTAAGAGCATTAGGCTTCCGCTTTGCTATTGATGATTTTGGAACTGGATATTCTTCTTTCTCCTATTTAAGTATTTTACCTGTTTCAACATTAAAAATTGATCAGACCTTCATCGCTAACTTACTGGAAGAAAAAAACCAGCAAGTTATCGTTAGTACAATTATTACCATGGGTAAATCTCTTGGTTTAGATGTTGTTGCCGAAGGTGTTGAAAATAAAGAACAGTTAGACTTTTTAATCGAAAAAGGATGTAGCCAATTCCAAGGCTATTTTGTTGGAACACCTTTAGCGAATAAAAACTTTCAAACGGTATTGGCTAATGAAAACCTTAAGCGAAATAAATTAGAGAGTGAATAAACTATTTAAGACTTTGTTATGCAGTTTAATACTGACATTTATCCCTTTAAAGGCCAATGCTGAAGTAAGCTTTGATATTTCAGGTGTTGGCAATGACAAGGCGCTAGATAATTTAAACGTTTTTTTAAAGGCACTCTCACAACCAACAGATGCCGATAATGAAAGTTATTTGATAGAAGTTAAAGAGACAAGTAAACAAAGTTTAATCGCTTTAGGCTATTACCAAGCTCGTATAACAACCACGGTAAAAGGCGAGCCAGATAATCAAGTTGTCCAAATTAAAGTTAATTTAGGTGCTCGGACATCAATAAGTAAACTTGACCTTAGGCTCACAGGTGAAGCTTTACAGGATAAAAACTTCCAAAAACTACTTGTAGATTTTCCAATTCAAGAAGGCCAAAGTTTAGACCACGGCGTTTATGAATCAGCTAAAAATAGTCTAATTTCTTTAGCGCAACACTATGGGTATTTTGACGCCAAGTACACCAAAGCAACGGTTGAAGTTACTCAAAAAAACAATCAAGCCACGGTAAATTTATGGTTTGATAGCGGCATTCGTTACCAGTTTGGTGAGATCATTTTTGATACTCATACTCCAGCAGACCAATTTGTACATTCTCTACGCCGATTTGAAGCAGGGGACGCTTATGACACTGACAAATTAAATGAATTCAACCAAGATTTAAAAGAAACGGGCTATTTTAATAGTATTACCATTTTACCTGCAATTGCTAGTACTACGGGTGATCACTACAAAGAAAATAAAGAAAGGAAAATTCCATTACATTTAATTACTTACATGCGCCCACAAGACTCTTTCAATACAGGTTTAGGTTATAGTACTGATGAAGGAGTGCGGGGTAAATTTAGATGGACGCGCCCTTGGATCAATCATTATGGGCATTCTATTGAGACCAATTTTGTTGCATCCACATATAAACAAGAAGCGACTTTAACTTATCAAATCCCGATGGAAGATCCGCTTTATAACTATTTCTCTTTTCAAAGTGGTTACAAAAATTTAGATCAAAACGATACCAATACAGAACAATACATTACCAGTGTTAATCGACATTGGCGATTGGACAATGATTGGTTGCGAACGCTTTATATTCGCTATGATAATGAGTCGGGTATTCAGGGACAAGAAACCTTTGGGACTGAGCTCATTCTTCCTGGCATAAGTTTCAGTCGCACAAGAAGCCGTGGCGGTGTCAATGTACATTGGGGTGATAGGCAACTTGTCTTCTTTGAATTTGCCAATGAATCACTGCTTTCATCTAGTAGTGTTATCAAAGCCTTTGGACAAAACAAAATTATTCGTACCTATGGAAACC
Organism: Psychromonas algicola; assembly: GCF_004378355.1. Classification (GTDB taxonomy): domain Bacteria; phylum Pseudomonadota; class Gammaproteobacteria; order Enterobacterales; family Psychromonadaceae; genus Psychromonas. Next base: position 67,406 of record NZ_SNUB01000001.1, read on the forward strand.
ATCAGTTTATAAACTCAGCTGAACTTGGTGGCATTTTTGCAGAGACTATTTATGATGTTCCTTCTTCAATGCGCTTTTTTACAGGTGGAGATCAAAGCATAAGAGGTTATGATTACGAAGAAATAGCACCCACTGATGCCGACGATTTTCTAGTAGGGGGCTTTTACCTTGCAACCACAAGTTTTGAGTATCGTTATGCAATCACTCAAAATTGGAAAATGGCTTTATTTACTGATTTAGGAACAGCAACCGATGATTTTTCTGAGCCTCTATCAATTGGATCAGGTGCAGGCATCGTATGGACTTCTCCCGTTGGCCCTATTCGACTCTATGTTGCTAAACCCTTTACAGAAACTGGTGACAGCTTTAAGTTGCATTTAATGATTGGGCCCGAGCTATGACATTCAATTCATTTGCTAGCAAATTCATAAAAGGATTGTTATATACAATCACGATAACGGCTTCACTCTTATTTTTACTACTGTCGCTTGTTTTATTCACAAGTACCGGTAACCAAGATGTATTAAGTTTACTTTCTAAATATGAACCAAGATTAACTATCGATTTAACTGAAGGGAGTTTATTAAGTTCACCTAATATTGCATTAATAAAGTGGGTTGATGGTGAGTCTAGTTATGAGTTTAACCAAGTAAACTATGAATTTGGTTTACGTTGTTTGTTTAATACCTTATGCATTGATTCACTTGCTATAAAAGAAGTTAAAATTAACATTCAGGACAGTGAAGTAAAGGAAACATCTGAAATAAAGGATCCGACTCCTTTTAATTATAATTTTCCACTCCCTGTTTATATTAAAGATATTAATATTCAAGACATTAGCGTCAAAGTAGCTGGTGTAGAAGTGAATGCAGATCAACTGCTTTTAAATGCCGATGGAATCGATAATAATTTATCATTAAGCTCAACAATAAACGGCCTTACTGTTATCTTAGCTGATTCAGAAACGATAAAAACTGAACAGCAAGTTAATCAAAAACACGATCTTAACAAAGACTTTGCCGCCGTGATAAGTGAAGGTGATTTACCAGAAGTGATCCTTCCATTTAATTTAAACGCAAATAAGTTAACCATTAATGGATTTAAGCTTATTCAAAACAAACAAGAAATATTTGTTGCCAACCAAGCGGATAGCCAATTTCTATTTCAGCAGTCAAACATAAAAATACAAAAGTTAAATTTTGACTTACCAGAGGCAAACGCACAATTTGCAGGTGAAATCGATTTAACGGCTAACTATCCGATGGATTTAACTACACAAATACAAATTAAATCTATAGATGCATTAGAACCAGCCAGTTTGTTGACAGGACAGCACATTACATTAAAGAGCCAAGGTGATTTAAGTGAGTTGCATTCTACTTTTGTTCTTAGCAATTTAATCAATGCACAGGGTAATAGCTCCATTGATTTGTTTAAACCGAACTTACCATTTCAATTTAGTATTGAATCATCCGAATTAACATGGCCATTAGCTGAAAAAGAAACTCGTTTTAACGTCCGCAACCTCCATCTATCAAGCAGTGGCGACTTAAAAGAATATACGCTTAACGCAACAAGTGATTATGATATTGAAGGTGTGCCTGAAGGGCACTTTTATTTAACAAGTCGCGGTAATTTACATTCCTTATCTTTGTCTGAATTAATGATTAACACCTTAAAAGGCACTGCACGCTTACAGGGGAAGCTTGATTGGCATGAGCAATTAACTTGGTTCGGTGATTTGAATATTGATCATATAAATTTACAAGAATTGAACCCTACTTATTCAAGTAACTTGAGTGGCACCATCAAACAATCTGTAACACTACAATTAAGTAAAAACAACAAACCAGATTGGGCTTTTGATTTTCCAATGATTGACCTTGATGGTGAACTACTACAGCATTCTTTAAGCATGAAAGGCTCGCTTAAAGGCGATGCTGTTAATGGTATTGATATTCCACAATTGAATATCGTTAATGCGGAAAATAAAATCACAGTAGAAGGAAAAGTCGCTGATACAAATGATTTAGTTTTAACCTTAACGATTGAAGATCTTAATAAAATACAGCCTGATACTTATGGTAAATTAAACGGAACAATCAACTTAACGGGGGACATAGATAATATACAAGCCAATACTGCATTAACCGCTAGCGGTCTTAAATACCTTACAACAAATGCAAGAGACGTTGAGGTTTCAGGTAAGGTTTCTATTGCAGCATTACCGATTGCTGACTTGCAAGTAAAGGTCAAAAATCTCATTGTTAATAAACAAAGAATGGAAAATGTTTCTGTACAAATAACACCGAATTCCGTTAAACAAGCAGAGATTAAACATGATATTAAACTCGATATCGACAGTAAAATAGCCTCCACAGAGTTAGTTTTCCTATTTACACAACAAACTGATAACTGGTTAGCTTCTCTAAATAAAGGAATGATTAAAAGCATTCAAGGTATTTGGACATTAAACCAAGCCGTTGATATAACAATGGTTGAAAATAATCTCAATTTATCTGAGCATTGCTGGGAATCATCTCATTTACAAGAAGTGAAGAGTCAAATTTGTGTTAACCGCTTTATTGCAGGTGAACAAGGGGATATTCGCCTTAAAGTAAATGACTTCTTGCTCTCATCTTTAGCGCCATTAGTCCCTGAAACCTTAGTTTTAGAAGGGGGGATTGATTCGAATGTTAACCTGCAATGGCAAACAAATGAAAAACCGACTGCGGATCTTTCTTTAATTGGTAAATTTATTGCCTTTAATATTTCAGGAAACGATGACAATCAAGACTTTATCCGTTATCCCGTTGAGCATTTAAGTTTACATATAAAAACAGACAAAGAACAAACGACTGATTTTGCATTAAAAGCCCTTTCAGAAGGACTGATCAACGCTGACTTCAAAGGTAAAATTCAACAAGTAACTCAAAACAAACCACAGATTGCCGCTAACTTAGATTTATTTGTCCCTGACTTTAATACCTTTTCTGTTTTGATCCCACAAGTTGATCAGTTAGCAGGGCAGTTACAAGCTAATTTATTGATCCAAGGTGAACTGAATAAACCAGATTTAAAAGGGCAAATATTAATAGCTGATACAGCCATTATATCACTACAATCACCGGTTCAAATAAGCGATTTAAACGCGAATATAATGGTTGATGACAGTCATGCTAAAGTAGATGGATACTTCTTTACTAATAGCAAAACCACGAATAAAAAACGTAAATCTAATGCATTTATTGAAGGGCTCATTTTATTAAAAGATACAGCAGTAAGCGCCCTTAATATTCCTCAACGTATTGCTGAAATTAATAAAGTAAAAAGTACTGAAGCCGCTTCAAATGGCCGTGCTGATTTTACTGGCTATTTAGATTGGGAAAATAATCCTAAAGCGGATATTAATTTTAAAGCAGAACAAATGCATATCAGTGATTATGGTAAAACGGATCTTTATTTAAGTCCTGATATTAATGTTATTTTCGATGAACATCTTAATTTACAAGGTGTTATAAAGGTAGACAAAGGCGAAATTACGGTTAAGGAGTTACCAGAAGGTGCCATTACAGTCTCAAAAGATGTGGTTGTAGTAGATCGTAAAGTCAAAAAAACAAGCGCTGATTTACCTTTTTCAATGGATTTAAAAGTCAATTTGGGTGAACAATTACACGTTAAAGCGTTAGGCTTAGATTCTTATATACATGGTGATTTGTTAGTTGCTAAAACATTATCAAAAGCATTAACTGTAAATGGAGAGTTAACTTTCTCTGAAGGAACTTATCGTGCTTTTGCACAACAACTAGTATTGCAAAATAGCCGAGTAATTTTTCAAGGACAACCAGACACACCATATTTGAGTCTTGAAGCGATACGCGATCCCAATAATATCGAAGATAATGTTACTGCAGGTGTACGTGTCACAGGTTTACCAAGTCAATTAAAGTTAACGCTTTTTTCTGATACAGGAATGTCACAGCAGAACGTTTTATCTTACATTACGCGTGGCCAAGCGATTAAAGAGAATTCAAGTGTCACTAATAACCAAATTGCAGCTGCATTAATTGGCTTTGGCACAGGACAAACAGAAGACTTAATAAATGATATCGGTTCTACGGTAGGCATTAATGATTTAGCGTTAGCAACATCCGGCGATGGCGATCAACAATCAATTGGTGTTAAAGGAACAATCGCACCAGGTATAGAGCTAGGTTATGGCGTAGGCGTATTTGAAACCTTTAATGTATTTTCAATTCGTTACAAACTGTTCGAGAAATTTTATATAGAAGCATCCACAGGATTATCACAAGCCGTTGATGCTTATTATGAATGGGATTGGGACTAAAAAGTTAAAATTAGATAGTTTACGCGAAGTAAAATTCAAGCAAACACAACTTCGCATAATTACCACTTATGTTTAGTATTGGATTAGCCGAATAAAATAGAGACTATGAGGTTATCCAAGACGCGATATGCAGCGAGTAAAATTTTACTCGCGAGCGAAATATTTAACATAAGTAGACATTATGCGGCTCATTGACAGCTTGACTATCAAAAGCTAATTTAGCTTATTGATTAGTTTTATTAACTTGCTATTGCATCATCAAATTTAAGTGAATAAGATAGTTCTATGTATCCATTTTAAATTTGGACAATTCTATTTCATATATTGCTATATGACTGACTGTTTCCATTTTTTATAACAATTAAATAAGGTGTTTGAATGAAATTAGTAAAAATACTACCTGCGATACTTTTTACTTCAACAATATTTGGATGTTCAACAGTAAATTACAATTATGAAGCAAAGGTAGATTACTTTTCTAAACCTGTATTGAACGAAGTGGTTGAAGTTTATGTTGGTGATTACATGATAGATCAGGGGAAATCTGTAACTCTGGATTTTCTAATTTTAAATAGAACAATAGATGGAACATTATACGACATACATAAAGGATCATATTCACGTATTGGTGAATATAAAGGATCATCGTATTTTTCTCCAACAACAAGCAAAGGACAACCTTTATCTTATACTGTTGGTCTAGTCGATACACCTGTAGCTCTCCATATAAATAGTGATAATGAATTGTGTGTTACGTCCGTTTCTTACCAAGCCGCTGCATGTTATGAAGGAAGCTTTAACATAAAAGAAAAAACAGTTGTTGATAGTCAGGCATTTCAACAAACGTTGATATATAACGGTTCTGTAGATGAAAAAATTAATATATCTTATCGAGAGTTCTCTAATGACTCAGCGAGAAACGCTTTCACTAATAATGTTGAATATGACATGAAAAAATCTAATTTTATAAATTATAAAGGAGCTCGAATTGAAGTTATTAGCTATGATAATACTTCGATAAAATTTAGAGTAATAAAGCACTTTCGTGATGACAGGTCTATAGAATTATAAATTGAAAGTATCATAGCAACGAAACAAAAAATTTCTGTTTCGTTGCTAAATTAATTTCCCCATTATCAGATTGTTATAATATAAGGATAATATATATGCCTATAAAAAAATCAGGAAACTTCGATTTATCAGGCGTTATAATGGCAAGAGCAAAAAAAAAGTTACAAACTTTCCTTTCTAGTGATGAAATTACAAAAACTGAAATAATTTTTCAAGATGAGATACTATCATTTAAAGCAGAGCAATCTATTTTAGATAAAATATCTACTGAGTTCCCTAAACCACCTAAAAGTAAGTAGATTTAAAATCTACATTTCATTTAAATATTTACCTTGTCGATTAGTTCTATTAACTTGCCGTTATATTATCATGTTTAAATGAATTAGATGATTTTATGTATATGAACAAACTTCATCCAACAATCGATTAGCCGTTCTATTTCAATAGCTTAGGTTTATTACTATGAATAAATATATTTTACTATTTGCCATGCTTACTCCTATGTCTAGTTTCGCCTTTGATCTTGGAGCATCGAGTTCTGGTAATGATATATCCATTGATTTTTGGACTGGTATTAATGAGTCCCAAAAGATTGGATTCTATTCGCGGACTGTAATTGATTTCGATTCATATGAAGGTGATGATTATGTGAGTGTGTGTGGAGATGGAGAAATATCTAGTTCAACAGAAAGCGGAACTTGCTCTGGTCATAGTGGAGTTTCTAGCACTAAGTTAGCTGAATTCAGTCGGATTGCATTAATTCTCGGCCCAACATATAAATTATCTGAAACAATAGATATTTATGGTGGCATAATCTTTGGTTTCTATTCATCAGATGTAAGCATTGGCGATTCGGCTAGTCTAGATTATTCGAAATATGGAGTTGATATAGGTCTTCGACTTAAACCTATTGAAAGTTCTGATATTAAAATTACTTTAAGTTATGAAACAGAACAAAATCGAACCTCTGTAGGCTTTAGTTATCCGATTTTTTGATAAAATAACTAAAAAAAGCATCCAACATATTCGGCTGCTTATGCATACGTTATGGTATGTACTCCACCGCTAGGTGGTTTAAAGACTTCACGCCTGGTGACCCGCAAGCGCAATATCATTGATTTAGTTTGAATAGAACGAGGCTTAATCAATACCTAAATATTCAATCGTTGAATATTAAAACCATACACCGAATAAACCGCTTGAACTTCAAAGCCAAATAATAAAAAGTAGTTAACAAAAACACGATGCGTAAAATTATCTAGGGAGTATCTATTTATTTGCAAAGAGATCTATTGATACTACTGTTTTATCTCGCTCTGGTGAGACTGTTGTTTTAGGCGGCCTTATTTCTAATAATGTAGTTAAGTCTATTGATAAGATCCCTTTACTTAGTGATATTCCTTGGATTGGGGCTTTGTTCCGCTCTGAAATTGAGACAGTTAGTAAGACTAATTTAATGATTTTTTTAAGGGCAACTATTATAAAAAACAATGAGGCTTTAGGCGAACTTAGCAATAAGAAGTATCAGTCTTTAGATTCAATAAGTAGGGGGCTTGTCACTGATTCTAAGGTTGATATTTTTGACGGTTTTGATTAGCTTTTTATCTGCAACCTTGTGTAATACAAAGTGTATTACTATCTGCGTGTAATACAAAACGTATTACTATCTACGTGTAATACAAAATGTATTACTATCTACGTGTAATACAAAATGTATTACTATCTACGTGTAATACAAAATGTATTACTATCTACGTGTAATACAAAATGTATTACTATCTGCGTGTAATACAAAATGTATTACTATCTACGTGTAATACAAAATGTATTTTTATATCAACAGCTTACTGAGATGTTAAACATGAAATTTTTAATTTTAATATTATCTATTACACTTTCTAATCTAGTTTATGCAGATGTTTTTGATAAGATGAATAAAATAATAGCAAAGCGAGATGAACGAGTTTCGATATTAAAAGATAAGAAGCAAAGAGACGTAACCAGAATGTATTATTTCGTTAATCATATTGACGAAGTTGATACTCCAGAAAAAATAAAATTAGAGGCTTTTCTATCGGGCTTGAAAGAGGGGTTTAGTATTAATTTTTACATGCAAAAACAAGCTTTTGGTAAAACTTGGTTTTGTAGTCATAAAAGCCCTTTTTATGGAAAGAACAGCGATGATTATGTAATTAATTTAATTAAGTGGGTTTATAAAAATCAGCGTCAAAGATTTTCTGAAGATGCTGGAATTTATTCTCCGACTTCGAACGCCTTGGCTTTTGGTTTGCAAGCAAATTTAGGCTGTAGTTTAGATCCTAAAGTTCGTCTTGCAGGTTATAATTATTCGAATTTACTTGAGTTACTTTATTAATAATTTAGTTATTTAGTTATTTAATTATTTAATTGTTTAATTGTTTCAATGAGATATTAAACCTAGTAATTATCTAATGTAGGTTTCTTGTGATGAGAGCGAAGCCTGAGCGAACAGAATGAGAAACTACATTAAACATCCATTTTAAAAATTTTAGACTATTTGCTTAAAAGTAATAGCATGGCTAAGAGTTTATATTTAAATAAATCTATTTGAATAAACCAACAGCTAACTTCGCATAATGTATATTATGTTAAATAGGGTTTGTTTGTATTCATAGAGCTAACAACCTTATCTAAATGGAATGTACAAAGACCTACTTTTATCTGGAGCTCGGGGTTCTATTGAACATAAGGCTATTTAACATAAAATGTATAACATACTGTTATCTTTATGCGCATTACAGTTAGACATGCGATAGCATAAAAACAAGTATTATCATGTTTGGTATCTAAATTGATTGGTTGAATTAATGGCTGGCTTGAAACTAAGATTTAGGATGAAAAGTTAATTGTATGCATTTGTAAATAAACAACCTTTTAATACTGAGAGATTAAAAGGTTGTTTCTAAAAGTGAGTTTAACGGTAAAACGCTTCAACAACACCTTTCGCCGTTTTCATTAGCGGTTGACCACGACGGTCTAAAGCTTTGTGCGCTGGAATTTTCACCCAACCTTCACTGATACAGTATTCTTCAACGTCAAAACGCTCTTTACCATTAAATTTAATACCGATTTCATGTTCTAACACTTCTTCATTATAATGCGGGCTACGCGGATTAACTGAAAGTTGATCAGGTAATTCCGGTAGTGATTGTGTATCGTTCATTTACGTAACCTATTGTGAATAAAAATCGAGTTATTGTAGTCAATATAATCATTACGCTCAATACTTAGCAAACAAAATCAGTTAGCCAGAATGCAATTATGTTAATTAAGTTGGTAGTTTTAAAAAGTTAACCTAAGCCCCCTACTTTTAAACTATAAACTTTCAGACCTACTTTTTGTTATTTAACACTGTTTGTTAATGATAATTGACGTGTTGTTTTAGCGTTAGGATCAAGTATAAGTGTTTTTAAATCGTCCCAAGGCATTGGTTTAGCGAATAAATACCCCTGTATCATATTACAACCATGCTCTACCAGGAAGCTATACTGCTCAGGCTCTTCTACACCTTCACCTATTGTTTTTAACTGATATGAATTAGCAATAGAAATAATGGCTTTTACCATAGTCGCTTGCGTATCATCTAACGAGTCTAAATTATCGATAAATGACTTATCTATTTTTAGATTATCAACAGGATAGTTAATAAGCTGTGAAAATGCCGTATACCCTGTCCCAAAATCATCTAGAGTAAGGTTGATACCTAAAGCATGCACAGATTTTAATGTCGCAATACTCATTTCGTCGGTATCAACTAAACTTGTTTCAGTTAATTCTAATTCAATCCAACTTGGGTCTATCTTGTAGAGCGTTAATAGCTCTTTTAATTGTTCTGCAAAAAATGGATTATGTAATTCAGCTGCAGAAATATTTATACAGAATATTAAAGGAGATTCGATTAAAAACTCAATTTCTTTTGTTATTTGTTTAAATGTTGCTTCTATTACCCACAAATCAATGTTTTTAATTAGATTATATTCTTCAGCAATTGGAATGAATATATCAGGTCCAATCCCTTTCAACGTATTCAAATTGGTACGCAATAAAACTTCAACACTTACCATTTCTAAGCTAGTTGCATCGAAAATTGGCATAAAATTTAAATGAAAGTCATCTTGAATAATTGCATTTTTTATTTTTTCAGCGGTTTGTTTACGGAAATAGAGATCTTGAGAAACACTTTCATTGAAAATTTTATAACGATTCTTTCCATCTTTTTTTGCGTAATACATAGCTGAATCAGCACGAGCTAATAAATTCTCAAATGTTTTAACTTCTTCTTCTAATTCTGAAATACCTAAACTAACGCGAACCCGAGTTTCGTGCTCCTCTAATAGAATAGGAATATCAAGTACAGACAATAAATCAGCGGCAAAGCTATTTAATTGCTGAGGTTTCAAACCGAGTATCACTAAGGCAAACTCATCACCAGACAATCTAGCGAAGGCATAAGTAATAGAAACGGTTGAATCTAAGAAGTTTTGAATATGATTAGAAAACTCTGTTAATAGTTGATCGCCTACTTGATGACCATAGCTATCATTTACTTTTTTAAAATCGTCGAGATCCAAGTAAAACATATACAAATGTTGTTGCTTGGTTAAGGTAAGAATTTTACGCGTTGTCCAATTTCGGATCCCTTGACGATTATATAAGCAGGTCAAAGTATCGGTCATCGACATTAGCTTTAATTTATTGCGCTGTATTGTAATAAGACAGATAACAATAATTAACCATATTATTAGCATAAGCTTTAATAAGTTAGATTCAGAGATGAGTTCTCCATATAAAACGACACTTTTAATGACAATTTTATAATTACCGACTACATCCATACTATCGGTTAATATCTCAATATACGAGACATTAGAAAGGTCAACTTGGCTATGATTAAAACCAATTTTATATTGCTCCACCCACCAATTATCAACTTTTAATGCTTCAAAGGGTATTTCGACGGGTGATTTATGTAAATTAGGATTATATGCAATGCTATTGAACTTGAGTGAAACAATATCATCAGCATTAGAATAATATTCATTAAAATTTCGGAAGGTAACTTTTAATTTTGCGTCATTTATTGGCGCTTTATAATCAATTTCAAGTGAAAAGCGCTTAAAATGACTAAGATCCAATCCATTTCGAATGCTCTCTTCACCCAATGAAATCCCAACTCCACAGTAATCGTAAGATCCCATTTTGACGAGTTCACATTGAAATGAAATGCCTTCACTTTTTATTAGCTTAGAATCAACATCTTTACTTTGAATAAGTACACGTCTTGTATCTTGTGTTTTAATTAAAACAGGATAGGCAGTATCCATGAGTCCAATTCGATGTGAAATGAAAGTTGCGAGAGAAAGGAAAAATAATAAAATAATTATTTTTACATTAAAATCTGAGTACACAGTTTTTCCTTACTATGTTTTAGACAAAGAATACACATAGTTAATAATTTGATAACAATAAACCAACAAGATAATTCAATATACATTATTTAATATCACATTTCTTGCAACATCCACTAAACATCATTTAACAGTGTGTTTTGTGTACAGATTTTCTGAAAACATTATCAAAAACGGTGAAGTTGAACCTATATTATAGGTAGATAATCACTTTTAAAGAATTAAATAAATAAAAACATAAAGGAAAAATCCTTTTTTATTATCAGCTAAGTCTACTATTAGTGTATATTTCTTTGTATTCAATACTTTTTTCTTCATATTTTATTTTTATCTCAATATGCTTTGGGTTTTAAATAACTGTTGACTGTTGTGTTTAGGTGGTTTTATGTCAGTACTTTCTCCAAATAGTGTTTTCACTTCTCTCCAACAATTCGGCCCTTTTTCTGTCACCAATAACTCGTTAAACGCGGGTCGGTTTTCGCAATCAACACGCTTATGGATAAAAAACCTTAAAAAAGATCCTAACAATATTACTAAATACCGTGCGTTACGAAGCCAGATGTTTGAATTCTTAGAAGTAAGTGATTTTGAACAAATTCAATCTTTAATAAAAGACAAAACCCTGCGTAAACAACGTAGCGAACGAGCATTATGTTTACTCGGTAATATGTTTGGTATTGATGGCAATTTAAATGAAATAAAAAGCCGTGTTGACGAATATTCTCGAACTGCCGATGCTGTAATTCATTCATTAATTGGTAAAATTCTTTCTCCTTATGCTTCACATATTGAATTAACCAATGAAATTGAAGTGACCAATAATCCTGTTGAATTGTTATTGATCATGTTCAATGATAATTACCATAAAAAAGCGCGATTTGAAGCAAGACGTAAACTAATATTAATGACCTTAGCTGGCAGTATTGACCAGCGTGAAAGGGAAACAGATATTGAAAGTAAATTCTCAGCCTTTTTAGCATTTTTAAACGGTTATGTTTGGAGCCCCAATCTTAAAATCGGTGAGCTAGATCCTGTGTATTTACATTCCAAACATAATAATGAAGATTTTAGTTGTACCAATGTAACTGTTTTGAATCCAGAACAAGCTAAGCTTATACAGCCAACACAAGGTGAAAAATTAACTCTGTTAAAACGTCGTAGCTTTAATGTAGGTGATAAAAAAACGCCTATTTATGTTTCTATTAGAAAGAAACCGCCACAGGCAAAAGTATTAAAGCTTTTGCGTAAAAACCAGAAAAATCCAGCTGTAGCAGTAGACGATGAATTAGGCTTAATGGCGGTATTGGATACAGTCAGTGATGTAAAAGCGTTTCAACAACACCTTACACGTAGTGCTTCTAAAGCGAGTTCATTAATGGTACTTGAAGATATTTCAGATACCTTAAGTGACAATACGCAGTACAAAGGGACTGCTGTAGGATCAAGTGATAAAACTCCGATGATGAAGTTTTTTGCTCGCCTAGGCGGCATGCGTGTAGAATTTATTATTCATACCAACCAATCATGGTTAAATTATATGTTCCAGCAAGACGTCGCACACAATGAATACGAAGTGAAACGTATTTTTGATACAGGTGTTGTTGAATTATTATTTCCAATGGATGTATTTCATCTTAAACATCTGAAAACTCGTGATGAAATGGTTCAATTTTTCCGAAAACAGATACAATCTTAATAACAGATCTTATTGACTTGTAAAAGCTGAATAATAATTATCGTTATTCAGCTTTTCTTTTTTTAGAATCAAAGGATAGCTATGGCGGGTTTAAGTTTATTAGCATTATTAGATGATATTGTCGCAGTATTAGACGATGTGGCATTAATGAGTAAAGTTGCTGCTAAAAAAACAGCTGGCGTACTCGGCGATGATTTAGCACTAAATGCACAACAAGTTTCAGGCGTAAGAGCTGACCGAGAACTACCTGTTGTTTGGGCTGTTGCTAAAGGTTCTTTTTTAAATAAAGCGATCATTGTTCCTGTTGCCTTAATTTTGAGCGCATTTTTGCCTATTGCTATCACCACCCTATTATTACTGGGTGGCTTGTATTTATGCTTTGAAGGTTTTGAGAAAATAGCGCATTCTTTTTTCCATCCCAAAGATAAATATCAAGAAAAACAAATGCGTATTAAAGCTAATGCGAGTAATGAAATAGATTTAGTGAGCTTTGAAAAAGATAAAATTAAAGGAGCTATTCGTACTGATTTTATTTTATCTGCTGAAATTGTTGTTATCGCATTAGGTACAATCTCTGAATCTGACTTTTTAACACAAATCATCGTATTAATCGGTTTGGCTATCGGTTTAACTATTTTTGTTTATGGTTTGGTCGCTGCAATAGTAAAATTAGACGACCTTGGATTATATCTATTATCTAAATCACCAGAAAATGAAACAACACTCGCAAGTCTTATCGGTAAGACTTTATTGGCGTTTGCTCCATTACTTATGAAATTTCTAGTGATTGTTGGCACCATTGCAATGTTCTTGGTTGGCGGTGGTATTATCGTTCATGGATTCCCTATCATTGCTGAATTGGTCCACTCTTTGGAACAGCAGCTATTCATAATCAATACAGTTTTTGAATATATTGCCCCAACGCTTATTACAGGTGTTGTAGGTATTTTCGCTGGTGCTCTTTGTTTACTATTCTTCACTTTATTTTCAAAGTTCCGTTTACTAATTGCTAAATAAGTATCACACTCAATATGCACAGATATCACTGGACTAAAAGCTAATACCGATTGCGTTAAATATGTTATCTAAATTTTACGAAGAAAAAACAGTTCAATTCAAGGCATAAATAGACGTAAATGGTTGTTCCCTTTACGAAATTTATAACGAAGAAGTGGGCTGTTTTAGCCAGTAAAATAGGTAAGCTATTTATCGTGATTGGTATAACCAGTGATATTCACTTTATCACTTACATGCCTATTTAATTCAAGATCGATTTCACCTACTTCTTAATATATTGAGTCCTATGAAAAACAGAAAAATCTCTCGATACATACATAAAGCCCCCATTCGAGTGCTTAAAATAAAAAGATTATCTTATCGATTAAAAATAAAAAGAATGATGATTCAATTGAATATTGCATTAGCTCAAGAAAAGAAAGAAACAAAAGAGATGATTGCCATTTATCAAAAGTACACGCGCGGGAACGCAACAAAGGCTGAAATGCGATTAGCCAACGATCAATTTATCGATATTTTAAAAGGTTTAGGTTTGGGAGTATTCGCTTTATTACCATTCGCACCAATTACTATTCCGCTTATTATTAAACTAGGTAAGTTGGTTGGCGTCGACGTAATGCCTGATATGTTTAATAAAAAAAGTAAATTTAAATAACGAATCAAGATAATTATCTTATTCATGAATAAACATAAAAAAGTCCTTATTAGAAATATGGTATCAATGGATAATTGATGTATAATGAACGAGTGTTCCACTTGAAAGTTAAGATAATATTATGAGTAAAAATGCTAAATTTGATCGTGCTGAGGTTGTAGAAAAAGCAACTAACCTGTATTGGGAAAAAGGCTATCATGGAACTTCTATGCGTGACTTACAAGCAACGGTTGACCTTCGCCCTGGTAGTATTTACGCAGCATTTGGTAGTAAAGACAATTTATTCAAAGAAGCTATAAATCATTATGCTAATAGCACAGGTAAATTATTACAACTTTGCTTAGATGAAACTAGCTCACCACTTGCAGGACTTAAATTATTTATTAGAAAAATTACCATTGAAAATCGTGAAAATGCACCAAGTGATATGTGCATGATTGTAAAATCAATTTCAGAATTAACTGACAATGATAATAAAGAACTTTTAGATGAAGCAAAAGCCTTATTAAATGGTGTTGAATCTCGATTTGCGGACATTATTGAAGATGCAATGCAAACTGGAGAAATTAGCTCAAATAAAAATGCAATGGATCTTGCCCGTTATATGCAAGTACAAATTATTGGGTTACGCACCTATAGCCGAGTCAATGATGACCAAACTATCATTGAAAAATTTATTGATGATATCTTTGTCGGTGCCCCATTTCATTAATAGCCGCATTTAACTTCTTCTTTTAATGTGTAAGCCAGTTTCTGAGAAGTAACTGGCTTTTTACCTTTCAATCACCTGTGAACACTTGTTCAAAATAAAACTTGAACAAGTGTTCATTATGGCTTATAGTTTACTCAACTTAACGAGGAAACATCCTCACTATTAATCTACAACAACATAAGAGAGTGAATTAATGAGCGAATTTAAAATACACACAGTTGATACGGCACCAGAAGGCAGCAAAGCAATTCTAGAAGGCGCTATCTCACAAATGGGTGTAGTTCCAAATCTTTTCGGTACTATGGCTGAATCACCAAATACGTTAAAAGCTTACACTCAATTACATGAGTTATTTGCAAGTAGTTCATTTGATGCGGAAGAGTTAACAGTGGTATGGCAAACTATCAATGTTGAACACGAATGTCACTATTGTGTTCCTGCTCATACTGGTATTGCACATTCAATGAAAGTTGATCCTGCATTAACTGAAGCATTACGCAACGGCACAGCAATGACATCACCTAAATTACAAGCTTTACATGACTTTACATTAAGCATGGTACGCAACCGTGGCAATGTTCCTGCAGCGGATATGGATGCTTTCTTTGCAGCAGGCTATGGTCAGCAACAAGTTTTAGAAGTGATTCTAGGCCTTTCACAAAAAGTGATCAGTAATTACGTTAACCACGTAGCTCACACACCTGTTGATTCAATGTTTGAACCAATGGCGTGGACAAAGAAATAAGGTTGAACAATAACTAAATGATTTAAACTCATTAGTTACAGTACATTCCAAGGGGAGTTGATTATTAAATCAACTCCCTTTTTTATATCTATACCAGTCACGATAAATAGATTATCTATTTGACTGTCTAAAACAGCCCACTTCTTCGTTATACTTTTATTTTGTAGATGCCGTAAAGGGAACAACCATTAAAGTATTAAAGTGTAACGATACAGGGTTAACGAAGTTAACCTCTCGGAAGGTGTCAATTTATGACTTGAATTGAACTGTTTTTTCTTCATAAAATTTAGTTAACTTATTTAACACAATTGGTATTAACAACAAATAAGAAATATAAAAAAACCAAGTAAGAAACTTACTTGGTTTTTGATTTAACCTAATTGTGATTTTGCTAGCGATAACCTATTTTGGTTTTTTAGCGAGTACCACATCGATATCTTCTGCTGAATGACGTTCGGGAACTTGTTCCCATTCTTCACCAAAAGAGCGATTTAATATACGGCCGCGTTGAACCCCTACTCTGCTATCTAACATTTTAGCCCAACGAACTACATTGGTATAAGTTTCAACTTGTAAGAATTCAGCCGCATCATATAAACGACCTAATACTAAACTACCGTACCAAGGGAAAATAGCCATATCTGCAATGCTATATTCTTCACCCGCGACAAATGTATTATTTGCTAGTTGTTTATCTAATACATCTAATTGACGTTTAGCTTCCATCGCAAAGCGATTAATTGGATATTCAAACTTTTCATCTGCATAGGCATAAAAATGACCAAATCCACCACCTAAAAACGGTGCCGCCCCTTGCGCCCAAAACAACCAATTGAAAGTTGTTGTACGAGCAGTACCTTCTTTTGGTAAAAAGTGACCAAATTTTTCAGCTAAGTGAACCAAAATAGAAGCGGACTCAAAAACATTAACATCATCTCCACTAGATTTATCAACCAATGCAGGGATTTTTGAGTTTGGATTAACGCCAACAAAGCCAGACGAAAATTGATCTCCTTCTCCGATGTTGATTAAGTAAGCGTCGTATTCTGCTTCTTTAACACCTGCCGCTAACAGTTCTTCTAAAAGAATAGTGACTTTTTGGCCATTAGGCGTACCTAAAGAATAAAGTTGTAATGCATGGTCACCAACAGGTAATTCTTTGTCATGTGTTGCACCAGAAACGGGACGATTAATACTTGCCCATTTATTACCACCATCGGTATTTTGAGTCCAAATCTTAGGTGGAACATATTGATTAGTCATTTTAATTCCTATTTGAAATGAAAATTAAAGTTTAGGAAAGTTAGATGGGAAGAAAGCACGTTTTGCATCTTCATCAAACTCTTTCTTAAATTCGATATCTGTACCAATATTACGCGCTCGTGCAACGGCTGGGCGAGCTTCAATGCTTGCAAACCAACGCTTAAGGTTTGGAAAAGGCGCTAACCCTTCTTCACCTAAAACGACTGTCGCTTTATCAATCCAACCCCAAGCAGCAACGTCAGCAATAGTATATTCATCACCAACAATAAACGAACGTCCTTCTAAATGAGTTTCTAACACTTCATAATGACGTTCAGCTTCACGCAAGTAACGGTTAATAGCATAGTCAAGTTTTTCAGGTGCTGCATGTCTAAAGTGCACAGACTGACCAGAATATGGACCTAAACCAGAAGCAATAAACATTAACCAAGATAGCATCTCAGCACGATCTTCAGCTTTACCAGCTAATTTTCCTGACTTTTCAGAAAGATAAAGTAAAATCGCATTTGAATCAAATACACGTGTATCACCATCTAAAATTGCAGGCGCTTTACCATTAGGGTTAATAGCACGGTACTCAGGAGTATGTTGCTCACCTTTTAATGTATCAACGGCAACAACTTGATAAGGCAAACCTGACTCTTCTAAATAAAGAGCAACTTTCATTGGGTTTGGTGTGTGATGGAAAAAGAACTTAATCATGAGAATCTCCTAAATTAATTGAACAATCATTCAAACACATTAATAACACTCGTTCAAGTTAATTTTTTAAAGAAAAATTATGCAGTAAACACAACTGATTTTTTAGTTGTAGTTAAATGTGTCTAAAACAAAAGATAACCGTTAAAATAATCAAATCTAACTTAAAATTAATCTTCATAAATTCAATAAAGAGGCATGTTTGGATACGCTAATCACTCTTATAAGATGGTCAATTGCAACGTATTGCCTTTACTTTTTACTTAACAATTATATTAGTTATTTTTATGGCATCTCCTTAAATGATTATTATCAATGGTTTATGCTTCCAAGCAAACAAGCTGAAATTGAAAAGTTACCTTTGATTTTTTCTATGATCTTATTTTTACTCAGTGTTGTTTTTTTAAATTTATTATTAAGCTCAATTCAACTTAAAGCCTTTGGTAACTTTGAAACCTATATTTATTTAGGCAACAGTAGCCTCTACGATGCGCATTATATTAAAGATGGGGACTCTAAAGTAATCGTTTCGCAAACAGCAACCATAACTTACAACTCTAGCTTTAAAAATATTGGCCTCACCCAAAACTTTGTCTCTAACTCATCGGTAACAGATGGTTTAGGTAAACCTCAAAGTGCTATTTCTATGGGGAACTTATTTGCTTCTTTGGTGATCACCTTTTTCTTTTTTATTCCAATGCTAGGACCTGTTCATGCTTTATTAAGTCCCATGTTGGCAGAAACCTATACAGCAAAAGGGTTGAATGTATTCAAATATCAATGGAATGATTCTTTCAATGCCCTATTGGCGTTAAAAGGGTTTAGTTTAGCTAAATGGGCTTTGTCATGGGTCGCTATACTAGTTTTAATGATTTACTGTACCTTTAGATTCCCATTACAACAATTTGGTAAACGTGCCATGAACTTACCTTCTTACATTGCAGCGAATCAACTTATCGAAGCCGTTCCAGTTTCAATTAAACCCATTTATATCGAAAGAGCGCGTAAGCCAGGTGAAACACAATATTTTAAGCGAATTGAAACCAGTCGCCGTAATGTCACTTTTAGGTTTGATAAAGATTTCGCTCAGAGCGTTTATGTTACTGCGATTGTAGACACTGAAAATAATAATTTAATCGAAGATAAAATAACAAGTCACATCAATAGCCATGGCAAAATGCAATTAAAAATCACTGATGACTTGGGTATTCAATTAGTTAAGTATTAGTCTATGCAAGATAAGCTCAATGTTGACTTAAACAGCCCTCTTTTATCTGCAAAACCATAAAAATTCGACACCAAAGCTTAAAGCGCATCAAGATTGAATAGAGAAGTAAGAGCAGGTCAGAAAAGGCAATTAAAAATAAACGATAATTTGGGAATTAACAAATTTAAGTTTTCGATTAGCTAGTTAGAAATTACCCTGTAGTTGCACCACAGGATAATTGTAAATATCTCACCAGCTAACTGCCATGCTGGTTAATGGCAGTAATTAAACGCTCTTCAAATACATCAAAGTAGGTCAAAGTATCAAAGGCAGAATAAACACTCCAACCTTGTTTTAGCAACATTTTAGCTTTACTCATATCAACTAAAACTGCAATTTGTTGAGCTGGCCACGCAATATCAATCATTAAGGGCAACTCTTTTTCCATGACCACAACACCAAGTTCAGGAAGAGGAAGTTTTCTATACTGGCATTTATGTATCAAACCATAAAGCGCCATATCAACACGTTTAAGCAATAAGGCGTAATCAACAGTTTCAAAGTGTTTTTGTTCTCGTCTTAGTGTGTTGATCTTTAATACTTCAGTATTACTTACATACACTGATTCTCGGCGTGGATGTTTTTTAAGGCAATCAGCACATAATACTTTTAAGTTAGCACGTTTATTATTAGCTTTATTTCCATTGATATGCAGAGTATGCAGCAGAGTTTTATCTGAATGTAAATCTACATGGCATTGTTCACATTTATAATCTAATTCATTTCTTAGTTTAGAAGAAATTGAATACCAATCATCCGTATAATTAGTTGATGACTTAGCAATTTTCGCCGGTAAGCTTTTGAAATAAGAACTGTATGTTTCAAAAAACTGGGAAAAGGAAAAGTTCTCAAACACTTGTCGATTAACCGATTCAGGTTGCGTATTACACCCTTTATAATTAAGAATTTTAAGACAATTTTTACAGGCTTCTAAATCTGTCCCACCTTCTACTTCGCCTTCTGCATCATAACCGAATACAGGAAAAGAACCATCAAGACGACTAATCACATCGTAACGTTTAAGGCGCCCTTTTTCCCTCATTAACTCGATGATAGAGCACTCTGCAACGTGAACTCGAGTTCCTAACTTACCATTCTTTAAGACTGCTTCTGCATTATCACCTTGATCAGGAATATAAAGCATCACTTGATGGCCGTCGTAATTTAAAACGCCATTTGCGCCATCAATTTGGTTGAGGTTAATCCCCTCTCCTAAAATCATTCCACGATTTAATGCTCGACTGATCCCTTCAAGATCGCCAGCGCCACCGTCTAATACAAATTCTGTAACAACATATTCTAGTGGTGCGACAGCACGAAATAATTCACTAAAATCAACGTTCAATTTCATCGATGAGCCTCTAAAATTCTTTTTATTTGAATATCTGCATTGGTGATTGCTCTAAAAGATACACGTCTTGACATGTTTGGATCTTCAACGCCCTCTCGCATAATTAATCGAGAAGATGAAAACCCAACAGCCGCGATGTTTGCCTTGATCCAATCAGATTCAGTGGGCATTAAGCTATAACCATACTCTAATACTGAGCGTGTACGTCCTTGTGAAAGCTGCATATTATAAAAATAAGCTTGGGCTTCTGAACTGCCACGTAAACCGCCGCTTGAGGTATGTCCTTCGATACGAATTTCGTCTAAAGAATCTCTGAATGGTGCTAATACATTAATGTAACGAGGAAAGAAATCTTTTAAAATAGTTTTGTAAGCACTACTTAAACGTGTTTCATTATTAGCGAATAATACATCGGGAGATTGAAAGTTGAACGCTAATGTTTCTTTATCAATAGTTGCTCCCCATTTATCTAGATCTTTAGAAAACTCTTTCACTAAAGCTTCATAAATAGCCAATTGATTTTCTTGGTAAGCAACGGCAACATCTTTAATCTTAGTGTTTTCTTTTTGAGTGATCATCATAAATACGATGGCGATAAATAAGAAAACCATCATTAAACCCGCCATTAAATCTGACACGGTTAACCAATGCTCACCATTTTCTTGTCTGCGTTTATCAGGGCCGAATAGATTATTCATTACATTACTCGCTGATTGATAATTTCGTCCATCGCTTTAGTTAACTTGATATAGTCTTCAACGAATTTACCACTGACTTGAGCCAATGCAAGCCCCATTTCACTCATTACACGGTTAATTTCTTTCTGCATTGCACTATCTATGAGTTTAAGTTGGCTATCCACAACTTCACCTGCAATACCGCCTTGTTGTTTGATTTGGTCTTCCATTGCATCAAAAGTTCGTTTCGCTTGGTTTACTTGTTGCAGTGCAACTTCATCAATCACTTCGGCAAGTTTAAGTTGCAACTTATCAGCAGATTTGATCACGGTATCGCGTACAAGCTCAGTATCAGACACTAGATTTTGATTCGCATCACGCATCGTTGAGGTCATTTGCTGTGCATCATCGACTAATGTGTTGATCATTTCAGCAATAGTTTTATTTAAACCGCTGACGTTATTCAGGCCCTTTTCAGCTTCTGTTGAAAATTTGTCTAATAAATTATTTGAAGTTGTAATGTGCTTTTTGATGTAATCATCAGATTCATTTAATAATGAATTATAATGTTCACTTGCTACTGTAACTGCAGCAGAAATATCATTAACCGTTGCCTGCACTTGCTTTTGCATTTGCGGCATCGCTTCGGTTGCTTTTTCACTCATGTCTTTAAAAACGGCTAAATGGCGTTCTAATTCACCAAGTTGATGTTGGTTTATTTCCATGACTCCTTTTAGTCCGCTCATGGTTTCAGGAATACTTTTCACCTGCTCACTGATTTGAGCTAATGACGATTGTGATTCTGAAATTGATTCAACACCATGAGAATACTGAGTTCTCATTTCTTCTAGTTGCGATTTATAATTTTTTTGCCATTCAAGCAAATTTGCAATCGCTTTATTGAGTTGTTTAAAGTTATCACCAAATTGCTCTGTTAAGTTATGGTTGAAGTCTGCAATAACAATTCTTAATGCCTCAATAACCTGCTTAGTGGCAGATTTAGATAACGTATCAGCAAAATTACCAAGTTGTAACCATAGCTTTTCTGAAAATTGCGTAAATAACACTTCTTGTTGTTCTGCTTGTTTTTTATCATTTTCTAATAATAATTGTGCATTACTATTTACATCTTCTCGCAAAGATTTCAATTCTGAAAATAAAGTAGATTGTTCATCTCCAACCATAGCGCTCTTTAAACTTTTAATCTCAGCAACTTGCTCATTCATGCTTTGTAAAATAGCTTCAGGTGTTGCGTAAACAATTGTATTTTCATCTTGCAGAGGTTTTAAAAAGGAAAATGTAGACAGTGTTTTAAAGATTAATGAAGAAAAAATACCTAATAAACTTGTAATAAAAGCAGTTTTTAAACCTGCTAATAGAGGAGGAATACTGGATTCAATATTTGATTGGTCAAAGTCTAGTAGGCCTAAAACGATACCTAGAAATGTACCAAATATCCCCATGGTAGTCAGTAGCGTTGGTACATAGTGAACAAAGTCGGGCTGCTCATCTTTTTTAGTAAACCAAAGTCCAAAGGCAAAAACGATCACCATTAAAATCAAAATAACACTGTTCACAAAGCTAGTATTAAAACTGTGTAACAAACTTTCTAGGATTTCCATATTTACTACCTTTATTTAATTCGTTTTTATATGGCTTATAATTCAATCGCTTGAAGAAGGATAGCGAAAATTAATGTAATAGAATTTATTTTTGAATTTACCATTTTATTTTCTACTTGGCCGAGCATTTATAAAACTATAGATGATTTAATTGCATTTTATTATTTGTATTATGTGAATTAAAAACATCTACTTAGCTAGAATTCAAGTAGTTACATTGTGGCATCTTTATTGTTTTATTTATATGCTTTAAAGGCAAATTGAAACGCATTTTTAGGGATTTAGTCTCGATATTGATAATTTTATTTAAAAAATATCACCCTCATTTAAAATTATCTGCTTTTTAAAAGTGCACGATAGAATTTAAACACCCTCTTTGTTATTCAAATTTATCCATAAAAAGTCGATGATTAAATAAAGTTAATCTTAAGCACGATTAAACGTTACTATAGTTAATCTGAATTATTAAATGAAGTTAACGACTTATGTCTAAAATATTTATTATTGGCCTACCTCGAACAGGCACAACGAGTATTAGCGTTGCATTGCTTGAAGCTGGTTTTAAAGTTGCTCATACCGCTTTTTCTCAAGCTACTTTTGAATTAGCTGAAGTTGTCAGTGATGCGCCTTGTTTTTCAGATTTTGAACAATTAGATCATTTATTTCCAGGTTCGACCTTTGTTTATTTACAAAGAGAACTATCTGAATGGATCCCTTCTATACAGCGTTTATTGATGAAAATGGAACCTCATTTAATCCCTAAATCAGGACATTTTAACCCAGTTTTAAAACGTTCTTTTTCTGAAACCTTTTCATTGAATAATGAAAACTTATTATCAGAACAACATTTAACAGATTGTTATCTGAAACATAATCAACACGTTAAGAAGTATTTCAATGGTCGAAATGATTTTATTGAAGTTAACTTAAGTGACCCATTGAGCTTACCAACATTGTTCACTTTTTTACGTTTGCCTTTTACTGAAGGTCAAGTATTTCCCCATCTCAATCAAGGTGCACAGGTTGCAAATTGGAAAGCTTATAAGCATCCTAATAAGATTAACAGCCTAAGTTCAGGAAAGTTACACAGGCGTTTTTTCGATTATCAAACAGGTAGCGTTTAATTTCTATGGTTAATAAAAAATACGCAATTACATTTTCAAATAAAAATCTCTTGTTAAACGGATAAACTCAGCACTATAAGTGTCTTCATTATGAATAATAATTTGCTCTCGCTTCATCTCTGGTTGAGCCTTTTGTTTTATTAATTCAATTAATATACGACTCACAGGTTTGTTAAACGTGGTCTTTACATCTGTAAAACGCATTAACTTAAGTTGATTATTATAACGAGGTTCACTTAGTAGCTTGATAAAAGCTTCGCCCTCTTTTTTAGGCAATACTAAATGAGCTTTACCATTATCTTCCAATAATAATTCGCAATATTTTAGTAAATCTGAATGAGAAAGTGTACTTGTATGCCTTGCAATGGCTCTTTGTTTATCGTGTGCTTGTTCGCCATCATTAAAATAAGGTGGGTTACAAATAATTGATTCGAATCTTGTTCCTTCAGTAATAGATTGTTCAACAAAGTCTTTAATATCAATATGAATGCTATGCAACCTTTGCTTCCAAGGGCTCTTGTTGTAGTTTTTAGAGGTCGCTTGAAAAGCATTACTTTCTATCTCAACTCCAGTGATCTCAGCAATCGCATTTCGTTGTGCGCACATAATTGATAACAAACCACTTCCACTTCCAATATCTAAAATATGACGACTTTCTTGTATATCAGCCCAAGCACCTAATAAAATCCCATCAGTACTGACAGGCATACCGCAATCAAAGGCATTGATATGAAATTGTTTAAAGGTGAAGTCTTTTGCCATTCTTTGTATGCCTTATCTAAAGCGGTATTGATCGCACTTGCTAGTTGTTGATTAAGTTCTATGTCATTTTTTATTCGCACTATCATAAGTCTTTTGGGCGTGATTTGACATGATAAGTAGAATCCAATCTGCTATTATCTTGTTTTATTATTTCGTGCAGATTTTTCTGCTCACTTTGACTTTTTATAAGGTATTTTTATGAGTCTCGCCGACAAAGTATTAGCTGTAAATAACGATCTACCTATTCGTACAGATCAGCCGGTCCACAGTGGTAAAGTGCGTTCAGTTTATTGGTTAACAGCTGAAGATAGCAAACGCTTAATTGAAGAAAAAGGTTATAACGTACCGACTGACGCACCATTAGCAATTATGGTGATTAGTGATCGTATCTCTGCGTTTGATTGTATTTGGCACGGTGAAGGCGGTATGAATGGAGTTCCTGGTAAAGGTGCAGCATTAAATGCGATTTCCAATCACTGGTTTAAATTATTTAAAGAGCAAGGTTTAGCAGACAGCCATATTTTAGATATTCCGCATCCTTTCGTTTGGATTGTTCAAAAAGCACGACCAATAATGATTGAAGCCATTGCGCGTCAATACATTACTGGTTCAATGTGGCGCGCTTATGAAAAAGGTGAGCGTGAGTTCTGTGGTATTTCTATACCTGAAGGTTTACAAAATAATACTAAATTACCTGAATTATTGATTACCCCTTCTACTAAAGGCATTTTAAAAGGTGTTCCTGGCGTCCAAGAAGTCGATGATGTGAATATCACTCGTCAAAATATTGAAGATAATTTTGCAGCCTTTAACTTTACCTCCCCTTCTCATATTGATGATTACGAAAAATTATTAAAAGAAGGTTTTGATGTGATCAGTGCTGAGTTGGCTAAATTAGATCAAATCTTCGTTGATACAAAATTTGAATTTGGTTATGTGACAGACAAAGCGGGCAATGAAAAGCTTATTTATATGGATGAAGTAGGTACTCCAGATTCCTCACGCATATGGGATGGCCAAGCTTACAGTGAAGGTAAAATAGTTGAAAACTCTAAAGAAGATTTCCGTCAGCTTTTGCTAAAACATTTCCCAGATCCAGATATTCTTTTAAATAAAGATCGCATGCAAGAACGCTTTGCATTAGCAAAAGATAATGCCTTACCGGAATCGGTATTAATGCAAATATCTAAAACTTACACCGGTATTGCAGAAAAAGTTATCGGTAAGAAAATTGTATTGTCTGAAAACCCTAAACAGGAAATTATTGATATTCTTCGTGAACAATATCAATTAATCGATTAATACTGATTATTAAATTAGGGTTATGATGAAGCAGGCTGCAGTTATGTATCCTGCTTTTTTTATATCACAACTTATGGAGGCAATATGAGTATTGGCTGGGTTATATTTATTATTGTATTAGTGTTAGGGATTATTGTTAGCAATATTCTATTACTTAAACAAAGCGCAAATATGAAAGTGCCTGAGCATATTCTTAAAGCAGTTAAAGAAAGACAGCAAAAGGAATTGGAAGAAGAAAATAAAAAGCCCGATTAAAAAATAAATCGGGCTTCAGCAGTTATGAAAATTTAAAGAGTTATAAAGACTTCTTTTGGACATCCTTACTCAAGGTCACACTGCGTAATTTTTCCGTGATACTTAAGTATAAATCGGTCACTTCTTGGTCTGATAACACTTTCTTATCAGAGTCCAACCAAATGATAGAAGTTTGCCCATTTGATAACTCACCAAGCTGTGCAAAATATTCACCAGATTCTAATGTAATTGGATTAAGACCATTTTCAGCCCAGTATGCGGCATCTTGAGGTACAAACTCTACCAAGAAATAACCTAGGTTTTTATTTTCTTGTACTGCTTCAAAACTCATTGTGGTCAATAGAGCTGGTAGTTTTTCCCATACATTAATAAACGGAGTATCAATAATCCACGCGGTTTGGTGGTTATCATCAAAACCTAGTTTAATAGGTAGTGGTTTCTTATTTGAATCTTGTAATGTTTCACTTTCATTTTCTGTATAGGCAAAAGCTAATAAATCGTTAATAAAGCGAATTTCAATACTGTGTTTAGTACGAGCTTCTAAAATTTGCTTAACAGCAATGCCATCATTTACTTGTTGATAATCTTTGACGTCAACACTTAACGAAGCACTACGCCCATCTGCAGCTTCTTCAATGCTTAACGAATAATCTGCTTGTTCACGCACTTCGTTACGTCCATGATCCGTAAAGCGTACAATAGGGCCAGTTTCAATAGTTAACGAAGATCGATCAGCTTGTACCGAATTCGCTTTATGAGCAGATAAATATTTAAGGATTAAATCCCATACTTTTTGATCCATCTTTTCATCTTGTTTGAATGCATTGAACCAAACTTTTGTTTGGATTGCATCTGGATCAATTGATACACCTTCAATAACGGCCATTAACTGAACTGGAGGACGAATATCAACATCGATACCGAGCATACCAAATTGTTTTTGCTGCTCTGTTAAAACTGGTATTTGATAAGCATTACGTTGCTCATCACGAGTGAAATTCCCAGATTTATATTCGTTTGTTAAGGTTGCATTTTCGTAATCAAACGTCCCTTCTGCTTGTGCCCTTTCTTCAAAGCGAGCACAAGAGGTAGCAGAAAGAGTAATAAGTATTACGCTAGCAATTTTAGTTAATGGCATTGTTTTTTTCATGGAAGTAACTTAGCTTCTATTAATGCATCACGAACACTCTGATGATATTGTTCAGATAGCGTTGTTAAAGGTAAACGTAGCTTAGGCGTAGGGATTAAACCTAACTCAGCACAAGCCCATTTAACCGGAATAGGGTTAGCTTCTAAAAATAAATTTGTATGTACAGGCAATAATTGCGAATCAATTGCTTTTGCCTTTTCTTTCTCACCATTTAATGCAAACTCGCACATAGTTGCCATTTCCGCAGGTGCAACGTTTGTTGTCACAGAAATAACACCATGGCCACCTTGCAACATAAAGTCACAACCTGTTTCGTCATCGCCACTGTATAAAGCAAAATCAGCTGGTAATATAGCTTTTAAATGAGCAAGACGCTCTAAATCACCGGTGGCTTCTTTAATACCGATAATGTTTGGGATCTCAGCTAAACGAGCGACCGTTTCAGGTAACATATCAACAGCTGTTCTACCTGGTACATTATATAAAATCTGTGGTAATTCAGAAGACTCAGCAATTGCTTTAAAGTGTTGGTATAAACCTTCTTGAGTTGGTTTATTGTAATAAGGGGTTACATTCAAACCAGCAACAATACCACTGTTGGTAAATAATTTACTTAGCGCAATCGCTTCAGAAGTGGAGTTTGCACCATTACCTGCAATCACAGGAATACGTCCAGCCGCAAAACTTATAATTCTTTCAACAACTTTTACATGGTCGTCAACACTAACCGTTGCCGATTCACCAGTAGTTCCCATCGCCACGATTGCCGCGGTCTTTGATTTAATATGGAATTCAACTAGTTCTTTTAATGCGATGAAATCTATTTCACCAGTTTCGTCCATTGGGGTCACGAGTGCGACAATACTACCTGTTAACATGTAAATGCTCCTTTTGATTAGAACTCAATGTTACTTTTGCAAGCCTTTAAAAACAAGAGCTAAACGTCTTGTTCGGTAATATTTATGACTTTGTTGCTGATGCTCACCTTTTTATTTAACAATCGCTTGTTAGTTAAACAAGATAAACCTTAAAACTTGCCGAGTTTGCTACTTCAAGTATCATTAGCGGTTATTTTGTTAATTTATTTTTAAAATTATTTAGAGGCTAACATGCAAACTGATATTTTCAATGTCACCGCACAGGACTTTCAAGCAGTTGTTGCGCAAGGTTCAATCAGCAAACCTGTGATGGTTATATTCTGGTCTAGCCAATGTAATATTTGCCCAACTTTGTTACCTGTTATTGAACAGCTACAACGCGAACACGCGAATGGGTTTAGCATCGCGAAAGTAAACTGCGATACCGAGCATCCTTTAGTACAACATTTCGATATTAAAAGTGTTCCAACCGTTTATATGTTTGTAAATGGACAAGCGGTTGATGGTTTTGCAGGGGAACAAACTGCATCGGTAATGAATGACTTTATTACTAAGCATCTACCAGATCCAGCTCTCGCATTATTAGCAGACACGCAAACCTTGTTTGCGCAGGGAAAGATTGAGGAAGCCAAAACAACCATTTTACAAGCTCAAAAAATAAGTCCTGATGATAATCAAATTAAGTTAACACTAGCACAAATTTATCTTGCTTTAGGTGAATTTGAAAATGCAAAACCTATTTTGAATGCGATTCCCATGGCCGATCAAAATATGATTTACCATACCTTAATATCGGAATTAGAGCTGGCTGAGCAATCCGCTCAAACTCCTGAAATTACCGCACTCGAAACCGCATTAGAAACAGCTGAAGATAAACAATCGATTCAATATCAATTAGCCATTCAATACCATCAAGCAAAGCGATATAAAGACGCATTACACTTGTTGTATTCATTGTTATGCAAGGATTTAGGTTATGAGAATGGCGATGCTAAAAAAACAATGTTAGACCTTTTAGCCACCATTGATGATGCTGCTTTAGTATCAGAATATCGCAGAAAACTTTATAGTTTGCTTTATTAAATTAACAACGTTTAAAGCCGTTGATGTTTTTTAATAAAGAATCTTAATGATACAACTCGTATTATTCAATTTATAAGAGTAATACGAGCATCAATAATAGACTAAGACATTAACTACTAAATTTTACTGCAATATACGATGATAGCTCTTGTTCATCAATATCTTTTAAAAAAGGAATTTCAGCTAATAAAGGCGCTTTAATAAGGCTTTTTAAAGTGCTTATATTGTCTTGAACATAAGGCATATTTGGCTGTAAATGATTAGCTATCCACCCTGCTATATACAAACCACTTTGTTGAATTGTTTGTGCTGTTAATAATGCATGATTTAAACAACCTAACTTTAAGCCAACCACTAATATTACAGGTAGCTGTTTTTCAACAACCCATTCCGATAACAATTGTTGATCGTTAATCGGCAAATGCCAACCGCCCGCGCCTTCTACAAGCAATAATTGGGGTTGTTCTATTTGTAAAGTAGCGAGCCCTTTGTTAATAGTATCAATACTGATAACTTGTTGTGTTTTTAATGCTGCAATATGAGGCGCAATCGGTTCTTTGAAGGCAATCGGGTTAACGTTATCATAATCAACAGTTATTGAACTATGTTGTTGAAGTATTAACGCATCTTGATTACGTAGTCCTTCGTTTGTTTCTTCGCATCCTGCCGTAATCGGTTTATAGGCTAAAGTACGTATTGATTGTTTGTTCGCAGCTTGTAATAAAGCTTTTGTGCAAATGGTTTTACCTACATCAGTATCTGTCCCAGTAATAAAATAGGTAGCAAAAGGAAGATTAGTTTTTGTTATTAACTTAGACATTTTTATTATCCTGAAAGGCAACGACATAACACACTTGATAACTCAAATTATAATGCCCTCGAGCATCTTTATAAGGCGCATATCCTTGCTCTAATTGCTGTAACAATTGTCGTCCAGACATACGTGCTTTATTGCCATGGTGAACGTGATTTGCACCGATACCTTTTAACGCTTTCATCACAGATACAATATCATTGAATTTTTTAACTCGAGTTTCCGTTGTGACAGTAAAACGGGTGAATCCAGCTCCTTTTAATGCTTGTGTGACTTGCTTTTTAGTTAAAAAGTCATTGATATGAGGCAATGCATCAACAGCTTTCCAAGCTTGTTGTAATTCAAAAAGAGAGCCATCCAATAAAGTTGAAAAATATAGCTCAGCATCTGGATTCATAGTTTGTTTTATTTGCTTTAAAGATTGCTGAAGGTGTTCGCTCCATTGCAGCACTAAATTAGAAAAAACAAGATCAAATTGATTTACCGTAAAAGGGAGAATATCTATGTCCCCTTCTACAAATTGCGTATTTTGTAGTTGTCGTAATGACGCTTGCTGTAGCATCTTAGGTGATAAATCAAAGCAAGTCAGTTGGGTGTTTTTTCCAAAAAAGTCATTTAATAAAGCAGAAAAATAGCCAGTGCCGCATCCTAAATCTAAAACGGAACCCCATTGGTTCACTGGTTGGGTTTCACTATGATCAGTTAATTGAATTAGGTGATGACCAATTTCTCTTTGTAAATCAGCAAATTGATCATAATGTACTGCAGCCTTTGAAAATGAAGCTTTAACGGCTTGCTTATCCATTGTGATTTGCATTGAGCGCCTGTCTTATTTGATTAACCAAGAATTGAATATCTTGCTTTTGATGATTAACGGTTATGGTAATTCTTAAACGCGCAGTATTATTTGGCACAGTAGGAGGACGAATTGCTGTTGTCCAGATACCTTGTTCTTTTAAACAATCACTCACAGTAATAGCAAGCTCACTTGAACCAATTAACACAGGCTGAATCGCTGATTCTGATTGCACTAAGGGAATGTCTTGTTGTTTGGCTAACAGTTTAAAATAAGCAATGAGTTGGGCGAGATGATCACGACGCCATTGCTCAGTTTCCGCTAAACGCGCAGCTTCACCAATACAATAAACCATGGCTGGTGGCAGGCCTGTTGTATAAATGTAAGGTTTTGAAAAATTAGTAATGTAATCAATTAATTCCGTTGAGCCTGAAACAAAAGCGCCACCCACTCCTAATGCTTTACCAAAGGTCGCCATGTAGATATCAAGTTGATTATTGTTTAGTTGTTGCTCTACAACACTCCCGGCACCATTTTTTCCTAATACACCCAATCCATGCGCATCATCGATCATTAACCAAGCGTTATGTTTCGTACATTGTTCTTTTAATGCATGAATGGGCGAGGTATCTCCATCCATACTAAACACACCTTCCGATATCACTAACTTATTCTTTATTTCACTGTGCTTTTGTAAGATGGAGGCAAGTTGTTGCATGTCGTTATGTTTAAAACGTTGCATTTTAGCTGGCGAATGACTGCCTGCTTCCATTAATGAAGCATGATTCAACTTGTCTTGTATTAACAGATCGTTTTTAGAAAGCAGTAATTTGATAATCGCTTGGTTGGCAGAGTAACCAGAATTGAATAACGCGATAGCATCAACACCCAGCCACTGTTTCAATTGTTGAGTCACATCATGATGTACTTGGTTATATCCTGTAACTAAGTATGATCCGCCACTGCCAACACCAAATAACTCAGCACCTTTTTGCCATGCTTTAACTAGAGCAGGATCAGAAGCTAACCCTAAATAATCATTGCTGGAGAAGTTAAGGAATTTCTTTCCATCAACGTCAAGGTAACGAGATTGTTTACCAGTGATTGGTATTGTTTTTCTATGTAAATGTTGCTGTTGTCGCTGAGCCAGTTGCTCAGCGATAAAAGAAAAAGGCATATTTATTGTTTACTTGTTGCATCATAAAATAACTGGTCTTTTTCAGCATGGCGGATAATCGCTGCATCGACTTTCTTTTCGGTTTCATAAGGAGAAAAGTGAATTGCTTCTTTATTAATCCCTAATTTTTTAAATAAACGCATATCAGAATTTTCATCAGGGTTATCCGTGGTTAATAACTTACAACCATAAAAGATAGAATTAGCCCCCGCCATAAAACATAATGCTTGAGTTTGTTCAGACATATCATCACGTCCAGCCGATAAACGAACATGAGACTTTGGCATTAAAATACGTGCTATAGCGATGGTTTTAATAAACTCGAACTCATCTAAATCTTCTACGCTATCCAGCGGTGTACCTTTGACTTTTACTAATTTATTAATCGGAACACTTTCGGGTTGTACTGGCATATTAGCCAGTTGAACCAATAAACCAGAGCGGTCTTTGCCTTCTTCACCTAAACCGACAATGCCGCCACTACAAACTTTCATGCCTGCGCTACGAACATTATCTAATGTATCTAGACGATCTTGATAAGTACGTGTAGTAATAATTTGATCGTAATATTCAGGAGAAGTATCCAAGTTATGATTGTAATAATCTAAACCTGCACTAGAAAGTTGTTCAGCTTGTTCGCCATCCAGCATTCCCAGTGTCATACAAGACTCTAAACCCAGGGATTTAACCTCTTTGATCATTTCAACTAAGTAAGGCATATCACGTTGTTTTGGATTTTTCCAAGCGGCGCCCATACAAAACCGCGTTGAGCCCGTCGCTTTAGCCTCTTTCGCTGCTTTGATGACTTTTTCAACTTCCATCAATGTCTCTTTTTCAAGTCCTGTATCGTAACGTGCACTTTGCGGGCAATATTTACAGTCTTCAGGACAAGCGCCCGTTTTAATAGAAAGTAGCGTGCTTACTTGGACCTGATTAGTTGGAAAATTCGCTCTATGTACTGTTTGCGCTTGAAACATCAAATCCATAAATGGCAATGCGAATAATGCATCGACTTCAGAAACAGACCAGTCATGACGAATTGAACTTGTATTGGGCATGTAAATAAACCTAACTTGAAAAATATTTGGTTAGTTTAATGTTCAAAGTTACACTGTCAACTTATATACAACAATTAACTTTACATGTGATGATATAATGAGCAATTTAATTATTAATACTGCCAAAATCGATTTAGAGTATGATAAACAACATATTTGGCACCCTTACACATCCATGACCACTCCGATTCCCTGTTATCCAGTAGAAAGTGCTAGCGGTTGCGAAATTACTTTAGAAACTGGTGAAATACTGATTGATGGCATGTCGTCATGGTGGGCTTGTTTATTTGGCTATAACGTCGCCGAGTTAAATGCGGCAGCCGTAAACCAACTGTCTAAAATGTCACATATTATGTTCGGTGGTTTAACTCACCAGCCAGCCGTCGACCTTGCCAAAACATTAGTAGAAATAACCCCAGTTGGTTTAGATAAAGTATTCTTTAGTGATTCAGGTAGTGTCGCCGTCGAAGTCGCGATGAAGATGGCATTACAATATTGGCAATCATTAGATAAAAATAAAACCAAGTTTATCGCACTTAAAAAAGGTTACCACGGCGATACTTTTGCAGCCATGAGTGTTACGGATCCTGAAGGATCTATGCATGAGCTTTACCAAGACTTTGTGGCAAAAAACTATTTTACTGAACAGCCGTGCATTCACTTTGACCAAGAATGGCAAGACAGTGCAATGGATGATTTAACTAAACTGTTATCAGAAAACCATCAACAGATTGCAGCCCTAATTCTCGAACCTATTGTTCAAGGTGCTGGTGGCATGCATTTTTATCACCCTCACTATTTGAAATCAGCAAGAGCATTATGCGATCAATATAACGTGTTGCTCATTGCCGATGAGATAGCAACGGGCTTTGGTAGAACAGGAAAGTTATTTGCCTGTGAACATGCCCAAATAAGCCCTGATATTTTATGTTTAGGTAAAGCCATCACAGGCGGTTATATGAGTTTTGCAGCGACGTTAGCAACCACACAAGTCGCTAATACTATTAGTGAAGGCAAAGCCGGTGTATTTATGCACGGCCCAACCTTTATGGGAAATCCACTCGCCTGTGCAGTAGCAAATGCCAATCTTAAAAAGCTATTAAGTGATGATTGGCAAAGCTTAGTAAATCATCTTTCTACTTTGTTATCACAACTCAAAGTTTGCCAAGATTTAGATTCAGTTAAGGCAGTCAGAGTGCTAGGTGCCATTGGCGTGGTTGAATTGAACAACCCAGTGGAGTTGGCAACAATACAAAAACAATTTGTTGAATTAGGCGTATGGATCCGCCCTTTTGGAAAGTTAATTTACGTGATGCCACCTTATATCGCATCAGAGAAACAAATAAAAAAACTTTGTGATGCCATTTATCAAGTTTGCTTATCAATTTAATTTATCCATGAATTTTAATTTTATTACTTGAATTCAAGGAGTAATAACAGTGTAAAGGTGAAGATAAACGCAGTCGTGATTTAGCCCGGTTTACTTTCACCTTAAAAAGCCCACCTTCATCATTTTATTAAAAAGTAAATAGTTCAGAAGAGTTTTTGGTTAAAAACAGATTAATTTCAACCCCCTTTAAAAAGTCTTTCGCCTGTTGCTCTATCTCAGCTTGCTCGGCTTTGGTTATCAATATCTCATCAACAAAATACCCATTTTCGTCTCTAACATCGTTACCTGCTTCATCTTTAAGTATTCTAGAAAACATGAATTGTTTAATTCCTCCTCGCCCACCCAAAGAGACAGATACCACGCTATAAAAGTAAGCTTTTTTTATCAACTCGATTGCTTCGGATTTCGTATCGCTGTGATCACTTTTATCGTGATAGATATAATACAAATTATCGGCAACGCGATAATAACCAAGTCTGGCAGCTTTATTAGCCCATTGGTCTGCACCTCCCTCACCTTCGGGCCAAGGCATTAGGTTCATCGCTGGCGCATAACCTTGTTCGATAGCCATTCTTGCATATTTAACTTTATCATCGTAATCCCAACTAAAGTGGGTTAAAAACTCATACCCTCCACCATTAGGAATGGCTTGCTCTACGCGCTCTAAAAAACGGCGGTACCCATAAAAAGGAACAAATTCAAACCATTCATCTTTCATCAAGGTGTATGCGTAAAGTGCATCCGGATCGCCTTGTTTGGCCAGCCTCTTCCAAATCTTAATCGCCTTTGCATTCCATTTTTTATCACACCCCCATCCTAAATACTCACAAGGTGATGCGAGATATATAATATTGTCCCCCCCTCCTCCCAGTACCGCCATTGCCCAAGGGTCACCCAACTCTGCTGACTTTAAAAAAGCATCCCCTGCAATAAAGTGCTCTCCACTATGGTAGCGCGCCACGCCTAACCAAAACTGTGCATTGGCATCTTCTTTGAATACATCAGATTGCAGTATCTCCACCGCTTTATAGGATTTCCTTTGATTAACAAGTCGAACGGCTCGGTCGATTAAATCATTATTAATCTGGTTACTAATTCCAACATCACTCTTAATATCGTGATTTACATCATTATCACTTGCCCAGCTAAGGTTGCTGAAGAGTAAACACATTACCATTAGTATTTTCATTTTTATCCTTACTTAAATATTTAGCTTTTCATGTATTTTTCAAAGGACACAATAAGCTACACTCTTTCTAGCTACACTCTTTCTATTTTGCGATAGTTTAAAGGATTTTTTTACCTTATTAACTTTTTTATAAAGAAATAACTAATTGATTCATATTATTATCACGTCTGAAGCTTGTATCTTAAGCTAGCCAAGGTAATATATAGCGCTGTAATAATTTTTAATATAAAACCATTCAAATGTGACTATGGAGCATTATTTAAGATGTCAAAAACACCCATTGTTGATATTTTCAACAGCAAATTTTCATTAGGTACCCAAGTAACGGTTAGCGGTTGGATCCGTACTCGTCGTGATTCTAAAGCGGGTATCTCTTTTTTAAATATATATGACGGTTCATGCTTTGATCCTATCCAAGCCGTTGTACCTGCTGAATTAGAAAATTACAATAATGATGTTTTAAATTTGTCTGCAGGCTGTAGTGTTGAAGTAACGGGTGAAATCGTTGAAAGCCCAGGTAAAGGTCAGAAATTTGAGCTTCAGGCAACAACAGTAAAAGTACATGGTTTTGTGCAAGACCCTGATACTTACCCTATGTCTGCCAAACGCCATAGTATTGAATACATGCGTGAACATGCGCATCTTCGTCCACGTACTAATATGTTTGGTGCCGTGACGCGCGTTCGTAACTGTTTATCACATGCCATTCATAACTTTTTCTATGAGCGTGGATTCAACTGGATCAGTACTCCAATCATTACTGGTAGTGATTGTGAAGGTGCTGGTGAGATGTTCCAAGTAAGTACATTAGACTTAGAAAACTTACCACGTAACGATCAAGGTAAAATCGATTACAAAAAAGATTTCTTTGGTAAAGAAACATTTTTGACTGTTTCTGGTCAATTAAATGCTGAAACTTATGCTTGTGCATTAACCAATGTTTATACTTTCGGCCCAACTTTCCGCGCTGAAAATTCAAACACAACACGTCACTTAGCTGAGTTTTGGATGGTTGAGCCTGAAATCGCTTTTGCTGATTTATCAGATGCCGCACAACTTGCTGAAGATATGTTGAAATATGTATTTAATGCAGTATTAACAGAACGTGCTGATGATATGGCTTTCTTTGCCGACCGTGTTGATAAAGAAGCAATCACACGTTTAGAGAAAATGGTAAGTTCTGAATTTGTGCGTATGGATTACACCGATGCAATCGACATTTTACAAAAATGTGGTAAAAAATTCGAGTACCCTGTTGAATGGGGTGTCGATTTACAATCTGAGCACGAACGTTACTTAGCAGAAGAGCATATTGGTGCGCCAATTATTCTTCAAAACTACCCGAAAGATATTAAAGCTTTCTACATGAAGTTAAATGCAGATGGTAAAACTGTTGCAGCAATGGATGTATTAGCGCCAGGAATTGGTGAGATCATTGGTGGTAGTCAACGTGAAGAAGACCTAGTGGCTTTAGATAAGCGTCTTCAAGAGATGGGCTTAGATAAAGAAGATTACAGTTGGTACCGTGATTTACGTAAATATGGAACGGTTCCTCACGCTGGTTTTGGTCTTGGTTTTGAGCGTTTAGTTTCTTACGTAACAGGCGTACAAAACATTCGTGACGTGATTGCATTCCCTCGTGCACCGGGTTCAGCTGATTTCTAAGATTGAACACAACAAGTTAATATATAAAGCCAGCTTAATCGCTGGCTTTTTTCTTTCTTTTACTTGTCTTGTCCTGAAATGAGTTTACGCATTTATACCAATTGCGTTAAATATGTTATCTAAATTTCACGAAGAAAAAACAGTTCGTTGAAGAATCAATATTCATATACAATGAAATGCGACCGCATATGAGTTTGGGATTGAAAACACCAAATCAAGTGCATAAAAAAGACTAGGAGCAAGTGCTACTGGCCTTCCATTAAAACCGTCAACCTATTACAGAACGGGACAGGCTACAAAGTAATTTCAATACTAAACAATGGAAGTTATAAGCATTATTTATCTTCAAATAATGGCATCTTCTTAAGATATTGAGTCAGAAGTACAATTCGTACGCCATTTACGCGCCCTTCAATATGCTCTGGGTTATCCGTTAATGAAATATTACGTACTGGTGTACCACGTTTAGCAGTAAAGTTACCGCCTTTAACTTCGAGATCTTTAATTAAAGTTACATTGTCACCTGCGACTAAAACAGCTCCGTTAGAATCACGTGTGGGTGCTACATCTTCAATTTCATCTGCAGCTACGCCATAATCAGCCCAGGCTTTTTGTTCGTCTTCCATGTACATCATATCTAATAGATCTTGCGCCCAAGCTTCCCCTGCTTTCGTTAAGCGAGTGAGCAAACGGAAAGCTGTTACTTGTACAGCAGGCACTTGACTCCACATGCTATCATTTAAACAGCGCCAGTGGTTGTTATCCATATCAACACTTTTATCAATTTGAGATGCACAAGTGCTACAAACAAGTACTGATTTATCTGAATTCGGCTCTTTAACGGGCGGCACTTCAAAAATAGAAAGCTCTGTAGTTGATGAACATAATTCACAGCATCCGTTACTGCGTTCTGTTAAAGCGGCGTTAATTGGCATAATAAATAAGACCTTAAGTTATTGAAATAATATGGCGCGCTATTATGCGCCTTTTTAACCACAAAAAAAACCATGAATTATTTTTAAGTTGTTAATCGCATATATCGTTTGGAGCAGCTAAATATGACTGCCAATAAATAGTTGTTAATAGCGAATAACTATCTTCATCTAAATAGTCCTGGTCTAAGGATGTTAAAATCACACCTCCAGCATATGATTCTGCATACTCAGTTTTATCCGTCACTGTTGGGATACCGTTATAGGTAATATCATCGTACTCATTCCCATCTGAGTCTTCAACATTACTTGCATAATCATAACAAGCATTGCTAGTATCATCGTCAATAATTTCGGAAAAGTCTAATTCAGCATCACCTTCTGAATAAACAGGAATCGCTAACACAAGACGATTTTTCACTACACAACGATCAGTCCAATATTCAATAGCTTCTTCAGCATCTTCTAAAGGATCATCATAGTCACTGGTGTCTAATGCCATAACATTTAAAAAATCACCATAGCCTAGAACATCATCTTGAACACCATCATCCGTTGCATCATCATCTTGCCCAGTATCAACGACGTAGCTCAATAAAATACCTTCATCGGTAGCTAAATCATCCATTTCTTTCATTAGGTCTTCAAATAAATCTCCTTCGTCATCACCTTCGGGGAACTGCCAATTAATATCAATACCATCTAAATCATATTCATCAATTAGGTCTTCAAGGTTATCTCTAAAGTTATCTAATGCATCATCATCTACTGCTATGGCATTAAAAGCGGTATCTGATGAGTTACCAATAGAGACCATGGCATAGATACCAGCCGTGTCTGCTAATTCAATCATCTCTTCAAATTCGTCTAAATCATCCCCTGTTGGTAAACTTAACTCACCACCAGAATCGATTCCGATTTTGTTATAGATGATGTGGGTAAGCATAGAGAAATCAATATCATCCAGCGTTTCATCATCACTTACAGACCAATAAGCAACGCGTTTAAAGACCACTGTTGTAGTATCATCATCACATACAATGCTATCGTCATCACCAAGACTATCTACCCAATCATCAATTTGATTATCACAAGCAACTAAACCTGATAGAGACAAGCATAATATAACCAGTATATTAAGTGTTTTTTTTATACGTAACATTCGTTTCATAAATGAATTATCCGTTAATCATTTTACTGTTAGTCATAATATCACTTACCTTAAAAGTGTAAGCACGCTAAAATAGATCCAATAATCTTTCGTATATCATCAAATTAGGCAAACGCTATGAATGAAGCATTAAATATCGCAGGTCAAACTTTAGTTTTACATCGTCATCCACGTAGAAGAAATGAAACTTTACAGGCGTGGGACTCTGCTGATGAATACCTAATTAATTACTTTAACGAAAATGAATTAGATAAATACATTACCGAAGACGAGCAATTATTAATTCTTAATGACGGTTTTGGCGCATTAAGCTGTTTCTTTAACGAAATAGAACGCACAGTAGTATCAGACTCATTTTTATCTATAAGTTCAATTAAACTAAATCTGCAACGTAATAGATGTGAAACTGAGCGAATTATAATACAAGATAGCCTACAAGAAATGACAAACAATGTGAAAGTTGTTTTAATCAAAGTTCCAAAAACATTAGCGTTTTTAGAATACCAATTGCAAGAATTGAGCAAAGTAATCAATAAAGACACTATTGTCGTTGCAGCTGGGAAAGTAGATGCAATCCATAAATCAACACTCGCTTTATTTGAAAAATACATTGGTACAACTAAAACATCATTAGCTAAGAAAAAATCTCGTTTAATTTTTAGCTTAGTAGACCAAACTGAAATTATAGAAAAAGAAATTGCAACAACGTGGGAAATTGAACGTCAAGGTTGGAAGATTCATAACCATGCAAATGTATTTTCACGTAATCACCTTGATATTGGTGGCCGTTATTTAATGGATAACCTACCAGAAGGAAATTTCATTAAAGTCATTGATTTAGGCTGTGGTAATGGTGTTGTTGGTATGGCTGCCGCTGAAGCATATCCTGATGCGCAAATTACGTTTATTGATGAATCATACATGGCAGTGGATTCTGCTCGCATCAATATGTTAAAGAATTTCGAAGAAGAGCGCTCTGACAATACTCGATTTGTTGTAAATAACGGTTTAGTTGGATTTAAAGAGCGTAGCTATGACCTCATCTTATGTAACCCACCTTTCCATCAGCAACATACCATTACTGATCATATTGCATGGGCAATGTTTAACGATGCGCATTTTTGCCTAGCGGTTAATGGCGAATTAGTTATTGTAGGTAATCGTCATTTAGATTATCAAGATAAGCTAGAGCGAATTTTTGGTAACTGCGAATTAGTCGCTGAAAATAAAAAATTCGTTATATTACGAGCAGTGAAAATGCAATAAAGTTAATTTCAATAAGCAACAAAGTACCTTTTTTACTTTGTTGCTTTAATTACCAGTCTATTTTCTATACCAACAATAAAAAACCTGTTCTAAATTTTCAAACAAGTATAAGCATCGTTATGTTGTTTCGATTGAATTTTAATATGCTTTTTACTTAACTCTAATACCTTCACAGTCTCATTAACGCTTTTTGGAAATAACTGTTTCAGGTTCAACAATTGTTCAAGCTCTGGGTGGCTCACATTAATAAATTGGATATTATTCGATACAAACTGCAATTGATCGCCCTTAAGGTTCCATAAAGCGGTGTCAGCTTCTTTATATTGAAGTTGAGGCATTCCTCCCATTGCGAATAATAAAGTCGCATTACCAACAGAAGTACCATTGTTTATTAAATTAATAGTGTAATTGAAATTTATTTTAAGGTTTTTATTAGGATCGCTAAAATCATGGTCACATTGCCAACTTCCATATAAATTAGCTTTATTAATACTGGTTTGATCTGCAAAACTTGCCATAGAGAATGAAAGTGCAGAAAGACATAATAATTTAGTTAAATTCATTTTAAACCTTGAAAGAAATAGACTGTTGAAAATTCGTTCACTATACCGATTAAAAACTAAAAATAGATCCGTTATTTATTGAAGTTAATTTACTTAGCTTTACAGACAAAAAAAAGCCTCGATAGTTCGAGGCTTTCATCAATTGAAGTTATTAACTCGATTTTACCAACCAGTTACTTCACGTAAAGCTTTACCGATTTCAGCTAAAGATTTAGTTGTTTTTACACCAGCATCTTCAAGCGCTTTGAATTTATCTTCAGCAGTACCTTTACCG
Organism: Psychromonas algicola; assembly: GCF_004378355.1. Lineage (GTDB taxonomy): Bacteria > Pseudomonadota > Gammaproteobacteria > Enterobacterales > Psychromonadaceae > Psychromonas. The sequence continues at coordinate 108,825 of NZ_SNUB01000001.1, forward strand.
CCAGCGATAATCGCACCAGCATGTCCCATACGCTTACCAGCAGGAGCAGTTACACCCGCGATGTAAGAAACGACAGGTTTTGTCACATTGGCTTTAATAAATGCAGCCGCTTCCTCTTCCGCTGTCCCACCGATTTCACCTATCATTACAATAGCTTCTGTTTCTGGATCTTCTTGGAATAACTTTAAGATATCAATAAAGCTTGAACCAGGAATTGGATCACCACCGATACCAACACAAGTTGATTGCCCAAAACCTTCATCTGTTGTTTGTTTAACCGCTTCATAAGTTAAAGTACCTGAACGCGATACAATACCTACTTTACCTTTCTTATGAATGTGACCAGGCATAATACCAATTTTACATTCATCAGGAGTGATAATACCTGGACAGTTAGGACCAATCATTACAACGCCTTCTTGATCCAGTTTCATTTTCACAGCCACTAAATCAAGTGTTGGAATTCCTTCAGTGATGGTAACAATTAATTTAATCCCTGCATCGATAGCTTCTAAAATAGCATCTTTACAAAATGGTGCTGGTACATAAATAACAGAGGCAGTTGCACCTGTTGCTTTTACAGCTTCACTCACAGTATTAAATACAGGTAAACCTAAATGAGTTTGACCACCTTTGCCTGGTGATACACCACCAACCATTTGTGTACCATACTCTAATGCTTGCTCAGAGTGAAAAGTACCTTGACCACCAGTGAACCCCTGACAAATTACTTTAGTGTCTTTATTAATTAAAATGCTCATTATTTGCCACCTACCGCTTTAACAGATTGCTCAGCTGCATCTGATAAAGATGTTGCTGCAATAATATTAAGACCAGATTCAGCTAAGATCTTACGACCTAAATCTGCATTGTTACCTTCTAAACGAACGATAACAGGAACTGATACACCGACTTCTGAAACTGCACCAATAACGCCGTCAGCAATCAAGTCACAACGTACGATACCGCCAAAGATATTCACTAAAACAGCTTCAACTTTGTCATCAGAAAGGATGATTTTAAATGCTTCAGTCACACGTTCTTTTGTTGCACCGCCGCCCACATCTAAGAAGTTTGCTGGGTTACCACCATGGAGATTAACCATATCCATAGTTCCCATAGCAAGACCTGCACCATTAACCATACAGCCAATGTTTCCGTCTAGTGCTACGTAGTTTAATTCCCACTGTGCCGCGTGCATTTCGCGTTCATCATCTTGCGTTGTATCATTAATCGCATGTAGTTCTTTTTGACGATACATTGCATTTGAATCGATAGAGATTTTACCATCAAGGCAAATTAGGTCATCAGCACCGGTAACAACAAGCGGATTGATTTCTAATAACGATAAATCTTTTTCTTCAAAAATAGTCGCTAAACCTAAGAATATTTTAGTAAATTGACCGACTTGCTTACCAGAAAGGCCTAATTTGAATGCTAGCTCACGTCCTTGGTACGCTTGTGCGCCAACTAAAGGATCGATCATTGCTGTATGAATAAGTTCAGGCGTTTCTTCAGCCACTTTTTCAATTTCAACGCCGCCTTCAGTTGAAGCCATGAAAGTGACACGCTGTGAAGCACGGTCAATAACCGCTCCTAAATATAGTTCGTTTGCAATATCACTACAGCTTTCTAATAATAATTTATTAACAGGCTGACCATTTGCATCTGTTTGGTAAGTAACAAGGTTTTTACCTAGCCATTTATTAGCAAATTCAGTAATTGCTTCTGTTGAGTCAACTAACTGTACACCGCCCGCTTTACCACGGCCGCCTGCATGTACTTGACACTTAATAACCCACTTGTCTCCGCCCAACGTAGTTGCTGCTTTAACTGCATCAGCAGCACTATCGCAAGCTACACCCTGTGGTACCGGTAAACCGTATTCCGTAAATAGTTGTTTTGCCTGATATTCATGCAAATTCATATTTGGTTTCCATCTTTTAGTTAAAATAAATAGCTCGAGAGCCCTGAGTGTAAACAAGAATGTTTAACTGCTCACAAAATAAGCAGTTAAACAATTGTTTCTTAAAGATTTTTTAACTGTCTAAACTAAGACAACTATTTTTATACATCTAATAACAGACGTGTTGGATCTTCAAGTAATTCTTTGATTGTTACTAAGAAACCTACAGATTCTTTGCCGTCGATCAAACGATGGTCATAAGAAAGTGCAAGATACATCATAGGTAAGATTTCAACTTTACCATCAACAGCCATTGGACGATCTTGGATTTTGTGCATACCTAAAATCGCAGCTTGTGGCGGATTGATGATTGGTGTTGATAATAGAGAGCCGAATACGCCACCGTTAGTTACGGTAAAGTTACCGCCCATCATTTCATCAACGGTTAACTTACCATCACGACCTTTGATTGCTAGTTCACGAATACCTTTTTCAATATCAGCAACACTTAATGTATCTGTATCACGTAAAACAGGTGTAACTAATCCGCGTGGTGTTGATACGGCAATACTGATGTCGAAGAAATTATGATAAACAATATCAGTACCATCAATTGCAGCATTAACTTCTGGGTAACGCTTAAGCGCTTCTGTAACTGCTTTAATGTAGAAAGACATGAACCCTAAACGGATACCATGTTTTTTCTCAAAAACTTCTTGGTATTGTTTACGAAGATCCATAATAGGTTTCATATTCACTTCGTTAAAAGTAGTTAACATTGCCGTTGAGTTTTTCGCTTCTAATAGACGCTCAGCAACACGTTTACGTAAACGAGTCATTGGAACACGTTTATCACTACGAGCAGCCACAGCTGCTACGATGTCAACTTTTGGAGCCGTTTCATCTTTATTTTTAGCAGTGCGGAAATTATCAACATCTTCACGAGTGATCACACCACCTTTACCAGAACCTTTAATGTCGCGTGCATCAATACCTTCTTCAAGCATTAAACGACGAACTGATGGGCTAGCATCAGCAGTTTCAGCTGGCGCTGGTGCAGCTTCTTCTTTACTCGCAGCGGGTGCTTCACCTGCTTCTAATTTAGCTAATAATTGTTTTGATAGTACTGTTGCACCTTCATCTTCAATTATTTCTTTTAAAATACCAGATGCCGTAGCAGGTACTTCTAAAACCACTTTATCTGTTTCAATTTCTACTAAAACTTCATCACGTTCAACAAAGTCGCCAGGTTGTTTGTGCCATGTAGCAACAGTTGCATCAGCAACTGACTCTGGAAGTTCTGGAACTAATACTTCAATCATAATAACGCTTCCTACTATAAATAATTTGATTCAATAAATTCGATTTAGCTTTGCTTATTCTTCTACAAAACCAAGCGCTTCATTTACTAATGCTTTTTGTTGTTTCACATGCAGCGACATATAACCGACTGCGGTTGATGCTGAAGCTTCACGACCAGCATAATGCAAACTTGCACCATTAGGCATAACGCTACGGAAATTATGTTGACTACAGTACCAAGCACCTTGGTTTTGTGGCTCTTCTTGACACCATACAAAATCAGTTACATGGGCATACTGTTCAAGCAAGGCATTTACTTCTTCCGTAGGGAATGGGTATAACTGCTCAATACGTATAATAGCGACATTATTCAGTTCTTCAGCACGACGTTTTTCTAATAGCTCGTAATAAACTTTACCACTACATAAAACAATACGATTAACTGCTTTAGGATCTAACTCATCAACTTCACCGATTGCATTCAAGAAAGTCCCTGATGCCAATTCATCTAAGCTTGAAACAGCTAAAGGATGACGTAGTAAAGATTTAGGAGACATAACAATCAATGGACGACGCATAGAACGAACAACTTGGCGACGTAACATGTGATAAACCTGCGCAGGTGTAGACGGAACGCAAACTTGCATGTTGTGCTCTGCACATAATTGTAAGTAACGCTCTAAACGTGCAGATGAATGCTCAGGACCTTGACCTTCATAACCATGAGGTAAGAGAACGGTTAGACCACACATGCGGCCCCACTTCTGTTCACCTGATGATAAAAATTGGTCAAAGACAACTTGTGCACCATTTGCAAAATCACCAAACTGCGCTTCCCAAATACATAAACCTTTAGGTGCTGCCGTTGAGTAACCATATTCAAAAGCTAAAACCGCTTCTTCTGACAATACTGAATCGTAAACATCAAAATGACCTTGATCATCTGAAATGTTTTTAAGTGGAATATAGCGACCAGCTTCTGTTTGTTCATGCAAAACAGCATGACGATGGAAGAAAGTACCGCGTCCAGAATCTTGACCCACTAAACGAATATTGTATTTAGAGTCTAATAAGGTTGCATAAGCTAAGTTTTCAGCAAAACCCCAATCACATAACTTTTCACCACGCGCCATAGCAAGGCGATCGTTGTAAATCTTGCCAACACGAGGATGTTGTTTTTGATCTTCTGGGTATTGACTGATTGATTCACCTAATTCAATTAAGCGCTCTTTTGGATAAGAAGCTTCATAAGGAGAATCCCAGTTGTGTTTTAAATAAGGCGTCCAATCAACGGTATTACCTTGCATTGGTTGCCATTCTTTAACCACGCATTCACCAGCATCTAATGCATCACGGTAATCTGACACTAATTGTTTAGCAAAACCTTCACCAATCACACCTTCACTTTCTAATTGCTTAGAATAAATATCACGAGGTGTTGGATGTTTTTTGATTTTTTTGTACATCACAGGCTGTGTTGCACTTGGCTCATCGGCTTCATTGTGACCATGACGACGGTAACAAACTAAATCGATAACAACATCACGTTTAAATTTATTACGGAAATCAACCGCAATTTGTGCAGCGTGCATTACCGCTTCAGGATCATCACCATTAACATGAAAAATAGGTGCTTGGACCATTTTTGCAATATCAGTACAGTAACGAGTTGAACGCGTGTCTTCAGGATTAGATGTTGTAAAACCGACTTGGTTATTGATAACGATACGAATAGTACCGCTTACTTTGAAGGCACGTGCCTGCGACATATTAAATGTCTCTTGTACAACACCTTGACCAGAAATCGCAGAATCACCGTGAATAGTAATAGGTAATACAGTTTCACCAACGCTATTTAGACGTTCTTGACGAGCACGAACCGAGCCTAAAACAACAGGATTAACTATTTCTAAATGTGAAGGGTTAAAGGCTAATGATAAATGAACATTACCCTTAGGTGTTTTAAAATCACTACTAAAACCTTGGTGATATTTAACATCACTTGAACCATCAACAATAGAATGCTTACCAGCAAACTCGTTAAATAAATCCGTTGGTTTTTTACCTAGCACGTTAACTAATACATTTAAACGGCCTCGATGAGCCATTCCGATAACAACCTCTTTTGCACCTTGCTCACCCGAACGGCGGATAACTTCTTTAAGCATAGGAACAAATGAATCGCCACCTTCAAGAGAGAAACGTTTCGCGCCAGGAAATTTAGAACCGATATAACGCTCTAAACCTTCAGCTGCAGTTAACTCTTCTAAGAATCTATGTTTAGCTTCATCACTAAATGAAGGGCTACTCTGGCTTGATTCGATACGATTTTGAATCCAACGTTTTTCTTCGATGTTGGTGATGTGCATATATTCCACACCCAACGAACCGCAGTAAGTACGTTTGAGCGATGCTATCAAATCCTTTAAAATCATAGTTTCATTGCCAGCGGCAAATGAACCCACGTTAAAATTAGCATCTAGATCAGCGCCACCAAGCTCATGATAGAATGGGTCTAAATCTTTAATCGTTTCATGTTTCACTAAACCTAATGGGTCTAGGTTTGCCACTTCATGTCCACGATTACGATAAGCTCCTATTAACTGTAATACTTTAACTTGCTTAGCATCGTTGTGAACAGCACCTTCAGGTGGGGCAAAACATTTTGGCCCTTTTGCAGCATGCTTCATTTGTTCACGAATCACAGAATGTCGCTCTTCAGGAGCTTCACTCACACTTGGTAATGCATCAAAGACTTCACGCCAATTGGCATCCACTGAAAGTGGATCATCTAAATAAGATTCGTAAAGATCTTCAATGTAAGTAGAATTTGCCCCGGAAAGATGCGATGAGGCTAACCAAGTTTCCATTACATTAGTTGGCATTAAAATTCCTTATTCTATATTAATGCTAAATTACAATTAAACTGCGCGTTGTAATAACATTGATTTAATTTTACCAATCGCTTTGGTCGGGTTTAATCCTTTCGGACAAACACTCACACAGTTCATGATACCGTGACAACGGAAAACACTGAAAGCATCATCTAAATCATCCAAGCGTTCTTCTGTTGCGCTATCTCGACTATCGATAAGGAAACGGTATGCTGCTAATAAACCAGCTGGGCCGATAAACTTATCAGGGTTCCACCAAAATGATGGACAAGACGTTGAACAACATGCACATAAAATACATTCGTACAAACCATCTAAATGTTCACGCTCTTCAGGAGATTGTTTAAATTCTCCTGCAGGCGGAGTTTTGTCATCAGTAATTAAAAATGGTTTCACTTTTTCATACTGAGTATAAAACTGAGTCATATCGATAACTAAATCACGCACTACTGGTAAACCAGGTAATGGGCGAAGAATTATCTTCTTACCTTTAGAAAGTAGATCAGAAATGGGAGTAATGCACGCTAATGCATTTTTACCATTAATATTTAAACCATCACTACCACACACACCTTCACGACATGAACGACGGAAAGAAAGTGTTTTATCTTGTTCTTTTAATTGAATTAAAGCATCCAACACCATCATGTCAGAACCTTCAGCGATTTCAAGGTTCATATCATGCATAGATGGCTTGTCATCTATGTCAGGGTTATAACGATAAACAGAAAATGTAACATTCATTTTTTAAACCTTCTTAGTAAACACGTGCTTTAGGGGGGAAAGCTTCACGTAGTACTGGCGCCATATTAACGTCACGTTTACACATACTTTCTGTTTCAGGATTGAAGATACTATGGTGTAACCAATTTGCATCATCACGATCAGGGAAATCAAAGCGACTATGTGCACCACGACTTTCAGTACGGAAGTTTGCTGCAAGCGCCGTAGAAAATGCAGTTTCCATTAGATTGTCTAATTCTAAACATTCAATACGATTAGTATTAAATTCACTACTCTTATCATCTAATTTTGCATTTTTTAAACGTTCACGTAATACACGTAATTCAGCAAGGCCTTCAGCCATTGCTTCACCATCACGGAATACAGAGAAATTGTTTTGCATGCATTGTTGCAAATCTTTACGAATTTGATTTGGACATTCAGTGCCGTTACCGTGTTCCCAACGGTTAAAGCGTTCTAATGCTGCATCAATATTCTCTTGAGTTGCTTCTTTAGCGGTATTTTCTTTTGTTAATACTTGACCAAGATGTTTACCAGCCGCACGTCCGAAAACAACTAAATCTAATAAAGAGTTACCACCTAAACGGTTTGCCCCATGAACAGATACACTTGCAATTTCACCTACAGCAAATAAACCTTTTACTTCAACATCTTTGCCGTTTTCATCAAGCTTCAAAACTTGACCGTTAACTGTAGTCGGTACACCGCCCATCATGTAGTGACAAGTTGGAATAATTGGAATTGGCTCATGCACAGGATCAACGTGTGCAAATGTACGAGACAATTCACATATACCAGGTAATTTAGACTCTAGAACGTCTTCACCTAAATGATCTAGTTTCAGTTTAATGTGTGTACCCCAAGGGCCTTCACAACCACGCCCTTCACGAATTTCAATCATGATAGAACGCGCAACTACATCACGCCCAGCTAAATCTTTAGCGTTAGGAGCATAACGTTCCATGAAACGTTCGCCGTCTTTATTGAGAAGGTAACCACCTTCACCACGACAACCTTCTGTAACTAATACACCCGCACCGGCAATACCTGTGGGGTGGAATTGCCACATTTCCATATCTTGTACTGGCACACCAGCACGCAATGCCATACCCACACCATCACCAGTGTTAATATGTGCATTAGTAGTCGATTGATAAATACGACCTGCACCACCTGTTGCCAACACTGTCGCTTGTGCTTTAAATACACAAACTTCACCGCTTTCAATATCAATGGCAGTACAACCAACCACATCTCCATCATCATTCTTGATTAGGTCAAGTGCATACCACTCAGAGAAAATAGTCGTTTTATTTTTAATATTCTGTTGGTAAAGCGTATGTAATAAAGCATGACCTGTACGGTCAGCTGCTGCTGCAGTACGAGCAGCTTGTTCACCACCAAATTCTTTAGATTGACCACCAAATGGACGTTGGTATACAGAGCCATCTTCGAAACGAGAAAATGGTAAGCCCATATTTTCAAGCTCACGAACTGCATCAGGACCTTCTTTACACATAAATTCAATAGCGTCTTGGTCGCCGATAAAATCAGACCCTTTAACGGTATCGTACATGTGCCATTCCCAGTTATCTGGATGCGAGTTACCAAGTGCAACGGTAATACCACCTTGAGCAGATACTGTGTGAGAGCGCGTTGGGAATACTTTAGTAATCAACGCACAACTTTTGCCTTCTTGCGAAATAGATAATGCCGCGCGCATACCTGCACCACCGGCACCAATTACAATCGCATCAAATTCACGAATAGGTAAACTCACTTTACACACCCCACAAAATTACAAAACCAAAAATAACGTAAACAAATGCAACTGTCGTTAACACAAACTGTAATGTGCCACGTAATAAAGTACATTTAACGTAATCCGTTAATACTTGCCAGATACCGATCCAAGAATGGACCAACATTGCAACTAAAGCCATTAACGTAAATACTTTTGTTAATGTTAACGAAAAGAAATCAGACCAAACTTGATAAGTCATATCAGTAAAAGCGATGAAACCTACTAAATAAATAGTGTAGGCCAATAATATAACTGCACTAGCGCGTAATAGAATGTAATCATGAACACCACTGCGCCCGAACGTACCTGCAACCTTTACCATACTAAAATCCCCGCTAATACTGACAATGCAGCGGTGATAACAAAGCCCACTTTTGCACTTAATGATGAACTATCCATTTCTTCCCAATGCCCTAGATCTTGAATCATATGGCGAATACCAAATACAGCATGGTAAGCAAGTCCTGTTAACGATCCCCAAAAAACGAATTCAACAATAAACAAGTCAAAGTAGCCTTGCACACGTTGGAAGTCTTCTGCTGATGATAATGAACAATTAAGAAGGGTTAGAAATATTGCTAACGCAATAAAAACGATGATTCCAGAAACACGATGCAGAATTGACGCTGTAGCGGTAACTGGCATTTTGACCGTGGTTAGGTCTAAATTTTTAGGTCTCTCTTTTCGCACAATTTATCTCTTTTTAATGGCTATAAATTAGGGGTTATTTTACAAGTCGTATTGTTAGCATAATGTTAACGCAATGTGACAGCGAATTCGTTTTTTTTTGTGATATTCACACAAATAAAAGCAAATTATGTGACATATAATGCACAAAAAATAAATGCCTGTCGCACCTGCATAATCATACACTTGCAAAAGACTTATTGCCTGCTAACTTTTAAATATTGTTTTGATCTATCACAATATATCGGTTACTTCTCAAACTTTAAATGTTAAATTTGACAAGACCATATTAGCCTGTAAAAATACGCGCAGCAAAAAATGCGTAAAATATTTTAAGACAAGGGAGAACATAATGTCGGATAAAAAAGCAATACTTCATTTACCGGGGCAAGAGCCTGTAGAACTACCTATACTTTCAGGCGCAGCAGGTAATGACGTAATTGATATCCGTAGCCTAGGTAAAACAGGCTACTTTACTTACGACCCAGGTTTTCTTGCAACTGCATCTTGTGAATCAGCAATCACTTTCATTGACGGTGACAAAGGTATACTAGAGCATCGTGGTTACCCAATTGATGTTTTAGCAGAAAAATCAGATTACTTAGAAGTATGTTACCTATTATTAAACGGTCAACTACCATCATCTGAAGAATTTACTAAGTTCAAACACATCGTTCTTCATCACACTATGCTTCACGAACAACTAGTTGCTTTCTACCGCGGCTTCCGTCGTGATTCACATCCAATGGCAATCATGTGTGGTGTAGTTGGTGCTTTATCAGCGTTCTACCATGACTCTTTAGATATCTCTAACGAATCATGTCGTGAAATTGCAGCGTTCCGTCTTATTTCAAAAATGCCTACGCTAGCAGCAATGAGCTACAAATATTCAATGGGCCAACCATTTGTTTATCCAGATAATACATTATCTTATGCTGGTAACTTTTTGAAAATGATGTTCTCGATTCCTTGTGAAGAATATGTTGTGAATCCTGTACTAGAAAGTGCAATGGATAAAATCTTAATTCTTCATGCAGATCATGAACAAAATGCTTCAACATCTACTGTGCGTTTAGCCGGTTCTTCTGGTGCAAATCCATTTGCGTGTATCGCAGCAGGTATTGCTTCTTTATGGGGCCCTGCTCATGGCGGTGCTAACGAAGCTTGTTTAGAAATGTTAGAAGAAATTGGTAGTGTTGATCGTATTCCAGAATTCATTGCTAAAGCAAAAGACAAGAGCGACCCGTTCCGTCTAATGGGCTTTGGTCATCGTGTATACAAAAACCATGATCCACGCGCAACAGTAATGCGTAAGACATGTCATGAAGTATTAGACGAACTAAAAATTGACGATCCATTATTAGATGTTGCAATGGAATTAGAGCGTATTGCGCTTGAAGACCCATACTTCATTGAGAAAAAACTTTACCCTAACGTAGATTTCTACTCAGGTATTGTTTTACGTGCAATGGGTATTCCACGTACTATGTTTACAGTAATCTTTGCTGTATCTCGTACTATAGGTTGGATTTCTCACTGGAAAGAAATGTTAGATCAACCAGGCCAAAAAATCGGTCGTCCTCGTCAGTTATACACTGGTGAAGTTGATTTAGATTACCCAGATAAATAAATAGTGTTTATTTAAAGCATCATTTTGGTGCTTTCATTATTTATAAAAAGCCAGTATCTTACTGGTTTTTTTGTCACTTTTTTTTGAGTCAATATGCCCAAACAGCTGTTCGCCCTAGATCTCGATAATATTACATTTCCTAATCCAGAGTTAGCGATGGATGATCCAGAAGGATTGTTAGCGATAGGCGGAGATTTATCACCTAAACGATTAATCAATGCCTACCAACAGGCCATCTTCCCTTGGTTTTCAGAAGGAGAGCCTATTCTTTGGTGGAGTCCAATTGAGCGCGCGATTATTCAACCTGAACAGGTACATATTAGTAAAAGCATGGCAAAATTTATTCGCCAAACTTCATTAACCATCACAATCAATCAAAATTTTAAAGATGTAGTTAATGCCTGTGCCTTACCAAGAAAAAGCCAAGCTGAAACATGGATCAGCCCTGCAATCAAAACGGCTTACCAACAATTACATGAACTTGGACACGCTCATTCGATTGAAATATGGGAAAAGAAACAGCTGGTTGGAGGCTTATATGGCGTGAATATTGGAGGCGTTTTTTGTGGAGAGTCTATGTTTCATCAACAAACTAACGCATCAAAGCTCGCTTTTATTGCTTTATGCCAACATTTTGGCACACACGGCGGTTTACTCATTGATTGCCAGATGATGACAGCACATTTAGCGAGTTTAGGGGTTAAACCGAATCACCGACGTGATTTTTTGAAACAGCTTAATCAGTACAAAAACAACAAAATAAGCACTCAGTGCTGGCAACAACAAAGTATTCAATTAAAAAGCTAATGAAACCTATTTTTAGAAATATAAAAAACGCGCTGAACGGCACGTTTTAAGCGATGATAAATAAAGTTTAATATTATTTTTGTCTTGAAACGTATTGATTCATTGCACCTAAAATAGCTTTTCGAGTGATCAAACCAACATAACGACTCTCTTCGTCAAGTACTGGGTACATTTTTGGTTTTTCATGGATCAACTTCTGCGCAATATCCACAATACTCAAAGTGCTAGACACAGATAAAGGAGTGGATGACATAACATCTTCAACCAGTGCAGCATGTTCAGAGTAGTAATTACCTTCAATCATTTTAGCTAAGCAATCTTGCTCTGATAACCACCCTATTACTCGCCCTTCTTCATCAACCACCGGGCCGCCTATTAAATCTGATTTTAGTAATTTATCGACAGCAGTTTCTAAACTCATCTCTTTACTGAATGACAATATCTTGCCGGTCATAAATTGTTTTACTTGTAAAATATCCATATTTCATAGTTCCTTATTAGTTGTATAAATCATAGCCGTTTTAAATTAAAAGTCGACGTTTGAACGCTTATTGTGCTCGGAAATGTGTGCTAAAATTGTTTTTTACATTTTCATCAACAAAGGGTTTTAGAATGGCTTCGCTACAAGAGCAATTAATGAATTCAGGCTTAATTAATAAACAAAAAGCCAAGCAAGCACAAACAGAAAAACGTCGCCAAGCGAAACAAAAAAAGAAAAAAGGCACGGTTATTGCTTCTGATATACAAGTGGCAGTACAAGAAAAAGCTGAATTACAAAAACAGAAAGATTTAGCCAAAAATCAACAAACACAAGAACAACTAGCCATACGAGCAGCACACGGTAAATTGATACAAATGATTGCCCAACACTGTGAGAAAGACTATCAAGGTGAGTTAGATTACCACTTCACCTACGATAACAAGGTAAAACGAATTGCAGTTACATCAACCATTCAACAAGGTTTGATTAAAGGACATTTTGCCATTTGTGTATTAAATGACGAATTTTACTTAATTAATAAAGAAGCGGCAGAAAAACTCCGCGCGATAGATGAATCAGTCTTAGTGGCATTACACGATCAAACAGAAAATAAACCTGAAGATGATCAAGATGATCCTTATGCTGAGTTCGCAGTTCCAGATGATTTAATGTGGTAAATACCGCAAACCTTTAATTTAAATGTATATTTGTTGTTATACTTAACGATTAAAATTGAGTGATAAGCATTTTTACATCACTATCTGGGTATTTATATTTAACTTAGCAAACTGACACAGAAAGAGTTTATGGATTTTAATAAATATCAATCACAAATTAGAACACTGATCCCGTTACGTAACGATTCAGATTTTAATGACGTCTTTAACAAAGTGTTTGTTGGAGAGAGTAATAGTGATAAATTTCTTATTAAAATGGAAATAAATCGTCTTGCTCAACCCTGTGTCAGAATCATTGACTTACGAGATAAAGTCACAGAGAAAACGTATCCGTACACACATAAAGGGTTAGATCATCATCTCACCACATCAGCAATAAAAACCTTAAAAGAGACCACTAAGCTTTTTGGTGATTACACTATTGGTGTTTATGAAATCGTGCTAGATCATGTTCAAAAAATAAAACAGCAGAACATGAATAAGACAGGCAATGAAAATGAAACGAGTTTTAGTGAAATTATTCAATTAAATAGCCATAAAGTTCGAGCTAATGCGCGTATGTTTTTTATCTCTCCAATTGTTATTACATTACCGAATGGAGAAGAATTTAAAGCTTCAACATCAAATATATCCACATCAGGATTAAAAATTAAATTATCAGAAAATATTCCTTGTTTTGATAACGATACCATTGAAATTGTTTTTACAGGTATTTGTGCGGAATACAAACATAAGTCTATTGATGACGGAAAGAAGATAGCTTACCGTCTTGTGTCACAAGAAGAAGATGATGGCACCTTCTATTTTTATTTACATATTCAACCAGAGCAACAAGACTTTGTTGAATTCTTAAAATCATTTATTCGCGGTAACCAATATAAATATAAGATAGACGTACAATATTACTATAACCTTGCCTTAGAAAATGCCCTTAAAAATAGTGCACTTAGAGCGATGTCAACATTGCCTATTTATGTCAATATTAACAGCCCTAAACCAGCCCTGTTTATGCTTCAAAATACGACCAATGCACAAACGGTAAATGACTGGCGCTATAACGATGCGAATCAACTCGCTTTATTATTCTCAGAAGAGCGACTTAAAGGACTATTAGCCTATACAAAAGAACATTCATCAACGACTTTATACTGTTTTACCTTTATCAAAAATGACGTCGAATATTTACTCTCCGCAACCGAATATGAGTTACAACAAGATGAGACAAAGCAACTTTTTATTCAATATGGTAAAAGTAAACTTAACTTCAGAAGTTACCACTTTTCTATGGAGCCTTATCGCTACCATGAAAATCAACGCTATGAGATCACCTCATTAAAACCAGCTTCTTTTTCTGAAATAACGCACGTTGCAACAGTGACTGAACTCACCACCAATGAGATCATTGAGAAAGATGAACGTGAAGAAAAGCAAAGTTTAAATTTATTAAATAAATATGTACATAGAGGAAAAGCAACAGGTATAACCACGCCTGTATTTAACCTATTTCCTGATGAATTACGTAAAGAAGAACGTTATAAGCATAGCAGTGCAATCAAATTCCGAGTCGATGGCTATTTTTGCACAGGCCATATTATCGATTTTTCTTTTTCAGGTTTAAAAGTTCAATTAGACCAAGTACCGACATTAACAAAACGGAGTATTGTAAGAATAGACTTTGTTGATCTACAAAAAGTATCGAAAAAATTCCGCTTAGTGGGGATTCAGTACAAAGCGATAGCATCAAGCCCAGGAAGAGTTTATCACTTACAAATTGCCTCTAAAGATTGCTTTCAGTCAATCCATAAATTCTTTTCATTATTAGTGCAAAATAACCCTGAGCATTTTCCTATTATTCCGCTCAAAGCTCCAAAACAACCTGTGACAGACCGTTTACATGAAGTTGCTGAATCATCATTAGATCATGCTTTATTTTTTGTCACCACAGGCAATGGTAAACCAAAATTAACTTATTCATCAGTACCTGCTTCAGCTAAATCATTAAAACAATTATTTGAAATAGACTCAGATCCAAATATAACGCACAACCATATAGCACTCTCAAATAATGATTTGTTAGAGCGTATTTTGTACGTGCCTTTGCGTAATGCAACCACAGATGGCGTTAACTTCGAACAAACCATTTACGTCAAAAAAGTTAAATCTGGTGAAGGAACTTGGACAATTAGTAGCTATTTAGATGAAGATTTTTCATCTGAAGAAAGTAAAAGACAGTTCATTTTAATGCAAAAAGATATCGGTCAATTACAAATATTGCATTATCGATTATGCAGTATCAGTGCGCCTGACCTATCTATTATAGAATCTGAAATAGGCATGATCACTCGCCACGCAGTACATCTAGGAAAACGTATTCAAGAGGTATTATTAGGCGTTGGCGCTATCATAGAAGTCATTGATCGTACTGATCATATTCTTGCTAATGGCTACGATGGCGAGCATCCAATTTAATGATAAAGGCAAAGTATATATAAAAAAGGGACTAACAAATTGTTAGTCCCTTTTTCGTTTAAAAGCCTTATACCAATTGTATCAAATTACTGATCTAAATTTTGCGCTAGAAAAATAGCTCAGTTAAGGCGTAAGTTGATGTTTTTGCGAAACTTACAACAAAAAAGTAAGTTATTTTAACCAGTACAATAGATCAGTTACTTACTATGATTGGCATTATCCCCTTAAGATAAAGGCAAAGAAGCAGTTAATAAACATAACGCTCCTTCTAAGTCTAGATGGTTTAATGCAACTGAAGCTTTTTCTTGTACGATCGGTTTAGCGTGAATAGCAATCCCTAAAGCTGAAGCGGCCATCATCACTAAATCATTCGCACCATCACCAATAGCAACCGTTTGTGATTCAGGAATTTGGAAAGTCGTAGCTAATTCCTTTAACTTTCTTGCTTTCACATCTGCATTAACAATTTCACCAATCACTTCACCCGTTAAGGTATTATCAACAATTTCTAGGGTATTCGCATAGGCGGCATCAAAACCATGATCGTCTTTTAAACGATTAGCAAAATAAGTAAACCCACCCGATGCAATTGCCACTTTCCAGTTAGCCGCTTTTAAGCCTGCAATCAAAGCGCTCAATCCTGGCATCAAAGGCATATTATCTGCAACTTCTTTAATCAAACTCTCCGGTGCATTGGCTAATTTACCTACACGAGTACGTAAACTACCATTAAAATCTAACTCACCACGCATAGCGGCCGCTGTAACAGCAGAAACTTGGTCTCCCACACCGTATAAACGTGCAATTTCGTCAATGCACTCAATTTGAATAGTAGTAGAGTCCATATCCATCAACACTAAACCTGGCTGAGAAAAGTCAGGTAGCTTTTCAACTAACGCAAAGTCACACCCTTGTGTTGCTGCAAATGATTTAATATCTTCTGCTAAAGCTTGTGGTGGTATATTCAATGAAACTCGAATAAAATGAACATCTTCCATAGTACCTAAATTAGCTAAAACGACTTGAGTACTGTGTTGACTTAGTAATTCTTTTAAAGGAGCGAATACGCTAGTAGTGAGCGTTTTCCCCATTAACACAAGTTCTGACTGCGAAGAAAAAGGGACAGTTTCTTTTTCATTAATCAAAAATAATAAATCGTTTTGTTCAATATCGAACTGGCAATCAGATTTCCATTGCTGAATTGAAACAGAATTTGCAGGGACTTGAAGTGTTTTAGTAGTTTCCACTGTAATATACCTATGCTATTAAATGCTGACTATGTATCAGTTTAAAAATAATTGCGCACAAGATAACCATTGCTAATTTATAATGCAAGTGCAGATGAAGTAACTAAGGATCTAAATAATGTTAAAAAAATATTTTTGCAAAGCGCACACGATACAGATCCTCATCATCGTCATTCTTTCAAGTATTATCATATACCAGTTCGTCAGCTTAAAGCGTGAATCAAACGCAGTTCGCTTTCAACAAACAGATAAATTTTCTTATTCATTAACCAACTTAGCAGCAACAGAAGCATCGCGTTATTTGTCTGAAGATAAAAATAAAGAATTACAATTTTTAATCGATAGTTTAAGCCAAGATCCTGTGGTTAAAGATGCTACGATTTATGATAAATATGGAAAGGTCATTTACCAGTCGGAACAAGCTTTACCACTTACAACTCTTTTAAAAATTAGCGGAGATGTGAAAGAAGCTGAAGGAGTGATTCCATATATCGCAGAGCTCTACTCAGACAAAACCAAAATTGGTTACATTCGTATTACGCTTGAGCAAGAAGATATTCTAAGTTTGATCCACGATTATGAAAAACGTGGCTTAGCTATATTGGAATTACTAATCATACTTTCTTTTATTACTGGGATGATAGTCATGGCTGTCTTCTTCAGAAAAGCAGAAGTAAAATATAAAGACTTTAAAATGCAATCACCTTATATCTTACAAGGCATTAAAAGACGTATAAAAGAATTAATAAAAAAGGCGCAGAAATAAACTTTGCGATAATTTTAAAAATGTCACGTACTGAAATAGGTTGACGGTTTTAATGAAAGACAAGTAGCACTTGCTCCTGGTCTTTTTTATGCACTGATTTGGTGTTTTCATTCCCAAACTCATATGCGGTCACATTTCATTGTATATAAATATTGATTCTTCAACGAATTGTTTTAACTCATCAATATTTCGACATTCATATAGTAAAAGTCTTGTTTTAATATTCCGTTTACTCGTTCAGCCAAAGCATTTTGATAACAGTCATAACCATCCGTCATAGAAGGTTTAATACCACTTTCATTCAGCTTTACTTGATAGAGCTCAGAGCAATATTGTACGCATCTGTGACCAAGGGTAAATAATGTACCCCTTGCGCTGACTTCACATAGGTTATATCGCTGACAAAAACTTCTTCAGCGGACTTAGGAGTATAGTCTTTCAATAAATTAGCCGGGCTTACGCATCCAATGGTTGCTATGTGTCGTTTTTGTATAGTTTTTCTTAGGTTTTACCAGCTAGTTATTCTCTCTCAAGTAGTCAAAAAAACAATCTCTACCTAGTTTTACACCTAGCTCTTCTAGTTGTGGTTTTATTAATTGGTAAAGCTTTTTACCACCAATACGGGCATAAATTTGCGCCAGTACATAACAAGATCTCTCACTGATGCTAAGTTATTATTCCGAGCCTCTATCCTGCGAATAGCTTGATGGTATGCTTGACGTGAAATACCATAAGCCTTGCAAAGCCTAGTGAGTTTTAATTGGCTGTTTTCTTTTGCGCGCGTGATAGCTCGGATATGTACTTTTTTCTTAGGCCAGCTCCGTACTCTTCATCCATGATGTTAATCATTTCATCTTTGACGAGATTCTTTAGACGTAAGTCTTCGTTTTCTCGCTCTAAGCGTTTAATTTTTTGGGCGGGTGTTTCTGTTGATTTAGGCATATTTGTAAAGTTTATAGGTTTAGACCAATCAAGTTTACCATGTTTTCTTAGCCAAACGAGAACGGTGCTGCGACCTTGGATACCAAAGTGCTTTTGCGCTTGCTTATATGTGAAGTCGCCTTTTTCTACTTGCTCAACTACAGCTAATTTAAAGCCTAGTGTGTAATCTCTTTGGGTACGTTTAATCCCAGTGCTTTGGTTCTTTTTCATAAATAAGTCCTAAATGCGTAAACTCATTTCAGGACAAGACAATAAAGCAAATAAAAAAGCCCAAATTAATTGGGCTATTTTAAAATGTAGGTGAGTTATTTAAAATAAATTACCGAGTAGGTAATTCAATTCCTTCAAACAACTTATTCACTTCAGCGGTGTATTTCAATTGAATCGCCTTTTCGACTAATGGACGCGTTAAATGAGGAGCGAATCTGACCATAAAGTCATACATATAATCGCGCAAGAATGACCCTTTCCTAAAGCCAATACTAGTAATACTCGACTTGAAAATATGGCTTGCGTCTAACACACAGAAATCATCATCTTCATTAATGGCCATGGTTGCAATCACACCAACACCAACACCTAAACGCACATAAGTTTTAATAACGTCTGCATCTGTTGCAGTAAAGACGACATTTGGTTGATAACCGGCAGCATTAAATGCTTCATCTAATTCAGAACGGCCTGTAAAACCAAATACATAAGTTACAATTGGATGTTTTGCGATATCTTCAATGGTAAGATGCTTCACTTTCGCTAAAGGATGATCTTTAGGCACAATCACTGAACGATTCCAATGGTAACAAGGTAACATTATTAAATCTTGATAGAGATGCATTGCTTCAGTGGCAATCGCAAAATCGGTTTTGCCTTTTACCACAGACTCACTAATTTGAGTTGGCGTTCCCTGGTGCATATGCAAAGACACTTTAGGGTATTTTTTTATAAAACCATTAATCACTTCAGGTAATGCATATCGAGCTTGAGTATGAGTTGTCGCAATATTTAAAGTACCTTGGTCAGGCATTGTGTATTGATTAGCAACGGCCTTAATACTTTCAACTTTACCTAATATTTCAGTTGAATAGCGAATGATCTCTTTACCTGCCGGTGTCACTTTAGTTAAATGTTTGCCACTTCGCTCAAAGATTTGAATCCCTAACTCATCTTCTAACATACGAACTTGTTTACTAATACCAGGCTGAGACGTAAATAAATTTTCAGCTGTAGCAGATACATTTAAATTATGATTTAATACTTCCACAATGTAGCGCAGTTGTTGCAATTTCATAAAATCACCACTCATATTCCATTTTAATTGGTTGTTATTCGATTTAATTCTATCAGACTTCTAATATTTACAAAGTCATACTTTCCTATTTTACTGATAAACACTTATTATTAAGGCGTATTTAGGGAGATATTATGAGTAAACACGATCCACTTGATTTTAGTACAATTCTTGCAACCAGTGTTCATGACATTAAAAATTCATTATTTATGTTATTACAATCGATTGAAAATTTAGATCTTGCAGAAAACTTAACAACGGAACAGCATAAATCTTTTGCAGATCTACATTATCAAGCATCAGGCATTAATAGTACGGTTATGCAATTATTATCTCTCTATAGAGATGAAAAACATCAGCTACCTATTTATATCGAAGAAAACTCTGTCAGCGAATTATTAGAAGATCTTATTGATAGACATAGACTTTATTTAAATAGTAATGATATTAATGTTACTATCGATGTTGATGATGATTTAATTGGGTATTTTGATGCCGATTTAATTGGATATGTATTAAGTGACATTTTCGTCAATGCACTACGCCATACCAAGGATACAATTGATATTTCAGCTTTTAGTGAAGGCCAGTTCTTAGTATTGAAAATTGAAGACAATGGCGATGGTTTTCCTAAGCATATGATGGATATTAATAAAAAACTAAATGAATTCTATAATTTTAATGCCAGCAAAGGGCGAAGTGGCTTAGGTCTTTTATTTGCGAAAAAGATTGCTGCAGCGCATAAATCAAAAGACCTTAAAGGCGAAATTTTATTAGAAAACAAACCTAATAACACAGGTTGTATGTTTACATTGCGTTTACCTTAGAAAGGTATTACTTTTTTACTGAGTTATTCTATACTCTACTTTTATACCAATATAATTAAGAGCTTTTATGTTATTTCCGTTAATTTTTTCTCTAGTTGGTTTATTACTTTTTATACTGATTGGTTACAATATTATTCAACAGTACAAACAAAAGATTGAAGCTGAAAAACGCATCTCTATTGCGAAGCAACGTGCTGTAATAGTAGAAGTTGATGAGTTATTACTTAATGCAACTCGAATGCCTTTCAGTAAATCTTTACTGTTGATATTACAAAATCGTATTCGAAATGCTTTAAAAATAATGACAAGCATCTCTCCAGCCACACCTGCAATAAAAGAACATCTTTCAAATACTGATGCACAAATTCAACAAATTCAGAATCACTACACTCCACCCGATGAAAGTGTATTCCGAGCTCCTGAAAGTGATAAAGAAGCATTAGCATTACTTCAAGTAACAAAAAAAATACGTGCCGTATTACGTTCAGAACATGCCAAAGGAAAAATTAATACTGAAGTATTCGTTGCAGAAGACCACCGCTTAGAAATAATGCAATTAAAAATCAATTTAGAAAATAGTATGAAACGCGTCGCAGAAGCCAAGATGAATGAGCAATGGGGTAGCGCGAACCAAATGATCAATAAATTATTAAAAGTGCTTTCTAGCATTACAGATAAAGATGGTTACTTAGAGCGAAAACAACAACAATTAAAAGAATATAAAGCTGAAATAAAAACGCATTTAGTGAAAACTAATGATGCCGAATTACAAGCAATGAAAGAGAAAGAAGAAGAGAAAAAACACGATCTAGATGAATTATTTGCAGATAAGAAAAAATGGTAAGTATTTAAACGTCAAAAGAAACTAAATTGATATAAATCATTACCTTTAAAATCATCTCACTTATTATTATAAGCATGAATAATAAGTGAGAGCATCTTTATGCAAAGCATTACAACAGAGCAACAAAAACAACTACAACAAAACTTATTGTCTGAATTTGCATCACTCAAAGAGAAAGTAAAACAACGATTAAGTATTTCTTCTAAACAGCATCTTAATGACCTGGTAGATAAAGTCGACACGATGAATGCAGATATGCTGATATCTAGTTTATCGCGATGTGAAAGCCACTCTTTAAGTCAATATAAAACACAGATAAAAAGTATTGATGCGGCATTGCAAGGTATGGATTTAGGTTTATATGGCTTATGTTCTGATTGTGAGATTGAGTTGGATGCAGAGGAACTTTTTAACTGCCCTACTAAACAACGCTGTGATGCTTGTGAAAAAAAATATCAACAGCAAAAAGTCAAAGGCTATAAGCTATAAATGCAACTTAACTATTAACTAAATTGGTCAGAGTGTGATAAATTCCCTTTTTTAACTTTAACTAGAGAATTAAATTTGTCAGATCACACTCCAACCAAGCTTGCACCTCAAGTCTCTAGTCAGATCGACACTACATCAGAAATAAACAAGCCTTTAGATGCCACTCAATGTTCAGTGAACTTAGATGCTTATATAAAAAAATCTCAGGCATCAACAACTGGGTTATCTCAATTATTTCCTGACGCGGCTTCTATTGTGTCAAACTATTTAAAGCTCCCTACTCCTTTGCTTTTAATTAATAGTCGTTATTGGCAAAGCGCTGTCGAAATGTTAGAAGAAGTCATTCCTTCGACAGTGTCTGCAAAATATTTACTTAGCTATAATAGAGAGAATTTATTTGGACGAGTATCTATTGGAAACGATAAACAATTAAATTTTTCAGAGGGTCAGTTAGCACAATCAAATAAGAATATCTTAGTACTAAACATCAGTCCGTTATTAGTTGAACCGGGTTTATGGTTTATGCTTAAATCAGTTTTACAGCGTGGCTATTTACAAGCAAGTGATGCAGTTAATGCTGAAAAAATAAAGCAAGTACTGCCCGATTTAAGTACACAAATAGTCCACCCCAAAATAATCTTGGTAGCCAGCCGATTACAATTAGAAGAACTTATTCAAATTGATCCCGAATACGCACAAGTTTCATCTCTATTTTGTGAATTAGCTAGCCAAGTACCGGTCAATCAAACATCGATTGATGCAGTAGTAGGTTATTGCAATAAAATCACTAACGAGAAAAATATAGGGTTACTTGATTACAAAGCTTTATCTACTTTATTGACTTTTTTAGTCACACAATGTCAGCATCAACAACAAATTTTATTTTCGCCAGAGCTTATTAAAGATGTTTTACAGTACGCCCTATTATTTAGTGAAAATAAGCAAATCAATTCAGCAGATCTTGTTGCCTGTTTTAAAGAGAAAGAATTAGCACAATCACTTCCTCGACGTTATAGCGAACAGTCTCTAATTGAAGGACAAATAAACTTACAATTATCAGGACAAAAGGTAGGTCAAATTAATGGCCTTTCTGTTGTGGAATTACTGGGTTACCCATGTGAATTTGGAGAAGTATTTAGAATATCAGCAAGCGATATGATCGGAGATGGTGAAATTATCGATGTTGAACGAAAAGTCGAACTTGCAGGTAATATTCATGCTAAAAGTACACTTATAGTACAGGGTTATATTAATCACTTCTTTAGCCACATTAACGCATTTCCCTACTCATGCAATTTAGTTTTTGAACAGTCATATCAAGAAAGTGATGGAGATAGTGCTTCATTAGCGATTTTATTAGCAGTCTGCTCGTGTTATGCGAAACTCCCTGTTAACCAAAATGTATTCATCACTGGCTCATTGGACCAGCACGGCAATGTATTGGCGATTGGAGGAGTGAATCAAAAAATTGAATCGATCACACGGTTATTTGAACTTGGGTTGGTATCAGAGCCAGTTTTAATTGTTATGCCTGCTGCTAATAAAATTAACCTAACCCTTAATGCTTCTACAATTGCCCTAATAGAGTCAGGAAAAATACTAATCCACCCTATTGCTCATTGTCATCAAGCATTTCCTATTTTATTAGAGAAATCATTTGAGGACACTATAAAAATTATTAATGATAGAATTGAAAAAACGGTAAAAGAAGAAATGAACGAGCTATCTGGTGGTTTCTTTTCGAGAGTTATCAATTCTATTTTTCATTAATTAACTTTAGCGAACAAAAATACACCTAGGACTTTGATTAGTCTTGATTGTTTTTAGAGCCTCATATAGAGTGTATCGCATATTATTTCGTGACATTGAATTTGTATTTTCTAATGTCACATTTTATCAATTATTATAGAAAAGTGATTATGACTAAAACCGTATCCCAAAAAGAGTTGGGTAAAAACTCTTACAATAAAGAAGAATTAGTACAATGTGGTAATGGTGACCTTTTTGGTGAAGGCAACTGTCAACTACCAGTTGATAACATGTTAATGCTAGATCGCATCATTACTATCAATGCTGACGGTGGTGAACACGGAAAAGGTGAATTAGTTGCTGAATTAGATATTGATAAAGGATTATGGTTCTTTGATTGTCATTTTCCAAATGACCCTGTTATGCCAGGTTGTTTAGGTCTAGATGCAATGTGGCAACTAGTAGGTTTCTTCCTAGGTTGGAGCGGAGGCCCAGGTAAAGGTCGAGCACTTGGTGTAGGTAATGTTAAATTTACTGGTCAAGTGTTACCAACATCTAAAAAAGTCACTTACCGCATTACAATGAAGCGCTTAATTATGCGTAAATTAGTAATGGGTATTGCTGATGGTGTTGTTGAAGTAGACGGTAAAGTGATTTACACAGCCGAAGACTTAAAAGTAGGTTTATTCGTAGATACTTCAAGCTTTTAATCTAATATCTTGATTAATAAATCTAAAGCACTGATTATACTGTTAATCGGTGCTTTTTTTTGTCTATCGATCTTTACCAACCAATTTATGAATTTTTAATCTGCAAAATAGATCTATAACTTATTGTAATTGGCCCCCTTTAAAACAATAAATAAAACATGTAATTGAATTACTACGGAGAACAGCAATGTCCTATTTATATAACCTTTTCAAAGGATTTTTCATTAAATCCTTCAAGTTAATTAATTACATTCGTTTATTTTCGCTCAATTTATTGTTTATTGTAGTTGTCGTTTTTATTCTATTTTCAATGGGTGACAACGAAAAAACAGTAAATATTGCTAAAAATTCTTACCTTAATCTTAATTTAAATGGTTTTATAGTTGAACAAAAACAGCCTGTTAATTTATCTCAACAGTTATCGAATCAATTATCTGGCAGTGACACAGAACCTGTTCAAGAGTTTGAAGTACAAGAGATTATTAACACGATTCAACATGCACAAAAAGATCCTAAAATAACAGGCCTAGTACTGCAGTTAGATGGATTAAGGTCTGGTAGTTTAAATCAATTAAGTGATATTGGTGAAGCTATCGAAGCATTTAAAACGTCCAATAAACCGGTATTTGCTTATTCTGATAACTTTTCACAAACTCAGTACTATTTAGCAGCTTACGCAGACCATATTACATTGGCACCAAACGGTGCAGTCTTTTTACAAGGATATGCTGTAAATCGACTTTACTTTAAAGAGCTACTTAACCACTTATTAATCACTCCGCACATTTTCAAAGTGGGCATCTATAAGTCATTTGTTGAACCTTATACTGAAACTGAGATGTCTAATTACAGTAAAGAAGCAAATGCTCATTGGTTAAATCAATTATGGCAGCATTACATTACGCATGTATTAACGCAGCGTAGTGACCGCGACAATCTAACAGCCTCCTCTGTCAATCCATCTTTAACAGAACTCAAATCGGCTTTTAGGTCCGTCTCTGGAGATACTGCAAAATATGCTTTAACTGTTGGTTTAGTAGATGAATTAAGTTTCTACGATCAATTTATGGAACAATTAACTGATACACAAGCAAATGATAACAAACTAAATATCATTGATTACCAATATTATACGTCTACTGTGCCACCTAAATATCAATTTACTGGTGAAGACGCTCAAATAGCAGTCGTGCATGGTACGGGTGAAATTATCTCAGGCTATTCAGAGGGAAGTGAAATTGCCGATCAAAGTTTTAACGAACTATTGAAACAAGCATTAAATAATGCTCGCGTAAAAGCTGTTGTACTTCGTCTCGATACACCAGGAGGAAGTGCTTTTGCATCTGAAAATATTCGTCAACAAGTGCTAGCGCTAAAAGCGGCCGGTAAAAAAGTAGTCGTTTCTATGGGATCAGTAACGGCATCGGGTGGATATTGGATCGCCGCTTCTGCTGATAAAGTCGTCGCTTCTCGCACAACCTTAACGGGCTCAATTGGTATCTTTGGAATGTTCGCCACCATTGATAAGTCACTTAATAAAATAGGTATATACAACGATGGTATAGCCACCAATGCACTATCGAACATTGGTATAACACAACCTTTAAATCCAGAGCTAGCTGAGATATTCCAAATTGGTATTGACAGTGGCTACGCAAACTTTTTAAAAGTCGTTTCAGAGGGTCGTAACCTTAGTTTAAAAGCAGTAGATAAAATTGCACAGGGCAGAGTTTGGACTGGCGTAGATGGTTTAAACAATGGCTTAGTCGATGAATTAGGCAACCTACAATCTGCTATTGAATTAGCTGCTGATTTGGCGAAGTTGGATAAATACGACACAATCAGTATTAAGCCGAAGACTTCTTCAAAACAAGCGTTTATAAACGAGTTTTTTGCCCAATCAATTAGTTTATTGCCAAAAGGGATTATTTCAGCATCGCCTTTAACATCCTTATTAACAGAGGTAGATAAACAAGCTAATTTAGCTCTGCGACTTAATGATCCTCAAAATAGGTTTGTTTACTGTACTTTTTGCCAAATAAAATAGCGTCATTGTCAGCAATAAATAAAATTAATTTTTGCGCTGACAAAAAGCTCCATTAAAAGTGAAAATTGGTCTGCTGAAAAGCATAATGATTAAATAAGCTATTGATATCACACGAGTCAAAATGAAAATGAAACACCGACTATATGCTTTAAAGTATTACACTGAATCTGGTGATTTAAAATCTCCACCCGTTTTATTCTATTTATTAGTATTTTTATCTAGAACGTGGATATTCCTGATTTTTTCGTTAGCATCAAGTCAAACAGGTAATGATATTTTAACGTTATTTTATCCTGATAAAGCGCATTTTTATTCAGGCCTATTGGTTGGATTAATACCGCTGATCGTTTTTATCGTTTCAGGTCGGCGTCATGCACAGGATGGTTGGGCGTTAAAGTACTGGCCATATTGTTTTTATTTACTATTGTTCAGTATTATTGGTGATCTCAGTTTACAACTCTATTACTTATATTTAGACAACTTCCAGTATTCAATCTCGGCATCGTTACAACTTGTGATCATTTTATGGAGTTGTCTATATATAACTAAAAGCAAACATCTTATCGATTCATTTCAAAAGATAAGAAACAAAAACTAGTGTAATTTAAGTCTTGGTCGTAATACACGATTAATACGTTCAACCAAGGTCATCAATGCAGTGCGAAGATAACCATGTAAGGCGACTTGATGCATTCGATAAAGGGATATATAAACTACCCTTGCAATACGCCCTTCTATCATCATAGAGCCTTTCATTAGATTGCCCATTAAACTGCCCACTGTGCTGTAATTACTTAAAGAAACCAGCGAACCGTAATCAGTGTATTTGTAATCAGCAAGTGGCTTATTATTTAAAGATGCAATGATGTTTTTACCAACAGCAGATGCCATTTGATGCGCGGATTGAGCTCTAGGCGGCACAAACCCACCTTCAGGTAATGCGCAGCTTGCACAATCTCCAATAGCATAAATATTTTTATCTAACGTTGTTTGTAAGGTAGGTTTAACAATAAGTTGATTAACTCGATTTGTTTCTAACCCTGCTAGCTCCTTGAGGTAATCCGGCGCTTTAATGCCTGCGGCCCAGACTATCAAATCCGCTTTAATTAATTCACCAGATTTAGTCAACAGCCCTTCTTTATTGGCTTCAACGACCATAGTTTGTGTACGAATATCAACACCTAGCTTAATTAACTCTTGATGAGCTGATGCCGAAATTCGTTTCGGTAAGGCGGGTAAAATTGAATCGCCAGCCTCCACTAAACTGACATGTAAATCGGCGCTATTAATATGCTCAAAGCCATAACGAGAAACCTGTTTCAGTGAATTATATAACTCAGCGGAAAGTTCAACACCTGTAGCACCTGCACCAATAATCGCAATATTGACGGATTTGGTTTCTTTAACAGCTAATTGCAAATATTTATTCAACATACGATGATGGAATTTTTTAGCTTGATCTGGGCTATCTAAAAAGATGCAATTTTCCTTCACACCTTTGGTATTAAAATCATTACTTACACTACCTAATGCCATCACCAGAATATCATAGTCTAACTGACTTTCAGGCAAAATCATGTTGCCCTCTTCATCATATAAAGGATCCAATGAAATTGAATTTTTTGTTCTATCTAAATGTCGCATTGCACCTAATTTAAAATCAAAATAATGATTTTTAGCATGTGCACGATAACTTACTGCGTCGATACCATCATCTAAAGAACCTGCCGCAACTTCATGTAATAGAGGTTTCCATAAATGAGTTCTGTTTTTATCGACTAATGTAATGTGCGCTTTTTTCTTCTTGCCGAGTTTATGACCCAGCTTTGTAGCAAGCTCTAAACCGCCAGCACCACCGCCAACAATAACAATTTTCTTCATGACAACCTCGATTTTAAATTTGAGACTTAGATAAATTCAAATTCAAGATATAAAAAAAGGCGACCTAAGTCACCTTCTTATTTGCAATTTTACTTTTAATTAACTTTCTTTAAACTTCTTCACTGTTTGTAGATGATGTGAAATATCGGTAAATTTATGGCCTTGCTTTTCATCGAAGATAATTGGGTAATATGGTGCTAATTCGTGCTTACTGACTTCGCTTCCTAATTCGTCATCAATTGTAGATAGAATACATAAGCAATTGCTTTTATTTTCTTCTCTAAAATCATTCACACATTTAGTCTGTATATCTAGATACTCTTCAGGCCATTCAATACGCCCAACCATATTATCTTCAGGATGAATATTAGGATTGAAAATAACTTGTTTAATGCCGCATAAAAAGCCTATACGTTCACTCCAATAACCACCTAAACCAACACCACAAATAAGAGGTGACTCATCATCGCTGTTTTGAACATGATTATGTACTTCTTTTAGGATATGACTCATATCTAATTTAGGATGAATGGTGCTGTAATGAACAAAGCGAACATCTGGATCAATAAATTTAAGTTGCATCACTTTTTCGTGATTACCTGGGCTGGTTGCATCGAAACCGTGTAAATAAATGATCATGTTTTAATCCACCTTAGTGATTTTGTACAATTATTTAATATCGTATTTATTTTTTGTAGTCTATTAAAATTATTAGAGAGTGCAAGTACTCGCACTTGCTATTTAGACTCGCTCTGCAAACTCTAATAACAAACGCTTACTATCTGTCCAATTACTATTTTTAGATAAAGGTAAAGAGAGCTTACTCTTATCTGCAAGTAATGAGGTGATTATTGATTCATTCGATTTATTAGATACTTGCAAACCATCTAATATAGTTAACGCCGCAGCGGGATCATTACAGGCCAATATAAGATCACAACCTGCATCAAGAGCCGCTTTTGTTCTAGATAAATGGTTTCCTACAAAACTCGCGCCATGCATTGAAATATCATCGCTAATAATTGCACCTGTAAAACCAAGCGTTTGTTTTAATATTTTTTGTAACCAAAATTCAGAGAAACCACAAGGTAATTCATCACATTGTGAATAAACAACATGGGATGGCATTACAGCATCCAATTGGTTGTTATTAATCAAGGTTTTAAATGGTTGCATATCATTGTTGAAGATATCTTCACTAGAACGATTATCAACAGGAAGCGCGATATGAGAGTCTGCTTTTACACTACCATGTCCAGGAAAGTGTTTACCTGTGCTTGGCATTCCAGCGAGTCTCATACCATCTATATAGCAACTGGCAAGCTGTGCAACTTCAAGCTTATCACTGCTAAATGAACGCTCTTTAATAACATCTGAAATGCCATTTAAATCTAATACAGGAGCAAAACTTAAATCAATATCGCAGGCGATTAATTCACTTGCCATAACAAAAGCACTCGCTTTGGCTAATAACATAGCTTGTTCGATAGATTCTGACTTTACCAATAAGTCACCACAAGCCGGTAACTCAGTAAAGCCATCTCGAAATCGCTGAACTCTCCCACCTTCATGATCAACGCCAATAATAAGTTGCTGTTTAGCATGTAAGCGAATTTGTTGTACGAGTTCTTTTAATTGAACAAGATTACTAAAATTACGAGTAAATAGAATAACACCTGCTACGAGTGGATGAGCTAGATATTCTTTCTCTTCAGTACTTAAGGTGTCCCCTTGTACATCCAAAATAATTGAGCGCATAACTTTTCCATTTTATTCAAAAAAGCCAGCATTGCTGGCTTTAAAATAACTGTTTGAATGATTAATTAAATTGTTTATTTAATTTTAGAAAACAGTTTTTGTACTTCTTTTAATTGATCGTCTTTTGCTGTTTCGAGTAATGACGTTAGAATTTCTGTTGCGCCATTGATTTCATCTATTTCTAAATAAGCTCTCGCTAAATCTAATTTAGCAGCAATACCACCTTCGTCGATATCAAATTCAGAGAATGATTCTACAACATCAGGAAATTCGTCTAGACCAATGTCCAAATTGAAATCTTCGTTAACATCATTACTTTCATTGCTTTCTAGCAAGGTATTGATATCAATAAAACCATCATTTTCTTTATCGATACTAGGTAATGGAACATCTTCATTGAAAGCAACATCACCTAATTGTTTAGCCAATGTATCATGGTCAGATAATTCTTCACCTGCGTCTAATTCAGAAATGCTTTCATCAACGTTTTTTAAATTCGAGAAGTCAACATTTTCAAACTCGCTTAAATCTTCTACTTCATCTACAACAGGTGTTTCAGTTGAGAACTTATCTAAGCTTTCACTAGGCATTTCTGTTTCAGAAAAACTATTTTCTGCGGCATTAGCTAATTGATTTTGAAATACAGCTTCAAAATTAGCTTCATCTACGCTAGTAATTTTTTCTTCAGGTAAAGTATCAAGTTCATTACTAATATCTGTGTTAGCTAATTCTTGTAATTCATCTTTGATTTCATTAGGTAATTCAGCTTCTAACAGAGCTTCAAAATCATCCTCAATATCATTGCTTAGCTCAAGGTCTGATAAGGTATCAAGATCTTCGTCTGTTTCATTTGTTAATTCAATGTCAGATAAAGTATCGATATCTTCTTCAATATCGTTTGCTAACTCTGTTTCAGATAAGTCAGCATCACTTTCCTCTCCAATATCATTAGTTAACTCAGTGTCAAATAAATCAGCATCGATTTCTTCTTCAACATCATTTGTTAATTCTGTTTCAGATAATTCAGTATCAGCTTCTTCTTCAACATCATTTGTTAATTCTGTTTCAGATAATTCAGCTTCGACTTCTTCTTCAACATCATTTGTTAATTCTGTTTCAGATAATTCAGCATCGACTTCTTCTTCAACATCACTTGTTAATTCTGTTTCAGGTAATTCAGCATCGATTTCTTCAACATCATTTGTTAATTCTGTTTCAGATAATTCAGCATCGACTTCTTCTTCAACATCACTTGTTGATTCTGTCTCAGGTAATTCAGCATCGACTTCTTCTTCAACATCACTTGTTGATTCTGTCTCAGGTAATTCAGCATCGACTTCTTCTTCAACATCACTTGTTGATTCTGTCTCAGGTAATTCAGCATCGATTTCTTCAACATCATTTGTTAATTCAATTTCAGAGAGTGTATCAATATCTTCTTCTGCATTGTTGATTAACTCAGTTTCAGATAAAGCATCGATATCATCTTCAAGATCATTTGTCAGTTCAGTTTCAGATAAAGCATCAATATCTTCTTCAAAATCATTTGTTAACTCAATATCGGAAAGGTCATCCGTATTAGCAGAATCATGACTATCGATATCAAATGACTCTTCAATAACTTCATTTAAAGCTTCAGTATTCTCTTCTACAACCTGCTCAACTTCAGTTGGAGTCTCAATGGCTTCTTCTAAAACAGGCTCTTCTGTCATAGCTTCTTCAAGCTCTGGTTCAATAGCCGTTTCTTCTGCCGCTTGCTCAACTTCAGTTGGAGTCTCAATGGCTTCTTCTAAAACAGGCTCTTCTGTCGTAGCTTCTTCAAGCTCTGGTTCAATAGCCGTTTCTTCTGCCGCTTGCTCAACTTCAGTTGGAGTCTCAATGGCTTCTTCTAAAACAGGCTCTTCTGTCGTAGCTTCTTCAAGCTCTGGTTCAATAGCCGTTTCTTCTGGCTCTACCACTTGTTCAACTTCAGTTGGAATCTCAATGGCTTCTTCTAAAACAGGCTCTTCTATAGCAACTTCTTCAAGCTCAGGCTCAACCTCTGGTTCAGCTTCAACCGCAGTGTCTTCAACCACTTGCCCAGCTTCGATAGCTGGCTCAGTAACAGACTCTTCAACTTCTTGTTCAACGACTTCAACAGCAGGAGCTTCAGTTTCATCAACCGCTTCTAATGGCGTTTCAACATTAATTTCTTGATCAGTTGATGAATCAGGCTTTACATCATTAGTCGCCTCTGTCGCTATTTCATCTTCAGCTATATTTTCAGGTGAAATTTCCTGAGTTGTTTCATTTTCTTCTATAAGATCATCAGCATTTTCTGCTTCAGGGACTTGTTCTAAATCACTACCGATTAAATCAGCAGCATCATCAGATTCATCAGATTCAGAAGCTAATTGAGATTCCCACTCTGCGGCTAGATCTAGATCTTCTTGTGTTGATCCTTCTTCAGTAGGAAGGTCAATGTCAGATAATTCAATTGTCTCTTCATCACCAGAAATCAATGCTTCAATGTCAATTTCTTCGTCCGTTTCAACATCGTTATCATCTGAACCGTCATCTTCTGTAAAGAAATCCTCTTCTTCAGATAATGCACCAATACCAAATGGGTCATCTTCTGTGCCAACAACTTCTTCAAATGGTGCGTCTTCAGGAATATCAACAGGATCGGGTTGTTCAGAGTCATCAACAATATCTAGTTCGATTTCTTCACTTAACTCTTCTGTTTCAAGTGTAACAGTCGGTTCGTTAACCTCAGGAACCACTGTCGGTTCATTAACTTCCTCTTGTTCTTCATCAGAATCAGACGAGAAATCAAGATCATCGTCATAATCGTCATAATCGTCATCATCATCTTCAGAATCATCTAAATTATCAGTTAATAAATCGTCGAATTTACCCGACTGTTCCATCAAGGTAGCTGTAGATTCAGCCATTTCTTGTTCTTGTAATTCAAGCTCTCGTTTTGATTTGATTCGCATCATCATCACAAACAGAGCGATTAACAATAACATCGGAGAAATAATGGTAAGCAATAACGCAGTAACAGATGAAGTTATCATTTGTAATAATTCATTTATAAAGCCATCACCACTAAATGGAGGCTTAGCAAAAGAATCAATTTGTTCACGATATTGATCAATTAAAGCTTGAAGTTCTAATTGAAGGTTTTCTTCTTCTTCAATTTGTTCACTAAGTAAGGTAATTTGGTCAGCTAGAGGTTGAATTTTGAGTTTCAAGCGCTGATTCATTTCAGTTACGTTTAATAACTGCTCATTAAGCAAAGTTAATTCTGCTTCTTGTTCCGCAATAAGTTTGTTAGCTTTTTCTAAAGCAATCTCAGTCCCACGTAATTTATCTTGATCAGTGACTTTGTTTTCAGGCGCTTTTACTATCTTTTCTTCCAGAGGAACAGCAGGCTCTGCGACAGGAGTTTTTTCAACTTTTTCTGCAGTTTTAGTGACTGGTGCTTTTGTTATTTCCGTAACTTTAGGCTCTGCCGTTTTGACAACCGCTTTAGGTTCTACTGGTTTAACAATAGGCTTAGTGACTGGCGGCTTTTTAACAGCGGCAGTCGTTACGTCTTTTTTAGTGACAGGCTTAACAACTGGTTTTTTAACAACAACAGGTTTGTTTGTATTTGAAGTTGTTCTCGTTGTTGAATTTTGAGCTGGATTTAATAGCGCTAAAGCTTCTTGGTCAGTCTGTTGTTCAATAAACTCTTTACTAGGGATAGTAATGATAGAGCCCGAGATGATTTTATTAATATCACCTTCAAAAAATGCCTCTGGATTAGATTTAAAAATAGCAACTAAAGTCTGATAAATAGAGACACTATTATCTGGGCGAAGCTCTGTAGAAACACCCCATAAAGTTTCAGTATTTTTAATCGGTCCATATTGAGCTTCTGTCAATATTTGACTTTCAGGTTCATCAGGGCCAATTATTTCAAGTCCCTGAATAATAGAGGTATTAAATAATAGTGGCAAACAGCAAACAAGACTAAGCAAAATGCGCTTCATAAATGTTCCTTGTACGGAAATAACGAGAAATAATATCCTTTAATAATAAACTAGGACAGTCACTACAAAACTTTTAAAGCATATTATAAGGCTAGAAATGAGATCTAGCCCACTTAAACGATTATACGTCAACCTTACAGGTAGGTATAAGCTAATTTTTCCATTACTAGCACTGCATTAGTTGCAATACCATAATGCACGTTGTCGGCACAAACCCACATATTAATCCCCGCAGCATCACAGGCATCTTTACGTAAACGACCAACATGAACTTCAACATTACCTACCACATCATCAATCATATTTGCATAAGCATCAACTGAGGCTGATAATACAATGTTGTCACTATGATGAAGCGCATTAGCTACTTCTTCAAGTTCAACAGGGTAATGAGTAACAATATGAACAGCTTGTGAGCAACCATAAAACATAGGAACAACTACTTGTGTTGTTGAAACTACCATCTCAGGATCATTTAATAAGCGTCTTGTTTCAGCTGACAAACGTAATTCAGAAAAAGTAATACCATCTTCATTAAAGTCATCTAATTGAGGCACTATGTTAAATGCAATCTGCTGTTTAAATTGTTTATGCTCTATTGCTTTTGCATTCAATAATCGTGCCGTTTCGCCCGCTAATGCCGTCACGCCAGCTTTACCGTTAAAAGAAACCGACTGATAACTTGCAACTGTAATGCGTTTAATACCTACTTCTTGATGAATTTGTTTAATAGCAAGGGTAAGCTGAGCAGTATCAGCACTTGGGATAGCGATAATATTAGCGTCACTATAACGTGCAATATCATCTTCATTAATTCCCATTTGAATAAGAGGGACATTGGCATCTTCTAAATAATAACCACTGTTATCAATTACTACACAATGTTCTTTAGCGATTGGGATCCATTCTTGTGCAACCTCTCTTTCTGCTAAAAATATGGCAATATCGACTTGTTGCCAATCAAAAGTGGCAATTTCATGCACATCAACAGGTTTACCAGAATACATAACTGAAGTGGTTTCACACTCTTCAACGGTTATCGGAAATAAATTATTAATTGGAAAATCACGTTTCAATAAAACTTCAAGTGTTGTTTCAATGCATCCATCAATTTCACCAATCAATGCGATATTATATTCTTTGTTCATGTTGACCTTTTATTTATTATTTACGGTAAAGCCGATTTTATTTAATACTAAATTTTGTTTAACAGTGTCAGAAAAAGTTAAATTCAGCGTTGATAACTCTCGTCGCTCAGGATAGTTTTTACGCATATTGTCAAACCCTTGTGACTGATTTGCTTTTTTTCTAAACAATGCATCATCTCTGCGTACATCATATATTAAATGTACTAAAGATTTTAATAATTCTGCAGTGATAGTTTGCTCTATTTTAATTTCACTTATATTTGCCTTTACCATAAAGTCAGTGCTTTTTGATATTGGTTCTACTTGCAAATGTTTACAAAATGCATGATATAGCATTTCAGTACCACGTACTTTACCATCTAAACTATAACCAGCAATATGAGGTGTTGCGATGTCAGCAAAAGGTAGCAATTTTTTTTCAATATTAGGCTCGTTTTCCCATACATCCAATACTAAAGTAGGCGTTTTTTCGATTAAAGCCAAGTTTAACAATGCTTTATTATCAATAACCTCGCCTCTGCAGGCATTGACTAATATTTGTTGGCTGTTTAATTGTTCTAATACTCTTTTATCAAATAAGTGAATTGTTTTAAAGGGTCCGTCTTTAATCTTAGGTACATGTAATGAAATGATATCTGCTTTTAATACGTCTTCAAATTCGCAAAATTCACGTTTATCACCAGCAGCTTTTAACGGTGGATCATATAAAATACAATTTACACCTAATCCAGATAGGCATTGATAAACTGCACTGCCCGTATTACCCGCTCCAACAATAGCCACAGTTTTATCTTGTAAATGAAATTGTTGTTTTTCGGCTAAGACCAATAAACTGCTTAATACATATTCTGCAACGGAAACTTTATTACATCCAGGTGCACTGCTGAAGGTAATATTACGTTGTTGAAGATGCTCTAAATCAATATGGTCAGTGCCTATTGTTGCAGTTCCAATAAAGCGAATTTTTTTATTAAGGGCTAGTAAGGATTGATTTACTTGTGTTATTGAACGAACTAATAACACATCAGCATTTTTTACTTGTTCTGGAGTAACACCCCTTCCGGAAAAAGTCGTTACATCACCAAAGCGTTTAAAGAATGCATGGCCATAAGGGATGTTTTCGTCGATGAAAATATTCATTGTTTACTCTATCTTTCAGCAAGCAAAAAAAAGGAGCCAAGGCTCCTTTTTTTAAAATAATAATATCAACGTGAATTAGTAACGTTTAAATACTAAAGTCGCGTTAGTACCACCAAAACCAAAACTATTAGACATCACAATGTCTAGTTTTGCATCTTGAGCAGTATTTGCAACAATTGGAAGTTCTTTTGCAAGTTCATCAATATCATTAATATTAACAGAAGGAGACACAAAATTATTTTCCATCATAAGAAGGCTATAAATAGCTTCATGTACACCTGCAGCACCTAGAGCGTGACCTGTTTGTGATTTAGTTGCACTTATTTTAGGTGCTTTTTTACCAGCAAAAACTTCGTTAATTGCACCTAGCTCTTTAGTATCACCGACAGGTGTTGATGTACCGTGTGTGTTTAAATAATCAACTTCACCTTCAACTGTTGATAATGCTTGTTGCATACAACGAACAGCACCTTCACCTGATGGTGCAACCATATCGTAGCCGTCTGAAGTTGCACCGTAACCTACTATTTCAGCATAGATTTTTGCGCCACGAGCAAGTGCATGCTCTAGTTCTTCAACAACAACCATACCGCCGCCACCAGAGATAACAAAACCGTCACGGTTTGCATCGTAAGTACGAGAAGCTTGATCAGGTGTTTCATTATATTTGCTTGAAAGTGCGCCCATTGCGTCAAACTCACAAGCCATTGTCCAATCTAACTCTTCACCACCGCCAGCAAAAACAATATCTTGCTTGCCTAGTTGGATCTGCTCAAGAGCATGTCCAATACAATGAGAACTTGTTGCACAAGCACTGCTCATTGAGTAGTTAATACCTTTAATCTTAAATGGTGTTGCTACACATGCAGACGTCGTACTCGCCATTGTACGTGGAACCATGTATGGACCAACACGACGAACACCTTTGTCTTTCATAATTTGGCATGCATCAACTTGGTTTTTTGAAGAACCGCCGCCAGACCCTGCTACTAAGCCAGTACGAACGTTAGAAACCATTTCTTCTGGTAAGTTTGCATCTTCAATCGCTTGTTGCATTGATAAATAAGTGTACGCTGCTGCATCACCCATGAAACGCATTACTTTACGGTCAATATGCTCAGAAGGATTAATTTTCAAATCACCCCAAACTTGACTACGCATGCCCACTTCTTTGAATTGCTCAGAGAATGTGATGCCTGACTTGCCACTTTTAAGTGATGCTAAAACTTCTTCTTTATTGTTACCAATACTAGAAACAATACCGATACCTGTAATTACTGCTCTTTTCATTATTAAGCCTTTATTGCTTGAGGGACTAATTGTATGATCATCAAGTGCTTAGCATGCTAAATCAACCTGATTGTTACAAACATGATCGCATATAATGGAGAATATAACTTGTCTGATGCCAAAAATAATATAATTATGCATGCGCAACTGCACTGGTCAGATCAGTCAGAACCTTTTTCCACGCAATTTAATGACATTTATTTCAATAGTAATCAAGGAGTTAAAGAATCTCAGTATGTATTTTTTGATGGCAATGATTTACAAAAAAGATGGGCCGATTTTTCTCAACAAAGATTTTGTATCATTGAAACTGGATTTGGATCCGGCCTTAATTTTTTCAATACTTGTAAAAATTTCCTACAATTCAAACAAACGTCCCCAGAAGCACGATTACAAAAACTACACTTTATTAGCTTTGAAAAATACCCTTTAACTCATTTTGATCTTCAAAAAACCTTAGCGTCATTTCCTCAGTTTTCATCTTTAACCAAACAGTTATTAATACAATACCCTCTCCCCGTTGTGGGATGCCATCGACTAATGTTTGATGATGGTAATATTATATTAGACTTGTGGTTTGGTGATATTAATGAACAAATTAACAATCTAACTGATATGAACATTGATCAAATTGCTGATGCTTGGTATCTGGATGGTTTCAACCCAAGTTCGAATCCAGATATGTGGCAATCAAGCCTATTCAATAAACTAGTTGAATATTCAAAACCAGAAGCAACATTAGCGACCTTTACCGCAGCAGGTTTTGTAAGACGAAATTTAATTGAAGCAGGTTTTGAGATTCGTAAACGCAAGGGCTATGGCAAAAAAAGAGAAATGTTAACTGGCTCATTATCCAAACAAGTAATCGAAAAGAAACAAATAAATACAGCAAAGAAAAGCTCAGAAGAAGTTAAAGATATTGCCATCATTGGTGGCGGTATTGCCTCTTTATGTACAGCCCTGTCTTTAGCAAAACGAGGAAAAAAAATAAGCATTTATTGTAAAGATGAAAAGTTAGGTGCAGGTGCATCAGGTAATTTACAAGGCGCTTTATACCCTCTATTAAACCAACAACACGATGCATTAGGTCAATTATTTACGAATGCTTATTTGTTTGCTCTTCACTATTATCAAAACATCCATCAACAACATCCTTTTGCGCATCAATTTAATGGTTTAATTCAATTAGCTTACGATCAAAGTTCAGAAAAGAAGCTTAAAAAAATATTCAAAGCCAATTTACCTATGAAATTAGTAGATTGGATAGACTCAGAAAAAACCAATGAATTAGCAGGTGTAGACATAAATCAGTCTGCTCTATATTACCCTTCAGGCGGTTGGCTAAGCCCTCGAGAATTAATTCAATCATTACAAAACTGTTTAACCGAATACAATAATGTACAAATTTATTGCCATCAACAAATCGATAGTATTGCCTATCAACAAAATGCTTGGCACTTAAAAACTGAAACAGAAAGTTTCACACACCAAACCGTGATTATTGCAGCAGGTTTCGATACTTTGAAATTACAGCAATGTCGTGCACTGCCGCTATCTGCCGCACGAGGACAAGTTAGTCATATTAAAAGTACACCGCAATTAGCGCAATTAAAAAGAACACTTTGCCATGAAGGTTATATCACACCCGAATTACATGCTGAACATTGTATGGGCGCAACCTTTAAACGTCATGATAAAACTATCAATTATAGAGAATCAGAACAGTTAGATAATCACCAAAAACTGCAGAAATGTATTCCAAATAAACAATGGGTCAATTCAATTAAAACGGATAATCAAGCGCATATCGCAATTCGCTGCACCACTCGCGATCACTTTCCTTATCTAGGCAAACTGACTGACTATGATCTCCTTAAAAATGAATATGAAGCTGGACATGAAAACATTACAAATAACCTATTACCCAATATTTATTTAATAACAGGTCTAGGCTCCAGAGGTTTATGCTCCGCTCCTCTTTTAGGTGAAATAGTCGCGAGTGAGATAAATCAAGAAAGTTTACCAATTGATAAGAATATTTATAATAAAATGAAAATTCCAAGGCAATGGCTTAGCTATATAAACAAAAACAAGCCATTAAAAGATTAAAAAACAAACAATTGATGTGGAATTACTGAGTAATTCTGAATGGGATCGGGATTGGACTTTGTTAAAATAGCAATTTACGGTAATCTACGCATCCGGTGCAAGGGTTAAAATATTGATCCTTTTAGAAACATTAACGAGAAAAGCTACAACTTAATGAAATATTCCCGCGTTTATATTAATAGTATGGCTTATGTATTAGCCCCTGAAGTGGTTTCAAGTAAAGATCTCGAATCTCGTCTTGCGCCTTTATACCAAAAGTTGCGTATTCCAGCTGGTCAACTTGCTGCATTAACAGGCATTGAAGACAGAAGATGGTGGCCAAGTGACCATAGATTATCTGATGGAGCGATTGAAGCCGCTAAAAAGTCAATCGATGAAACAGGTATTAATATAGATGATATCGGCGCAGTTGTTTATACAGGCGTATGTCGAGATCAACATGAGCCAGCGACGGCTTGCCGCATTGCTGCAGAAATAGGCGTCAATAAAAGCACTGCTATTTATGATATTAGTAATGCTTGTTTAGGTGTTTTGTCTGGCATATTAGATATTGCCAACCGAATTGAATTAGGGCAAATAAAAGCTGGTCTGGTGGTTTCCTGTGAATCTGCTCGCCATATTGTAGATATCACAATTGACAATATGCTCTCTAATCCAACTATTCAAAATTTTTCACAGTCTCTTGCTACATTAACAGGAGGCTCTGGTGCAGTCGCCGTACTATTAACCGATGGTTCATTTTCATTAAGTAATCAGCAACAACACAAATTACTAGGTGCAAGTCACCTTTCAGCACCAGAGCATCATGATTTGTGCAAATGGGGCCTACAAGAAGTTGGCCTTAAATTACATAGAGAATTTATGCGCACCAATGCTGTACCTTTGTTAAAAGAAGGCGTTGCCTTAGCTGCGGATACTTGGAAGCATTTTTTAACACAACATAATTGGTCTGTTGAAACGGTTAATAAAGTAATATGTCATCAAGTTGGTTCTTCTAATCAAAAACAAGTGTTAACTGCATTAGGTATTCCTTCAGAAAAAGAATACCCAACTTATCAATATCTTGGCAATATGGGGACGGTATCATTACCGATCACAGCAGCAATTGCTAACGAACAAGGTTTCTTAGAAAAAGGTGATAATGTGAGCTTTTTGGGAATAGGTAGTGGGCTGAATTGTATGATGCTTGGACTGGAGTGGTAATATGGGCTTAGATAATTTATTTCCATTCAAACGAAATTTTTTAGATCTTAACGGTCAAAAATATCATTACTTAAATGAAGGCCAAGGTGAGCCTGTCGTTATGGTTCATGGCAATCCTAGCTGGTCTTTTTATTACCGTAATTTAGTCACCGCTTTAAGTGGTCAATTTCAATGTATCGTCCCTGACCATATTGGTTGTGGTTTATCGGATAAACCTTCAGATAAAGATTATGACTACACTTTAGAACAACGCATTGACGATCTTGAGACCCTATTAAATCATTTAGAAATCAATCAAAATATCACCTTAGTGGTTCATGATTGGGGCGGCATGATTGGAATGGGTTACGCAGCTCGCCACCCAGAGAAAATTAAACGCCTCGTTATTTTAAACACAGCAGCTTTTAATTTACCTAAAACTAAACCTTTTCCAATTCCATTATGGATATGTCGTAATACTTACCTCGGTACAGTGTTAGTTAGAGGTTTTAACGCATTTTCATCGATTGCTTCTTATGTCGGGGTCAAGCGAAAACCAATGTCTAAAGCAGTACGTAAAGCCTATGTAGCGCCCTTCAATTCATGGAAGAATAGAATTTCTACATTACGTTTTGTACAAGATATTCCATTAAAACCAAGTGATAGAAACTATCAACTGGTTGAAAGTATCGATAACAGCTTAGAAAAATTTCAAAACATCCCGACAGTAATTTGCTGGGGATTACAAGATTTTGTTTTTGATAAGTATTTTCTGAATGTTTGGAAAAAGAAAATGCCTCATGCTGTGGTGAATGAGTTTCATGATTGTGGTCATTACATTCTTGAAGATGCAAGTAATGAAGTGATTAATATTATTCAAGATTTTATGGTTAAAAATCCTTAAATGTTAAATAAGAGCGCTAATAATAACCTTTCTCGTCATTTAGCTGATGCAGCTAAAAAACTACCTGCAGGGTCGAAAAATAGTGCTCAAAAAAAACCACCAACTAGTAATCTTTGTCGTCATTTAGTCAATGCGGCAAAGAAACTCCCTAATAGGCTTGCCGTTAGCGTCCAAAAAAAATCACTTAATACTTTTACCTATCAAGAACTAACATTTGAACAATTACATCAACAGAGTGATGATATTGCTTATGCTTTAAATCAGCTAGGGCTAAAAGCAGGCGATAAAGCTGTATTAATGGTTGCACCAAGTATTGCTTTTTTTAATCTAACATTTGCTCTATTTAAAGCTGGTATTGTACCCGTACTGGTTGACCCAGGGATGGGGGTTAAAAATCTTAAACAGTGTTTTGAAGAAGCTCAGCCTGATGCATTTATTGGTATTCCTAAAGCCCATTTAGCTCGCCTCATTTTTGCATGGGGCAAAAAAACAATTAAGCATGTTATTAATGTAGATGGAGCTGCTATTTTTGGGGGTGTACAATTATCAAGTTTATTAAAACGCTATCCAAGAACCAAAAATTATCCAATTCAACAGCTAAAAATTAATCAACTAGCGGCTATTTTATTTACTAGTGGCAGCACAGGCACACCCAAAGGTGTAGTTTATAGTCATCGTATGTTTGAAGCACAAATTAATGTGTTAAAAAATGATTACTTGATCAAACCGGGTGAAGCAGATCTTGCCACATTTCCTTTATTTTCATTATTTGGACCTGCTTTAGGCATGGCATCAATTGTTCCTGATATGGATGCGAGCCAGCCTATCAAAGCAAATCCTAATCATATTTTTGCTGCGATTAAAAAATATAAATGCACCAATCTTTTCGCTAATCCTGCGTTATTAGATGTATTAGGCAACGCAGGGCAACGAAAGAACGTCAAATTACCTTCACTTAAGAGAGTGATCTCCGCCGGTGCACCTGCAACACTATCTTCAATCGAGTTGTTTAGTGAAATGTTAAATCCCGGTATTGAAATCATTAACTCTTATGGAGCTACTGAGTCATTACCAATAAGTCGTATTGGCAGCCAACAATTAATTATCTGTAGCGACATTACAGAACAAGGTGGTGGTATTTGTGTTGGTTACCCGGTTCGTAACATTGATATAAAAATCATTAAGATCACCGAACAAAAAATCAATGAATGGAAAGATGAACTCGCTGTTGAGCCTTTTGTGATTGGTGAAATAGTCGTTAAAGGTCCTCAAGTAAGCCGCTTTTATTATAATCGTAGACAAGCAACAGATTTAGCAAAAATAAAAGATGGCAATAACGTTCGCCATCGCATGGGTGACTTAGGTTATTTAGATGATAGAGGCAAGTTATGGATGTGTGGACGAAAAGCACATCGTGTTTTTTCAAACCACCTAGAAGTCAATAAATCTTATTACTCGATCCCCTGTGAAAGGATTTTTAATGTTCACCCTATGGTAAAACGAAGTGCCCTTGTTCCTATTGTTATAAAGGGATTAAGAATTCCAGCGATTTGCCTCGAATTAGAAAAAAACACTCGTTATGATTACGACACCTTAGTCGATGAATTGTTAGACATAGGTAAACTTTATCCACAGACAAAAGGGATCACACTCTTCTACGTGCATAAAAAATTCCCTATGGATATCCGTCATAATGCAAAAATTTTCCGAGAAAAATTAGCTATTTGGGCACAGGAACAAGTTAACCATACCTAATCTTTTTGTTTCAATTGAAAAACACTAAACCAATTTTTATTTGTTATAGAGAAACCTTATGTCATCACTAATTCCAGCTCTATCATCATTATTAAC
The DNA here is from genome assembly GCF_004378355.1 of Psychromonas algicola. Classification (GTDB taxonomy): domain Bacteria; phylum Pseudomonadota; class Gammaproteobacteria; order Enterobacterales; family Psychromonadaceae; genus Psychromonas. The sequence continues at coordinate 152,417 of NZ_SNUB01000001.1, forward strand.
CGAACAACAATCTGTATTAAAAAAATTAAGTGACCAAGTTAATTGTGTTTTTGTTACTGGAGCCGGTGGTTTTTTGGGTACGGCGATATGTAAATTCCTTCGAGCAGCGGATATTCAAGTGATTGGTTTTGCACGTAAGGATTATCCACATTTAACAGCCTTAGGCGTGACTCTAATTAAAGGTGATTTGCAAAACAAAAAACAAGTATGCGAAGCGATGCAAGGTTGCGACCTTGTTTTTCATGTAGCTTCAAAAACTGGCGTATGGGGGGATAAAGGAAGTTATTTCAGACCAAATGTAGAAGGTACTGAAAATATACTTGAAGCTTGTCGCTTCAATAATATTGATCGTTTAATTTATACGAGTACTCCTAGTGTCACCTTCAGTGGAGAAGATGAGTCAGGTATTGATGAGTCTCAACCTTATGCCGCACAATTTCTTAATTTTTACGGTTTATCTAAAGCTATTGCAGAAGAAAACGTATTAAAAGCAAACTCCGAGTCTTTAAAGACAGTGGCTTTGCGCCCTCACTTAATATGGGGCCCAGGTGATCCTCACCTTGTTCCTAGAGTGATAGAGCGTGCTAAAGCTAAAAAATTAAAACTCGTTGGTAAAGAAGATAAATTGGTTGATACCATTTATATTGATAACGCAGTTTATGCACATTTATTAGCGGCGGTTGAATTAAATGAAATGAACTCGAGTTGTGCAGGTAAAGCTTACTTTCTAAGTAACGATCAGCCAATATTCATGGCAACTATGCTCAACAAAATTTTAACCGCGGCTAGTTTGCCTATGGTTAACGCAAGAGTGCCTGCTGGTTTGGCTTATTTTGTCGGTACCTTATTAGAATGGTGGTACTTAAGAACAGGTAAACAAGAAGAGCCTATCATGACACGTTTTGTTGCAAGGCAATTATCAACAAGCCATTACTTTAATATTGAAGCTTCAAAAAAAGACTTTAATTATCGAGCTTTAGTCTCGATTGATCAAGGGATGGAAAAGCTGCAACGTGCTTTGCAAAACGTAAAGTAAATTAATATAAATCCCCTTCTAGTTCGCTGTAAATGAGAAACAGCCGCGTATCTAATTCAATCTGATGATAATCGGGTTGCATATATTCGCATAGGTTATAAAACGCTTTATTATGTTGCTTTTCTTTTAAGTGAGCTAACTCATGCACCACGATCATATTTAACATAGGTAACGGGGCATTCTTAAACAAACTAGCAATTCGAATTTCTTGCTTAGATTTTAATTTGCTCCCCTGAACTCGACTAACAAAACTATGTGTTCCTAATGCGTTATTATAAACATGTATTTTAGGGTCATAAATAACCTTACTCAAAGAGTTAGATTGCTTAATAAAGTTATTTTTTAATTGTAATGTGTATTTATAAAGCTGTTTCTCAGTATTAAGACCATGTGTTTTAGGATATTTTTTAAGCAAATATTCACCTAGTTTTTTCTCACTAATAAGCTTTTTAACTTGCTCGATTACAGCGTCAGAATAGTGATTTATATAGCGTAACTGTTCCATCTTTTGAGTATTTACCTAAATTTATTAATGTAAAAATCAAGCATCATTCTTTAGCCTAAACGTTCTTAAGTAACGACAAATGAAATACTTGACTAAATCACTCGCCTTTTAATGTCGACAGGTTACAATTATTGATTTAATAATTTAACTTTAGAGATTGCTATGATTGAACGTCAACAAACTAAACAACGAATGAGCCGAGTAGTAAAACATAATGATACCATTTATTTATGTGGGCAAGTATGCGCAGATGCAACACAAGGCATTAGCGAACAAACTCAAACCATGCTCGATAAAGTTGATGAGTTGTTATTAGCAGCAGGTAGTTCCCGCGAGCACATATTATCTGCAACGATTTACGTTAAAGATATGGCTTTGCATTTTGCAGCAATGAACGAAGTTTGGGATGCTTGGATACCAGAAGGTTATGCACCAGCACGCGCTTGTGTTGAAGCGAGTATGGCAAGAGAAGCGTTATTAGTTGAAATATCTGTGATTGCAGCAGTTAAATAATTCACTAGCCATCACCAACTAGTGATTATTTTATTGAAAATAACATCAACTATATTCACGCTTTAATTAAGAAAGCAGGTAAGGACAAATATGAAGCCTTTATTACCCCCCATCCATTCAATATTTACGTCAAGCTTGCCTGCTGATCCTGATACATCAAACACGAGTAGAAGTGTTGAAGGCGCAGCTTATTCATGGGTTTCTCCAACATCCACTAAATCCGCACAAGTAATTTGTGTAAATAATGCATTAGCTAAAGCATTAGGCTTTACAGAATTAAGTTTAACATCCAATGAATTTGCTGACCTAGTTAGTGGTAATGCCCCTGCATCATCAATCCAATCTTATGCAATGAATTATGGTGGACACCAATTTGGACAATGGGCTGGACAACTAGGTGACGGCCGCGCAATTAACCTAGGTCAATATCAACTACATTCAAATCAGCAAAATGAAACAGTTGAACAATCCTTTGTTACTTTACAGTTAAAAGGTGCTGGGCAAACTCCTTACTCTCGTCGTGCAGATGGTATGGCTGTATTACGTTCATCGATACGTGAGTATTTATGCTCCGAAGCCATGTTTCATTTAGGCATTCCAACCACGCGCGCCTTGAGCTTGACCTTAACCGGTGAAGAAGTCATTCGCGACAAGCTATATGATGGACGAGCCGCTTTTGAACCTTGCGCAGTTGTTGCGCGAGTCTCTCCTTCATTTTTACGTTTTGGCTCAGTGCAATTACCCTCTTCACGTGGTGATCTTGCGCTTTTAAAGCAAACTGTTGATTTTAGTATTAACAGTGATTACCCGCATTTATTAACTGAATCTAAAAACATAACAAAAGAAGTTTACTTAAATTGGTTTACAAAAATCTGTGAACGTACAGCTCACCTTATTGTTGAGTGGATGCGAGTTGGTTTTGTACATGGTGTGCTTAATACCGACAATATGTCTTTAATTGGTGAGACCATTGATTTTGGTCCATACGGTTGGATTGATAATTTCGATCTCAACTGGACTCCCAACACATCTGATGCAGCAGAAAAACGCTACCGATTTGGTCAACAAGCATATATAGGTCAATGGAACTTATTCCAACTAGCCAATGCTATTTACCCATTGATTGAAGAAGCTGAGCCACTGCAAAATATTTTGACAAATTATAACCAGACTTATCAAACATTATGGTTGGCTATGATGAGAAATAAAATGGGCATTGATACCAACTATGAAGATGCGGTAGATGCGAGTAATTTAATAGAATCAGACTTACAACTCAGTAAAGATCTAGAAAAAATATTATCGTTAGTTAACACAGATATGACTTTATTTTATCGCCAACTTGCGAATATAAGTAAAAATGTGAATGCTGATGACTTAATATTAATAAAAAAGCATTTTTCTGACTGTTTTTATCAGCCTGAAACAATAACTGAAAGCTATCTTACGCAATTAAGTTTATGGCTAGAACGATATAAGCAAAGGTTACTTATTGACAACCTTGCAGACTCACAACGAAAGGCTAAAATGGATAACATAAATCCTTGTTACATTTTACGTAACTTTCAGGTACAAGAAGCGATTGAATTGGCTGAACAAGGTGATTATTCGCGCGTATTAATACTGTCTGAGTTATTAAAAACGCCTTATAAACAACAAGCTAAATATAAAGAGTTTGAGTCTAAACGACCAGATTGGGCGACCAATAAATTTGGGTGTTCAGCACTTTCATGTAGCTCTTAACATAGCAATGCAATGTATGATGTTAAATTGAGAAAATTAAGAGTTAAAAAATGAGACATTATTTTTTGGGACTTGTATTATAATTAAAACATATTAATAATAAAATCAAACAATTAAATAGGTATTTATGGACGAGTTAGAGTTTCTTTCAGTTGACCTGATAAATTTATCTACAGATGGAACACAGCTTCTATTGAAGGTGCTCCCTCTCAGTTCGACTGTAACAAAAGAATCTATCGTTTATTTATTACAGCATCGTAGTTTACCTCGCTTCAAATTAAACCTAGAAGGTGTGCAAGAAGCCGTCAATAAATTCGCTATTATCCAAGATACGCCCCTTGAAGATATACAAGAATTTGAAAGTATTGCGATCGCAGATAAACAAGATGCAACACTAAACGTAGTTGTGTCCGATGATAAAATGACAGCCTATGCTGAAATCACCAATCCTTATGGCGGTAAACATATAACACTTGCAGATATAAAAGCGAGATGTGATGAGCTATACCTAAAATTCGGCCTGTTACCTAAAGCAATGCTTGCTTTGTTAAGCACTTGTCATAAATCTGCATCGGGTAAATCATTTCGTGTAAATATAGCTAAGGGCATCCCTACTGTTGATGGTATTGACGCAACCTTCAAAAAATGTGTAACAACCGATAATCACCGTAAACCTAAGCCTAAACTATTAGAAAACGGCAAAGTGGATATGCATGATCTAGGTAAAAATATTACTGTCGATGCAGGCACCCTCTTAATGACTAAAACACCTGCAACACAAGGCACACCGGGTAAAACAATTACTGCTGAAATTGTGGAACAAAAAGCTGGTATCGACCATGAATTTGCCATTGGTAAAAATGTCCAAGTTGATCCCAATAATCCATTACATTTAATTGCCAGCACACATGGTATCCCTATTGATGAAGAAGAATTTATAAGAGTTGATGATGTCTTAGTATTAAATCAAGTTGATGTAAAAACTGGTAATGTTGATTATAACGGCAGTATTGTTATTACCGGCGATATTCAAGAAGGTATGGTTGTAAAAGTAACTGGCGATGTCACTGTTATGGGCTTAATTGAGTCTGCCAATATAACCTGTGGCGGAGACCTTACTGTTAAGATGCCCATTATCGGGCATCAAAAAGAAAATGAATCTGAATTTAGTTGTATTATTGACTGCAAAGGTAATTTAGAAGGCACAATTGCACAATACTCTCGCTTAACTGTGGGTAAAAACTTAATAATGACCAACCAATTGATTCATTGTGTCACAGATTGCAAAGGGTCAGTTATGGTTCACAATGAAACCTTCTCTAAAGGCGCAATTGTAGGAGGAACTACCAGTGCAAATGGCAGCGTATTAACCACTATGGTTGGAACTAGTGCTGGTAATAAAACCATGATTAACTTGTTAGGTGATTACAAAAACCTCGCCGCTGCAAAAAAGAAATATACACATGAATTGCAACAAACTCATGATGCATTGAATAAAACTAAACAAGCAGAATCAAGAGCAGATTCTTTGTTAGATAAAGAAAAAAAGAAGCAGCTTAAAGCAAAATTAGCAGCAGAAAAGCAACATTATCGAGATCAGAGTGATGATATTCAAAATCGTCTTTTTGACCTAAAACTTAAGATTTCTCACTATTTTGCAACAACACATTTGACCGCAACTAAAACATTATTTAGTGATGCAAATGTTTGTATTGCCAATCAAAACTGGGCAAATACAAAACAATTAGGCCCAACGGTTGTAACAATGAAAGACAATAATATTGAGTTAACTCCTTACACAAAAAAATAAAATAGCAGTAATTAGGCATTAAATAATTATTTAATGCCTAATAAGATCAAAAAATATAAAGTCTTAATAACAAAATAACTCTTTACCGCTAGCACCAAACTCTATTACACGATAAAATCCCCGCCATTATTTTTCCAGACAATCATTTTCAGATAATAAGAGAGCATTCAGATGGGAAGAGCATATCAAAATAAAAAAGAGTCTATGGCGAAAACTGCCGGCGCTAAAACTAAAGTTTACTCAAAATACGGTAAAGAGCTTTATGTAGCAGCTAAAAATGGCGGCTATGATCCTGAAGGTAACTTAACATTACGTCGTTTAATCGATAAAGCAAAAAAAGACCAAGTACCTGCACATGTTATTGAACGTGCTATCGATAAAGCAAAAGGCGGTGGCGGTGAAGATTATGAACGCGCAAGTTACGAAGGTTTTGGCCCTGGTGGTTGTTCAGTTATCGTAGATTGTTTAACTGATAACGGGAACCGTACTTGGACTGAAGTGCGTAATTGTTTTAATAAAACAGGCGCAAAAATTGGTTCTCCTGGAACGGTTGCTCATATGTTCGAACATCAAGCTGTTTTTGTATTTGCCGGTGAAGATGATGAAGCTGTACTTGAAGATTTAATGATGGCTGATGTAGACGTTGTAGACGTTGTAAGCGAAGATGGCAAGATTTCAGTGTTCTGCCCTCATACTGAGTTTAACAACGCTAAGGTCGCATTACACGCAAGCTACCCTGATGTTGAACTTGAGGTTGAAGAAATCACTTACGTTCCACAAACGGATACAGAAGTAACTGAAGAGCATGTTGAGAAGTTTGAAAAATTCATCGAAATGCTAGAAGACTGTGATGATGTACAAAACGTTTATCACAATGCGATTTTACCAGAATAAGTTACTCATTATTTTGAAATACCATAAAAAAGCCATATTCTCGAATATGGCTTTTTTGTATTTGTTTTGAATCATACTAACTAAAAAGCAACTATAAATCGCCAGACCCTAGTGCGAGCAAAGAAGCATTCCCCCCTACAGCAGTAACATTAATCGTTTGTGTTTTTTCAGTAATAAAACGTAATACCAAACATTGGTCTCGGACTGTTTCTAGTCCTTGTAAATCTGTCTCAATAATAAATTGTGCAATTTGCCCTTCTCGTTTAGCTAATAAACTATTGAGACGTATCGCTTCAGCTTGATTACCTGCGTAAGCCATACCAGCAACACATGGAGTGGAAATGAGACACTCAATACTTTCTTTATCAACTATCTGTATCACAGGATCATCGATTGCTGATAATGAGAAAACACATGTTAGACTTTCAATAATTTCTTGAAATTTATCGTGTGAGGCAATGATAATGCTATTACCCGTCACTAATGCACAACAAACTAAGGCAACAAATACCGTTTCAGGAACGTTATCATCAGCCATGATAACAAAAACACCTCGACCTAAACTTGTTAAAACATTACTTTCCCCTGTTGGTCCGGGCATTAACTGTGCTTCCCCCATTAACGTCAAAGCTTGTTGATTATGAAAATCTACCATTTGTGAGGGCATTAAATCTAAATTTCGTTGCTGTGATAAAAGCTCACTCCATTTACCAATTAACTCTGAACGTTCCTGTATATCAATAGCACTCCAAGATAACCAAGATTGTGTCGCTTGTTCAACAACTTTTAAAATATTTGAATTTAGGGACATAAAAATAATTCCTCTATAAAGTGTTATTGTCTAAAACAATTGGATCAAAAGACTGTTTCGTAAAACGATATAAATAACGAGGACCGCCTGCTTTAGGACCCGTACCAGACAAACCTTGGCCACCAAATGGCTGAACCCCAACAACAGCGCCAACTTGATCTCGATTTATATAGCAATTCCCTACACGACTCGCTGCAGCGATGCGTTTATAAGCCGCTTCATTGCGACTATGAATACCCATCGTTAAGCCAAAGTCAGTATCATTAATTTGCTGTATAACGTCATCGAGTTGCGACGCTTTAAAACGAATCACATGTAAGATAGGTCCAAATTGTTCTTCAGATAACTGTCCTAGGTTATCTATCTCAATAGCAATAGGTGTAATAAAATCGCCTTTTTTACAATTTTCATTTAATTCAACGCGAGCCAGCAATTTATGTTTTTCTAGCATCATATCAATATAAGCATTAAGTTTATCTTTCGCTTGTTTATCAATAACAGGCCCGACATCCGTTTGATGCAAATAAGGTAAACCAAGCGATAACTCTTGCATCGCACCTTGAATTAATTCAATAACTCGTTCTGAGATATCTTGTTGAATAAATAAAACTCGTAACGCAGAGCAGCGTTGTCCTGCAGAAGCAAAAGCTGAACGCACAACATCTCTTACGACTTGTTCGGGTAAAGCCGTGCTATCAACAATCATTGCATTTTGTCCGCCAGTTTCTGCAATAAAAGTCGCAGGTAGCGTTGGTCTTTTGGCAAGGCTGCGATTAATCGATTGTGCTGTGATTGTTGAACCGGTAAAGACAACACCTGCAACTCGGAGATCTTCGGTCAATGCAGGTCCAATGTCTCTGCCATTACCAATTAATAACTGAATGCTTTGCTTAGGGAATCCAGCCTCTAGCATTAATAAAACGGTTCTAGCTGCAATTAATGAAGTTTGCTCTGCAGGTTTAGCCACTACGGTATTACCTGTGACTAATGCGGCACTAATTTGACCGAGAAAAATAGCTAAAGGAAAGTTCCAAGGACTAATACAAACAAATACGCCTTTACCTTCGCGAATGATTTGTTGCGTAATATTATCAAAGCTCACTTGTTCATTAATACTCGCAAAGTTATCTGTTGCTTGTTGTGCGTAATAACGACAAAAATCAACGGCTTCACGTACCTCATCAATACAGTCATGAATGGTTTTACCTGCTTCATGGTGGCAAAGCGCGATCAATTCAGGAGTATTCGTTTCTAATAAATCTGCAAGGTTGTATAAATATTGTGCTCGTTGTTGTACAGGTGTGTTATTCCATTCTGGGTAAAACTCGCCCGCGCTGGTTAATGCATTATCAATCATAGTTTCGTTAGCAAATAAAACCGTGCCAATATCGATGGTGCGATCATAAGGTGTAGTACAACGATGAATTTGAGCATGCTCTAGTTGGCTTGCATCATAATAATGTATGCCATCAACAATTGGACCTACGTGCCATTCTTTTTCTTTAAATTCTCTCAGTTTTAACTCAAATTCTCTCGCTTCACTCTCTATCTCAATATTCACGCTATGCGAGTTTTTTCTATCTGTAAAAATAGCAGGCGGTAAGACAATCAAACCATTATGTAAGGTGCTACGTTTTTGTAATGTCTCAACTGGATGTTCTGTTAGCTCTTGAATAGGACAATTAGCATCAACTAATCTATGTACAAAAGAACTGTTAGCACCATTTTCTAATAACCGTCTCACTAAGTAAGGTAATAAGTCTTTATGGCTACCGACAGGTGCATAAATACGCACATTACTTTTAAACATTTGCATGACATGGTTGTATAACGCGTCCCCCATTCCATGTAAGCGTTGAAATTCAAAATCTTGATGTGTCGCCATGGCATTAATTGCGACCACTGTATGCGCATTATGGCTAGCAAACTGAGGATAAATCAGTCCTTTTACATGTTCACTTAATAAAAACCGTGCACAAGCTAAATAAGAAACGTCTGTCGCTTCTTTTCTTGTATAAACCGGGTATCTGTCATAACCGTTTTGTTGTGATAATTTTAATTCGCTATCCCAGTAAGCGCCTTTTACTAAACGTAAAGGGATGCAATCCCCCTGCTGTTTCGCCAACGCAGCAACCCAAACTAACACGGGTAATGCTCGTTTACTGTAGGCTTGAACAACCAGCCCGAGCTTTCCCCAACCTTGTGCAGAACGATGGCGATACAATTTTTCAAATAGGATCAAGGATAGTTCTAAACGATCAGCTTCTTCTGCATCAATGGTTAAACCAACGTTAAGCTCTCTCGCCCTTTCTATCAACAACACCACAGAATCAAACATTTCCGTTAATACACGTTGTTTATTAATCACTTCATAACGAGGATGGAGAGCCGATAATTTAATTGAAACGGTTGCAGCTAGATCCTTTTTATCATCATCGACATCTTTTTTATTCAGTAACTTTTTGCCAATAGATTCAATCGCAGAGAGGTAAGCATTAAAATATTTCTTAGCATCTGTCGCTGTTAAAGCCGATTCACCAAGCATGTCAAAAGAATAACTGAAACCTTTATCGTTAAACCGTTTCGCGTTCTTTTGCGCTTCTTCAATATTGCGGCCTAATACAAACTGATGCCCCATAATTTTCATCGCTTGGTGCATCGCCTCACGGATCACAGGCTCAGTCATTTTAGTGACAAGACGATTAACAATACTTTTAGAATTACCTTTTACAGTTTGCCCAAGGTTAACCACTTTTCCCGTAAGCAATAAACCCCAAGTCGATGCATTAACAAATAATGAATCAGACTTCTTAAGGTGTGAAGACCAATCTGCAACGCTGAGTTTGTCTTTAATTAACGCATCTGCCGTTTCTGCATCGGGAATTCTCATTAATGCTTCCGCTAAACACATTAATAAAATCCCCTCTTTGGTATCTAAGCTATATTCCAATAACAATGCATCAATCATATGAATTGCATCTTTATCTTTACGAACACGAGTTATTAGCTCAGTGGCATCGCTATCAATTGAAAAAGATTCTTTGATGCTTGGTGCGGCCATCGGCATTAGCTGTTTTAGCCAATACGCTTCATCAATCATATAAAGTGGGGAAATATTTGACCAAAGTGTTGTTAAATCAGAGTCGATAAAACTAGGTTGCAATGTATCGGCGGCAATAAAAGATGACATATTTAACACTCCTTAAAGCAGAATAGCGATTAGTATAATATCTACAATATTGCATATAATTAATACTTTAGCTAATGAAGCTTGAACATTAAATACGATTTAATTCTGAACAGTAAATCAAAAATAAGTGGGAGATAAAAGCGAGGTGCTGAGTAAGCGTGTTACTCAGCAATTAAATCGGAAAATCAAAATGTAAGAATTTGTACGGACTCAGTCTTTATACAAGCTCAGAAAGCCTTTAACACTAAATCCATTTAAAAATTGATCGCCAACTTTAAGCACTGGCACACCACGGTAGCCTGTTTTGGCAAACTCTTTTTGTCCTGCTGGACTTTTTACATCAACCAAGCGAAATGATATTTTTTGCTGCTCTAAGTATTGTTTCGCTGTTTTACAATGCGGACAATTCGACATTGTGAATAATGAAATACGTTTCATAAAAAGTCCTGTTTTTGTATAAGATGTGAAATCAGATTAATGACCACAACCGCCTTTAGCATGTGCATGGCCGTGTGATAACTCATCTTCAGTTGCTGCTCGAACGCTAATCACTTCAACAGCAAAAGTTAATGTTTTACCCGCAAAAGGATGGTTTAAATCACAATCGGCATTAAAACGTCCCACTTTAATCAAGGTCACTTCATTACGTCCTTGGTTTGACTCTACCACTGCCGTCATCCCAGCTGCCCACTTTTTACCTTTTGCTAAACCTTGCAAATGCTTTATTGGAATACGTTGCAGAGCCCCTTCTCGGCGTTCTCCATAAGATTGATCAGGTGTTAGCGTTACTTCAAATTTATCGCCAACTTGTTTACCTACAAAAGCTAACTCCATGGTTTCAAATAAACCACCGTGCCCATGTAAATAAAGTAACGGAGTGTTGCCCGTGCTATCTTCTAATAACTCACTTCCTTCACTCACTTTATAATGAAACTCTACGACACTGTCTTTAGCTATTTGCATTGTTTATCCTGTTATTAGCATGAATACTACGTTTAAAAATAATTATATTTGATTATTGAATTTAAAGCGCTTTAAATTCAAACATTTGCTCATTTTGATGCCCGAACATCATTAGTTAATTTTAATAATAATGTCACTATAAGACCAGTTATGAGAAATACCTGTTAATGGCTCTCCTTTGGGCTCTATATCGATTAGTGCTTGTTGTGCGCTGGTTAATTTGCAATAACTACTAAACACTAATTCAACCCAAGAAGTTGGTTCAATATGTTGTTCTTCAGCATGCCAAGTGGGTAAAGATGTTTGCCAAAAATCCACAGCTGAAATAACGTCACCACTTGTAATCGCTAACTCAAAAAGGTGTTCAGTTTGCTCTTCAAAAAAATCATAACTAAACCCCATTGCAGCGTTATCTAGCACTTCAACAGCAGAAACATCACGCTTGACAGGTGTACTATAAGTATTCATTTTACGAAGTGATTGTACAATCTCAACCAATGCCGTTTCATGTGCCGTTTCTTTCACATTAATATAAGATTTAATATATAAAGGTGCAGCAAAACGCAATGTTTCAGGTAAAGCTTTGTCTTCAAAAAGTTGTTCGTTAATCACAAACTCAGGGTGTTTATTAAGATAACGCGCCATATTACGTAATAAGCCAGCTTGCTTTTCATCACGTCTTAACTTGAATAAACTAAGGCGCATATTATCAATAATGTAACGTAATCTTGGTAAAGTTTGGTTAAACCAATAAATGAAACCACTAATTTTACGTGCTAATTCAACGGGGCAAGCCCAATTCATCCACTCGTAACAGGTTTCTGGATCTATCTGTTGTAATTCAGTTAATAATTTTTGTGCATAGCTTAAAGCACGTTCATTTTCTCGCACTTTAGCGCTAAGTGTTGAAACAAAGCCGAACTGACTAGAAATCGCATAATGCATATTATCTAGGCTGACATTGAGATTATCTTTTGCTTCATACAATAAATCATCTAATTGATCTAAATAATATTCAGCATCTTCTTCTTGATCACCAATAACAGATAAGCGATAGTCATTCACCGTTTCAGCCAATACTTCAATGACTTTTCTCATATCCGTTAATTGGCGATAACTACTCTGTTTGCGCATTAAACGATTTAACATTCGTTTTAGATCCGCACTAACTCGATAATCACCTGGTTCATCGTCGGGTCTTAATAATGCTTTTTTATGTAACGACGCTATTTTACGTGCATCAGCGCCATCACCTTGCACGGAACCAAATACATAAGCTTCCGCTAATAATTGGTCATGCGCGCCCAGTTGACGTAATAATTCGGCAACATCGTGAGTATCATAGCCCGCCATTAGAACAATAACTCATCTTGCTGTTGTTCAATCGCTTCAGGTAGTTCAATGCGCTCTGAGTCGTTTAAGAACTCTATTAACAAATAGACTAAGTCAAACCTAGCCGTTGCAAAATAACGGCTGCTACCAGCGTTTTTACGCACAAAATATCCTAAATCTTCTAGCTTTTGAAAAACAAAAACGAGCTGATCACGACTTTCCAGTTTATTGGTTTTAAATGGTTTAATACCTGTTAGATGACGAAGCTGATCTCGCAGCGTTTGATCATGTTCAAAGTGATCAAATAGCTCATTAATATTCACAATAGATTTTGAATGCACAGGTAAATCTGTTTGGCTTGCAGTTAATATTAATTCTAAAAACTCAACAAGCGGACGAAACATGCCACGAATGTCAGAAAATAAAGCAGTTAACTCTGCACTGTTATTGCTATCCACTTCGTTAAAAGTGCAATAATAAGCATCTGCACTCTCTAAATAAGTCAGTTTACGGTCTAGATTACTTAAAAATTCTGTCACACGATCTTGATTAGATTGCGCCTGTAGAAATAAATACTCATCTGCAAAAGCTGTTTCACAAATTACCGCGCCAGTCAGTAGGTTTTGTACGGTTTGTTTAAACATATTGATTCTCCTGCTCTACTGCTTTTGAAGGAGTTTGATGGTTAATATTAGCTTGTTCAACTTGCTGACGCTTTAATAACAATTCATCCAAACGAGAAGTTGGGATATCCGCATGGAAGATCTTTTTATCTTTAATTTTATAATGACGTTCATATAAAGATAAAATATGGCGATCCGTCGAGGGTGAAGCAGATAACATAGTAATTGCGTTTTCATTAAACATGGTTAATAACAGGTCGATATTTTCTGCGGCTAACTCTCCTAATTCATCGACAGGTAAAATGATTTGAGTCGCATTTTTACTTTCACCTCTAAGCATGCCTAAAATACCTGCATAAAGAGAAAGCATAGCCAGATAAGAAAGCCCCGTCGAGCTTATTTTCTTCAACTGCCTTGCATTACGAGCATGTTTTAATTGCCCTTTTTCAGAAATGGTAAACTCGATATCAAACAGCTGATGATGCGCTAAAGCAAAACCTTCACTCGGTAAGTAAGCCGATAGTTTCTGCATTGCGACAATCAAGTCATCAGGGATCTCACCTACACCTTCACGTAAGTCATCTCGGTATTTTTCAAACAACTTAGCAAATTGTTGTAAAGGTCCCCAATAATCAAGTTCTTCCTGCTTCATAACGGTATTAACACTGATATCAGCTAAGGCTTCAAAGTGAGCAAGTTTTGTCACATTAAAAGATAACTCTTGGCCAATACTTCTAATACGACGCGCAAAGTGTTCAATATGCTGATAGAACTCATTGATCATAGTGGCGTTTACTGTTACCAATTGATAAGTATTTTTTTGTTTTTGCGCTGCACTACTCAGTAGATCTTCAATTGGATTTTGATATTTAAAAATTCGACGTGCGCCTTCATAAATATCATTATCAGCCACCAGTTTTATCCAGTTTTCATATAACTCACTGTTTGCATTATATTTGCTGAAAGAGGCATTAAAACGGCTAAGTTGTTCCTGTAATCGTTTATCTATCGTTTTGAATTGTTTTAGCCAATCACCACAGAAAGTCACCGTAAGATCGGCACTATTACTTGGTTCAGATTCAGACAAAATGGCTTCAATACCAAGTTGCTCACATTCTCTTTGGGCTAAACCAAGTTGTAGTAATAAATCGCCATCATCACTTAACTCTTGTGTTAACACTTTTAATTGTTTTTGTTTGTCACTAATTAATTCAGTTTTTTGTACTTTCAAATCCGCCAGGCTGGCTTCTATACTACGTTTTTGAACGTCACGGTTTTGATTAATTTCAACTAATTGATCACGATGAACATAACGTTCATTCATGAACTGTTTGTATTCACGTGCTTTTTGCGCCCAAACCGCACAAGCTTCAAGCTTTTCACTTAATTCAGCACGTTGCTTAACATGCTTATCTACTTCGCCATCAGGATCAAGTTCATCTAATGCACGATCTCGTTGTTGTTTATACTCTTTTTGACGCGTTTTCGCGCTTTCTTTAATTGACTCAAGTTGTTCTGATAATTGCTCTAATTGAGAATCACGGTCGGACTCAACAACCATTCGCTGCTCTAACATTTGGTTATTCAGTTCTAAACGTTGTTGTTGCTGTGATTCGTTAAATTCAGCTAACTTTGCTTCATGCTGTTTGATCTGGTTATTGAGAGATCTGATTTTTTCTTCAAAGGTCATACTAGCTTGTTTTAAAAAGCGCTGTTTTTTAGCCTCTAAATTTTCACTTTGCGTTGTTAACTGTTCGCGTTGTAATTGCGCTTTTTGTAACTTTTGCTTGCGATCACTAATCAATTCTTGTTGATTTTTTATTTGTTTATTGAGTTCATTGAGTTCTGCTTCAAAGGTTTCAATGTGCTTAGATAATGCTGTTATTTTATGTTCAACATCCGCTAACTTTTCTCTCAAATCATTTTCGTTAAGCTGTAAATCATGATTTTTAAGTTGCTCTAAATCGAATTGCAAACCAAATAAATTACTGCTTTCCTCCTGCTGATTAACCCAACGAGGATTAAGATCCTTACGAGCTAAATCTTCACAAGAAAGTACTTTACCAATATTATTTTTCCAGCCCTTTGCCTTCTCTTCATTATCCAAAAAGTATTGTAGTGAACCCGTTTCAGGTAATAATTGTAATTGCAGTTGTTGTTGTAGGTGTTTGTTGTTTTCTAGCTGACGATTTTCTTGCTTGTGTCTATCTAATAAAGTGTTGCGTTTTTTTTCTAAATCATTAACTAACTCATTATCAGTACTTAACGCTTGTAATAATTGGCTTAAATTGTCTTTTGCTTCAGACATGTTGGCTTGATTTAAATTAATTTCAGTTTGTAATTCAGTTTCAAGTTGAATATTACCTTGTTCAATCTCAACCATTTTCAATTGATTCTGTAAGGTTTGAGAATCCATACTCAACTTTAAAAAATTATTATTTAATTGCTCATTTAATTTACTTAATTGGCTTTGATACGTTTCTGCAATCACAGAAAGTTGAACGTTCGCTTGCTCTTTTACCGTTGCAACTTGTTCATTATTGCGCGCTTCATCTTTTACTTTTTGTAAGGTTAATGATTGTAATAAAGATTCAAATTTAGCTTGCACCTTATTTAAATTACCTTCAAATGCTTCAATGATTTCATTTACATCATTTAACGCTTGCTGGTAACGACTTGCATTATCCGCTTGTAACTGAAAACTCGCCGCATCATCATCATCGTATTTCAATTTATCATCATCTAATAAATCAATACGGCTTTGGTCGGCTTCAATAGCAACTAACAACTGATTTATGTCATTTTGTAACGACGCGCTTTGTTCTTTTAATTGTTTTTCAAGTGAGGTGATTTCATCTTTAAATTGTGATTTTTTTTGACTGCGTTGCTGCTGTAATAAATCAATACTTGCTTGATGATTTAGCATTTCAGCATGTAAATGTTGTAGCTTAATTAATAAATTATCTAACTGAGTGAAATCTGTTTGCCATAAAGCGATTTTATCACTAACACGTTGGATTGAACGACTTGCTTGAATATCCGCTAACCATAAGCTGATATCTTCTTTGTTCAGTGTTATTTGTTCTTTTTCTTGATTTACGCTTCTTGCTAAATGATCGCCAGCAATCGCCACTAACATTTGCTTAACGGCGTCAAAATCTAAATTTTTCTCAATGGTTCCGTTAACGACTTTATCAAGATGCGGTGTCGCTGCATCACTAAAGGAAAAGCGCTGTTGTAATTGACGAACTTCTTTAATTTTACGGCCCGCATGCAAATTTTGAATCACTTGGCGGTATTTATCTACACCTAAATAATTTGAACATTCAATACCTAAACTACGATAGCTGCGCTCTACTTCCGAAACTACTAAAGGCACATTGTTTTCACCAATAAATAGTTTACTGTCAAAAGCACTATCGATGAATTTAAAGTGCACACTCCTTCCATCGGAGCTCGCAACCGCCATACAGATTTGCTCATTAGGTCTTTGATATTCATAAACAAGCATGCTTGAATTTCTAGGAAGATAAAAATCAGCAAAGTTTTTAGCTTGATCCACTTTACTTACTATATCGCTAGGGCGCATGCCATAAAATAAAGGCAATAGGCGCATTAATGAGGTTTTTCCTGCGCCATTAGTTCCTTCTAATTGAGTATGCCCTGAAAGGTTTAACTCATTAACTTGCCCTTTCCAAAAGCTATCGATAATAATGATACGTAAGAGTTGATAAGCTTGCTGCGCCATGGAAATTCCTTGTTAAATATAAAATAAGTTTTAAAAGCAATATCATTTTAATTATGTGAAATATAAATGAGAGATCGATTTTAAAATAATTCAGAACACTTAAATCTATCGATCTTAGTAGACTTTGTCGATCTCTTTTAGCTTTTAAGCAAGTTTTAAACGAAGAAGTGATGTTTAAACAAGCAAATAAAAAGTTAAATGTCCTATCTAGCAATATTAGCTTTTAGAAAAAAGGCAACTTGCTAATAAATCAGCGAAAAAGGGACTCCCTTTTTTATTTAAAAAAGCGATATTTCGATCTGGGATAGCATCGACATCTGGATGAGCAGCAATGGCTTTTTCCATGCTAGTTTCACGAATTATATGCAAGGTTGGGAAAGGAGAACGGTTACTGTAGTTCGATGCAGCCTCTTCGGCATCACCTTCGAAACAATAATCAGGATGAAAATGAGCTAATTGATAAACACCTTCGTAACCGCTTATTTTAAGTAGATGGTTAGAAAGATAAACCAAATCTAAAAACGCCTCAAAGTCGGTACACGCTTCGCTTAATATTAACAAGGTTGTTTCAGTGGTTTCATGTTTATCTAAGAATTTACATTCTTCAGTTAAACTCTCTAACACCCCTTCAATATCTGTACTTTTTTCTTCACTATAACGAATACTGCCTCTGTCTAATTCTTTTTTAGCAAAAGGACAGATGTTGTATTTAACAATAACGTTTTTCACCCACAATTGAGTACTCGTAACAGCATCCACGCAATTTTCTTCTTTACTTTTGATCATGTTATTTTTCTTTTAATGGTTGTAAGGCTTGTTGCGCACTTTGATAGCCTAGCTCAATCATTTCACGAGCACGATCGAACTCTAATGTACCGCAAGCATTACGTGCGATCACAATATTATAATCAGCTGGATAAGCGGCCAGTTTCAAGCGAGCGATAGAGCTTTGCATCGCATCAAAAGCTTGATCCGCTATATTATATGCATCCCATGTTTCAGGGCGATAATTTTTGATACTTAAATTGTCACCAACGCGTTTAATGTAATGTCCTAATTTTTGATGAAATGATAAATCTTCAAGCGTTGCTGCGATTTGTTCTTTTTCTAATTCGACTTCATTAGTTGAACGAGGTTTTTCTGCGTCAACTTCTCCGCCTAAATTAACGGCAACAATGAAATCATTTTCATCACTAAAAGTAGGTGCAATTGGAACTGGATTTAAAACACCGCCATCAATTAACTGCACGCCCTTTCTTTCAACTGGGGTAAAAAATAGCGGTAATGAAATAGAAGCTCTGATAGCTTCAAATAATGAACCAGTGTTTATCCAGACTTCTTTTTCATTTTTAATATCAGATGCAACCGCAGTATATTTTAAAGGTAAGTCTTCAATAATTTGATCACCCAATAAACCAATCAGCGTATTGATAATTTTATCACCGCGCAACAATCCACTTGAGGTCCATGAAATATCTAGTAGTGAAATGATATCAACTTTACTTAAACCACAAACCCATTGTTCAAATACGTCTAGTTTACCAGCAGCATAAATACCACCGACTAACGCACCAATTGAACAACCAGAAATAGATTTTATTTCATATCCATTTTCAGTTAGCCATTTTATAATGCCAATATGTGCAAGCCCTCGTGCACCGCCACTGCCTAATACCAATGAAATATTCTTCGTTGCAACTGAAGTTGCTGTGCTGTTATTAACAGACATAAAACGTCTCGATAATCGTAAATAAATCAATACTAATGAAGTTTGATAAGATTATGAAGTTTTTATCTTAGTTAAATGAAAAGTATTCATTTTTTCCATAAATCATTTGGTTTACTAGGCATAATATAGCTAATTATCTCTTCTTTGCTTGTTCCTAATCCTCTAGCCTGTCATACTTTTACAATTTCAAAATTCAGGATCAACATGAGCAGCTTTTCAACATCAATTCATCAAGTGGTAACACAGGCTTTATTAGACTTAAAAGAAGCACAGGCGAAGGGTAAAATCCCTAAAAATCCACTGAGTGAAACACACTTTTTAGCTGCTTGGACAACAAATGCGATCAAGAAAAAACGCTTTGATAGCGATGTTGTTCCAACTCTCACTATTTGGCAACGTAAAGCACGTAGTTTGGGTAAAAATGCAGCGTTAGTTGAAACCTTTACAGCCATAAAAGAAAATTATGAGCATGTATTTGATGAAAACTTAAAAACAAAACCCGTCAATAAAGATCAAATCGTTGCATTATGTGAAGCATTAACGAGTCAACAATGGATGGTAAATACAGATCTTGAAGTGGGCGAAAAATTGAACCGTCACAGCGGTGGGCAAGCATCATTAATTATTTGTAGCCAAGCATTTGCAAGCAACTTCGAACATGGCTTATTAGCGAAACCTATCAGTTTATATATACGCGGAGATGTAGCTGAAGCATTACAAGCCGCTTATGCACAGTCATTATTACTTTATAAAGTGACTGACTATAAATCAAAAGTTAAATACCACGGTGAATACATCATTTACGCAAATAATGATGGTGAATTTTTACCTGAGTTAGTTACGCTTTAATCATTAGCACCGAGCGAGAAAATTGCTTTGTATTGAAATAAGATACAAAGCGACTTCATTTACTCTGTTTTATCGACGAACACTCCCTCTTTCCATTCAAACTATTCACATCGCTTTCTTTACTATTGTTTAAAAAAACGATAACTTGCATTGTATAAAAAATGATAAAAATCAATTAAATAACTAATAATTCATGAATCATAGTCAAATTTGATCGGTGTCACTCTTATCTAACACCGAGTCTCATTGCCATTATATATAAGAGTTTTAAATGACAATACAAACTAATCCAAATGACACAAACTCCCCATCTGAAATGAGCAATTTTTTTAATAATGTACTTAAACGCTTTATTTTAATTTATTCGGTTGTCGCGACTTTATTCATTGCCTTTCTTTTTTACATTTATCAGGAATACAATCAAAACCTCGAAACTTCACTTTTAAATCAAGAAGAAACCTTTGTGTCATCAACGACTCAAGCAATTCAAAAAGAAATGCAAATCCAACTCATGGTAATGCAGATGAATACAAAGTTTAAATTTTTAGCTGATTTTATGGAGGATGATAACCAAACGACAAGACAAGCACTGCAAACGCATTTCTCTAATTTAGCCCTTACATTTTATCGCTATGATCAGATACGGTTTATTGATTTAACAGGGCGAGAAAGAATTCGCGTTAACTATAAAAATAATGCAACTTACATTGTCAGCGAAGCAGAACTTCAGAATAAAAGTCACTCTACCTATTTTAAAGAAGGAATAAAACTAGCACCAGGTAAAGTCTATGTTTCACCTATGGAGCTTAATGTTGAATATGGGAAAATAGAAATCCCTTATAAACCTGTTGTACGTTTTGTTACGCCAGTTGTTGATAATAAAGGCAATAAAATTGGACTTATCGTTTTAAATTATTTAGCCACAGAACTATTACAAAATTTTCGTGACCAAATGGAATTACGAATACGTGGACAAGGTATGTTAATTGACCCTCAAGGATATTGGATAAGTAATCATGATAGAGCAAATGAATGGGGAAACAGCTTAGATCAAGTTGAACAGAAATTTGTAGATCAATATCCAGAAGCTTGGCAAGCAATCCAGCAAAACAAACAAGGCATTCTTAAAACCTCTCAAGGTATCTTCCGCTATAAAGCCATTGATCCATTTAGCCTAGACAGCATAGGTAGTTATGAAGTGGAGCAGAAAATAAAATTAACCATCAGTGAGCAGTCTAAGGAAAATAACAATTGGAAATTGGTTGTTTTTTTACCTAATGAAACCATTCAAAAAGAATCTTTTTTTTGTAGTAGAGAAGGTAAAATAATTATTGTATTTTTCTTTATCTCCTTAGCTGTAATTATATTCTTATTGTTGATTATCTCTGAAGAAAAACGCCGACAAAATAATTATGATTTGTTTATTAAAGATGAGTTAAATGATTTATATGAAAATTCACCTTGTGGCTATCATAGTTTGGATAGCAAAGGTCGAGTACTTAAAATGAATCAAACAGAATTAAATTGGCTTGGTTACACGAGAAAAGAAGTGATAGGCAGATCTTTTACTGATTTTTTAACGTCAAAAAGTACCCAAGTATTTGAAGAGTTTTTAAAAAGCTTACCTTTAAATAAAAAAATTGAAGGTGTGGTATTAGAAATTCAATGTAAAAAGGGCAACACTTTCTTTGTATCTACATCGGCAACATCCATTCTTGAACAAGGAAACTTTGTTATCGCGCGTACATCGGCTTTTAATATTACCGATCGAATTGAATTGGAAAATCGTCTTGCCTATATTGCTAACACAGATGTTTTAACTGAAATCAGTAATCGACGTCACTTCTTCACTTTAGCTAATGAAAAATTTGCATCGGAGGAAGCACTTTCATTACTAATGCTAGATATTGACCACTTCAAAAAAGTAAATGATTTATATGGACATGATGCAGGTGATGATGTTTTAAAATATATAGCTTCTATCTTACAACAGGCATTACCGACTAAGGCAATTTTAGCAAGATTAGGCGGCGAAGAATTTGCAGTGTTACTTTCAGGATTAGATGCAAAAAAAACGTTACAACTTGCTGAGAAAATTTGCGTAAAAATAGCTGCAACTCCCATCGTGATTAACCCTAAATTAACAATTAACGTGACGATCTCTATCGGCACTTCACAAAGAGATAATCACAAAGATGATATAGGAGATTTATTAAAACGTGCTGATATCACTTTATATGAAGCTAAAACCACAGGACGTAATAAAGCGATTTAGTCGTTAATAAGCTTCGTTAATAATTAATACCAAAATTATTAACGAAATGACTCTGAAATATGAACAGCGATTAGATAGACATTAATGAAGATTTAATTCGTTCTAACAAATAAGTTTCACGTTGAATTGAAAGCCCTTGTTTTTTATCATTTTCAATAGTGGCTAAATTATGCTGAATGGCTTCATCAATGGTCACCCATAGCACTTGCATTCCATTTTTTATCTCATAATCTTCTAATTGAGTCGTACCTAATTGCTCTGCAATTTCACAGGTATAACAATAAGAAAGCATATGCATGATAGAGCACTCAGGAAAATACTTATCGCTACGATGAGGTCGATATTCTTCATACAAACCAAAGGCTTGAATGTTACAAATATCAAGTGCACCAGTTTCTTCACTTAGCTCTCGTTTAAACGCATCTAACAAACTTTCCCCTTCATCAACACCACCTCCAGGTAAAGAGTAATCGTTATATCGTTCAGTAAACATTAGCAAAATTTTATTATCTTTAATCACAATGGCACGTGTAGCAATGCGAGTGAAACAATCAGAATGTTCAGGTGATAAATTTGTTTCTTTAATAGAGTCGTGAACAACTCGTTTTAGTAAATGCATAATGTTCTCATATCAAAGGTATTAAGGTGTAATGCTAATGCAGTGAGTAGAATAAGAGTTTTTCTTTTAAATACGAACAAAAGCAAATGAAATACATTTTTATAGTTAAAGTAAGCTTGGTTTCTTTTTTGATAGCTATTAAATGAATAAAAAATTAATTTACGAATGACCATTTAATGATCTACATCAAAAGATAAATAAGATCAGATAAAGACTCAAATAAAAAAGCGTAACCGAGGTAACATATTCAGCGCTCAATTCACTAAACAATTTTACAATTGCCCTATTTGTAATACAATAACACTTGAAGATTTAATGCCGCTTTTTATAAACATTTTATTGAATATAAAAGCAGCGAATTAAAAGGTGATCAGCTTTGTAAGTTAAAATTAATGCTCATGCATTGTAACAATGAGAATTTATTCTTCACACATACATTATCATTAATTTAAATAAACAATATTGGTTACTCCCTTTATGCCTCTGGCATATTAATTAAATGAGAATATAAACATGTCTAAAAAAATTGCTTTAGTCACTGGTGCAACTGGTGGAATCGGTTTTGCTGTTGCAAAACGTCTTGGTCAAGATGGTTACACTGTTGTACTTAACGGTATTGAAGATGAAATCGGCGCACAACGTGTTGCTGAACTTAAAGCTGAAGGTATCGAAGCTGAATACTACGGTTTTGACGTAACTAACGATGTAGCTGTAACTGAAAACGTTAATGCAATCGGTAACAAATACGGTCAAATCGATGTTGTTGTTAACAACGCTGGTGGTTTAGGTGGTCGTAGCCCAATCGAAGAAATGACAACTGAATTCTTCCGTTTCGTAATGGCTCTTAATCTAGATAGCGCATTCTTTGTTTCTCGTGCTGCAATTCCATTCATGAAGAAAACAACTGGTGGTTCAATCATCAACTACACTTCAAATGCTGCATGGAATGCTGGTGGCCCAGGCGCTGGTATCTACGGTACTTCTAAAGCTGCTGTTCACACATTAACTCGTGCACTAGCTAAAGAACTAGCACCAGCTGGTATCCGTGTAAATGCTGTATCTCCAGGTACTATCGATACTCCATTCCACCAACAAATTAAAGATACTAAACCAGAAGTTTTCGCTTCTTGGAAAGACAGCATCATGTTAGGCCGTTTAGGTCAACCTGAAGATGTTTCTGGCGTTATCTCTTTCTTAGTAAGTGAAGATGCTGCATTCATTACAGCTGAAACTGTACAAATCGGTGGTGGTCAAGCTCTAGGTATCTAGTACCTATTGTTTGTTAAAGTTATTTAATTAACTTTACCCTCTGAAACTAAAAAGCCACATAATAAATTATGTGGCTTTTTTATTACTTATTCTGCTCAACATAAAGTTTATTCAACGATTTACCTAAACACTTCCTTCTTTTTCAATCACTAAAATTCTGGCTTCACCTTGAGGATGAGCAACATGCTCAGTCCCGATTGATGCATAGAACACATCGCCAGTTTCAAGTAATGCTGATTTTTCTTCACCATCTTGCATATATAGCATTTTCACATTGCCATTTAATACTGCAAAGACTTCCTCGCCATCATTAATATGCCATTTATAAGGCTTATCAGTCCAATGCAGACGAATTGTCGTACCATTAATGTTAGCAATGTCTTTTGCACCCCATGCTTGTGAGGCGGTGAATTCTTTACTTCTAATAACTTCCATAGTGGCCTTAATTACTTAAATAGTTTTATCGTTCTGTTAATGCAAGTGCGCCTGAAGCCGCGACTAAAACACCACCACTGACTCGATTTATTATGTTCAATTTATTACCACTTGTTTGCAATACTTTATTTGCGGAAAAGGCATATAACATCACTAAGGTGAAATCCAATAGAGCCATGGTTGGACACATAATCGCTAACTGTGGAAAAACCGGTTGAGTCGTATCAATAAACTGAGGGAAAAAGGCAGTAAAGAAAACAATCGCTTTAGGATTACCAGCAGCCACCATAAACCCTGATGTATAGAGTTTGCGATTAGAGAGTGTTTTAACTTTGTTTCCTTGCTGTAATTTTTTACTAGAAGACAACAACATTTTGATTCCCATATAAAAAAGGGTTGCAGCTCCTATCCACTTTATGGCATCAAAAGCGACAGCAGAATTTGTAATGACCACACCAAGCCCAATTGATACCAAGATCATTTGAATAAAGTTTGCGCTAATATCTCCTAAGGCTGTAAAAACGGTTCTTTTTACACCATAGTTAAGTGAATGAACTACTCCAAGGAAAATACTCGGCCCTAGGGTTGCCGTTAATATTAAACAAGCAATAACATAAGCTAAAAATGTTTCTAATTGCATGAATGTTCCTTATTAAAATTGATATCATTAATCTTTTTGATAATAAGCGGAACGATAAGCATCTACTGTACTCAACAGCCAAATAATCATCATCAGTAGTGCTTTATTGTCTAACGTTTGAGTCTGCTCTGACACTAAGTTTGAAAACACGTCAGTTAATGTGGCGACATCCAAAGGGAGCTGATTTTCTACTATGTTTTTCATTAACAAATTGGTTTTTTCAAACACATCAAACAAAGTCCAAAAAAAAGGAATTGAAAACAGAGTTATAAATACACTTGAACTAATATATTTCTTTAAGAAAAACTGCCCTATTCCTGGATAAATGAATAACGACATCATGGCTGCCTTGGTTGGTTTATTCATGTTATTTATCTGATTCCTATACAATATTATTTAATTTTTTTATGTAAATTTAATGCTTCAAAAAAGGCTAACAAAGTGCCCATAATAAATTTTTTCTGCAACCAATGATTCTAATTCTTTGCTGCTAGGAAAGCTTTTCCATTTTTTTGCAATTAAGGCAACAGCTTCTTTATTTAACCACGTTAAATGCCAACATATCTCTTCGGAATTATCTATTTTAGATAATATTTGATGAGACAAAATAACGGTTTTTTCTGCATTAATTTCTTTAACAATAGACAAACTTAATTCAATAACTCTCGCCTTGTTTTTTTCTGGCACTTTAAAAATAGCGATTTCAAAACAAGTATTTATTTCAGCTTTATCAATTAACATTTTAACCCTAGACTAGCCATTTATAAAAACTAAAGTACCAAAGACATCTCATGCCAACTCAAACCACCATGAACAGAGTCTGACTCGCCAATATGAATAAAGCGATATTTTGCATACATGTCGACTAATTCACTTTGGCAAATTAAATAAATACTTTTTTTACCTAGTGCTTTCATTTGCTTAATAAAATGTGACATTAACTTAGTTGTCATACTTTGCCCTTGATAATCAGGATGAATCACAACAGACATAATAACAATATAGTCCCCTTTTGGATCGTGCCCAACCAACTCTTTAAATTCTTCATCGGAGAGAACGACTTGATGAGTTGCTCCTGAGTTAATGAAACCTATTATTTCATCTTCGTTTTCAAGCACAATAAAACCATCTGGATAACCTTGGATTCGAGTGAGAATTTTTTCTTTTGTCGCAGCTTCTTCTCCAGCATAAGCTAGCGTCTCTATCTCGAAGCATCTTTCTAAATCTGTCTCTTGTACATTACGTATTGTTAATATTGACATAGCACCTTTCTACTTAAATGTTACAACTTGGAAATGTGGGTTTTTTATACTTACAGTCATTGAAGAAATATCATTTAATACGATAAGTTGAGTTTTCTCTGCTTCGAATTTATTCAGAGGATCTAATAATTTAACCTTAATACATTCTTCTCGATTAGTATTTATTTTAGTATCTAAAGCAATACATTCGATGATTTGATCGTTTTTAGTGCTTATTTTAAGTGGATAATGATACATACAAACTATTTCTATCGCATCATATTCATTACAACTAATCATATGGTGAGTACGCCTTTTAATTCATTATAATAATGTTTGATTGTTTTTATTTAATATATCAGAGGTTACCTGCCAAAGATCACCTGTATCAAACAATATACCAATGAATGGAGAATACACTTTCAACTTCTTAGCTTGTTCATCAACTTCAACGGATAATTTGATATTTTTAGCCGCAAAATCACCGTAGGCTTTACTTCGAGTATAAAGCCCTTCTTCATTAATAATAAATTCAAGTTGAGCTAAAGACTGTTCGATTTCATCCACAGAAGATTCAAAACACGCAACATATTTAGGGAAAATAGCTAATTTAGGCTTAGTTTGCTTATGATGTTTAAAAGGAACTAATTGATAGAAAACAGAGAATCCAGCAACGACTAAAATAATTTTGACCAATAACTCTAATATCTCATTCATAACCATGCCTCTTTTATTCTGTAAGCTGCTTAAGTTATTAATAACCAAACAACCAAGTAAAAATATATGAACTAGTTTGAACTAATGAACTCCTAAATCTGTTATTTATTATGCTGCTTTTTTTCCTTTCTTTTTATTGTTATGCGTTCACAAACTTCAATCCATTCTCTAATAAACAGGCGTTTATGAAAAGGACTAAAACAGAATAAAGGACGCTTGTTTTTTCTAGGTGCTATATTTTCCATTATCCAATTATCATTAAAAACAGCCCATTCTCCTGCGATACTCAGTAAATTATGCTTACAAACAGGATAAACTTCATAATATAAGATGCCCTCTAATTCTTTTAATGAATAACTTGAATCAGCCAACGTAATCGCTATAAATTCGTAATTATCATCCATTAACTCAGTATCTAAAAATAAATCAGAAAGTACACGCCAAACAGCCAGGCGTTCATCTTCTTTAAATACACTGAACTCAGTATTCAAGGGCATAATTCCGTGAGTTGATTAATGATACTGACACTTTTTTCAACGCCTTTTGTATCGTCTCCTTTAAACCAAAATGACCGTATGCCAAGCATCGTTGCTGGTTTAATATCTTTATCAAAACTGTCTCCAACCATGGCTACCGATTCGGTATCGATGTCGAGCGTATTTAATATAGCACGAAGAAAATCTGTTGATCCTTTTGCTATCCCAATATTTTCTTCACAAAAATAGCCTGAAATAAATGGATCTAAACCAACACGTTGAAAAGCAGATTTAATATCTAATTCTGTTGAATTAGCAGCCCCTGTAGCAATAAAAATGCGGGCTTGTTTGGACAAAATTTGTAATGTTTCTTTGGCACCATCAACGATTTCAACCGTTGGCCAATCACACATTTTCCCTGCTATGCCGGGGAAGTCGACCATCAAAGTATCACCCCAATCAAATAAATAAGTGTCTATCATTGCATCTTTCTTAATCGTATAAAAATGACTATTTCATTGCAGCACCAATGGTCGCTCGTACAGGAATATCATTAATTGGAAAGTCATCTAAACAATGTACATTAACACCAAAATGATCCGGTGTGACACGTTTACGATGAAATGGATAAATTCCACAAATATTGCAAAAATAATGCTTTGCAGTATTAGAATGGAATTGATAAGTGGTGAGAGATTTATTTCCAGATAAGATACGCATTGAAGTTTCATGCACTTTAATCATGAGCGCATTCTTTTTAACACAGATTGAACAATCACAAGTAGTTAACTCTGATAAGTCTGTATCAATTTCAAATTGTACCGCTTGGCAGTGGCAAGATCCTTTAAAGGTTTTCATTTTTATCAGTTAACTAAAGTGAGACCAATTTTTTCTTGTGGTCACAAATATGATCAAACCACCCGCTAAGCCCATTAATGAACTATATAAACCAATACCAATATAAAGGTTGATAATAAAAGCAATCGTCATTGTAATGTAGATACCGTAGACACCTATTTTTTTCCAAGACCAAATCGCAACGACTAAAATAGTATTGAGAATAGCGAGCACGGCCATAAAATAAATAACAGGAATGGAAAGCAATGGATAGGTTTGTACCAATGCATCAGGATAAGCAAAGTAAGAAAATGCAGTAAGCGGATTGGTAATAAACATAATGATTAAAAAAGCAGATAACCAAAAACTTCTTTTTCTTTCTTCAACAAGTGTATCGTCTTCTAGCGATTCCATATTAATTCCTTGTTTTTATAAATCGTGACATTTCACATATCTTTATATCATGAAGTGAATTGACAGTAATGAAAAGATTTTAAAAATGTTTTTGTTGTCACTATGTTAACGTTCCACAAGAACCTAATTAGCAATGCTTTGGCTGTTCATTTTAATGAAACTATTTATTGGCGATATAGTTTTCTTGTAACAAAGCATAATCCTTCAAAGCTGCCATATTGATTAAATCGTCTAAACTCTCAGCCTTAGTGACACGTTGATAATGTGAGATTAACTTTACTAAATAATCTTGATGTTGCTTTGTATTTTCCCATAGTTCATTGCCAGTAACACTCAATGTTCGCCCTTCTAACTGATTCACTAGTAACAATTCATATTCACGTTGATTATCGGTAATTAATTGCTCCTGTTTTAGTTTGAAATCAAGTTGTACCAATTTATTACGTAACTTATAAGCATGATGAACAGGACATAATAAATAATCGATGTTGTGTCCATTATATCGCTGGATTAACTTATCCAACATACCGATCATTAACTCGCCACCGACTCCACTTATGATAACAAGTTGTTGAGGTTTTCCACTTGCTTGAGCCTGCATCAAATCTTGGCTATTAGCTAAAGGAATATCAGCGACATCGGCGCAAAACGTTTGCCATTGAACGTCACTGGGTAAATGATGAGAGTATGTTTTTAATTTTGTGTTTAAACGGTCAATAATATCAGGAACCACATCCACAAAATTAACTTGTTTTACAAGCCCGTTTGCAAGAATTTGAAACCCTAATAAGCCATGATCGCAGCAACAATCCCATACTACCCCATAAGGGTGTTTAACCATTTCAGCTAGCGCTAATAAACGTTTATTTAATTTCATTGTTTAAGTGTTATTTAATTTGATGGTTGTTTTATAGTTTTCATCGTCAAAGCAATACGTTTACGCTCAACATCAACGCTCATTACTTTTACATTCACGATCTGCCCAACTTTCACTATTTTATGCGGGTCATCAACAAAACGCTCACTTAACATTGAGATATGAACCAAACCATCTTGGTGCACACCTAAATCAACAAAAGCACCAAAATTAGCGACATTAGTAACAACACCTTGTAATTCCATATCCACTTCAAGATCATTGATTTTCTGAATGCTTTGATCAAATTTAGCAGTAGTGAATTCAGATCGAGGATCGCGACGAGTCATGGATAAAACATTAATCACTTCTTGATAAGCGGCTTTTGCATTTGCTTCATTTTCAAATCTTGCATCATTCGCCACTGCTGGTAATTTGAATTGTGTCGATAACGTAGACGTTAAAATAACTTGTTCTAATTGTTGGTTATTAAATTTAATTAGATGTTCAGCTAATGGGTATTGCTCAGGGTGTAATATTGTTTCATCCAAACAATTATTGCCGGCGGTTACCGTTAAAAATCCAGCGGCTTGCTGGAAAGCTTTAGCACCTAAACGCGGTACTTTATTTAGCTCTTGACGTGAATTAAAGCGTCCATTTTCTTCTCGATAAGCCACAATATTTTTAGCAATAGCAGCATTTAAACCTGCCACATGCGTTAATACACAGGATGAGGCCGTATTTAAATCAACTCCCACCTTATTAACACAATCTTCAACAACAGCTTGTAAACGATTTGCTAGTAATGTTTGCTGGACATCATGTTGATATAACCCCACACCAATCGCTTTCGCTTCTATTTTCACCAATTCTGATAATGGTTCCTGTAAGCGTCGAGCAATTGAAACAGCCCCTCTTAATGTCACATCAAGTTCAGGGAATTCGTCTGCGGCTAATTGAGAAGCAGAATAAACCGAAGCGCCCGCTTCACTCACTGAAATAGCTTGAATATCTTGATTCAAATTTTTCAAAATCGAAGCAATAAATTGCTCACTTTCACGTGAAGCAGTACCGTTACCAATCGCAATTAATTCAACGTTATATTGTTTAATTAATTGGTTTAGTTTTTGCGATGCTTGTTGAGTTTGTAATTGTGGTTGATGCGGATAAATTGTTGCAGTATTTAACAACTTACCTGTTTTATCAACGACAGCTAATTTACAGCCACTTCTAAACCCAGGATCTAATCCTAAGGTAACTTTTTCACCCGCGGGCGCAGCCATTAACAGAGCAGATAAATTGTTAGCAAATTGTTCAATAGCCTCTCCATCAGCTTGTTCTTTTAATTGCACTAAAAACTGCTTTTCTAAACTTACTAATAGTTTAGTACGCCAAGTAGCATCAATGACTCTTCGATGCCATGAATCATGATCATCTTTAGCCAAATACACGTTTAAATGTTTAGCTATTATGGTTTGACAATAGCTGTAAGCTTTTTTATCTTTTTGAAATGGGTCCGCATTGATTTTTAAACGTAAAAAACCTTCTGATTTTCCACGTAACATAGCTAACACGCGATGCGCTGGCAAACGATTTAAGCGCGCATCAAAATCAAAATAATCTTTAAATTTAACCGCTTCATTTAGCTTGGATTTAACCACAGTAGAAGTTAATGTTGCTTGTTCATATAAATGTTCTTTTAATAAAGCAAGTAATGAAAGATCTTGTGTGATCTTATCCACTGCAATAGCTAACGCCCCTTCAATGACTTCATCAGTATCTGTAAAACCTTTGCTGACATTAATATAAGCGCTTGCTGCTTTGTCTAAAGGTTGTCTAGGTGATTGCCACAATGCATCAGCCAATTTAGTTAAACCAGCCTCTTCAGCTAATTTGGCTTTACTCACACGGGATGTTTTAAAAGGGGCATAACTATGCTCTAAGCTGACTTTGTCTTGTATCGCTTCGATCTGTTTTTTTAACGTTGGAGTTAACTTTCCTTGGCTATCTATCGCTTTTAAAATCGCAACTTTACGTGTTGCGAGTTCTCTAAAGTAAATCAGTTTTGAATCTAATAAACGAAGCTGAGTATCATCTAAAGACTGTGTAAGGTGCTTACGATAACGTGCAATAAATGGCACTGTGTTACCATCATCTAATAATTGAATCGCACTTTCTACTTGTTGTGTCGTGATGTGACACTCTTTGGCTAACAGCTCAACGAGATGTTTTTCAGGTGATGACATAGTTTTACTATTCTTTTAATGGTCAAATATACAAGCCTTAGTTTTATCACATCTTATTACTTTATTCGATGCGATTTTATTGTTAATGTCGTTCGTCTTTCATGTAGAGGTTATTTATGATTAAGTTTGCCATTATTGGAACCAATTGGATCACAGAGAAATTTATTCATGGCACAATGCAACCTCCGCAAGGCAAAAACCTGTTAATGCAACTGTCAGCGGTTTACTCTCGGGATTTACATAAAGCCAAAGATTTTGCTAATAATTTCTCGGTTTCTTGTATATTTGATGATTTAGATAAACTCGCCAAAGATAACACTATTGATGCGATCTATATCGCCAGTCCTAATTCACTTCATTACAGTCAAAGCAAGTTAATGCTTGAACATAAAAAGCATGTAATTTGTGAAAAACCGTTAAGTTCTAACTATCAGCAAGCCAAAGACCTATATCGAATAGCTAAGGAAAATAATGTTATATTTTTTGAGGCTTACAAAACAGCTCACCTTCCTAATTTCAATGTTATTCAAAATAACTTATCTAAAATAGGCACATTGCGTAAAGCACATATTCATTATTGCCAATATTCATCACGTTATGACGCTTATTTAGCAGGACAAAAACCAAATACATTTAATCCTGAATTTTCAAACGGTTCAATTATGGATATTGGTTATTATTGTATCGCGATCACAATAGCGTTATTTGGCGCCCCCATAAACATTAAAGCACAGGCAACTTTATTAGATTCAGGAGTCGATGGATGTGGTAGTGTTTTATTAGATTACGAGCGTTTCTCTGTCACTATTGATCACTCTAAAATATCAGCATCAGATCAACTTAGCGAAATACAAGGTGAAAAAGGCGCTTTATTAATTAATCATATCGGGGAATGCTCACAAATATTTCATCAAAGTCATCGAGACAATAGAATGATAGAGCTAAGCCAAGAACAGGCGGAAAATAGTATGAGCTATGAAGCCATCGCATTTGTTGAACAAATACAAACAGGGAAAATAAACAAGCAATTTGAACAACGCTCATTACAAACCGCTTCCGTCATTAATGAGATCCGTCGTCAGACAGGAGTGTTCTTTCCTGATGATAAAAGCATTTAACTTAAACCTCAGGTTTTACATTCCATTTATCATAACTTTCTGGGCTTTGAATATTAATTTCAGTTTGAGTGCTTAAATCGATAATTTGACGAGGTACATAACTTCTTTTTTTAGCGTTTAAAAAGACCTCAACAATTGGTTTTAACATATTATCTTTGATTTCAATAACTTTCGCCAAGTAGTTGTTATTCAATAAGACAAGACAACCAACAGGATAAATTCCAACTGACTGAATAAACTGTTTCACTAATTCTGGATTAAAATGAGTACCCGCTCCATTTAAAAGAAACTTCAAGGCTTCAGCTGGTTCTCTACATTTGTGATAACAACGTTCAGCAGTTAACGCATCATAAACATCAACAATCGCAGCCATTTGTCCAGCGAAACTAATCTCATCACCTTTCAGCCCTTTAGGATAACCATTACCATCAAATTTTTCATGGTGCATAGCGGCTACATCCATAGAGATTTGCGATAATCCTTTTGTTTTCTCAAGGATCAAGCGGCTATGCACCACATGTTCTTTCATGATCACAAATTCGTCTGCTGTTAATTTACTCGGTTTATTTAAGATATGATCAGGCGTTAAGGTTTTGCCAATATCGTGTAATAGACCCCCTATTCCAACTAAACGAATAAACTCCTCATCTTTCCCCATACTTTTAGCAAAAGACATCATCAATACAGAGAAACTAACAGAATGTTCAAAAGTATATTTATCCATCGTACGAATACGTGACAAACCTAATAATGCATTAGGGTTTCGTAAAATAGATTCACTTAACTTATTAATAACAGGATTTATTTGTTCAAGCTCTACTTGTATGCCCATTTTTACATCGGCCATCATATTGGTAATGAATGTTTCAGCTTCACTGTAGGCAATTTTAGCGGCTTGCATCTCTACTTTGACATTGTTAATACCACCTTTATTTTGATTACTTTTATAAATATCTTTAAGCGGCTTAGTTTGTACGTATTTTGTTTTTACAGGTAAAACATCAAGGCCTTTACTGGTATCAATTTCAATTGACTTAATGGCTGCAGAACGAATTTTTTGTATTTCTTGGGCATCTTCAATTAAAAACTTATTTAAAGTAAATGGATGCTTTAACCAACTGCATTCAAGATCATTAATAAACATGCCGATGCGTAATTGTTGAGCGGTGATCTTTTTAAGCATTATTATTACCAGTATTATTTAACGTACATTAAGTAAATAGTTAACGACCAAAATATTGATTTATAATCGCTTCTAAATGGTCTTCAAGTTGGTCCTCAAAATGAGCATAATTTTCTCCGAACATGCCCAGATACTTTGTTGCTTGTTCTTTATTTAAAACTTTGTCACCTAATTGATACTTCATTTCTGCTAACGACTTGTCATAACGAGGAACAATAAACCAATTCAAATAATATTCAGATGAGGCACGTAATTGAGTTTGGGCAAATTCACAAAACTCTTCGACATATTCTGCTCCATCGGGCCCTAGAGAACCTGGCTCCATTCTAAATATAACTGTCATTTTTTTTTCTTCAGGAAATGTATTTTGAACTGACATTGGTAACCTTAAAATTAAATACGATGGTCGAACCATCTTTTAAAAAATAAAATACTTATTGAGAAATATAAAATTAGCATAAGTTTCAAATTTATGTACAAATTTAAAATTTAAATTAGTCCTTAACTAACAAATTTGAAAATTAAATAAGTTTAAGATTAGCATTCTAATACGCAGCAAAAACAAAATAGATCAAACAAACAATATTTATGCATATAATTATGACTTAACGCATCATTTCCAGACATTACAAAAAAGAGTTTGGTATACTGCGCCCATTTTTAGTGTATTTAGATAGGGCAAAATTATGAGTGTTGATGCAGCAGGTTTATCTGCAAATCTTTTAAAAGCAGTTAAAGCATGTGGTTATTCAAAATTAACCCCGATCCAACAACAAGCAATTCCCATTATTCGTTCTGGACATGACGTGCTAGCAAGCGCTCAAACGGGGACAGGCAAAACTGCAGCTTTCACATTACCTTTGTTAGATATATTAGCGAAAAACCAACCTGAAAATATTGGTAGCTCACGTACAATAAAAGTACTTATCCTGACACCAACTCGCGAATTAGCCTTGCAAGTTGCCGACAATGTAAAACAATACAGTCAATTTTTACCTTTAACCTCTGGAGTTGTTACAGGTGGTGCAAATATGTCACCGCAAACTCAAATGTTAAAGCAAGGCGTTGACGTTTTAATCGCAACACCAGGCCGCTTAATTGAGCACGTTAAAAATCGACAAGTAGATTTAGCACATATAAAGCATCTAGTATTGGATGAAGCTGACCGTATGCTAGACATGGGATTTTTGACTGATATTCAACAAATCACAGAAATCATTAAACAAAAGCATCAAACATTAATGTTCTCTGCAACATTTTCAAATAAAGTAAAAACCTTAGCAAACCAACTTCTGCATACGCCTAAAAATATTGAAACGTCAAAACAAAACTCAACGTCAGGTAAAGTTAAACAACAAGTTTATTGGGTAAGTGAATCGCGTAAACGTGAACTACTCTCTGAGTTAATTGGCGTTAAAAACTGGAAACAAGTACTAGTATTTGCAGGTACAAAAGAAAGTGCAAACCTACTAGCACAAGAATTAAAGTTAGATGGAATAAAAGCAGCCTTATGTCATGGGGATAAAACGCAAGGTGCACGAAACAAAGCCATTCAACAATTTGCAGACGGCCAAGTACGAGTACTCGTTGCAACCGACGTTGCAGCACGTGGTCTTGATATTCCAGATTTACCACACGTTGTTAATTTCCATTTACCATTCCTTGCTGAAGATTACGTTCATCGTATTGGTCGAACGGGGCGCGCAGGTAAAAGTGGCCATGCTGTTTCTTTAGTAAGCCCTAAAGATGAACAGTTCTTGGATAATATTGAGACATTAATTGAAAGAAAGTTTGATCGTATTGTGTATCCTGGTTATGAGTTTAATCCAGCAACTGAAGTCCAACAGGATGGAAAAACATTCAAAAAGAGCCGGTATAAAGCGACACAAGAACGTAATCAATTAATTGAAAAACGTAAAGCAGAAACCAAACCCTCCGCAGTACGTCGAGCAAAGAATAAAGCTCGAAAAGCAAGATAGTCATAACAAGATGACCGCTTTATTAGTTTTAAAGCGGTCATCTCAAACGCCTCATCAAACGTCTTCAATACTCATCATTTAAAGAGTTCATTTTTGCAATGAATTCAAAGCCGACTTGTCAAACTTTGTGTATAAAATTCATTCAACTCCGATTTAACAAGTAAAATAAATATTATATTCCTGTAAGTTAAACTTGATAACTTGTACCATACGCGCCACGTAGCAGACTTGCTTGACAATAAATAGTGAATTATTTATTTGTCAGACAAAATAGCAATTAACACGATTAATCAGAACTAAATCACACCTTTTTATGAAAAATTTTTATTAGTTCCTCTATAATAAAGCCCTACATTTTTTGGAGTACGTATGATCACTTTAGGCGAATACATAATTGAAAAGCAACATGATTTTCCAGAGGCTAGTGGAGAATTAACAAGTTTATTAGGAGCGATTCGTTTAGCTTCTAAAATAGTTAACCGTGAAATTAACAAAGCCGGGATTGCAGATATTATTGGCGCAACAGGCGTTGAAAATATTCAAGGCGAAACACAACAAAAATTAGACTTGTATGCAAATGATGTATTCAAAGCTGCACTTGAAGCTCGTGGTGAAGTTTGTGGTGTCGCTTCTGAAGAAGAAGATGACTTTGTAAGCTTTGATAGTGACCGTGGTATTAACAGTAAATATGTTGTTTTAATGGATCCATTAGATGGCTCTACTAACATTGATGTTAATGTTTCTGTCGGTACTATTTTCTCAATTTACAAACGTGTCAGTGAAGTGGGCACCCCTGTAACGATTGATGATTTTTTACAACCAGGCATTAAACAAGTTGCTGCAGGTTATGTTATCTATGGTTCATCAACTATGTTGGTTTATACAACAGGTAATGGTGTACACGGGTTTACATGTGATCCATCTTTAGGTGTTTTCTACTTATCACATGAAAACATGCAAACACCAAAAACAGGTAATTGCTACTCTATCAATGAAGGTAACTACTTAAAATTCCCACTAGGTGTTAAAAAATACATTAAATTCTGCCAGGAAATTGAACCTGAAGATAACCGCCCTTACACTTCTCGTTATATTGGTTCATTAGTAGCAGACTTTCACCGTAATTTATTAAAAGGAGGTATCTTTATTTACCCTTCAACGGCACAAGCGCCAAATGGTAAATTACGATTATTATACGAATCAAACCCAATCGCATTTTTATCTGAACAATCGGGTGGTAGAGCCACGGATGGTTTCCAAAGAATTATGGAAATTAATCCAACTGAATTACATCAACGTGTTCCGTTCTTCTGTGGTAGTACAGAAATGGTCAAAGATGCAGAACAAATGATGCGAGATAATCAAGAATAAGCATTTATTAGTATAAATAATAAAAAACCAAACTTTTGTTTGGTTTTTTTGTTTTATACCTTGGTATTAATAGTATGGCCTTTATTATCTACGGGAAGAGGCTCAATAGATTCCATCAATTGATTCACATGCTGTTCTGCTTGTTCTTTATTATTTTTGAATAAAGCGACATTAACTTGATCAAGTGTGTTTACTTTTGTTCTTTCAGTTAATATTTGACCGACCGTATTGATATCCATAATATTCCTCTCTGATTTTGTATTATTAGCTTTAACGATTAATTTTTAATCATTTTTAAATTTTATTGAATAAATATAGTCGATATTTAAATTTCCGTGTACCAATACCTATTATGATCTGTCATATTTATGTTAATTAATTATTTAAGTTAGGAAATTACATGAAAATTTTTGGATTCTTTTTAGCCTTATGTCTTAGTTCATTTGTTTATTCGAGTGAAATTCAGGTTAGCGACAGTATTGAAGTATTAGCAGTTAATGGTGTAAAAACCACAAGTTCGTTTTTTGGTAACAACAAAATAGAAGTTGAAGATGGTTCACATCAGCTCGTAGTCAAATATAACCATAAATTTAGAAATGATGAAATATTAGAAAGTAAGCCATACATATTTACAATTGAAGTAGAAGGTAACACTAAGCTTACAACCGATCGATTCACAACCTATGCCCAAGCTAAAAATAGTATAAAAAAAGATATTGCTTGGCATGTTGAAAACCAACAGCGTAAATATACCATCGAAGACGCAGATAAGCTTAAAGGCAAAGGTTTTATGCCATATCGTAATATCGAATTACTTGTACAAGAATACAATCAATTAAACAACATTAGTTCAACAGGCCCTATTGACCAAGAAGTGTTGAATAACAAAAACGCGAAGAATTATCTTATTGAACAATATAAAGCAGCAACTCAAGAACAAAAAGAACAATTTAAAATGTGGTTTATTCAGCATTAGAAACAATTAATTTTATTTATAACCATTTAGTTTTAGTGAATAGAGTCAAGGAGTTTTTACATGATCACAGTTGATACCCCTGCCAGCTTTGAATGGAATGATACGAATTCAAAATGGGTTAAAAATTATTTAATGCCTAAAACCACTTTAATTTTATCGCTGACTAATGGCATGGGGTTAGACTTAAGCAACTTAACGGAAAGTAAATTTACACATTTTTGCGAGCTATTAGAAAAAACAGCAGAAGGCAGAGAATTACGCAATAAAATGTTCAAAGCGTGGCGTAGTAAAAAGTCTCGAGATAGTGACAATGGAAAAAAGATGTACACCTTTAATCTTTCTATTGACGCTGGAATACAACTCAAAAAAATTGCTAAGCAAGCCCCTCTCAATAAAACATTAGAAACTTTGATTTTTGCAGGAAAGACACAGGCTAAAGATCCTGAAAAATTACAGCAACAAATCAAACAACTTAATGCAGAGAACCAAAAACTTAAACAAGAAATAGAAACACTTAATAATGATCAAGCAGACTCATTAATCAGTTCAGATTTACAAGTTACAGAGCTAGCAAAGTTAGAAAAGTCTCAACTTATTAAACAGATTTTGATCTTAAAACGTAAATTAGCTATATAAATTAACGACATAATTAAAGTTGGAGACAGGAAATGTGCAAGAAAGTTGCAATTAATATGCAAGAATATGTAAATAAATTGTAATTTTATAAATATTTATGGTTATATATCCCTTATTTAAAGTTTTATACAAATCTATTTAGATAAGGATAATAAAATGCGAACTCCTTTCATATTAATATTTACAGCATTCACTAGCTTATTACTATTGAGCGCTTGTGAAGACCAATCAGAAGACGCTAGTAGCTGCCGCTATTACATACAACAAGATCTTGATAATGAAGATTACGAAAGTGCAATAGAACGATTAAACTCCACAACTTGTCAAGACACTTACCCTGACAATGAATACTTAGTCGATCTAGCTTCTGCTCAATTAGGTATTTCAGGTTATACTTTCCCAAATATTTTATCAGCAGCATTAGACGATAGTGAAGATGGTAGCGATGCCCTTAGTGACTTTACATCTTCTATCGCTGAATTAAAAAACGATAACAGTATTGAATACTTAGACTTAGCCACAGATAATTTTACAACCTATTTAGGTGCTGATTGTAGTGAGCTTACTAATAAAACAAGTACCGAAGAAGGTATCTGTTTAGTGCAAGGTGTTGTTTCTTTAACTAAAACCGCACTAGCACTTGATTTCCTTTCAGGTACAGGCGATGCATCGATAGAAGATTCAGAAACATTGGATTTATCAGTCTGTGCTTTACAGCATTCAACAGGCGCAACAGTTGATGCGGATTGTACGATTGAAACTGATTCAGTTACATTTGCCAACCCAGAAGGGACAGTCACTAAATCTTATACGCTTCTCACAATTGAAGATCTCGATAATAATTCAGAATATTTTTTAGAAACAGCAATAGCTGACACTGATACTGGATTCTATAGCATCGCTTTTACTGATGGCTTTTGTACTAACGACTTTACAGAAACAGAAGAAGTCACAGAAGATATACATAACAACCCATTAGGCTTAGCTGCCGATCAAATATCCTATATTTGCCCAAGTGAAGAAGATGAAGATGATTCTGTGAATGACCTTCTAGTAACCGCGTTTAATGATGCAATTAATAATATCGATAGCTTAACTGATGATGACGATCTGCAAGAAGCCATTGATGACTTTACAAGTGAAATTACAGCAACTGGTACAGATGGTGACTATACACTATCTGACATAATTGATTATCTAGACGGTCTATAATTGACACTAAACTGAAAGGAATTTAATAATGAAAAAACTCTCAATGATAGTCGTCTCTGGTTTAACGGCTTTTTCAATCACATCTTTGCAAGCTTCAGAACTTAGCTATTTATATAAAGATCAACGCATTATGGCTGCAGGTGGTACAAATATTTCGACAGGTGGTTACAGTACTTCTTTATTCTCTAACCCAGCGGGCATTGGTAAAGTAAGCAACGAACACGGTGTTGTATTTGAATTGTTAGGTATTCAACTTGGAGTAAGTAGCGACAGTGAAGGACTTGTTACAGACCTTAGTGATGCAATTGATAGTGAAGAAACAAGTCAAATATTAGATGTATTTGCTGATTATTCTGGTCAGACAACCCATATAGATGCATCCAATTATACTTCGTTAACTAATAAACATGAAAAATTGGCTTGGTCTTTTGGTGTTTTATCTGCCGTTGATGCAAACTTTACTCCTCATGCGAACAGCTATAACCTACTTGAAGTTCAAGCAAGAGCATATGGTGGAATCACATCAGCACTATCTTATGACTTTCAACCTTCAGAATTAGGAGATTTAACAGTCGGTTTAGGTGCAAAATATATTTATCAAATATCTTATGAGGGTTCA
Organism: Psychromonas algicola; assembly: GCF_004378355.1. GTDB lineage: Bacteria > Pseudomonadota > Gammaproteobacteria > Enterobacterales > Psychromonadaceae > Psychromonas. The sequence goes on from NZ_SNUB01000001.1 coordinate 193,282, forward strand.
ATAACACCTTCAGAATTAGTTAATTTCGATACTATTGGCGATAACTTACAAGATAAAATGGAAAGTAATGGCTCTGCTATAGCTGCTGATTTAGGTGTTATTTATCAATTTAATGTTGTTACTAATCCTTCTATTGGTTTAAGTATATTAAATATAGGTGATCTCGATTTTGATGAAAGTTACGGCTCTCTGCCAATGACGGTTAATATTGGTGCTTCAATCGAGCCTAACATTCCTTATATTAAGAAAACCACAGTGGCCCTCGATTATGTAGATGTTTTAAATGCCAATCAGACTCGACTATACGACTTAGGTGATGGAGATACTGCTACTTATACTGATATCGAAGATACAGATGTAGTTAAAAGAGTACGTTTTGGTGTATCAACATTATTATATGAGAATAGCTGGTCAACTTTTGAGTTAGCTGGTGGGGTATATCAAGGCGCTTATACTGCAGGTATGACGTTTACAGCATTAATATTCAAAGTTGGCTTTACTACATACCAAGAGCAATTAGGTCTTGCATACGGTGATCAAGAAGATCGTCGTTATAATCTAAATGTATCAATTGGCTGGTAATTAACTCTTAAAAATTTATAGTTATAAAAAAGGGAGTTAACATTCAATGTTAACTCCCTTTTTTTATTTCTGTTTTTTATTTTTATTAAAATCTACATCCCAAAGGTAATGCCTGATCTCGAAATAAACTAGCCAAAATTAAATGTTACACATTCCACGGATTAGAAGGATCGTACTTAGGCTCATCTTTTGGTTCTTTAGCTGCTCTAGGCGCTTTATTATCACGCATTGGATGTTTACTTGCATTTTGACGCGCATGATTACTTCTGCGTTGTTCATTTTGACGCTCTTTGAAAGCGGAAGCCGATTTAGCTTGTGATAACTCAATCGATTCAATAGTCAATTTCATTGGCGACAATGGTACTATCCCGTGTTCAAAACCACGCTCTCGCGGTGCTAAATGAAACTCGGCTTCATTTGGTTTAGGCATACGTTTAAAGCGGTATAGATAAAAGCTTTCCAGTTTTAATCGAGCCCATTCTGTTTTTTGTAAAAACTTAAGGCTGCCTTTAATTGTTGGGTTAATGTCGAAACATTTAAAACGTGTTGCTGCGAATAATATCTTCCAGCCATAATGCTCAACCAACTCAGTTAATAAAGTTTCAGTTTTTAAACCATGAAGTGGGTTGTTGCGTTGTAATTCAGGAGACATTGGTTTGGGTATTCCTATAACTAAAAAATAATAAATCTAAAGTAGATTATAACAGTCATTGCTAAGAATCGTCATTAACTTATCCTGAACCAACAACGGCATTAGATTAAAGCGTTAGAAGCATATCAATATGTTCAATGCCATCTTCGTCAAAAGGCTGAGAAATATTTTCAAACCCCAATGAAGCATAAAATGTATTCAAGTGAGACTGTGCAGATACTTTAATCGCTTCAGGATGCATTTCTTCTTTAATGAAGGCAATGGTTTTTGTGATCATTTTATTAGCAAGACCTTGCTGACGAAACTCGGGTGATACAACCACCCTACCAATTGCAACATGCGGTGAAACCAAACCTTCTGGTAATATTCGACAATAAGCAATCACTTGATCTCGTTCTTCTGAAACAAAAAAAGCGTGTAAGGATTTTTGATCTAAATTATCTGTATCAAGATAACGGCAAGCCTGTTCCACAATAAACACATCTTGTCTAAGCTTTAATATCTGATAAACCTCTTCGCCGCTTAACTCAGCAAAAAACTTAATTTTCCAGGTTAACATTTCTATCCTTACTTAAATGATTACTTCACACCCCAAGGATTACTTGGATCATAAACAGGTTCATTTTTTATCACATCTGACTTTTCATAAATACGATATTTACAGGCAATATCAACTCGGTCAATGAGTGCATCCGTAATCGGGTTTGGTTCACCAGATAATTGATCTGCAGGGATGTTTCTATCTCTAGGTGGTTTGGCCAATTGTTTAGGCTCAGGATACGGATACGCTTTAAACTCATAAAGATAAAACACTTCGACCTTTTCACGTGCCCATTGATTATTACGCAAAAACTTACAAGTTGATTTCATGCCAGTATGAAAGTTAAAACGGTCAATACATAACGCTTCACTCAACCCCGGCCAAGTATAATGATCTGAAATTTCAGTAAGTAACACTTCAAGCTTTAACCCATATAGAGGGTTGTTTTGTTTTTTTACGGTCATGAATACCTTGTTTAAATTACTTAATTAGTGAGTTATCAGTCAAAATTAAACTGATAAAAAAGACTCTGCTGGTTGATAGTTTAATAAGCTACTGTGTATTGAAACACCTTGAAGCTTAAGTTGGTTAATACGTGCTAAATAAGCAGCACCGGTTAATAAATGCAATGCAACATCAACAGCATAGCGTTCTTGGTAATCAGCTAAATAAGTTTCTTTAACCCAACTATTAAACGCACCTAAACTTGGGCCAGCCCAAATTTGATAATCCATTTCACGGCCTGTTTCACCGATGTTAGACCAACGCGAGGACAAGCCTAAATACCAACGAAAAATAAGTGCCATTTTACGTTTAGGATCATGCTTAGCTCTTGCTAACATTTCAGGATCGCGCTCATGAAAGAATGCCTTGGTAGTATCCCATACTTGATCTAAATTCTGGCGGAATATTTGCTTCTCAACTTTTTCACGTTCAACTGCAGGAATCGCTTCAATACTTGGGTAGTTACTATATAACTCGTAAAGTTTATTAGCGCGCATCGCAAACATAGAGCCACGCTTCACCACTTGCAATTTAACGCCCATTTCAAACATATCTGCCGCTGGTGCCATAGTAACATCGGCCATTTCAACGTTTGCTAATAACTTTCTCGTATGCTCTGACGCCCCTGCTTCAACACAGGCTTGATTAACGGATCCTAACACGACATAAGCTGCGCCCATGTTATAAGCGGCTAGCGTTGACTCTGGTGTCCCTATTCCCCCGCCTGCACCAACACGTAATGGTGTTTTATAATTATATTTCGCTTGAATTTGGTCGCGCTGCTGAATAATAGTCGGTAATAATGTTAAAAATGGCCTGTTATCAGTGTGTCCGCCTGAGTCTGCTTCAGCAGTAATATCATCAGCCATTGGCACCGTTAATGCGAGCTCTGCTTGTAAAGGCGTGATTTTCCCAGCAGCTAGCAGTTTATCGAGTAACTTTTGTGGCGCTGGAGACATAAACTTCTCAGCGACTTCTGTACGTGAAATTTTAGCAATCACTTTATTACCAATATGAACACCACCGTCAGGGTTTTGTGAAAGCCCAGCAACACGATAATGTACGATGTGCTCGGTTAAACCTAAATAGGCAGAAGCTTCAACCGTATCAACCCCTAACTTCAAGAATCGCTCTACAGCACCTGACTCTAAAGCCTCTTCACTTGGCGCATGGATCAAGTTAACCGCAAAAGGGCCATTAGGTAATGCTGCTTGAATACGTTTGATTGAATCCTCAATCACATCGGGAATTAAACCTGCCGCACCGAATGAACATAAAAAACCAGCTTGTCCTAATGCAATCACTAATTCTACAGATGCAATCCCATTAGCCATCGCCCCACCATGATAAGCATACTTAACACCATGCGCTTTTTTAAACTCATCTGAACCTAAATCTTCAGCATTAACAGCTTGTGCAAAGGCTAATACTTGAGCTGCACCAATTGAAGTATTAGAAGTTTGATGACTGACTGCGATAGCATCATTTAACTCAGCTAAATAAACAGGTTTATCAATCGCTAATAACGCTTTCTTTAAATTATTAGGGTCATTTTTTAATGTTGAAGCCTCAACTTGCCAATTCCAATCAATGCTTGGTTTGCTCATTTTAATCAATGCGGTTTTATTTATTTGTTCTGTCATCATTCTTCTCTTTAAGCTTCAACAATACTAAGGACAATATCTTTAACTTGATAGATACGCAGACCATCTTTAGATAGATTCGCATCTCCAATTAAACGCACTTCATTTGCTGACGTTATGATTTCTTTAAGATGTACATCGAGATTCATTTTTTTATTAAGCGGTGTTATTTGTCCACGATATTTCCATTCCACTTTTGTTGTTGGTGCAATAAAACGCGGATTAATAAATTGTTTACCCAAATCATTGGTTAACGCATAACATTGTAATAATTCAATAATCGCTTCAACCCCTAATGAACCTGGCATCACAGGATCTTGATGGAAATGATAACGGAAGAACCAATCACTTGCATCAATAGTGCGTTCACCATAAATATAGGCCAATTGATGATTGCCACCGCCTTCAACGATACTCACTTGATCAACAAAATTCAGTTTTCCACCTGCTAAACGATACGCAGGTTTATCTGCCTTTGTTGTATATAAGCTAAGCGCTTTATCGGATAAATCTATCTGTTTAATATCAGAGTTTGCAATATTATGATCTACAAACCAAGGCTGAGTGACCTTACCATTATCAATACCTAATTGGTTGGTTAATGAATCGGCACTAAAGTAACCAAAGACAGCTCCACCTTTGTAAATTGTTTCACCATCTACACTTAAATCAAAACTAAAGCTTTGAATAATCGCACCGCCCGCCATGCTAGTCGATAATAAAACCGATTTATTTACGATAGTTTTACCACGTAAATCAACCTGTTTTAAAATTTCACCATGACCATCCAAATTACGGAAATATAAATCCTTATCAGGATATTTAAGCGTGGTGCCCATATAAGCAGAAATGAAACCATTAGGTTGTAATGCAATTTCCATCAACAATGAATAAGGCATCCAATTATCACTAGTATTATGAGTGAAATACCAAGCATCTTCAGGTACAACATATTCAGCAATACAGCTCGAAGGCGTTTTAAAGTCCATTCGCTTGCCTTGCACTTGTGTTACTTGAGTCACGACTTGTAAATCACCACAGGGCGTTCTTGGTGGTGTTCTACCTTGGTAAACATCAAACTCATTGCCGAAACACTGGCTGATATCACCCGTTGCAAATTCAAAGAGATGCCACGGAGTAAAAGGAACACTATCTGGTTTTCTATTTTGACCATTAATATCCGGAGCCGGGAAATGTTTGATGGGCACTACGCCTTTATTGGTTGGAGCAGAAAAATCTGATTCCACACGCATCAAAGGACGACTTGGATTTAAGAACGGATTAATACCGCGTTCATCAAGCATTTCTGCATTATTAGTTGTTGTGTTAATCGTCTTATTTTCAACTAAAGCTACGTTACTAGGTAAACTGACTGGATACGGACTGTTCTCATCTTGCTCTTTGATTTCCATACAAAGATTTTTGAAATCAACCACGACTTTACCGTCGAGAATGATATCAATATTGGCTTTAATAAAAGGTCTTGGTGACATGCCAATATCGGTAACTTCCATTCGATAAGTTAGCGTATTAGTTTGTGGTCTTACTTGTCCACGACAACGTACAGTTTGAGCCTCACCTGCCATCGGTTGGAAACGTGCATTATTAACTTCGCCATTCATGCCTAACCAAAGCATAAAGAACATCGCCATTTGCCCACAACCTTCAGACATTAACGAGCCAGCCATCACTTGATCATCTTTAAAATGACATGGGAAATACCAATGCTCAGGCGAAAGATCTTTTTGTCCTTCCAAAAGTCCTAATCCCCAATGACCGCCCTGCCTGTCGATTTTAGTAATACGCTCAATCATTAAGAATTTTTCAGATGAAAACTTAAGAGAAGGATTACGACCTTGCTGATCATAATTTTCGCCAAAACAACCTTTGATATCACCGTGCACTAACTTCAGCATATCTTGATAGTTATATTCAGTTTTAGTATTGCTTATTAACGGTGTAAAACTCGATTTCACTGCGTTATCAAATTCAGCTTGATCGGTTTTTGTCGCAATCACGCCTTTACCATCGGCTAATTCTTCATCAGTAAAGAATCCTGCACAGCCGTTGCGCATAATTAATACTTTTTTATCGCCCACATAACAATCGTAATGGAAGAAGAATAAAAGTTGCTCACCATTTTTAGCATAGGAATCAATATGGATTTCATAACGTAGCGTTTCACCGCCAAAGGCCATCTCTTCTAAAAACGTTAATTCACAATCTAATAGGCGATAAACACGTTCACCTTTGTTTTGAAAATCGATACCAATATAAGAGATCAACATCAAATCACATTGACCCGATTCAACGGACACTGACCATGGAATTTGACCATCAATTAAAAAAGGTGCATCCAATGGAATATCGTATTCCGTAAACATTGACGCTTTTTTATATTCGTGAGTCGTTGCCTCTAGCGCGGTCACTCGGCTTACTAATAAATAATCAGTGGTTGGTAAACGTACACGACGTGGATAGCTATCAATGATTTTATATTCATCACCAAACACCTTGCTAATATCACCTTCAGCAAACTCAACTAATTGTGCGGTATCAAAAATAACTTTCGCCGGTTTATTAAACTGCTCTTTTAATTGCAAATCAGGATATTGATACCCACTTTGTCCTTTAATGGATAATTGGCCTACTTGTTTCGCTATAGCGTTCTTAGTTATTGGTGTTTGCTTAGTTGTTTGTTCATTTTGTACAAAAAATTCGCTTAAAGCTTCCCTAGAAACATTTACGCCAGCTTGTAATTTGATTAAGGTTGAAATCTGTTTTTCAGCCATAAAGCGTTGCTTTAAAAAAGCTTGGTGTGTTTTTGCTTGTTGCTCAATCATTTGGCTTGTTGGCGTTGATGACCTTGGCGTTATGTCATCTAGTTGAGTTTCTTTTAACATCGCCGTTTTTGAAACAGTTGATCTTGCCACAACTGGCTCCTCTATTTGGATTGGATTCGCAGGTAAGAGCTGTTCATTTAACACCTGCTTTATCTCTACTATCACGGGGTTATTTTTTTGTGAACAGATGCTATCAAAGATAGATTTACCACCTAAATAAACGGTCTTAATCAAACTTGGTTTTTTAGGAGCTATTGTTGCTTTTTGTTGTAAAGGTATGTCTTTATCTGCATCTCGATTTGAAAGTATTAAATGCGCAACGCTGCTATCCATGCCTAAACCATTTATAGCAACATAGTTTGCGTTTTTAACAGCAAGCACACTTGAAATAATACTCGCCATGCCCGAAGCATTATAACAATGCCCGATTTTCTGTTTTGAAGAAACGATATTACAATTACCATAAACCGCCGATAACGCTTTACTTTCAGATGCCAATTGCGACAAGTTTCCAGCCGCAAAGGCTTCGATGTGCTTGACTTGAGAAGCGTCAACACTCGCTTGCTTTAATGCATTCAATGCTGCGATTTGATTACTTTCTTGTCCATCGTTAGCTGTAAACACACAAGCATCAATATTGGCATACACTTGCTGTGATTGTGTTTTATTTGTAGCTTTAACGACAATCGCACCAGCGCCTTCACCCACTAGCCAATTTGACTGTTGTAATGGATCCGCTTGTATATGTGCATCTTCAGAAACAGGATTAAAACGCTGTCTTAAAGAAACATTCTCAAAACTACCGGCAAGGTCAACACTCGCAATAATAACGGCTTCAACATCAGATGTTTTTAGCAGGTTATCGGCAATGTCAACACACCGATAAACCGAGTTTTCTTCACTTGAAACCGTGAAAGCAGGTCCGCTAAAATCCCACAATGCTGAGATGCGAGACGCCATAATATTACCAATAAAGCTGGTATATTGGTTTAACTGTGCAGGTTCATTAATGCTTTGTTTACTGATATGCGTCAGCTCAGCTAATTGTGCTTCCGTTAAAGTAATCCCTTGTTCGACAAAGCTTTGTTTAATTTGAGAAAGTAAATTCACGCGACCACGATATTGATGTAAATCTAATTCTAATCCCATTGCCACTAGCACAGCAACGTTACTACTTTCACTTAATTTAGCATCTTTCGCCGCGTTATCTGCCACTTTCATCATCAACAATTGTTGCGGGATCAAACTATCTTGATCGTTTGGTGGGATCTTGAAGCGTAAGAAATCAATATCGAACTGTTCAATGTAATTACCACGAGGCGCTTTATTTAAACCAGCTTGATGTAGCACAGGAAGTTGCAGCTCTATCCCCTGCCAACGACGACTTGGTAACGCAGAAAAAGCATTATCATTACTATTTAAGAGTCGCTGATAATCACCTAAGTTATCAATAGAGCCAAAATGGCAGTCCATTCCCACGATCGCTAAACCTTGTACGTCATTAAGACGTTTAGGTGGAACGCTTAAAGGCGAATCACTTCCTTGTAATACGATATGTGCATTACTACCACCAAAACCAAAAACACTCACGCCAGCCGTTGCTCTATGAGCGTTTTCTGGCCATGATATTTGGCTTGTTGGAATTTGAGCCGCTGAAAAGTAGTTTTGTTTAGTACTAATCGCATTAGTAACATTGATAGTAGCTGGGATCACTTTTTCATTAAGCGCATAAATCGCTTTAGTCATCGCTGGCATGCCAGCCGCCGTTAATAAATGACCAAGATTAGACTTAGCCGAACCTAATAAGGGTTTATGATCATGTCGACTAAAGAATTGCTCCATTGAACTTAATTCAACTTTGTCGCCCTTTGGCGTTCCTGTTGCGTGACACTCAATATAATCCACATGTTTAGGATCAATCTGCGCATCTCGATAAGCTTCTTGATACGCCAATACTTGCCCTTTACTGTTTGGACTTAAAACAAACTCACCTTTACCATCATTAGTTAACGAGCCACCTTTAATCACAGCATGGATATGATCACCATCAGCAATCGCATCACTATGACGTTTTAACACCATCATGCCAGCGCCCTGACCTGCGAATAATCCTTGCGAATCTTTATCAAAGGGAGCGTGACGGTTATTCTCAGGAAAAGCTTGGAAGATTGAAAATCCCATATTAACAAATAGTGAATCCGCCGCAGAAACCGCACCGGCTAACATCATCTTCGCCTTGCCTGTTTGCAAATAATCACAGGCTAATTTAAGGCTATAGCATGATGATGCGCAGGCTGCATCCAATGCAAAGTGACTTCCGCCTAATCCATTGATTTGTGCTAATAAAGCCGCTGGGTAACCTGCTACTAATGCATTTTCAGGTACTACGTTTTTGCTTTCTGCAAATGGCGCTAAAGTTAAATTGGTGGCCAATGTTTGCTGTAATGCTAATTCCACCACATGGCGATAAGACTCAAGAAACAAATGATTAGAGTTTTTTGTTGGAAAAGATAAATTACCTAAAATCAAACCACATTCTTTTAGCTTTTCGCTCTGCCAATAACCTGCATCTTGTAACGCACGTTTAGTCACATACAAAGACCAATGATGTAAATCATCAAGATTATTCAGATAACTTTCTGATAATGTATTTTCAGGTAAGTGAGTTTCATTACTTTGTAGATATTCCTTGGCATCAAATTCGAAATCACGAATGTAGCCACCATACAAACAATAGTATTTATCACTTTCACCTTTCTTACCTAAATACTCATTAGGATTAACACTTAATTCAATGTCAGTAATAGGTGTTCTATTATCTTGTTGTTGCAGTAATTGCTGCCAAAATGCATCGGGTGCATTTGAACCGGGAAATAAATTAGCAATACCTACAATGGCGATGTTTTCCATAAACACTCTCTATGAGACTAACGTTGTGCGAGTCATTTTTTCAACTTTTCTAACTAAAGAACCGCTGAAGAAAGACTGTAAATTAATAGGATGACCAAGGCTGATTAAAGGCGCGATAGTTTTTAAGATGCCACTATAATCATCTAAATTCTTCTGATTGACTGATAAACAAGTCACTGGTTTTGTTTCTAAAATACGATCAATCCAAGTACTTAATGACTTACCTGCACCCATTTCAATAAATGCATGGTTGCCATTGTCTGCTTTTGCTTGGTAAAGAGCTGAATAGATCGCTTTAATTAAATGAGGAAAATCAACTTGCTCGGTTAAGCATTTACTAATACTCACAGCAATGGCCTTTTCTGTGACTGGCACTGGCAAATAACAGGAACTAGAAAACAGCTTAGCGTGAACCGATGAATTAACTGGCAAAGCATATAAAGCTTTCATACTTTCATATTCACTTTTTGCCAAGTCACAATGAATGATATTAGGTACATCTAAGGGTAAAGCACGTATTGAAAGACACTTCGCTAATGCTAAACACTGCGAAGGTTCACCAGCTATCACCAAGCTATCAGGTGTATTAACAATAGTGATATAAACACGCGGAAACTCTTCCAACACGGATTCAACTTGCATTAACCCTGCTTTGAGATAATAAGATTCCCATTGTTTTCCACTTTCGCTATTTTCTTTATCCCAAACGCCATGTAAACGTTTTAAAGGGCCAGATAATTGTTCGGTAAATATTTTGCTTTGACGTAATCGTTGACCTAATAGTTGAGGCGTTTTCCAACATCCCAAGGCTGCAAACATACTTACTTCACCCATGCTATAACCTGCCGCACTGGTTGCTTTAATTGAAAGCTGCTCTTGAAAAATAGATGTTAGTAAACAAGCATAACTTACACCTGCTTCTGCAATATTTGCCAGCTCCGCTCGTAAGGATTGTTCCTGCTTAGCTTTCATTGTTGCATCAGGTTGCGTGGCTAATCTTGGCGTCATTAAATGATCTTGAAAGCTATATGCCAAGTCATCAGTAATAGCCGATAATTGCTCATAAGATTCAGGAAATAAACGTAATAAATCTTTGCCCATTCCAACATATAAAGCGCCGACGCCAGGGTAAATAAAACTAACTGGATTTACTTTGTTATTCACTGCGACTAACTGACCACTACAATAACTACCAACAGGTGTTTTCCATACTTGAGCGCTTTCAATTGCAGCAGCAAGGCCTGAAAATGCTAACTTTAATTGTTGGCTTAACCTGACAAATGAGGAAGCAATTAACACCACACAATAGATATGAGAAGGCTTTAAAGATTGAGTGTTTAAATCTTCATAGGATTGATATTGTTGATGTGCAAAAGCAGTGAAATCTTGTAATTCAGCATTTTCAATACGAGTCTGAGTGAGGTTCAAAGCAGCTAATAAGCTCTCACAATCCGCTGCATAAAAAATAACAGGTTTATCCGATTGCTGTGCTAGAAAGCCTCCTTTTGAGTTGGGTTTACTTTTTTTAGCTTTTGTTATTAGTGATGTAGTTTCAGAGACAAGAACCAGCTGCTGCTTTTGAATGCTCTGCTTGAGACTCAAATTACTCACAATAACATGACGCTGTTTAGTACCTTTATTGCTAAGGTAACTCGTTGAGTCAGCTAAATAATACAAACCAGCCGCTTGCCATTCTTCTTGAGAGAAGTCACCAAGCAGCTCATGTTCGCAACCAATTCGATAACGTTGATCGACAGATAAAATAGCGCTAATTAAACACAGCATAAAATCAAAATGTCCACTGCTATTTTTAATAAGATCTACTTCAGTTAATAAGGTATTTGGGATTGAAGCTTCAGTAAGGCTAGATTGACAGTAAAGATCCTTAAATGCTTCTAACCATATGGATTGATGTTGATCTCGCTGAGATTCTGACTGCGATTCATTTAAAACAATAGATTCTACTTGTTCAGGTACTAAGTTATTGGCCGTCAAAAATGATTGAATATTTGCATTTAAAACATTCGCTGTAATGACAGCATACTGATAACAGACTTTGATTTGTGGATGAACAGCAGCAACGACTTGATCACACACTAAAAGAGCGGCCACTCCATCAAAGGCATTTTCATTAATTGACAATATTAATACAGGCGCATTACAGTCTTCGCTAATGACTTGCGCAGAATCTAATGCTTCATTAAGCGAAGCCTGTTGATTAACACTCGCAAAATTATCTGTTAATTTTTCAAACGATAATGAAGTTTGTGAAGGTTCATTTAAAGAAATCAAATGTGTTTCAGATCTGAACAAGTGATTCGTAGTTAATATGCCATCAATCAAAACAACGGTTTTATCGATTACTTGTTCAAACGAATTTTCTGTATTGACGGCAATAGGCAGATTGCAGTAAAGGTGATAATCGAAAGCATCGATATCCTTTACTGAATCAAAACAAACCTCTAAACCTATTACCGATAACATCTATGCACTAGCCTTAAATAGTTCAGCTAATGTTGCACTACAAGTCACTTCAGCACCGCTTACTTTAGCAATGATCTTATTATCACTATCAACTAGCAACAGATCGCCAACCACGCGTTGACCTGCCGTTTCTGTGATCGTAAGCTTGATGAAAAAGACTTCATTAATACCTACTTCGCGATAAACCTGCCAGCCATTGGTTTTGGTCGGTAAACTACCCACGCCCATTAATTTATTGGTCCAAATTAACAGAGCTTGATAAACCAAATCATTCGCTAATACATTATGATCGGCTAATAAAAACTCACCTTGTGCCGCTAAGGTAGACTCATCAATAACACATTCCATTAATAAACCTGACTGATCAATATGATGTAGTTGTTTAATACCTTGAAAGTTTTTGCCATGAAATAAACTGCCATCTTGATAAAGTATATTCACAGACTCACAAGCTTTAACCGTTAAAGCTTGTGGCAAAGGTAATTCATCTTGATAAACAAACTCTTGTTTAACATTGTTCAAGCTTAAGTTGACTAGTGCGCGATAATGAAATTGCGATTTACCTTGCTCTTTTTTACTACTTACAGTGACTTCAACAGTTAAAAGTGAATCATCTATAACAGGCTTAGTTTCTGTTAACTTCATTTCGATCAAAAACTGGTCTACTTCCTGTCCATCAAAAACAATGCCTTTAAACAGTTTAAAATCTTCAATACCTTGATAGTAATAATCAGGATATAGCGCTTCACAGGCTTCTTTCATCCATGCAATTGCACAAACCGTTGGTAACACTTGGTTTTCACCAATTTTATGATGTGCAAGTAGCGAATTGTTCTCAGTATTAAATACTTTAACAAGGCTACCCGTTAACGGCTTTTTTATTGAAGCGTCCTCGCTTTTAGCATCACCTGACATATCTGTACCGACTACAATTTGAACACAACGATTACTGTTTGCGGCAAGTTCACTTGCTAATAATTTAGCTCCCGACTCAACAGGAATAATATAAACACCACGTTCGTCAAACATGCGTTTTAGCTCAGGCGTTACCATGCCGCCATCCCACGGTCCCCAGTTAAAACTAAGCACTTGTGCTTTTGGATATAATGACTTGAATCGGTATGCTGCTTTATTAAGGATCTCATTCGCAATCGCGTAATCTGACTGTCCAGGATTACCGTAGAAACCAGCCGCCGAAGAGAACATCACTAAATGCGTTAATTTATTTAAATCACAACAAGCTAATAGCGAATCTAAGCCCATAATTTTAGTGTTATAAACTTGGTCAAATTCCTGTAATGTTTTTTGCTCTATGTATTTATCAGCTAATACACCTGCGCCATGAATAATGCCAGTCACATCACCCCATACATCACAAATAGGTTGAATCACATCGCTTACATTTTGTTTATTGCAAACATCAGCAGATACATATTCAGCAACCCCACCAGCAGCAGTTATATTGGTTAACGTTTGCGTAATTTCGCGATTGGCCATCACAGGGTAAATCATCTCTTTGATTAATTTAGGACTTGGCTTCTTGCCCGAATCGATCAAATGTTGCATTGCCGCTTTCTTCAGCGCCTCTTCCGTTGCATGATTTAGTGACCAGTTAGCTTCATCGGCCTGATACTGTGAGCGACCTAATAGAATAAATCGACATTGATGTTGTTTAGCAATTTCCACAACACAATGTGCCGTCACCCCTTTTGCACCGCCACTCACTAAGAAAACAGAATTTTGCGTAATGTGATTACCACTTTCTAAGGCATAACTATCCGTCGATTTGGCCACTAAGGTTAAACGACCTTCTTTGTTAAACCCCACTTCAACAGGCGATGTTTGTTTATCGTTTAATTCGCTGATAACAATATTTTCAACTTTATTCGCCGCGTAACTAGAAGGAATATCAATGATTCGACAGAACACATTTTCCCATTCATGATCTAGAGTTTTAACTAATCCAGCTAAGCCAGCTTGGATTAGGTCGACTTTCTTCTCAATTTTATTAGTTGCGAAATCCCCACCTTGTCGAGTTAACACCACAAATGATGACCGAACATCATTATTTTCTTGGCCTAAGACAGGCTGATTTAACTTAGTTAATTTTGCTAATAAGAAAGCAAGCTGTAAGCCTTTCTTATGGTTTGACTCAAAACGAATACCTTCAACCTTAGTTTTTGGATTTAGATAAATCACTGAATGCCATTGCGAAGAGCCTAACGCTTTTTCAATATCAACTTCCGTTGCATCGGCCAAAGTAATATTAGCAATTGCATCATCTAACTTTTTACTTGCGGTTGAATCTATCCAGTTCGGTGTTAATAAAGTGACAATCCAGCCAAACTTAACTAAATGATTTGCAATTTGAACCGCACTATCAAGGCCATCATTCACTAGCAAACAATTTTTATTGCTTACAGTTGAATCAATACATTCAATCTCAGGAAGTTGCATCACTTCAACGATTGAACTTGGTGAAGGCACAAAACTCACTTCTTTATTGAGAACAACAACTTCAATATCAGCCTTATCTTCATTTGCAGACGTTTTCATCACTGAAGATTCAGAAGGTGTAGCAACATCATGCATATAGTTAACAATCTCAGCTAAAGTACGCATTTGCGATAATTGCTCTGCATCTAACTCAGGTAAGTTTATTATTTCATCTTGAACTGCACCTAGAATTTCAACACGCTTAATAGAATCAATACCTAAGTCAGCTTCCATATCCATGCTTAGCTCTAACATATCCGTTGGATAACCTGTTTTATCGGCAACAACTGACAGCATAGTGCTTTCAATTTTTTGCAGATCAACCGTAGTATTCGCAAAAGTTGTTAATTCAGGTGTTGAAGAAGAAGCTACGATTTCAGCATTAACTTCAACATTAGACCCACCAGCGACTTCACTCATGTAGTTAACAATTTCTGCTAGCGTACGCATTTGTGATAGTTGTTCAGCGTCTAACTCAGGTAAGTCTGTTATTTCATCTTGAACCGCACCTAGGATTTCAACACGCTTAATAGAATCAATACCAAGATCCGCTTCCATATCCATGCTTAGTTCAAGCATGTCTGTTGGATAACCTGTTTTATCGGCGACAACTGACAACATAGTGCTTTCTATTTTTTGTAGATCAACAGAGGCATTAGCATAGGTTGTTAATTCTGGCATTGAAGAAGTTGTAACAGTTTCAGCAATAGTCGCTGTATTAGATCCACCAGCCACTTCATTCATATAGTTAACAATCTCAGCTAAGGTACGCATTTGCGATAATTGCTCAGCATCTAACTCAGGTAAGTCTGTAATTTCATCTTGAACCGCACCTAGGATCTCAACACGTTTGATAGAATCGATTCCTAAATCTGCTTCCATATCCATACTTAGTTCAAGCATGTCTGTTGGGTAACCTGTTTTATCAGCAACAACTGACAGCATAGTGCTTTCTATTTGTTGAATATCAACGGATGCTGTCGCAACTTGCGCTGTTGATGCTACTTGCATAGGCGAAGCAGCAACACTGCCAGCCACTTCATTCATGTAGTTAACAATCTCAGCTAAGGTGCGCATTTGTGATAACTGCTCTGCGTCTAATTCAGGTAAGTCTGTGATCTCATCTTGAACGGCACCTAGAATTTCAACACGCTTAATAGAATCGATACCCAGATCCGCTTCCATATCCATGCTTAGTTCAAGCATGTCTGTTGGATAACCTGTTTTATCAGCAACAACTGACAGCATAGTGCTTTCTATTTTTTGTAGATCAACAGAGGCATTAGCATAGGTTGTTAATTCTGGCATTGAAGAAGTTGTAACAGTTTCAGCAATAGTCGCTGTATTAGATCCACCAGCCACTTCATTCATGTAGTTAACAATCTCAGCTAAGGTACGCATTTGTGATAATTGTTCAGCGTCTAACTCAGGTAAGTCTGTTATTTCATCCTGAACCGCACCTAGGATTTCAACACGCTTAATAGAATCAATACCAAGATCCGCTTCCATATCCATGCTTAATTCCAACATATCAGTCGGGTAACCTGTTTTATCGGCAACAACTGACAACATAGTATTCTCAATGGCTTTGGTATCAATAGAGCTAGAGACTGTTGCTGGTGATTTAACATTTGAAGAAATAACAGGAGCTGAACTCGCAGCCACTTCATTCATGTAGTTAACGATTTCAGCTAAGGTACGCATTTGCGATAATTGCTCAGCGTCTAACTCAGGTAAGTCTGTTATTTCATCTTGAACCGCACCTAAGATTTCAACACGCTTAATAGAATCAATACCAAGATCCGCTTCCATATCCATGCTTAGTTCCAACATATCAGTCGGGTAACCTGTTTTATCAGCGACAACTGACAGCATAGTATTTTCGATAGCCTTTGTATCGACTGGCGTATTAACAGCCACTTGAGTCACAGTAGCAGCTTGAACTTTTTCAGCCGCCTTAGCATGATGAACAATCGGTGCTTTATGTTCTTGAATAACTTTATGTGTTGCTTGTAACTGTTGTTGCAAGTTTGGTGCAACCGATGTCACGGCCGGCTTATTATCTTCAACCGTAGAATCTACAACTTTAGAATTAAGCGGTGTAACCTCTGGAGCAACAACACCACCTGATAACATTTGCTGCATCGATGCCGTTTGATTATTTAAGTATGTTTCATGAACACGTAAAGTTTCTGTTTGGAAGTCATGATACATGGCTAAGGTTTTATCTAAACCTTCTGGTAATGCTTGTTGACCTGCTTGCGCTTCCAATACGGTTTTAAAGGTGTCTGCATATTGGTTTGGTCCTTCAAGATAAGCTTGATGCACAGACAATAACTGAGACTGATGATTAATAAACTGCTCTACACTCGCCCCGATATTTGAGACAACAGGAGTTGAAGCTTGAGCCGCTTGCTGATCTGCAACGGGTTTGCCCGTGCTATCAACATATACAATCTTCTCTACTACTTTTTCAACAACCTTTTCAACAATGACTTCTTTAATAACTTCTTTGGCTGGAGCGGCAATGCTACTTATTTTCCAATCATCGGTTAATTCATCTTGGAATGCTTTTTTAGTTTTAGGGCTAACGTATGATGCACCAGATAACTTCATTGCTAAAGGTGATTTCTTAGGTGCAACTGTTGGACGTTGAATTGCCGAATATGGGTCTATATTGTCAAGTTCAACACCTAGCACAGCGAGTTCAACCGCTGCTAAACGTAATTGTAAATCAGAGGATTGTTTAGCATTCGCATTGGTTGCGATAGTCACTACATCATCTTTCCCTTCTAGAATATTATCCACTAAACGCGTTAATACATTCTTAGGACCAAACTCTACAAATACACGCGCACCAGCATCATATAAATTATTAATTTCTTTACTGAATTGCACTGATTGTAAAATATGATCTTTTAATGCAGCCTTAATATCATCTTGATTGTCACTATGCGCTTCACCTGTTGCATTTGCAAAAACAGCCATTTTCGGCTTATTAAATGTTACGGCATCAATCGCCTTAGCGAATGGTGCTTGAGCATGGCTAACTAATGGCGTGTGGAACGCAGCAGAAACAGGTAACTCAATGACCTTGAAGCCGTCTTTTGTTAACTGTTCAGCAGCGACTTTAATGGCATCTGTTGCACCAGCAATTACCGCTTGGTTGTTTGCGTTATAGTTAGCAATGCTGACGCCATCGATGTTTTTTATTTTTGATTCTATCTCTACTACATCACCAATCACGGCTGCCATGCTTCCCGCATCAAAACTAACATCTTCGGGAGCCGACATTGCTTCACCACGCGCCATCGCTAATGTCATATAATCATTTTCAGACAATACATCAGCGGCCCATAATGCGGTTAACTCACCAAAACTGTGCCCTGCTGCAAAATCAGCTTTAAAACCCGCTTGCTTGAAAGTATTAAATAAACCCACAGAGAAACTACCAATGGCAGGCTGTGCGTATTGTGTTAAACGTAAATCAAGCTCTTGCTGTGCACGTTTTTCTTGTTCAAAAACAGGGGTAGGATAAACCACCGAAGACAAACTAGCTTTACCTGCTTGATGGAATGCTTTATCAATCGCCGTTTGCGATGACATCATGCTCGGAAAGTGACAAGTTAACTCACGTCCCATATTAAGATATTGCGAGCCTTGTCCTGAAAATAACGCAGCCACTTTACCTTTTGTCACTACCCCTTGTTCACGGTAATAAATACCCGATGGTTTAGACCATGCTTTGCTGTCGTCGGTACTTAATTGTTGAATGATTTGTTTAATCAGTTTTTTAGCTTCCACCGCATCTTCTGCTACAAAACCACAACGTACTTTGTCTTTATTGATCTTCTGGATTGGGAATGACAACACCAACTCATTAAACGCATAAGGTTGTAATTCACTCTCTACATTTAATGCATTAGCACTGGCATGTAATGTACTCACTAATGCCGCTTTATTATCAGCACTGAATAGGAAAGATTGTGAAACTTCATTAAGACGATAAGCGCCCTTTTGTTCTGCGTTATATTCTTCTAAAACGATATGAAAGTTAGTACCACCGAAACCAAACGAACTGATCCCTGCGCGACGTTTTTCACCGTCAGCACGTTGCATCCAAGGTCTTGTTTCTGAGTTGATATAAAGTGACGTATTTTCGATATCTAAATTCTGATTCGGTTTATCAACGTTGATTGTCGCTGGTAATACTTTATGGTGCAGTGCTAACGCCGCTTTAATTAGACCCGCAGTACCAGCAGCCGCTTTGGTATGGCCGACTTGAGATTTAACCGAGCCTAAAGCAACATGTTGCTTCTCATTTTTTTCAAGGTCAGCGCTTTCACTAAATAATAAATCCAAGCCTCTAAATTCAGCCGCATCGCCTGCTTTTGTTCCCGTTCCATGTGCTTCAATCAAACCACAGGTTTTAGGATCAACCCCTGCATCCGCATAAGCACGTTTTAACGCTTTTAACTGCCCTTCAGGACGTGGCGCATAAATCGATTTAAACTTACCGTCAGAAGAACTACCAATTCCTTTAATCACAGAATAGATTCTGTCGCCATCACGTTCAGCATCTTCTAAACGTTTCAGTGCGATCATGCCGACACCTTCACCAATCATCATACCGTTTGAATTTTCATCAAAGGGACGAATACAATCACCATCAGTAAATGCAGGTGTTTTAGAGAAAGACATATACATGAAAGGTGAATTGTCACAACAAATCCCACCAGACAACATCATATCTGAGCGATATTCTAGTAAGTCAGACACTGCCATTTTGATAGCAGCTAATGAACCGGCACAAGCCGCATCAACGACACAGTTAGTACCGCCAAAATTAAAACGGTTAGCAATACGACCAGCAATCACATTACCTAACATACCTGGGAAGGAATTCTCTTCCCATGGAATGTAGGCTTTTTTGAATTTATCGACGATCACATTAGTATCGTTATCATCTAAACCAGAGGCTTTTAATACTTTTTCAAGGACAGGACCTTGCAAGCGAGACATTAGTTGTCCGCCCTGCTTTTGTCCACCACCGACACCTAAAGTAATCCCCATTTTATCGCGATCAAAACTGCTTTCATCATTGACGCCAGCATCCGCTAATACATCACGCGCAACCACTAATGCCATCAATTGCGTAATATCAGTAAGCTCTAATAAATTTGGCGGTAAACCAAACTCCATTGGGTCAAAGTCGATTTCAGGCAAGAAGCCACCGCGTTTACAATAACTTTTATCCGCGGCTTTTTTATCCGCTGAATAATAGTCATCAATCGCCCAGCGATCTTCAGGCACATCTTGAATGCCATTCACAGAGTTAACAATCGTATCCCAAAACTGGCTTAGGTTTTTACTCTCAGCAAAAACAGACGCCATACCAACAATGGCAATCGGGGTTTCTTGTAAGCGAGAATTGATCTGCTTATCTGACACTTGCTCACTTGTTGACTCATTTGATGGCTTGTTCGACATTCTTTTCTCCAATGGCACTACTATTCATTAATCTGTTAAACGCTTTGTTCATCATTTAGTGGTTTGCACACAACTAAATATCACTTGCACGCAAGTAAGTTATTGTTCGCTTAACAAACGAAATCGGCTCAAAAATTCATTATAATTTGCCGCTAATAAGCGGCGTATCGGGTACGGTGCATGCCTCAAAACGTGTTTCATATAACGTCTTGCGGCATCCGCTTCATCGTCTTGATATAAATCCACATAAACCCACTGACTATCAGGGTCATTGGCGATCAATAAACGATGCGGTTTGTTATTTTTAACGGTTGCTTTATCTGATTTTTTATCATCTAAGTTTGGTAACGTTGTTACGCTCACTTGTACAACATCTTCACAGGTTAGACTCCGCGATTTAGCGTTTCGAGTGTGCTTAGCTAACTCACTGCTTGATTGTTCAGCAGCGTCTTCTGCGCGTAACTGGTTTAATACTTCTATCATGGCTTGAGGATTCACCACCGAGCTTTTTACTTCCGCTGAGGTTTGATCTTGAATGGCGACACTCACTTGATGCTCTAACTGCCCTAATTCATCGGCAGGATCAATATCCGCTAACTTAGACACGCCATGACGTTTCAAACAACGTTGTAAACCCGCGCGAGAGGTGTTTTCATTAATAAATTCACGACACACTTTTAATAGTTGATCGAGAGAAAGCATTAAATGTGTGCGTAATTGCACCACCACATATTGTTGTTGCAGGGTAAGTGTTGTGTTGATGTGTTTGGGAATATGCGAAGCATCTTCAAGCGTTTCACGTTTGCGCCACTTGCGAACCGTTGACTCAGAGATTTTTAATAGACGAGCTAGAACAGCCGTCGGTAATTCAGATTCACGGATGAAAGCTCTGATCTCAGGGGTTGTGGTTGCATTTTTATGCTGTTTGGCAGTCAAGTGATTATGATTCGCTATGCATTAAATTTGCTCAATTACTGAAACTAAATGATAAATATAACGATAATATACACAGGTATCACCCCCTATACAATCTAGTGATACTTTTTATTTTAAGTGCTCCGTGCTGAGATAAAGAGTTATCTTTAGATTTTATTTTTTAGGGACGTCGGATTTATCCGACCTTGATTATATAGTTAACTTAAAGGTAGCTTAAAAGCTACATCCCGAATTTTATATGAATTATTTAGTTTTAGTTCGTCTGTGCTCACTAGGCTATTTCGATTTACTGAAACAATAATTTTATTAGTATTCATCACCTCAAAATTCTGAGATGGAATAAATCATCTCTATTCATTAAGTAAATCTTATTGAAAAATTGTGGTGTTTCCATCATCGTTATTACTTTTCGTCACCATTACACATGATGAATAATTTACAATGTCGTAGCAGTCACTTGTTTTATCTATGAATAGGCGTAAATTATCATCATATTTTAATCATTAGCTTCTGTCATCTTTCCACAGGAAATACGACATTTTGAAAGCTAAGAAGCTGTTAAACCTCCTCGGATAAGGCGAAGTTAATGAAAAATAAAATTGGTCGTAATGATCTATGTTGGTGTGGTTCTCAAGTTAAATATAAAAAATGCCACCTAAACCGCGACAAGCAAGAACCTCTAAAAAACTGGGATATTAACAAACAGTTTAAAAGTATTCATTCTCGTCAAGTTTGTTCTTCTCCTGACTCTTTCCATGATGAGTGTGCAGGAAAAATAATTAGAGCACATACGATTCCTAAATCTTCTAGTCTCAAAGCTATTGCAAAAGATGGACATGTACTTGGGTTAAATATGAGTTATGAGTCGATTAGAAAAAATAAAGGTGAGCCAAAACTTGAAGCTATAGGAATAAATCGTGCTTCAACATTCAATGGTTTCTGTAAAAATCATGATGATTTAATTTTTGCTCCGCTAGAAAAACATCGATTTCAAAATACAGAACAGCAATGTTTCTTGCTTGCATATAGAGCATTTGCAAAAGAGTTTTATGCTAAAGAAGGAGCAAGACAGCTTTCATCACTTCGACATCAAACTGATAGAGGCAAATCTGTAGAAGATCAAATTGAAATACAAGCGAAGAATTTTTTAACTGAAATTGGCACGTTAGCTGCGATGGAAGACTTAAAGTACAATAAAGGTTACTTTGACCAAGTAATAGAGAGCAATGATTTTTCTAGTATAAGAGCTGTCATTTTTACCTTTAACGAAATACCTCCTGTTATGGTTTGTGGTGGGACGAACCCTGATTTTGATTTTTGCGGGCGAGAGCTACAAGACTTAATGGAATTGACAGTACGTTCTGAAAACATATCGTTGACATCATATTATGATGGTGAGCAGGGTATAATTGCTTTTGCTTGGTTAGAAAATAGCCATGATGTTTGTAAACAATTAATGAGCTCTCTATCGCAAAAAGATCCAATTTTATACACATCTTTACTTGTTCAATACATGTTCAAAAACTTCGAAAATATATATGTATCTCCAGAATGGTGGGAAATACTATCTGATGATGCTAGAAAAGTATTACTTACTTTATTTGCTGATAACATCAGCACAGATTTACAACCCGACGCTAAAGGGTTAACGGATAAACTAGCTGATTTTAAATTCCCTGAATATAATGCTGTAGAGTTAGTAAATTGGTCAGTTTAAACAGAACATAAGTATTAGACATATATGGTCACTCTTTGTAAATCAAGTTCAAATTGATTTTTATTTATTATTTCACTGTCGATATTGTATAAAAAACTCGTCACCCTTCATTATTAAGGGATAACCTTTCTGGTTAAACTTGTTTTTTGTACTGTATCGTTTAATCGATAATTCACCTTTGCCTAAACTGCTTTTTACATGATTGAGATAACGGTTTCTTGACATAT
>NZ_SNUB01000010.1 GCF_004378355.1 Psychromonas algicola
GAAATGGTCAAAACCGATCCATAGTTGGAGAGCTGCCATGAATCGGTTTATAATAGAGTTTGAAGACCGCTTGAAAAAACATCTGTAAAAATGGTAATTACACAGAATTATTTACAGGGTCTATTCTCTAATAGAGTCGTCTGTCATACCATTTGCTTTTGCATCAGCTTCACACTCTTCTTCTGTTTCAAAGTTCTGTGTAGATGCACCTAACATACGACCACTTTTAGCCGTTTTATACCAACACCATTTGTTTCGAGAATCTTTATAGAGTTTCCATTTATCTGACATATTATTAAATCCTTTTTTTGAGAATAGCAGTCATATTATTAACCATAAAACTGATATAAATAAATTAGTAAAAATAATGATAGTCCAAAAAATGAATAATTTTTGGCTTCCCTATAAATAATATTAAATATTTCTTAAAACCAAACAAAACACACATTTTAAGTAGATTTATATTGCCAACCAGTCATGCAATATTATAGCTACCGGTTAAACCGAAGAAGTTATCAACTAAGTGTTTATTTAGCCTCACTCTCTAATATTTACTGTAGAATGTTATCTTCATAAAAAGCATAAAACGATAAATGCTTAAAAATAGGAATAAGATGAAATTAAGTTTTAACTTTGAAGATGCTAGCCAGATATTCGTCGGTGCTTTTGCGCTTGCAGTGCCCATTTCTTTTTCTGAAGAAGCTTGGCGCTTAGGAGAAACCTTACCCGTACAAAACTTATTAATGCTACTTACTCTTTCAGTAGTATTTTTGACTGTTTATACTTATCAAAGTGTTTTTCAAAAAGAAATTAAATCACGAAAAGTGGTTTTTGTTTCACGTATTGTCATTGCTTACTTAATGACAGCCTTGGTGGTTGCATTGGTACTTTTTTGTTTAGATAAACTTCCCTTCGCAGAAGACCCTTTTGTTGCGATAAAGCGAATTATTGTGATCACTATGCTGCATCAATGGGAGCAATTGTTGTAGATAGTTTTGATAAAGAATAATTAAACATATGTGCGACGAAAAGATAAAACTTATTTTATCCATTCCATGACATCAGGTTTTGTAGGAAAACTGATGTTAACAATTAAATCCCTTAGATTATAAATCAAGGGATTTAATATTAATTAACACAATTGCATGGCGGTATCTTAATAGGAGACGCCCTATTCCAATATATACACTGAAATAGCAATAATAGTGTCTAGTTTAATAAATGAGAGTTCTACTTTTTCTTTACCAGTTTTACTATGAGTAATACCTGTCTCTTCTTTTAAAATTAAGACTTCGTTAGTTTTTTGTACATATTCACCAACGATCGTACCATTCTCGGTAGTAACACTAATATCTTTATAACCAGATTCTTGTGCGGCTAAAATACTTTGCTCAATGGCATCGTTGAAATTTAAATCCGCAGCGTATTTTTTTGAAACTGTCATAATATTCCTTAATTGAACTTAGGTAACAAATACTATCGCATTGTTTTTTGCGCTAAATATTCTTGATAAAAAGCATTTGCATCAAAATCGTCAGGTCGGTCTGATTTTGTTAAGTTAGCGCGTTGATCAATACCAGGTGCAAATAAAGTTAGATTATCAAAATCACTCCATGAACTTGTGCTTTGAATTGTCCACCATTTAGCTTTTCCAGGTATTTCTTTAGTTTCCATTACATAGCTACTACAGCGAGTATCATGACACTTTGTTTCATGGAAATAAATTTGACCATCAAAGTCATTATCTACACCATCAACTTTAATTAAGAATGTTTTATCGTCCGCATCACCTATACGTAACATAGTTACTTTGTAATCGCTAGTTTTATATATTTGTGGATATTTACCTAATTTAACATCACTCACGCTTTATTCCTTTGCATCTATAAATTTATATTAGAACAAACTATCACATCATTAATACCATGTTCTAATACTTTTTGATTCGTTAATTAAAGAAGTTAAATGTAGTTTCAACTTTATATAAATTAATAACAGTGTATTGAGTCAATGAATAGATTAACTAGTTCACTTTGATTTAACTGTTAAGCAGATTGTGACCAAAGGAGCTTAACGCATAATGTCAAATGCATTATCCTTAAAAGTGCTATGATTGAAATTATATTTATTCAACTTTTCAAAGGTTTGCTATGCAAGCAAAAAATCAACACAGCAATCTCATCCCAGTATGGTTATTTGCCCAGTTTGAATTAACACGATTATTTTTCACTAAACGAGGTCTATTTTTAGTTGCCTCATTGGCTATTGTCTGGTTTTTCATTTTAGATTTTTTAATCTATGAATCAGTTCAATTACTGCGAGATCCTCTATTACGTGATCAAATTTCTTCGTGGTTTGGTGAGGTTCAATTAGATTACCTATTACAATGGCCCTATTCCGAATTAGCTGTTTATTGGATTATTAGTGTTTTTATCTTTCCATTTATTGCTATTTTAATCTCTTCAGATCAAATCGCTTCAGATATCAAACGTGGCACTGTTCGTTTTTTATTATTACGAAGTACACGTAGTCAATTGCTACTTGGCCGCTTCCTTGGTAAAACGTTAATCGTTACAATACTGATTTTTTTATCTATATTAGCAACTTTTCTAATGGGAATAAATCGCGATGCCACTCAAATAGTGAACTCAATTCCTCAGCTCATATTAATACTATTTAACTTAATACTATTATGTTTACCTTATATTGCATTGATGTCACTACTAAATGCACATTTTCAATCATCAAAAATAAGCCTCTTAATCGCGTTTATAATCGTCCCGGTAATATCAAGTTTGATTGGGTATATCGCAACCTATATTGAACCTGCTGACTATCTACTTTACGCGTTACCCGGTGTACAGTTAACCGATACATTACAATTAGCTGATTTTCAACTTTCTTCATTGTTAATTCCTTTGATTCAAACCATTGGCTATTTATTCTTAACGCAACAAGTACTAGTAAGGAAGTCACTATGAGTACATTAATTAGTTGCCAACAACTTAATAAATACTTCGGCAACAAACAGGTTTTAAAGGATATAAGCTTTGAAATACAAGCAGGTGAAATAACCGCTTTAGTAGGCCCTAACGGTGCAGGGAAAACGACTTTATTTAGCATTTTATGTAATTATCTTTATCCTACTTCAGGAAATGTCACTGTATTTGGCGAAAAACCAGGAAGTAGCCAATTATTTGGAAAAGTAGGAGCTTTGCCGCAGGATGCCCAACTAGATCCTAACTTTACTATTAAAACGCAACTTGAGATGTATGCCAAGCTACAAGGCTTTAATAACCAACAAGCAAAGAATGAATGTTTAAGGGTATTAGAATGTGTGGATTTGCTTGATGTCGTTAACCAAAGGCCATCAACATTAAGCCACGGTATGAGCAAACGAGTTTCCATTGCTCAAGCACTAATTGGTACGCCTAAGCTTGTTTTATTAGATGAGCCGACAGCAGGCTTAGATCCTGCTAATGCACGTAGTATTAGACAACTTGTTATGAACTTATCTGGTGAAACTAGTTTTATTATTAGCTCACATAATTTAGATGAGCTGGAACGACTTTGCTCTAGCGTCTTATTGCTTGATCATGGCGAACTATCGCAACAGGTTATCGGTAAACAAGCACAACAGAGCCAGCAAACCTTAACTTTATTACTTGAAAACTCAACAACATCAACCCTAGCGCTACTGAGTGAGCTACAAGGAATGACTAAGGTTGAAAATATTAACAAGCAAGAATTTATTTTAAAATACAATCTGCTACTGGCAGCTGACTTTGATATTAAACTGATTCAAACTCTGCAGCAGCATGGATTAGAGTATCGCCAAATAAGCAAAGGCTTATCCTTAGAGCAACAACTATTTTCTTAACAATCCACTTATTTTTGGCTCTTTATCCTTATCTTTTTTATTAAAAACAATGAAATAGATAAGGATGTTATTTACCAAGGAATTGATTTACCTTGCCAATCTAAAAAACTAGCTTCACCATCAACAGCTGTTTTATTAACTATTTGTAAAAGTTGAGAGGCAACAAACTCACTCGTAAATAACTTATGAGCAGGGACATTTTTTTGAAACGGTTTAGATAACGGCGTATCAGTGGTACCTGGATGAAATGAAATAAGCTTAATGTTTTTAGCTGATCGTTTAAATTCAATCGCCGCAGATTTAATTAACATATTAGCCGCTGCTTTCGACGTTCTATAGCTGTACCAACCACCAATTTCATTATCACTAATGCTGCCAACACGAGCTGTAAAAATGATCACTTTACAGTCGACTTTACTCTTTAATAGTGGCGTTAAATGTTTTAGCCATAATATAGGCGTCATCGCATTCGCTTTCATCACTTCTAAAAAAGCCTGCTCTGAAAATTCCTGTAAGCGTTTTTCCGGTGTAATATGAGCATTATGTAATAAACCATGGCACAAAAATACTGCTGATATAGCTGTTTGATTATTACTCTCAATATCTTTTACCACTAGGCTTATGGTTCTTTCTTGATAATCATCAACGGCAATGATCTGACATTTTTCAAATACGGCTTGTTGATAAAAACTGATATCTCTCGTTATCACGATCAACTGAGATTGCTCTTCTTCAACCACTTGTAAAGCTAACGCCTTTGCTATATCGCTATTGGCTCCGATGATTATCTTTGTCGTTTGACTGGTTGTTTGACTTAACATAGCAAGTTCCTTGTTCACAATAGTTGGCTTTGATGCCGAAACATTTAGCAATAAAAGAAGAAATAGGATAACGATACTTGGCTAACACTAAATAACATAAATGAGAGAGCTGCTTTATCACTGGCCATTGTAATGGCGCAACTAACCACCCTTTACCGACTAAAGTCCAAGCTCGATGCGTTACATCCAAACCTAATAAACGCTTTCCTTGGAAGGTTCCATGTAAAATCGCGAGGGCTTTATCGACATTAATATCTGGAAAATTTGTCTTAAAATCTGCTTGATGCAAGTCTATTAAGTTGATTTTATTGTGTGAGTCATGACGTTTCAGCTTTTGCATTTCTAAACTACATAATGGACATTTTCCGTCATAAAAAATAATCAGCTGTTCGCTATTAACCTGTTGCTGTAAAACCTCACTCATTATTAATCCCTCTATCGTCACTAAATGAATAGTTCTTTAGCTCAACGTTAGGTTTAGCATAATTTAAACGCGTTAAAGATTGAGTTCGATGATAACCATCCAAACCAGAAACACTGACTGTTTCTAATGCTTCAATGTCAATATAGCCATCACTTTTCATTGCTTCTTCTTCACACATAACATGTACAATTTCACCAATAATAAATTGCGTATTATTTAAAGAAATTGGCATAATTTGTTGAAGTTTTACCGCATATTTAAGCTGACTTTCTTTTACAAAGGGAACATTAAACCCATCTATATAAAAAGGAGATAAATTCGTTTCTTCAAATTCACTTTGGTGTTTTGAATAACGAGCAGATGTTTGATGTGCTTGCCTATAAAATTCACAAGAAACTTGATTAATTGAGTAATAGCCAGTTTCAATTATATTATTTAGCGTATGTCTTTGATCGTTATCAGGTCGCATAATAAATCCCACTAAAGCAGGTGACGCCCCTAAATGAACAACAGAACTAAACATAGCAAGATTGGTTTGCGCTTGTTTGTTTTGAGTTGCAATCAAGTTAGCGCTTTTAAAGCCTGACAAACTGTTAATAAACATGGCACGCTTTCGATCTGGCATTGCTTTGATTTCATTGAAGTCAACATGTTTTAAATTGATAACGATCTCCTTAATAAGCACAAACACATAGAAATTTTATTTACTAAAACTAATACGAGTCAACTTCAATTAAAGATCTTCAAAAAGTACATTAAAGAATCTATCAGTCAGTTTCTTAAAATAAAATGGAGATTCGATTTATGAATGAAGATGTTTAATAGTTGCGCAATTAAAGGAGTAAATAAATGAGTGATCCTCATGAAAAAGCTTATTTTCTAGTGTTTTATCTCTGACAATATTTACTCCATCAATATTTTCAGGGAAGTAATTGACTAGAAAAAAGCGTTCACAAATACGCGCAGAATCCTTAGCAGCAAACATAATTGAACGCCAAATAGATTGATATTGAGTTTGGTTCGCGTAGGAGGAGAAATCAGAAATTGAAAAAGCATCTATTGCGTTTTTATTACGATTCAAATAACTATCAATTGGCATTGTCACTATTTCAAGAATATCAAGTCGCTCCTTAATCATACTAAAATGTCTTTCTTGTAAATGTAACGGCAAGCAATCTTCAGTGTATTTACCAAAAATAATTAAATTCAAAAATGGATTATTTTTCGCTTTTTGATGGCTTATTACATGCGCTAATCGCTCATGAAGATAACGACCAATATGTAAATTAGAATCAATTAAATCAATTCCTGGTTCTTTGAGTAAAACCTTCCAGATCCAACGTACATTCAAGAGTTTGATAAACTGTTTCCAGAAAAAACCATTCCATTTTTTATCGAAAATAGTTTTTTGCTGTTCAATTGTTTCTGCATCAAACAGTTGTTTAACCACTTTAGTTCTAAATCGGGTTAAGCATGACAACTTTAATAGGTAGGTTTCCCATACTCCACAATATAAGATGCCAGATTTAATTTTATCAGCCTCTTGATCCCAATAATTTTTAGCTCTTTCGTTTAAATCTGATCTTAGTTTCTGATAAATTGATAACCGGTCATCGTAAGTGGTAATACCTAAGAATTGCTGAAATTCAGGGTAACTCAGATTTTTATAAGCACTGCATTTTAATGATAATAGGAAATTTTGCTTGTCGTTCATATCAATACTGATTACTTTTTTAGGGTTAGCAATCAATAGATCCAAGGCTCTTGCACCACTTCCTGTGATAGTTAACACAGTGTCATTAGGCGTTAACTTTAAAGCCGCCAGCTCTGAACTTGGATCTTCATTGGCGGCAGAGTAAATAATGGTAGAAAAAAAGTTCTTCATAAAATTAAAGCTTTAATGATGTGCGATGGACCGATGAAATTAAACCAAGGCTTGGTTGTTTCGTTTTTGCTTGTTCACGTAATAGTTTTACTTGATAGCTATAAAGGTCATAGTCAATAAAATCGCCTTTGAACTGGGATAGTTTTGACGGGTTGTTAAACTGTAAAGCAACTATATTCTTATCTTGCTTCAACACTAGCGGTAAAAACAGTTTAAGACCGAGGCGAATCAAAGGATTAAATAAGCGAAATTGACAACTTATTTTAAAAAATGCTCGCGTTTTATTGTGATCAATAGGACACATTATAATTTGAGTTCTAAAGTTAGTTTTATCCTTTTCAAATTGATATTGGATATCAACCTGTGAAGGTGCAATAAACATGTCTTGATGATGTGTTGGATTTTTACTTGGATTAATAAACCAATTAAAAGGCCCTAATGTTTCATCACTTGGTAAATGATCTACCATTAATTTTTGCTGCGCATCTAAATAAATGGCTATCTCTCGGGTTTTAAGTTGTTTAGGTTTTCGGATCAAACCTGAATGAATAAAATTGGTATGCGGCGAGTCCATAAAATTTTCTATCAATGCTTGTTCGTCGCAGTCAAACTCTTCTGTTTTAACAATATCGCCAGTTAACGTCTGCCAATCGTGATAAGTTGGTTTATCTTTTTCATTGTTCTCAAGCGCCTGATCACCAGGGAAAAACCAAATAATACCGCCGCTATTTTTGGAACCAAGCTTCACAAGGGATTTTTTATCGCAATCTGATGGCTCAGTACTATAAGGAATATTGGAACAGTCTCCTTGATGATCAAATTGCCAGCCATGATAAGGACAGCTTAATTGATTTTGCAATAATCGACCTTGACTTAATGGCGCTTGTTTATGGCAACAAGTATCCAAAAAAACGCTTACCTCACCTTGTTTATTTTTCCATACAAGGTAATTGAAATTAAAGGCTTTCACTTTAATCATAGCGTTTTTAGCTAAACAATTCGTTTCAACTAAAGGATACCAATAGTCAGCGAGATGTCCCCACTCAGCTTGTATTTGCTGCTGATAAGCTTTTTTAATGTCCATGCGCTTCAACCTGCGACGTTCCGTAGAGATTCACAACACGTCTTCTTTTACTATTTAAATCCCAGACAGGTGCCGGTTTTGTAATAAACAAGGTTTTTTCAATCCCCTGCTTACTTAACAGCTTTGATAACGCTTCTTTTATTTCAACAGGAAATTGATCGGTTTCTATTTCAATGGAGTTAGATGCCACCTGAGTGATCTTGTAATCAATTAATTGCTCACTGATATAACTTACGGTGCGATAAATTAAATCAGGTAATACACTTACCGTTTTATTTTCATAGGTTAAGCGCAACATATCTCCGCACCGACCACTGATACTTTTGATCGATTCATACAGTCCTTCTTCATTTCCCACTTCAATGATGTCATCGAGTAAATAACGAATAATTGGCTGCGTTTTACGTCGAAAATCAGTAATGATAGGAGAGAAATGAGTTTTCTCTTCGTTTAACCAATAATGCTCGATATAAACCGTATCTTCATTCCAACGCATTACGTTGTTGGTATCACTACAGGCTAAAAAACCTTCCGTGCATTGATAAACTTGTTTCACCGGTTGATTGAATGCCTGGGAAATGAAAGCGCTATCTTCTTCTGTTAATACTTCAGCAGCAGAAATTATTGTGTTCGGCGCTAAGCCTTGATGATGTTGAGCACAAAGGTGGATCGCTTGTGCACTACCAATAATAAGAGTTGGATTAAACTCCACCAATGACGCTAACCATTGTTCAACAGGTTGAGTGATATCGGCATAATGAAATTGAATACGCCCTTTATTAGCGGTTTGGTATAAAGGGCTATCAGCTCTTAGCAATAAAGCAATACGATGCTTTTGTTTGAGACTTGGCAGTAGTTTCGCAAAAATAGTCCCAGCCCAAATACTACGTTCTTTTTTCGATGCTAAAAATAAACCTCGTTGTCCCGATGTACCCGTTGATAAACCAACGGCGATATTGTTAATGATAGATTGGTCAAACTGCCTTGTTTCTTCTGCTGTTAAAGCCAATTTGAACAGTTCATCTTTATCTAATTGAGCGGTATTAAGTTGGTTGAATTTTTCCATCATGATTTTTTTATTCATGATTGGAAATTCACTTAATGGTTTGTTTTTATAGTCTTTATAAAAAGGAGAATGCTCACAAACCCATTGCAAATGGCGCTTAACTTGTTTCTCCTGCCATTTATTTAGTTGTTCTCGAGATGAAAATCGACGGCATTTAGTTTGCAAAAAATAAAATAAGATCCTTAGCTTTTCTAACGTTTTATCCATTAGCTCATCCAGCCTTTAGCCATTAAATTAGCAATCGTTTCTTCACAATGAGAGGGAACAAACTTAACTGAATCATCGCACAGTTCATAACAACGTCTTAGTTTTTGTAATGTGTCTTTATAGGCATGGTGATCATCACTTAAAATATTAGCTATCCAATGTTGGTCAATATGCTTGGCTAAACTGTCTTTTAACCAGCAGGCATCGGCGAGCAAAAAGACAAAACTATTTTCAAGACGAATTAAAAGTCCTATATGTCCTGCAGCATGACCGGGTAAATTTACGACGTAGAGTGATTGATCATGAAACCAGTCCTGCGCATATAAACCTATTTGTTCTTTTAAATCCAGTATATTCGCGATATCGATAGTGAAGGAATCAAAAAATGAAAACTGTTGATTAGCTTTTTCTGGAACAAGGTTTTTTAGGTACCCTTTTCTTACGCGATTAATGCGATTAGCTGTGTTGATATAATCTAAACCTGCTTGATGGCAGTGAATAGTTGCATCAGGAAAATCAACTAATCCTGCAATATGATCCGCATGAAAATGCGACAACAGTAAATGTTTAATGGCAGAGTGATGAATATCTAATGTTTGTAATTGCTCAGCAATATTTTCACCATGATCTAAATGGCAAGGTGTAACCATGGCATAAAAACGTTCAGGAAAGCTTCTTGTGCTTTTATGAAAATCAGGATGGTAGCCAGTATCAAATAAAACGTAGCCTGCTTTAGGATGTTCAATCAAAGCAATGCCTGCAGGAAATTTTTTAGGTTTAATACCGCTGCCCGGTAACACAATAAACCCAGGATGCGTGCAAAAACCAGCTTTAAATAGTCGGATTTTTATGCCAGTTTGCATAACGTTTTATCCCTTCCTTAATGCTAACTTTAGGTTGATAATCCAATATTTCCTGCGCTTTTGAAATATCTAAGGTCTGATCATAATGCAGTAAAGCAGCACTGTAATTGGTTAACCTAGGTTCTTTATGATTCAATAAATATTGATGAATCCATTGATTCCATTTTACCAGAATCCTAACCCATTTATAATTTAACCCTTTGATTTGAGTATTAGGCGCTAATTCACTTAGTAAGTCTGTCAGTAATGATTTGATATGTCCGGGTTGCCCGTTGCTAATATTAAATATATTGCCACTTTCACAATCCGACTCAACTGCCAATATAATCGCATCGGCGACATTATCCACATAGGTTAAATCAACGAGCGGATCTCTCGATGACGGTAGCAATAGATTTTTGTTTTTTATAAAACCTAATAACCTAGGCGCAATAGCTCGATCTTGAGGACCAAAAAGTCCACGTGGCCTTAAAATAAAACTATGCAAATTACTACTTAATACCAATTTTTCTGCTTGTGCTTTGGTTGTTGCGTATTCATTACAAAAAGAAGGCGGCAAAGGCGATGATTCTTTAATGTTTATTTGGCTTTTAAAATCAAAATATAAGCTTGGTGTTGAGATATGAACAAAACGCGGTACCTTAGCTTTTTCTGCCGCTAATAGAATATGTTCAGTCCCCTTTACATTTGCAGAGATAAAGTCAGATTCTTTCCCCCAAGGACTTGATAACGCAGCACAATGCACAACTGCATAAGCATCAGAACAAGCAAGATCTAAACTTTTTAATGAGTTAGAATTAGATAAATCAATTGGATGAAAAACAGCTTGGTACCGCTGAGCTATTTTATCACCTAAAGCTTGGTCTCTTCCAATAAAATGGATTTCATATTGTAGATGGTACAAACGGATCAGCGCTTGACCTAACATGCCCGTTCCACCAGTGATCAGTAATTTTTTCAAAGTGACAATACCGCCATCCCTAAAGAAAGTCCTGCGCCAGTGCCTAGTAACATGATTTTATCTTGTTTTTTAAGATCGTGATTTTTTAATAAATAATCTAAGGCGATGGGGGTTGATGCTGCTATTTGATTCCCCATGGTTGCGATAATATTAACCATATGACTATTATCAAAGCCTAATCGTGTTTCAATATGTTTAAGCCCTAAATGGCTGGCTTGATGTGGCACTATATATCGGATATCGCTTTTATTCACTTTAGCTTTATCTAACCCCTCTTCGACAAAACCTGCAATTAAAGAAGCCACTTGTTTGAATACCTTTTTGCCATCCATAGTAAAATAACTGCCAGCTAAGAAAGTTTCCATATCTGTTTTTGATGGGTGCAAAAAACTACCGCCCGAACGAATTTGGCAATGTTCATATCCTTTAGGGTAAGTTTTAAAAGAGCTTGAAATAAGCCCCAAAGAATCATTATCAGCTTCTAAAATAAAGGCTGCAGCACCATCTGCAAATAGCGAAGATATTTCAGGATTATCGTAAGTGATCCCAACACGAGAGACTTCACTAGAAACGATCAAAATACGTTGATAACGTCCGCTTGAAATAGCACAGTGAGCCATTTCTAATGCAGATAAAAAGGATAAGCAACTGCTATTAATATCCATACTAGCGATATGATGAGGGTCATCGAGCTCAGCTAATAAACTCGCCGCATTATAAGGTAAAACTTGATGACTAGTAGCGCTTGCACTGATTAATAAATCAATATCACTTAGTCCTAACTTTGCTTCTGTTAACGATTTTTTTATCGCTTCACAGCCCATAAAAACAGCCGTTTCTTTATCAGACGCAAAATGACGATACTCAACACCATAACGTTTAAAACAGGTGCCATGTTTAAGGTTAAGTCGATCATCTAATTGCGCCGCAGTGATCCTAGACTCAGGTAAATAAGTCGCACTAGACACTATTCTAAATGCCATAATCTTTCTCTTTATATCAAGTGATAGTAAATAGTATCAATCAGTTAACTAATATGGAACCACTTAAATCTAAGCTTGTTAACCATAATGCAGATTTACCATTGCTTAATAAATAGGTAGACTGCGCACAAATAATTTTTAGGAAAATTAATTACATGCCGATACTTATTGCAGTCACCCTACTTTGGGCTTTTTCATTTAGCTTAATTGGTGTTTATCTCGCCGGACAAGTTGATGCTTGGTTTTCGGTCTTAATGCGCGTTTCTTTAGCAACCTTGGTTTTTTTACCCTTTTTAAAACTTCGTCAGATTGAAGCTAGTGTCGCCTTTAAGTTAATGATTTGTGGTGCTCTGCAATTGGGTATTATGTATGGTTTTTACTATCAATCATTCTTATATTTATCGGTACCTGAAGTTTTATTATTCACAGTAATGACTCCTCTATATGTCACCTTGATAAACGACATGTTAGATTGCCGACTTAATATCGGCTTTGCAATTAGCTCACTTATTGCGATTTGTGGTGCTGTTGCAATACGTTATCAAGGAGTTGATGATGGTTTTATAAAAGGTTTGATCATCGTGCAATGCGCTAATGTTTGTTTTGCTGCTGGCCAAGTTGGTTATAAACGAGTTATCGAGAAAAACTATCCTGATATTGCACAACGTACCGTATTTGGCTGGTTCTTTCTTGGTGCGCTAGCTGTTGTTATCCCTTGTTATATCTTTATGGGAAATCCAGACAAATTACCAACAACGAACTTACAATGGGGAATTTTAATTTACCTCGGGTTAATTGCTTCAGGCTTAGGTTACTTTGCATGGAATAAAGGAGCGACTATGGTCAACATAGGTACTTTAGCCGTTGCTAATAATTTATTGATCCCTGCTGGTATTATAGTCAATGTTGTATTTTGGAACCGAGATGCAGATATTTTACGCTTAGCGATTGGTGGCGGTATTATCTTACTTGCGCTTTGGGTAAACGATAAATTCAACCAAAAATGGGCTAAAGCAAACCTTAATAAATAACTTTATCAATGATTTTATTACTGCCATATTAACCATGCAGTAATAAAATCATCAAGCATTTCAAACTTCCATATTTTTATATGTTCAATGCGATAACGTTCCGCAGCCTAAATATTCTTTCAGTTAGTTATAAATAGACAATTTAGCCCCTTTTGTAATTCTCGTTTAATCACCATTAAACTCGTATCGCTATCTACGTGATAGTTAACTCAATTTAAATAACATTGTGTGGGCTTAAACGGGTTGATAAATTATGCTTGTCATCATAAAAACTATCACCTCAACTTCTTAAATTGGTACTCAACATGATTAGAAAAATAGCGTTACTCTCAATGTTAACTGTTTTTAATAGCTTAAATAGTTCGCCAATCTATGCAGCTGACAATTTATTTTCTCAATCCCTTGATTATGCGCAAGTTGAACATGTGAATGGCAAACAAAGCAAGGATGGAAGCTGGTGTTTTAGTACGCAGGTTAGACATAATGACCAAGGTTGGGTGCATTATGCAGATGGCTGGCTGGTTCATGATTTAGAAGGTAACTTATTAGCAGAAAGAACGCTCTTGCACCCACACGATAATGAGCAGCCTTTCACACGTAGCCAATGCGGTATTAAAATACCTAAGTCATTAACTCATGTTGTTGTCAGTGCGAAGTGTAACCAACATGGTACGGGCGGCCATCCTGTAAAGTTAAACATGAATAAAACTAGTGGAGAAGGTTTTACTCTAACTCCCTATCAACTATAAAGTAGATTTTGTAAATATCGCCCCTATTTTAAAATAATCAAAAATCTTTGTCATTTAACAAGTTTATTCACCAACTATTACTTTAATTCCTTTCATACTAGGATAAAATGACGACCTAAAATTTATCAAGGAGTTATAGAATGAATATGCAGGATGAGGTGATAAGGATCCTTACGTTTTACCATGGGGATAACAACTTTAATATGAACCCTCATGTGCCGGCTGAAATCGAGCATTATGCCCGAGCTGCATTAGATATTGCAGATGATGATATTGTTCTAGCTGCGATACGTTTATCATTCACTAAATTTCATCGTGGATTGGTCATTACTCGTGATGGTCTTTTCTGGCGTAATGGACCTAAAATAGAAACAACAGTTAATCATTTAACTTGGCGAGAACTCAGTCTTCGTAAATCAAATTTCCGTCCGAAACCTAAATCAATTGATCTAGGTGATGGAGATGCGATCGATAATACTGGTTCAATTAATAAAAGTAGCGCCGTGATTAACTTACTTGATTTATTAATAGACAAATATAGCGAACAAGCATTAGAAAGTGATGGTTTTGTTTTTGAAAGTGGCAAAGACGAACTTGCTCGTAACATACCAACAAATAAAGCAGAATTAAAACAAGAGAATACGCAAAGTGCAGCTGAAGCCAATGATGGCAAAAGCTTTCTTGGCGATTGGTTTAAAAGCCTACTTAGTAAATAGAAACAGCAGCAAATGAATACAAAACCTAACGTTACTAGTTTTTGTATTCATTTTTCAAGCTACCTTCACCGCTTACTCTACTCTGTCATAAACACGTAATATAAAGTCACTATATTAACTAAACCTATTAAGATTAATATATGATTTTTTATGCTCAACTTAAAAGACTTGTCACTTAGCGTCATTATCGAAAACCAAAATCTATCCGTCGTTTTCCAACCTATAGTAGATAATAGTGAGCGAAACATACTAGGGTATGAAGCACTAATTCGAGGCCCCTTAAATAGCCCTTTGCACTCACCTATTGCCTTATTTTCAGAAGCTAAAAAACAAGGTCGTTTAGTTGAATTAGAATTCTTATGCCGAGAACTTTCCATATTAAAATTCAAAGCACTAAACCTACCGGGGAAACTGTTTTTAAACGCAAGCCCAGAGACTTTATTCCAACCTAATTTTCGCTCTGGTTACACATTAAAATTATTAGAGAAAATAGGCTTATCTCCCTGCCGAGTTGTTATTGAATTAACTGAGCATAGCCCATTAGAGAATTATGAATTAGTACGTGATGCCTTAAAGCATTACAAAGAAATGGGCTTTGAAATAGCGATGGACGATTTAGGCTCTGGTTATTCAGGTCTGCGTATGTGGTATGAACTACGCCCTGACTTTGTAAAAATTGATAGGCACTTTATCTGTAATATCCATAACGATAAAGTAAAACAGCAATTTGTACGCTCTATCAAAAACATCGCTAAAGAGCTTGACTGTAAGGTGATCGCCGAAGGAATAGAAACCCAAGATGAATATGAATTCATAGAAGAAATAGGCTTACAGTATTTCCAAGGTTATTACTTTGCCCACCCTCAGCAGAAACCATTAACCCAAGTAACAGATCATTTATTCGGTGATAAACGCTTAATTAAGCGACCAAAAATTCGCTTTCAGCCTTCTACAAAAATCAATGACTTATTGCAACCAATAGAGGCAATTGATGCTTCAGAAACCATTGAATATTGTGCTGATTTATTTAATAAAATCCCTGATTTAGATAGCATTCCCGTACTTGAAAATAATATTCCCATTGGTTTGATACTTAGAAACAGCTTAACCAATTTATTCTTTTCAAAATATGGACGCGAGTTATCAGGGCAAAATAAAATAGAATCACTTGTTGATCGTCAAATATTAGTTTTGGAGCATGATTTATCAATTGAACAAGCCAGTGCGTTGATAAGCAAAAAGGTAAGAAGTAAAAAAGCATTAGAATTTATTATTGTTAAGGATCAAAAATACCAAGGTGTAGGCTCAATTATTGATTTATTGACCGAAGTGAGTAACTTACAAATTGACAATGCCCGTTATGCCAACCCACTTACACTTCTGCCCGGCAATGTACCTATCAGTAAAAAATTAGACTTCTTATTAAAAACACAAAATCCTTTTACTGTTTGCTATATTGATTTAGATAACTTTAAACCCTATAACGATTGCTACGGTTATGAAAAAGGCGATCAAATTATTCTTGGTTTAGCTGACATTTTAAAAGAATGTATTACTGATAAAAGTGACTTTATAGGTCATATCGGTGGAGATGATTTTATTTTAATCTCCTCTTCTAAACACTGGAAGAAGCAGTGTGAAAAAATATTAGAAAAGTTCGCTGAGTGGGTACAGCATCGTTATTCACAAGAAGATCGTAATAAAGAAGGTATTTCTGCGGAAGATCGCACTGGTAATATGCAGTTTTATCCTTTACTTAGTTTATCTATTGGATGTATCTGTTTACCGCCGCCAATATGCACAAGCCATCATGATGTTGCCGTTTTAGCTACTTACGCAAAATCAATGGCGAAAAAAATGAAAGGAAATTCACTTTTCGTTTCCGATAAAAAGTAACACGCGAAGACAATATGCCTTCGCTTATTTTATAAAAATTAACCTTCGTATGTGCCACGAATAGGATAATTATTTTCAGGATCACGCACAAAAGCTAACCCTTGAGCAATCACAGCTAATTCAGGACGAACGGCTGGAGAGTTTGACGTGCTAGCAATTTGTACTTTACCTTCGCCATTTATAATGAACAGGCCTGGTTCAGCAAAAAGACTATCGGTTTCCGCTGCAGAGCGTGGCTCAGAAATATACAAACCTAACGCTTTCATTTGTTCAACACTTAAACCATAAGCCACTTCAAAATTTAATTTAAGTTCACTTAAATGTGCATCTGCTTTTTCTAATGTATCGGCAGAAACTGCAACTACATCTACTCCTAATTGATTAAAATCAGGCACTAAATCATTTAATGCATTAAGATATCTTGTACAAAGAGGACAATGTTTACCACGGTAAACAACGACCAAACGCCAATCGTTACCTTCTCCTTGTGGAGTTGATAAGGTAACTTCACTACCACTGATAGTAGGTAATGTAATAGTGGGAAAAATAGCACCTGCACTTAATTTAGTTGATTGCATAGTATTAACTCGACTTTTGTAATGAATGTTAATAAAGTATATGCACCTAATTTTTAACTTGCAATAGGTTTTGTAACAAATGACACAAAAAAAGATTGGACGCCCTCGTGCCTTTGATAAAAACGAAGCGCTAACAGCTGCGATGAAAGTTTTTTGGATCAAAGGTTATGATGGTGCCTCAATGAAAGATCTCACAAGCGCCATGAAGATTAATAGCCCAAGTCTCTATTCGGTTTTTGGGGATAAGCATGCGTTATATTTAGCCTCAATTGATAACTATACGAAAAATAATCCAGCATCACCTTTAGTGATATTTGAAAGTGAACCCAATATCGAAAAAGCAATTCGTGCTTTTATGAAAGCAGCATTAGATTCAGCAACCAAAAATGAGTTTGGCACACTTGGCTGCTTTCTAAGTTCAAGTGTTGCAACCACAGCAGGCGTTGTAGATGGCGTACAAGAAAAGTTAAAAACTGCGATTCTAGAAGCTGATGCTAGACTAGTAAAACGCTTTGAATTTGAAAAGCAAAATGGCGTATTAGCAAGCGACTTTCCATCGGAAGAGCGAGCTCGTTTAATGTTTGATCTTCGCCAAGGCTATACTTTTAGAGCAAGAGCAGGATTAAAAAGTGACAGTATGGAAAATGATCTTAGTTTTAGAGTAAAAATGGTGCTTGGTGAATAAAAATCTATTTAAAATCATGCTATAACATCATCTATTCATTAAAACGCTAAATAATAGTAATTCAGTATTTAAACGTTTATTTGATGTGATTATTGCAAACAAAAATAAACAACCTATAAGTGGAGCTTTACAATGAAAAGTCATAAAGAAATAGCATTAGACGCAATCGATTTAGTCACCCCTTCAATACTTAAGTTATTTGAACGCACAAATCGCAAAGAGCTACATATTGTTGTAATGGACCCAACTATCAAACCTTGGGAAGCAGATTTTAAAGATGCAATTTTAGTTGAACAATCTATGGGTAAACCAGATGAATGGACAATAAAATTTGATGATTTAGCTAGAAATAAAGCACAGCAAGCATGGCGTAGCGGCTCTGCAAATATGAATCACCAAACAGCCCATCCATCTTCATTAAGAGAAGGCGATGTTTTATTTTACGGTTCATTTGTTTATGGTGACATTGTCGTTGGTTGCAGCGGTGTTCAACCCTATTATGACATGTTGATCAGTAGCTGGGTTGCGCTTGCTTTTGAACAGTTATCCGTTGCAGAATATCAACGATCTAAAGATGAAACACCAACCAGAGCCTTCAGATAACATTAAATGATATTCGGTGTTAATAACTGATTTTTTTTCAAAAAACAGTCAGAATTGACATCGAATTTATTTACCCATTTCCTTTAAATCCATATACCTCTCCTCTAAATAATAAAAAAATTTAAAAATCTGAAATTAAATTAAAACAAGCTCGGTCTTGTTATATGCAATATTTTTTTAATCTATTGTATTTATTTAACTTATATTAATTTATCTAAGGAATTTTTAATGTCACAAGCTCTATCAGCAGACTTGAAGAACCGCCTTCAATGGTCACTTTTGTCGTTACGTGTAGGTGTATTCATTGTATTAGGTATGTGGGTACTAGATAAACTCGTTAACCCTTCACATACAGCGGCAGTGTTAAATGCCTTTTACGGTATTGGTGATGCGAGCACTTCAGTAGTCACTATTATGGGGGTTTTACAATTAGTATTAGTACTTGCATTCCTTGCTGGGATTAAAAAACGCATAACTTACGGACTTGTTTTCGTTATGCATGCCATTTCAACTTTTGCAACTTACGAAAGATATATTGACGGCTTAAATAACCTACTATTTTTTGCTGCTTGGCCTATGCTTGCTGCTTGTTTAGCACTTTATCTTCTTCGTGATGAAGATGTGAAATTTACAGTTAAGTAATATCAATCACAATAAGTAGATTATTTGTTTTATTTACTAAAACAGATAACATATTAATGTTATCGATATAATTGATATTATAAACCCTGCATGATAATCAATATTATGCAGGGTTCTTCATAAAAAATAATCTTATTGAGATTTATAACCGCCCGCCTTTCAAGGCTTGTTTGATGCAATATTTAGTCAACATTTGATGTAAAGGTTGAATGCATCTCATATATATTCTACCTTTCTTATTTTTAAAATTGGTCAACGTCGAAATAATAAATCGAGTATCAGTTACTCTTAATACAGAGACCCAAATGTCCATATTTTTCTCATAGGCAACAACAACTAATTCTGCTTCAGATATTTTATCGAAGGTTAATAATCCTATTTTCCTGCCTTGATAAATATCATTATATTGAAAATACACTGGAAAAGTTAACTCTGAAAAATTGAATCGTTTAGCAATATTATTTCTAAATTTGTAAAGGCGATAAATAAAGTTAGGTAAATAAGCAAAAACACTATGATAAACATATTTTGCAGCTAAATGTCTTCTGCTCGTATTCACAAGAAATGAGTCTCTATAATAGGATTCATTCTCTTTACCATTGAGTAACGTTTGAGGAGGAAAGTTTGCTTCTGAAACCATACTTAGTTTATCCTTTGTACACTTTAAATGCATAAAACCAATTAGTTAGCTTTATAAATTTATTTTAACACAGTAAATAATTAATTAATGCGATACAGGTTTTAGGGTCATTTAAAAGTTTTTCACTCAAATCTCTAAGTGCTTTTAGAGCCTAATATAATAACTAACATACCTAACAACACGATAAGCCCACCGATGATATCCGTACTGACAGGTTTGATACCATCTACAATCCAAAGCCACAATAATGAAACAAAAACATACATACCTCCATAGGCGGCATAAACACGACCAGATGCAGCTGGATGAAGTGATAACAACCAAACAAATAAGGTAAGGCTGATAGTTGCAGGAATAAGTAAGAAAATACTTTTGCCTTGTTTCAACCAAAGATAAGGCAAATAACAACCAATAATTTCTGCAAATGCTGTCAAAGCAAATAATGTAATCGTTTTTAGTTCAAACATTTGAATCCCAATTACATAGATATTTATTCAGGAAACTCGTTAAATTGTATTGCTTTTAACGCATCATCATACCATTTCGCTTTTTCAGAGCAGAATATATTGTCTTGGGGCATCAATGTTGCCGTTGAATCCAAGCTTCCAGCAGGAAAAATTAATGCTTCACCAGATAGAGAAAGATAAGGCACAGCACTGCCACATTCCGTACAAAAAGCTGTACTAATCGTTCTACCAGGTACATCGAAACGTTTAACAAATTCAAGGCCTGTTAGCCATTTTATATTTTGTGGAGAAGTAAATAAATTAGAAGCATGTGC
The DNA here is from genome assembly GCF_004378355.1 of Psychromonas algicola. Classification (GTDB taxonomy): domain Bacteria; phylum Pseudomonadota; class Gammaproteobacteria; order Enterobacterales; family Psychromonadaceae; genus Psychromonas. The sequence goes on from NZ_SNUB01000010.1 coordinate 20,496, forward strand.
AGAGCCCGTTACTTTTTGGCACTGAATGCAATGGCATAGATGAAACTGTTCAAATTCATCATTACATTCAAAAGAAACTTTACTACATAAGCAACTTCCTAATAATACTGACATTTACTTTCCTTTTTGTTTTACCCTACTTCATAACATTAACAAATTTTATATTAACAAGCAGATTATAAGTTTGAGTGGCTATTTTAACCATATAAAAGATGAATAAGATAACTATTCAACATAAATTTAATACCACTCCATATTTAGCAATGATAAAGTGCTAGAGCATCATAATCACTTTTTCGTTGAATATGATGATAAATATGCTTAAAAAGAAGCGTTATTGTTTGCTTTAGAAACAAAAAACGACAATTTTCCATTACTCTCGTTATGAGGAAAAAAAGATGCATAAAAGACTACCCGTAATAATCAGTTTAGCCTGTGCTTCAATTACAATAAATGCCGCACCACAAGTCACTGATTTTATTGCTCCAGAGCTCACTTCCAAAGTCGTTGATAAACAAAGTGTCGATGCACAAGAATTCATGGTCTCTGCAGCCACCCCCCTAGCCGTAAAGGCTGGTTACAATGTGCTAAAAAATGGCGGTAATGCAGTCGATGCATTAGTCGCAGTACAAACTATTTTAGGGCTAGTAGAGCCGCAATCATCTGGCTTAGGAGGCGGTGGTTTTCTTGTTTATTATGACGCTCAAGCTAAAAAATTAACCACCTTCGATTTTAGAGAAACCGCCCCATTGGCAGCAACGCCTGAGCTTTTCCAAGATGCACAAGGAAAACCCTTAAAGTTTTACGATGCAGTTGTGGGTGGCCGTTCAGTAGGGACACCGGGGACAGTTAAGCTACTTGATACCGTGCATCAAAAGTACGGTAATCAAGACTGGGCTCAATTACTTAACCCCGCTATTAAACTGGCTTCAAATGGTTTTAACGTATCAGAGCGCTTAGCTTCTGCAATCGCTAACGACAAAGAAAGGTTAGCTCGTTACCCGGGTACTAAAGCTTACTTCTTTACAAGTGAAGGAGAACCTCTTGCAGAAGGAACATTACTTAAAAACCAAGCCTATGCAGAAACATTAAAATTAATCGCCAAAGAAAGATCTGATGGATTTTATTTTGGAAAAATAGCTAAAAATATTGTTAATAAAGTTAATAATATTGAAGATAACCCAGGTGTTTTAAGCCTTAAAGATTTTGAAAACTATCAAGTAATAGAAAGAGATCCAGTCTGTGCACCTTATCATCAATATGATGTGTGTGGCATGGGTCCTCCAAGCTCAGGGGCTTTAACAGTTGGACAAATTCTAGGCATATCTTCTCACTTCGATCTCAAATCAATGGGCCCTAATGACCCAACGTCTTGGCAAGTTATTGGTGATGCATCTAGATTAGCCTTTGCTGATCGTGGTCGTTATATGGCAGATACAGACTTTGTACCTATGCCTCAAGGTCTATTAGATAAAGACTACCTGGCTTCACGTGCGGCATTAATAACCAAAGGAAAAGCATTAGAAAACGTGTCAGCAGGATCACCGCCATGGGATGGTAAAATTGCATTAGCAGATGATATTGCGATCGAATTCCCATCTACAAGTCATATTACCATTGTTGATAAAAGTGGGAATATCATTTCCATGACTACCACTGTTGAAAATGGATTTGGTTCACGCGTAATGAGTAATGGTTTCTTACTAAATAACGAATTGACTGATTTCTCGTTCGCTTCTGCTAAAGATGGTTACCCAATAGCGAATCGTGTTGAACCAGGAAAACGTCCTCGTTCTTCTATGTCACCGACCATTGTTATGAAAGATAACAAACCTTATATTGCGATTGGCTCACCTGGTGGTTCTCGTATTATCGGTTATGTTGCTCAAGCCATTATTGCCCAACTAGATTGGGGAATGGATATTCAAGATGCGATTTCAATGCCGCATTTAGTGAACCGTTTTGGGACTTTTGATTTAGAAGCAGGCACTGAAGCAGAAAAATTTAAAGCGCCACTTGAAGCAATGGGTTTTAAGGTATCAATAAGAGATTTAAACTCTGGTATTCACGGTATTATTTTAAACAACGGAAAATTAACCGGTGGTGCAGATCCTAGACGTGAAGGTATTGTTTTAGGCGATTAATAACTAATTTATTGATTAAATAAAAGCCCGTATTAACTGGTTTATAACCAAGTTAATACGGGCTTTATATTCGCTTTAAAATACTAAAAAGTGATTAAAATAGCGCTTTAATTGGCTCAACAAAGTCAGAAGCACTACGTGTCATTCTGTGGCCTGATTCAATCGTGATTTCAGTTCCATCAATAGAAAACTCGCTTTTTGAATCATCAAATTTTGCTTTAGGTTTAACAACAATTGAAGTGATATTAGCAAGCTCTTCTTTATAATCCGCATCGTCATTGCAAATAGTAGACATTGCTTCCAAAGCAGCGACTGTACGCTCACCTGTATGGCCAAGAACCCATACGTTTTCATAGCTATCAGATGCTAAAGCGTCAGTGTTTTCACTGATCATTTGGCCTACAGCATTCCAATCAACAGTAACGCTTAACTCTGTGCTACCTGCATCAGCTTTAAGTTTTTCAACTTGAGTTGCAATATTTTCATCAGCAGCTCGAATTGCTTTTTTTTCTACCATTGCGAATTTTACTTGTTCCATTGTCTTTCCTTAATTTATTACTTAATTGAGTTAATAGTGCCTAATTCATCTAACTAGGCATCAAATTTTTAAACAACGCTTGATTACAGATCATTTATAATCTGAACCAATGTTTTAAGCAGATTATTTGATAGGAATAACATTTTTTAAATTATATTTTAATAATGTTTAACGCAGTACTTCTATGTGATATTTAATCTAAATAGACAGGCATCTATATCTTATTAAATACTTAAACCGACAGAAGAGTACCGATCGGTTCAAAGGTATTCTAACAGGTATTTATTATTTTAAAACTCTTTTTAATATCAAAATTAATATTTATTGAGCATGATTAATAAATAAAGCTTCAAGACCTGGTTTATTAATGTCTGCACCAGGAATATACAAATAACAACTAATCCGTGCATAATTGTCTAAGTCACTACCCCATAAGCAAGATTCTTCATAGCGAATATTATTCTCTTGAAAACGAATACGCAGAGCCTTACTCTCACCACTTAAAACAGATTCGAAGCTAGCAACACCGACTATACTTTGACCATCAATTATTCTTTTTACTTTTAATTTTCTTTCTTCTAAATAAATAGAAACCTTGCCGCTATAAGTCTGCTGGGTATCTATTCCTTCTCCAATTAATAAATAATCTCCAACAACAAATTTTTCCACAAAATTATCTTCAGCTCTCACAGCCAATGAAAAAAAAGCAAATATAATAATGAAAACCCTACTCATATAAATAACGATCCTATGAATGAAATGATTTTAAGCGCTGGAGTAAAGTAAAAGTTATCATTAAAGCAGCTATTACAGATTTAAATAGCTGTCATTTAAGTCACTAATACGATTTGCATTAAATACAAACCATATAAATACTTTATATTTAATGCGTTAAGTTAAAAATAAAACCGAGGAGAGACAGTTAATCAACACGATATGACATTTTATCTAACTGAATACGATATGATTCGCTAAGAATGATAATGCCCCAAGCGATACCATAGGCGAGTAAATCAAACCAATCGAAGGTTGAACCTAAAACAATGCGAGCAATTTGATTATCTTGCAATCCTAATATATTGATCAGTTGATAAAACTGTCCAATTTCAACGGCAAATGCAAATAAAAGAACATAATGAGCAAGTTCGTAGTTTGACGCTTTAATAAAGATTTTAAGACCGAAATATACCCAGAAAACAGCTAAAACATCACCAACAAACGGTCTAATGAGCTCGTCGTTGACAAACATCGCAATAAATACGAGTACAGCAAGTAAAAGGAGATTTATAAAAAGATATTTTATATTAAACTGAAACATTTAACTTTTCCCTTAAGTCAGAAATAACTGATAATGCTTAGTATTCTTTATATCAACAAAAAATTAAAGCACTTTATGTTGAAAACACTTGATTAAGTTTAAAAATATTCTTGCAGTTAAAATTTCAAATGGATTATTAAAAACAGCCACAGCTCATTTGAAAGAGAACAAATAAACTAACCTTATAGGGTTAGTTTCGTTATTAATTTTGACTTTATCCCCTCTGCGAGGCTTCTACTAAGGTTAAATATTAGAAAAATAGAGCATAAATATCATCATTGAATTATAACCTTCTGTTACAATATTACTTAACTTAATACAAAGTGATTATCAGTCTCCTTCCCTTGAATAGGTTGAATAACTTTATTCTGTAATTGACTATAATATTGCGTACTTACTCTAAGTTACTTCAGCTGTGCTTTTATATTTCCGGATATAGCTTTAACTTTAACTAAAACTTTCATTAAGAGAATGTGGATTATGATTAAAAAACTACTAGTAGGTGTATTGGTTTTAACAACAACCGCCTGTACAACATTACAGCATGAACTAAAAAACTACCTCAACAAACCAGTAGTCAATTACAAATCAATTTCAGTTGGTAAATTAGCCATTGATGCAATCGAATTAAATCCAACTTTCAACGTACAAAATAAAAATGCTTTTCCTATACCTATTAATGAAGCAACTTATGAGCTGTATTTAAATAATGATAAAGTCTTAGATGGCACCACTAACGCGATTGGTACCTTGCCTGCAAACCAAGACAAAGATGTCACATTATCGCTTAACCTAACTCAAGAGACATTAATCTCATTACAACATATATTGCTAAGAGATAAACAACTTAATTATCGAGTTAAAGGTAATGTTAATGCAATGGGCCTAACCCTACCTTTTGAAAAATCAGATACGCTCTATGTTCCTGATTTAAAAGTGGTTGACATGCAAGTGGTCAACGCGAGTTTTACAAAATTAGATATTATGCTAAAACTCGAAGTCACTAATACGAATAACTTTAATTTACCGCTAGAAAATATTCATTATTCGGTATCTTCTAATCGTAACATTTTGTTTAACGGTGATCTTAAAGATCAAAACGTAGCAAAAGGCAGCAATACTATTCAACTCCCTTTAACCATTAAACCTAATACATTATTTACTAATATATTTGCACTATTGAATAATCCAGTATTACCGCTGCATTTTGAAATAAATACACCTTTGTTTAATAAATCTTATGATCACTCGTTAAATTTAAGCTCTTTCTTCTTTGCTAAAGAAAAGCTTAATACATTTAACCTATAGGGAAAACAGAATAACAATTCGGTTATGCTTAAAAATAAACGAATAGCCTAGCCGAATTGTTAACTAAATAGTTTGAGGAATTAAAAGAAATAGCGAACTGATAATTGTAATTGTTTTTCAACTAAATCAATATCTTGATTTTCATAAGCGCGAGCAGGTCTTGTACTATCGATAACGTTCGCTTCTGCTGCAACAAACCAATTTTTATTGACGCGATAAGTATGATTAAGCGTTAAAGCTATACCGTCCTCATTATTATCATCACCCACAGTATTATCATGATCGTCGACTGAAAATTCCTCAACGCGTACTGTACTCTTATGCTTTTTATTTCCTAATAGAGAGAACCAACGATAACTTAATGCGATGAAGCCACTTTGATAACTATTATTCACCACATCTTCTCTAGATGTATTTTGCATTAAGGTCTCACCCGCTAGATATTGTGCGACTAAGGATATATTTTGCGATAACCGCCATTTTGCCCCTAGATGATAAAACCGAGTATCCCAACCATATTGACCATTAACCACTTTATAAGGGGTCGCTCTATTATCATAATAACCAGCTGAAATTTCACCTTGATGATGTAATTTCCATTCAACATTTAAATGATAGCCAATATTATTATCCAGTTCCAAAAATGGGTCAGTGTCACGAGCTTGGTTTTCTAGCACTCCACCTTCATCGAGAGCATCAAACCAAGGGATTGTTCGTCTTTCTGTCCATAGCGTTTGTCTACTGCTACTTGTCCAACCATGCCAAGCAAGTAATGCCCCTGTCGGATCATTATTCACAAATGCCGATGCAGAAAACGAAAGGTCAAACTTATTATTATTGAGTCTACCTAACCGAGTGGCTTTAAAATCAGTCCCCAACACACGTACTTCTTCACCAATCCACGTATTAATCATTGATGAGTTCAATGTGTCCTTACTTGCCCAAGCAAAAGCATCATTTTCTAATGAAATTTCAGGGTAATAAATACCTGATTTAATTTGAAAACGATAACCTGCTTGATTTGGGATAGTTCGATATTTTAGATAGGTTTCGGTCATACCGATTTTACTATCATTATTACTTTCAGTATTGGCATAAGCATTAATAACAGAATGCAGGCTTAACCCATTATCCCAAGTTGCAGAGAGTTGAGTTGCAGCTTGCGCAATAGAAGCATGAGCGCCATTGTTAAGCCCAAATTTGCCTTGTCCTGCTGCGAGATAGCTTTTCTCCAAAGAGTCAACTGCATTCAATCTAAGGTCAGCAATACCATGTACGCCATATTCAACAGCCATCACATTAGGTAGGTAAGTAAACCCAGCCACTAATGAAAATGAAAGTAGAATATATTTAGGTTTCACTGCAATTCCTTTACTTTGTTTGATAAGCATTAAATTTTGGTGGGTTTAATAACCAAGGCGTTAATTCTGCCGCTGGTTTTGGTTTGCTTATAAAGTACCCTTGAGCTAATTCACACTTATGTTTTGCTAACCAAAATAGAGAAAACTCATCTTCAATACCTTCGGCAACTACAGATAATCCCATATTATGAGCAAGGTCGATAGTTGATCGAACAATGATTTGATCATCACTATCATGTTCGAGACGCTGTACAAAAGACTTATCTATTTTCAACTCATGTACAGGAAGTTGTTTTAATTGTGCTAATGCAGAGTAACCCGTTCCATAATCATCAATAGAGATTTTTAAACCATGTTTTTTAAATTTACCTAACAGAGAAATAGCTGATTCAGGATCTTCTACCACTGAACTTTCAGTGATTTCTAGTGTAATTTTTTCAGGCGCTATATTTAATTCAGTCATTGAACGGCAGATAAATTCATAGAAATCTGATTCTTTTAAATTCTCCGCTGAAATATTAATCGCAATATTAATATCTAACCCAAGCGCATCCCATTGTTTTGATTGAGCTAACGCCACTAAAAACACCCAACGTGTTAACGCTTTAATCTGCCCTGTTTGTTCGGCAATATGAATAAAATCATCAGGAGGAACCATACCTAAAGTAGGATGATGCCAACGTACTAACGCTTCTGCATGAGTAACTTGCCATGTTAATAAACATAACTTAGGTTGGAAGTGTAACTCTAACTGGTCAGCAGCAATTGCATTTTTTAAATCATTAATCAGATTCAATCTTTCAAAAGTATTCACATCTAATTCTGATTGATAAGTTTGTACTAATTCGTTTTTCTTTCTCGTATGGTGTAAAGCAGTATCTGCCATTTGCACTAGTTTAACAGCATCATTAGTATGTTCTGGATATAATGAAGCACCAATACGAACTTGTAATTGTAAGCTTAAACCTTGGAAGGAAAACATCGGCTCTATATTTTTATTGATTTCATCCACAACGTCACAAACTTTAACTTTGCCCTGCTCACCTCGATCAACTACTAAGATAAATTCATCAGCACCAAGATGTACTAATAATAAAACATCATCTTGCTTTGAAAGTAATTTTAAACGGCGAGCTAACTCTTTGATCACTTCATCACCAACGTCATGCCCTACTGTCGCATTAACATCTTTCACTCGACTCAAATTTAAGTGTAATAAAACAAAGTGTTTTTTTTGCTTCATTATTTCAGCAAGTTTGTTGTTGAGGCTATTACGGTTAGGTAAATCGGTTAGTGAATCATGGTTTGCAAAATGTGTGATCGCATTTTCACGTTGTAACACCGCCGATTGCATATGGTTAAATTCATCTGCAAGTTGTCCAATTTCATTTTGCTCTGCAAATTCAATCGTCTCTTTATAATTACCGTTCGCAATGGTTTTTGCCTGTTCCACTAAGCGTTTAATTGGCTTAGTGATTGATGCGGCAATTAAATAAGCGCCCATTAAAGAAACAAAAAGCGTTAAGAAAGCAAGAATTAAGAATTGTAGCCACTGTCTTTGTAACAAAGAAACAATATTCGCACGCAACCCATACATATAAACATCAAGCTCTTGTTCATCAAACTCAGTGATCGAAATATGCGTTGCAATATATTGCTCCGGCGTATTATCGTCCCTAACAAGCATAGATAATGCTAATTTTTGTTTTGCTGTAGATTGTTGGTCTGACGTTGCAATCAACTGCCATTGTTCACTGCCTTTTAAAATAAAGTCAGTTTGTAAATTCGTAATACTTTTAAATTCATCAGCTAAGCGATGATCAATTTGAAAACCAAAGGCAATCCAACCTATGGTTTGAGTACCCACATTTACTGGGGAAAGGCTTAATTGATATAAAGCATTGTCAATAATATACAAATGCGCTGTTTGATCTGAATGAAACCAGTGAACGTAACGAAACTCTTTACCTAATTCAGGCCCTTGCTTAACCTTACTTTTATAATATTCGGGAGCCGTTGAAGGATAACTATCATCCACAATAAAATTACGTTGCAATTGCCCTGTTATAATTCCATCCGCAGATATCGCCATGGCCAAGTCTGCATCAACGCGCTGTCTATGATTATTTAAAGCAACCAGTAAGCTTCTTGTATCTTCGTTAAAAACTTGTTTTAACCCATAATCTTTCGCTGCCGTTTCGGCAAAGGCAGACAAATAATCTAAACGTCGATCAAATAACTCAGTGAAAATAGTTTTTGCAGTAGTTAAACGCGTATTAATTTCGGCGACTTGTTGGTTTTTATTACCATAATATAAAGTCCAGAACGTAATAGCCTGAACTACAAGTAATAACAGCACAAATAATAAAAATATTTTATTCTTTAAACTCTTCATTCTATGTCTTTTCCACTGTATATCGCATATTAATAATCTGAGTCAAAATCAAAACCATCACTATTTTCTTGCGTAGGAATATTTTCTAGATCTTTTGGTAAAGTAAAACTTAATTGAGTATTTTCGATAATGTTCTGCTTTTGAAATAATCTGTGTTGCTCCGTTGGTAATTGAGGATGCCAAACGACAACATTGTAGTTTCCTAGTTCTTTAATCGCAAAAAAAGCTTCACCTTTTTCATTTGTTTTAGCAAAGTAAGGTGTATCAATGACTAATAAATACCCGCTCATCCAATCATGAATATTACAGGCCATTGCGATTTCAGCTTCTTTAGTGAAGTTTTCAACTAAATGTTCATCACCGGCTCTAATTTTGAAAGCAAATTTATTATCACTATCTGCAGAATAAATATGATGCGTAATATCATCTTGATTAACAAAATGAACTGTCTTTTTAATTTGGCTGACAGTTATATAAGGAGTAAAAGCTTTGTTTTGTTGAGCAACAGTAACGACATCAGAGGATTGAATAAGTTTTTGTCCATCTAATGGGGCTAAATAAACAACCATATCAGCAACAGCTTTGCCATTTTTATCTTGTACTGAAATTTGAGCACACTTTTCATCTTTAGCGTTGCTTTCACAAGTTGCAGCATGTGTTGTCGAGACAAAAACTGATGTTAATAAAGACAATAAAATAATAATGGCTTTATTCTTCATAGCTTACTCCTTGCTTGAAGCTAAACGTAATCAATAATATGAGTTAATAAAATTAACACAATAGTAGAAAGTTGTCAGATTAAAGAGCCATATTGAAATAAAAGTACAATAAAAAAGGGTATAAATTCGCGATATAACAGACCAAATAACCATTTTTTAAGCAAAAGAATGCTATTCGTACAATACTTTTGTATATTAATTCATATTATTAATAACTTAGTATGTATAAAGCAGTTCTATTAATTACTCACTTCGCTTATTTTTCACAACCTTTTACGGGATATAGACAATGATAAACCAACTCCAAGTATCTGTCGGACAGTATTCAGATAAAGGTTTAAAAGCAATCAATCAAGACTATTATGGCATCCATATTCCTAAGGAGCCACTGTTAACGTCAAAAGGAATAGCCATTGCGATTGCCGATGGTATCAGCAGTAGTGATGTAAGTCAGATTGCAAGCGAAGCAAGTGTAAAATCCCTATTAGATGATTATTTTAATACTTCTGAAACCTGGTCTGTTAATAAATCTGCACAGCAGGTTTTAGTTGCAAATAACTCATCATTGTATGCCAAAAGCCAACGTAGTGAACATCGTTTTAATAAAGATAAAGGTTACATTTGTACTTTTAGTGCCATGATCATTAAATCTACAACGGCACATATTTTCCATATTGGCGATTCGCGTATCTATCTATTACGTGATGACGAGCTGCAATTATTAACCGAAGATCATCGTCTTTGGGTTTCTGAAGATAAAAGCTATTTAAGTAGAGGAATGGGAATCAATCCCCAGCTGGAAATTGATCATAAAATACTGCCAGTGAAACAAGGCGACATATTCATGCTTACCACAGATGGTATTTATGAATTTAATGACCCTCAATTTATGATCAACACCATTAAAGCGAATAAAAATGAATTACAAAACGCGACTGAAATCATCGCTGCAAATGCATTACAAAATGGTTGTGACGATAACCTAACAATACAACTACTTAGTATCGATAATTTACCAATTCAAACTGCCGATGAAGCCTATCAACAATTAACTGTTTTACCTTTTCCGCCAATGCTTAGTCCTCGCATGGAATTTGACGGTTATAAAATCATTAAAACACTACACGATAGCAGTCGTAGCCATATTTACTTAGCAATAGATTTAGATACTAAAGAACAAGTTGTATTAAAAACCCCTTCTATTGATTTGTCCGATGATGCAGCTTACCTAGACAGGTTTTTAATGGAAGAATGGATAGCTCGACGCATCAACAATGCCCATGTACTAAAACCTTGTTTACAAACACGAAAACGTCATTATTTATATGTGGCCACTGAATATATTGAAGGACAAACTTTAACTCAATGGATGATTGATAATCCGAAGCCTGAATTAAATACAGTAAGGTCGATTGTTGAGCAAATAGCTAAAGGCTTAATGGCATTTCACCGACAAGAAATGATCCACCAAGATTTAAGACCTGAAAATATCATGATTGATAATAATGGTGTCGTTAAAATCATCGATTTCGGTTCAACTAAAGTTGCAGGTTTAATGGAAATTAGCTCACCTATCGCACATCAAGATAACTTAGGAACAGCTCAATATACCGCACCTGAATATTTCTTAGGTGAACAAGGGACAAACAATGCAGATATATTCTCACTAGGTGTGATCACTTATCAAATGCTCACTGGCTCTTTTCCATTTGGAGCAGAAGTCGCTCGTGCTACCACTAAAAATGCGCAAAAACGCTTACGTTATCGCTCTGTATTAGATGATGAAAGAGAAATACCAGTGTGGTTAGATGACACACTTTGGAAAGCCCTTAATCCTAACCCATACAAGCGCTATTATGAGTTGTCAGAATTCTTACATGATCTCAAAAATCCGAGTGAAGACTTTTTAAATAATATAAGACCGCCCTTATTAGAGCGAGATCCTCTATTATTTTGGAAAGGTTTATCTGGGATACTAGCTAGCATTATCGTTTTACTACTGATCAAGATGGCTTCTTAAGTAACCTCAATTCTGGATAAGCAAATCGATACAGCACCGTTATTTTCACGTATTTCAGCGTTAAATCATCTCCCAATAGCCAGCTATTGCTTCGATAATTTGCCTTGAACTACACAAAACTAACAGCACTGTATTGTATAAGTTTTTAACGTTTTGATATTAAAAAAATTTACGATTCCATTATCCAGAACTGAGGTTAAGTAATGTAATTAATCCTAGTTTTTACCTGCATCATTATCATTACGAGTAGTGTGAACACTTGATTGCTCTTCTAGCATGCTTTCTTCGCTATCGGCACACATATAAATACGACTAGAGCAAAATGGAGTTAATGGTAAAGCTGACGTTAAACTTGTTTCATCTTCATCATGAACGCTTTCGTGTTTTAATTCATTATTGCCTAATGTTTTCAGTATTTTTTGCGACCACAGGTAAGCCACTAACCCAAAAACAACCGAACCGATCGCTTGCCCTGTAACAATTCCCAATGCGCCAAACCATTGTCCACCGAAATAGACTAATGGGATTGTACCAATAGTCGCTTTACCAATATTCATCACAGTTGATGTTTTCGGGTAACCTAAATTATTAAATGTAGCATTGGCAATAAATAACAAAGCATTAAAAATAAAGACAGCAGATAACCAGGTACAGAAAAAGTACACCATGTTTGCAGCATCTCCTTGTAAACCAAACGCTGAAACGATATGTGCTTGTAATAAATAAAGAAAAAAAGCTAATACTGAAACATAGACTAAGGAGAATTGAACCGCTCGTTTACTGGATAAACGCACCCTATCAAACATTAAAGCCCCGTAATTTTGACCAATAATCGGCCCCACAGCCCCCGAGACAGCAAAAATCATCCCAAAAGCAACGGGAATCAATCGCCCAATAACAGCCCAGCCAGCGACATAACCATCACCAAAACCAGCAATCATTGCCGTGACATAAGCGTTACCAATAGGAGTCGCGATATTGGTACTCATTGCAGGTAAAGCAACATTAAAGACTTCCTTTTGATCCGCTAACCAAGCTTGATAATTAAATTTCCCCATTAACTGATGAATACGAACAACACCATATAAAGCAACACCTGCTACCGCAAAACGAGCAATAACCGAAGCAATAGCTGCGCCGTGTAATCCTAAGCCAAAAGCAAAAATAAACAGCGGATCTAATAAAGCATTAACACCACCTCCAGCTAATGTTGAATACATCGCTAGTTTTGCGTCACCTACTGCGCGTAATGCAGCACCTGCACTCATTGCAATACATAAAATAGGTAAAGAAGGTAAAAGAATACGTAAATATTCGACAGCAAGGTCATGGGTTACCCCCTCTGCGCCAATGAGATGAACTAATTCAGGCGCATAATACCAAGTTAACCCAGCCAGAAACGAGCTAATTAAAAAACCGGTGACTAAAATATTAATCACTAATCGACGTGCTTTTTGTTTGTTTTGCTGCCCAATTGCTTTAGAAACCAGAGCCGTCATGGAGATTGATAAACCGATACTGATTGAGGTTGTAAAAAAAGCGATGGTTCCTGCATAACCCACGGCAGCAGCCAGCTCGACTTCTCCTAATAGGCTAATAAAAAACAGGTCGGCAAGGTCGACTAAAAACAAAGCAGTTAAACCAATAGCATTAGTTGAAGACATCACAACGATATGTTGAAAAATGCTACCACTAACAAACTTGCCTTTGGACATAATAAATTTCCATAAAAAAGAGATTAAGAATCAGAAAAGGGAATGTAACAATAGCAGCAACAAAAAGAAACCAAAGTAAAAACAATAGATATAAATTAAAGTGTTTAAAAAAAAAAGCCAGCAAGAAGCTGGCTTTCATATTCTGACATTAAGTCATTATCAAACTAAGCGAATACTATTCTTTGTATTGACTATGTGATGTTTTGATTTTGTAGAATGTAGCTTGTACATAATCTTCAGGGTCACCAGAGTTATTCTGATTGTATACACCTGCTTTAAAGTACATGTAACGACCTTCACCAGCGTCATAACCACTTTCACTCATATCTACAACTTGTACAGAATCAGGTTTGCCTTCACGCATTAACGTTACTGTCATAGTGTTACCCACTACTTCAATACGGTAACTAAAGACTTCACCTAAAGCGATACCATCATCAGTTTGACCTGAGAAACCACCCGCTAATTCATACCAAATATCAGTACCTTTAGCGCTGTTTTCATGTGCAAAGTAAACAGTACCTGTGTCGCGGTTTGGTAGCTTGCGGTAGTACAAACGAATCGGTTCATCATTTTTGTCATGTATTTGACCAATAATGAAACGACCTACTTGGTTAGCTTCACCAGTAGTTGTTGTGTGGTCAATTTTAAGTGTTGCTTCTAACACACCATCAATTGCACCTGCTGCTTTTTGATCTTCAATTGGAGCAGAGCTAAATACCCAGTTGTTTTTAGTCACACCTTGAAGTGGGATTGATTGATCACCACGACGAAGCATTTCACGTAACTCAGTACGAACGTACTTAGTATTTTTAGACGTACGAACACCTTTGATGAAAGACTTAAACGTTAGGCCGCCATCTTTAGCAGTAAAGAAATGCTCAGGATGCTCATAACCTTGTGCTAAGAACCACTCATCAACATTATCAGGTTTGCCATCAGCATCATGATCAAATGGTTGTGATAAGTACCAAGTTGTTAAATCAAAGTTTTCAGATGGTTTGTTACCTGGTAATGGTTTAGCAGGGATAGTAGGCGATTTTAATGGAACATCCCACCAAACTGCTTTACTACAATCAGATACAGCAGAGTCACATTTCAATGGAACACGCGTACCAAAATCACCAAGGCGAGCCGTATGTTTTAGGCTGATCTTAGAGAAAGTAGCATCAAATGCACCACCAGATTTTGTGTAAACTTGTGGGTATAAACCCGCTTTGAAGTAGAATGTTTCTTTCTTCCAAGCATTATCAAGTTCTTTACCGAAGTAAAGCTTCTTCTTAACGCCACCTGCCGCAAGTTCAATACCATCATCAGTCATTTTAATGATGTAAGTCCAAGGTTTGCTAGGATCTGCAATTTTACCCAGTTTTACTGAGAAAGAACTTTTAGTCACTGTTTTGTTTAAAATGACACGAATTGGTTTATTAACACCTTCCCACAATAATTTCACTGTTGCAGCATTAACATCGTGTGCATGAATCTGACCTAAAACAACTTTAGGATCTGTTGGTGATACACCATCTTTTTTCAATGGTGCAGCAGGGAATTCATTTAACGTTAACGTAGAAGCTAAAGTATGAGTACCGCCGTAAGACCAGTTTGCTAAAGATGTTTCATCACAAGGCTTCCAACCATTTGCTAATTCACGTAATTCACTACGAATGTAGCTAGTGTTTGGCGTTGTTGGACCACCAACTAGAGGAGTACGGAAATGCCAGCCTTTTTTATCAGCAAAGAAGTAAGGATTTTTAGTTTTCTCATCAAGAGACGAACCGTCAACACTACATTTTGCAGGCATGATTTCAGCAGCAGTTGTTAATTCAGAACCAACAGGTGCTTTACCGTAAAAGCTTTGGTTAGTCACAGGAATAGTTAATTTCCAGTCACTCAATTTAGACGCAGGACCGTCATTTTTTTCCATTTTCGCTTTAACAGCTTCTGCTTTTACAATCGCAATTCTTTCAGGAGTGTAAATTTCTTCAATTGGACAGCTATTAACCGCACAATTTAAAGCTGCAAGTTCAGTCACACTGTTCCATGCGCTTGAAGTATTACCATGACCTAAATATTTAACATATTGTGCTTTAACAGCAGGGAATTTGAAAAGCTCATGCGTTAGTACCGCACCAGAACTTGTTTGATTCGTAATCACTTTAGTCCAATTTTGGCCATCAGTACTCACTTCAATATCGAAGATACTGCCACGTGCGTTACCCTTATGGAAAGCGGCACGCACTGCATCAAATTCAGCTACTTTACCGTAATCTAATACAGCCCATGAACCATCGCCACTTGCAGACCAACGGCTTTTAAGATCGCCATCAATTAGACGGTCGGGACCATTACCATCGTGCTCACTAGATGTGATAGCGACTGGCACTAATGGTTTTTGGATTTTAGAGCAGGCATCAACATTACAGTTAATACCTATAAATTCAGTGACACTCGTCCATGCATTAGAAGTATTACCATGGCCGACATATTTAATGTATTGTGCAGTGATTTCTTGAGGGAAGTCAAAACGTTCAAGTTCAATTGATTGACCGCTACTTTTCATATCGCTAAGGACTTTAGTCCAAGTTTGTCCATCTTCACTGACTTCGATATCGAATTTAGTTGAGCGAGCATCACCCTTATGGAAAGCAATTTTTACAGCATCAAATTTAACTTTTTGACCATAATCAAATGTAGCCCAAGCACCATCGCCACTTGCAGACCAGCGAGTTTTTAGATCGCCATCTAACGTACGCTCTGGACCATTACCATCATCAGAGCTAGCAACAACAGAAACAGGTAAAGGCGTTGGGCCACTACTTACTCCTGCACAGCCAGCTAACGCAAGTGCGATAGATGAACTTAAAAATAAACCTAATTTTCCATGTTTCATTAGAATCCCTATTTGTTTAGTTTATTGATTTATAACGTGGATCAAAGAAAGATAGTCAACCCCAACATAAAGCCTTGTTCATATTGATATTGATATCGATAAATCACAGCTATTAAATCTAGGTGGTGATTATCCTTAATCCTCACACCGTTAGATTACATTAATTATGTACGACAAATAACATTGATTATTAGGAAGTCTTAACTAGATCTCAATTTAGCGATCTAATTTAAGAATAAGTTTGAAGTCATGGGGGATTAATTAGCCAGAATGTTTAAATAATAAACATTCTGGCTAAGGTTAACATTCAAAAATCATTTGAGCCCTTTATTCTCGGGCATCAGAGAAACATCAAAAAAAGACTTTTAGTCTAAAGCTTCAATACTAGAAACTAAAATATTTAACTGTTCGTCACCTAAATCTGTTGTATAAGGTCTAATAACAGCAACCATTTGTAATACACCTTGGTACACAATTTTTTCGGTTACAGCTGAGTTTAATGACATAGATAACTGATAACTCAACCAACTAAACATGATCAATTGTAATGTGCTGACTAACGGCTCTATTTCTTGTTGTTCAATATCAAGGATATTAAGCTCAATGAAGGTATTAAATATACGATGAAGATTTACTTTAGACTTTTGTTGTAAATTAAGATAATTCTCATGTAGTTTTTGATCTTGCTGTAATATCTGAGGTAAGTTTGCATAGAAAAAACGATACTTCCACATCAGGGTAAAAACATTATCTAAATAACGTTTCAATTGCACTAATATATCTTCTTGCAAATCAACTGGCGCAAAACTATCAATTAGCTCGACAGAATAAGTTTCAAATATCTCACCAATAATTTCTTGTTTGTTTTTAAAATGATAATAAAGATTACCGGGGCTAATGCCTAACTCAGCAGCAATATGATTAGTGGTTATGTTTCTTTCACCCTTTTGGTTAAAAAGAAGCAATGCTGTTGATGCAATTTTATCTCGGGTTTTCATTTTACTTTCCTCTTCTAAGAAGCGCGAACTCTACCTTGAACATGAGAATAAGTAAAATATGCAACAGCGCCCCACCCTAAACTTTGTAACCAAAGTAATTTAGACTGTTGCATGACTTGCGATAAAGAAGCCCCCATTTGATTGACACTCAAAAAAGCTTGCATCGCTGGCGTACTAGGAAATAAGTTGCTTAACCAGATAATAGGCTGCGGGATACTTTGCAGCGGCCATATAAATCCAGCACTAAAAATAAGTGGCATCGAACTAATTAACACCACTAAAGTCACTAATTCACGTCTGGGTAATACAGCGCCTAAAACAATACCAATGAAACAACTCGTTAATAAAAAAGGGAATAATAAAAATAGCAAGTCAAAGGAAGAGGCAAGTAAATTAATTCCATAAAAATCAAAACTAAAACCAAAATAATAAAGCGCAAGCAGGTAATAAATGCTAACAAAAATAAAACAACGGACACTTAACAATTTAAACGTTGACGTCTGACTCCAATAACCTGAACTAGATTTCTCAGTTCCACCTAATAAACCAATGCCCATCACTAACGTTTGTTGCAGTATCAACACAAATACTGCTGGAACCACATAATTAATATATCCATTGGTCGGATTAAAAGTAGGTTTCATATTAATACTAGTTTGTACAAACTGTGTTTGAGCTAATGCCAACGCTTCCCCTTCAATCACAAGTTGAGACACTTTTACTTTAGCGGCCACCGTTCCTCCTACACTGGCTAATCCTTTAACAATAGTGCCGTAAACCAAAAAATAAGAAGCATCACCAGCGTAAGATAATGTCGGGCTTTTTCCCAACAATAAATCTCGGTAAAAATCATTTGGTATCACTAATATCCCACTTGCATTGCCCTGCATGACTTCTTGCTTTGCGGATTCAATAGAATGGGTGCGGCTAACTACATTAATTTCAGGTGTCGCATCTGCCATCCGCTCAAGTTGATAACTCAATAGACTATTATCTAAATTTACAACAGTCACTTTTTGCTCTCTTGGCGTTTGTGTAGCATAAGGTAAAGGATACAAAAAAGAATAAAACACAACGCCACCAAACACAGTCAATATAATCGCAGAATTACTGAATATTGCTTTAAGCTCTAGTTTAAATAAATTAAAGAGATTCATTATCTGTACCTAATTCTGGTTGTAATTGACGACGATGCTTTTTAATTAATAATAAAATTAAGCCTAGTGGCAACCCATACCACAACATGGTTGGCATAAATGAAGCAATAGTTTGCCAAGCACTTAATCCATAACTGACTTGATCTATTTGTGCTTCAATGTAATGGCTAATAGGTAATAAACTACGCCATACTTGTGCCGCAGTCCCCATGTCAGATGTTGGAAATGTAACTCCCATAAACGCAAAACTTGGAGCCGTAAAAGCCCCCGCTAAACTCATTGAACGAGCCGCATCTAAGGTTAAAAAATAAAAGAAACAGCCCATGATCACACAAGCGATGATAGTCACAAGCTGAATAAATAATAAGATTAAAAAATTGCCATTCATTGGCCACTGCAGCACCACATAAAAGCAATATAGAAAGGCCCCCCCTTGAGCAATAAAAAATGGTATATAGAAAGCAATGATTTTCACTAACTTCGCTAAAGGTTGCTTTAAAAGTAAAGAATGAGCGCCATAAAGTCGATGATTAGCCGCTAAAAGTAAAACACAAGAAACCACAATGGAAATTTGCCAAAGCGCAGGCACAATGGCAGACACAAGGAACTGACTGTAATCACTGTTTTTATTAAACAAAGGCGTAATTTGGCTTTGGATAGTAACCGATTTAGAGACAGCACTTTTTAACGTAGCATTGCCTTTTGTGAGTTGTTTAATGGCGCTTACTTGTACATTAAAAGTGCCAGCAGCTTGCAAAATCGCGCTATTAATCACCTTACCGACTAGAATAAACTGACTATTATAAAAAACGCTAACTTGTGGTGGAGTATTAAGATAAATATCACGATCAAAATGCTTTGGAATAATAACGTAAGCGTATATTTCATTGCCAACCAATGCATTTTTTGCTGACAAAACATCTCCGTAAGCATGGGTAACTTGTAACGCCGAAGTCGCATCAATATTATTAATTAACTTTCTTGATAAACTACTGTGCTGAAAATCAACCACAGCAATCGGTAAATCTCTGGCAATGCCCTGAGAAAAGATCCACCAAATAGACAACGCTAACACAATGGGCAGCCAAGTCAGACTCGACAATAACCACTTATCTTGACGTAATATTTTCCATTGAGAAACCATCGTTTTATTCATGCGCTACAACTCAACAGTGACACTCATACCAACACGAAATTCACTAGTAGAATTAACAGGTCTCGCTTCTACTTCAAAAGTTCTTAAATCAAAGCCCTGTGAAGCATCCGTGGTTCGCCACGTTGCAAAATCTCCCATCACGGCAACATGGGTCACTTCAAACTCAATACTTTTGTTAAGAGCAGGCAGGTAAGCTTTAAAGTGTCGTCCTTTGTTAAATTGACTTAATAAATCCTCTCGAACATTAAATACAGCCCACACATCTTGCATATCAACCACAGTGACCACAGGGAAGCCTTGTGGTGCTAGTTCTCCACTATTTAATAATACCTGTGACACTTCACCATTAAACCAGCTTGTTATTTTTGTATCCTGCGCATAGGCTCTAACTTCCGCAACAGCGCCTTCAGCCATTTTAACTTTTTCAGCAGCTGCTATCTTTGTTTCACTACGAGCCCCTTCTTCAGCCATTTTGTACATTTGCAGTGCCGCACTTTCAGTATATTTAGAGGCTTCCCATTGGGTTAATGCTTCATCTCGTTTTTGTTCCGCAACCACACCATCTTTATAAAGGCTTTCTACTCGCTGGAATGTTTTCTCCATTAATTCTGTAGCCGCTTGTGCTTTTTTCCATTGATCTCTCGCGGCATTAATTTCTTGTACACGCGTACCAGACTGACTTTGAAGCGCCATCGCACTCGCTGCATCTTTATTAGCAATCGCCTGCTCAAGTTTTGCTTCAATTTCAGGGCTAAGAATAGTGAAAATAGGGTCTCCTTTTTTAATAAGATCTCCTTTTTTCACCAACACTTGGTCGATACGTCCTGCAATCTTTGAAGATATGGTGTATTGCTGTGCTTCTATTTGTCCTTGCAAGCGAACTGGTTGCGGTAAGTAAGCAAGGTAAAAGCGATAGCCAATAAAACTAACGATAACGAGTACAATCAAAGAAATTAAAAACGGTTTAACAGACTTCATATTGGGTTCCTTGTGCTTCAAGCATTAAATAGCAGTTGTTTCATACTGGTTAAAAGTCGACATCTGACTACTTAATGAGAGTAATTTATTTAATGCAATCACATAATTAAATTTAGCTACTTGTTGTTGGATCTTAATATTAGCCAGAAACATTTCAGCATCCACCACATCAACTGAAGTTGAAAGCCCTTGATTAAATGCTTTTGCACGTAGCTTTAAATTTTCATCAGCAAGCGCCAAACTTGCCTCTAAACCTTGGGCTTCTTCAATAGCTTGCTGTGCTTCAAAATACGTTTTTTTAACCAATACCGTTAAATCTTGAATCGCTTGCTGATATAAATAGCGGACTTGAAGTACAGAACTTTGCGCTGCTTGCACTTTTTCTGAACGGCCACTGTTATCAAATAATGCGATACTCACACCAACACCAACAAACCAATCAGGAGTAATTTCACTGGTTAAGGTGTCGTCTTCATAGAGCGTATAATTACCATATAAAAAAACTTGCGGAAGATACTTGCTTTGTTCAGCTTTAATTGCGCTTTTAGCTTGATTTTGCTTTGCAGTTAATACCCCCAATCCAGGATAAGACACTAAGGTTTGCTCGGTAAAAGCAGACAAAGGAGGCAGTGAAGAGTTAATAAACAAATCACTTTCAGGGATAACTTCCACCTTTTGATTTAAAATTTCAGTTAATGCTGATCTTGCAATTTCAAGATCCATTTCTGCTTTTTTACGTTCAACAACGGCTTTAGCTAAAGAAGCATCAGCTTGTAAACGTTCAACTTTAGGGATTTGTCCTTGTTGCTCTAGCTTAACTGAAAAGTCTCTATGTTTAGTTAAACCTTGTTCAACCGCTCGGCGAGTATCAAGTACTGACTGAGCCAATACAACTGTGTAATAAAAACGACTTAAATCTTCGTAACGAGATTGTGTTTCCATGGCTAATTTAGCATCAGCCTCTTCACTTTTTGCTGCTGCGAAATTATGTGCCGCTGTGATTTTTCCTCCAGTGTAAATCGCCCATAACGCAGTAATTGATGAGTTTAAAATATCTTTTTCAGAAACAGTTGAATTACCTATATCAAGACCAAAGCCAGATAAAGCATCTACAGCCTCACTACCAAGTAATTGTTCACCAGAAATAGTGACATCGTCATCTAAACGAGTGTAATTTGCACCAAGCGTAACCGCTGGATAATTTAAAGACTGAGACGCTTCTTCTAACTTCTGATAATGATCAACATTGGCACGCTGAGCAGCAATGGAATTATTTTTAGCTTTAACAATACTCCATGCTTGCTCAAAATTAATAGGTTGAGCATAAAGAGAAAAAGTTCCCAACAATAATGGAGCCAATAACAAAGACCGATTTAATATTTTCAACATAATAAATAACCAATTCCCACAACACAATTAGAGTTTATACTCTAAACGAAAATAGTAAAGCCTGACGCAAATCAAATAAGCAGGACTTGATGAAAATATGATGATAACAATGTGAATAGTATAGGAATAGTTTAGGAATAAAATGAATAAACATTAATGTTGAAGTAACTACGGACTAATTTATCACTTAAAAAGTGAATAATGAGACTTCGGTAAAAAAGTCTCGTGTATCTGTTTCACTTTATTTTATTTCAAAAGTGCCTGTTTTAACCAAGCTTGGAATTGCGATTTTGGTAAAGCACCATTTAATGTATCCACCATTTTACCGTTTTTAAACACCATTAAGGTTGGAATACTACGGATTTGATATTGGGCGCCGAGCTGCTGTTGCGCTTCCGTATCAATTTTTACAAAACGAGCAGAGCTTTCCTGTGCAGCAACCTCTGAAAACGTAGGTGCGAAGCTCGTACAAGGCCCACACCACGGCGCCCAAAAATCCACAACAACAGGTTTATCACCATTTATCAACGCTTGTAAATTAGCACTAGTACCTTCAATCGGAGCACCTTCCAGCAGACTTTTTTTACATCGCCCACAAGTTGGTGCTTCAGTAATACGTTCCGTAGGTAAACGGTTCATCGATTGGCAATGTGGGCAACGAGTGGTCATGGTAGTCATAATTAATCCTTATTTTTTAAACGCTTAGTCAAATAGAGTAAACAGTGTAACTTTAATTTTCTTTGCCTTTAGAACTTTTAGAAACTAACTATTACTTAAAATTAACTTAACCACTTTTCAATATCTTGACGATTTGGAATAGATCCACTGTGAACCAGATTTTCATCAACCACTACCGCAGGTGTTCGCATAACACCATAAGACATAATCACTTCAGGATCGGTTTCTTTGCTAATATCCACTTCAATGTTTAATGCTTTAGCAATCTCGCTAACAACTTCTGCTGTTTTTGTACATTTAGCACAACCACTACCTAACACTTTAATAATTTTCATTTTAAATTCCTTAGAGTTATATACCCGTTATCATAAAGGGAGCTAGAAAATTAAATATCCAGCCAATGAATGTGAACGCAACTAATAACAATACAAAAAATACTGCTAACAAACGCCATTGCATCACTTGTTTTAATAAAATAAATTCAGGAAAACTGGCTGCGACTGTGCTCATACAAAAAGCAAGTGTCGTCCCGATAGGAAGTCCTTGTTTTATTAGACTTTCCATCACAGGGATCACACCTGTTGCGTTCGAATATAAAGGGATCCCTAACAATACTGCGGCAGGAACAGACCACCACTGACCATCGCCTAAATGCGTTTGTATCCAACCATCAGGCACAAAACCATGTAACGCCGCACCTAATCCAACGCCGATAATCACCCATTTCCACACGCGTCCAAAAATCTCTAACATTTCGCTCTTAGCAAAAGCATGGCGATCTTTAAATGACAAAGCCTCAACCTGATTAGATTCCGATGTTGATGATATTTTTTGTCCACGTTCTAATGCTTTAGCCGCAAAAGACTGCAACCAACGCTCCGCTTTAATCGCATCAAGAAATGCCCCACCTAATATCCCAACAAACATTCCCACCACAATATAAAGCAGCGTAAATTTCCAACCTAATAAACCAAGCAACAGCAACACAGCTACTTCATTAATAAGCGGAGAAGTAATAAGAAATGACATGGTAATACCAACGGGAATACCTGCTGACGTAAACCCCAAAAACACAGGAATACTAGAGCAGGAACAAAATGGCGTGATCGCACCAAAACTTGAACCTAATACATAGCCAACACCTTTATGCTTTCCAGCTAAATAATCACGTACCCGTTCAACATTCATTGAAGCTCTTATCAAAGCAATAACGTAAATCATCACCAATAATAAGAAAAATATTTTAGTCGTATCTTCAATAAAAAATTGCAGTGCATCGCCTAGCTTTGTCGCTTTGGATAAACCAAAAACATCAACCACCAACCAAGTCGCAAAATCAGTAAATATCTCAAACATGACGTCCTCCAAACCAGTTTTGTGACCGGTTAATAATATAAACTAAAGACAACATAACAGGCACTTCAACCAACACGCCCACAACCGTGGCGAGCGCTGCACCAGAATGCAAACCAAACAGTGAAATGGCAACGGCAACAGCGAGCTCAAAAAAGTTAGAGGTTCCAATTAAACAGGCTGGGCCTGCAATATTATGAGGCAGCTTCATCCACTTAGCCGCTAAGTAGGCAATAATAAAAATACCGTAGGTTTGGATCATCAACGGGATAGCAATCAAGCCGATGGTTTCAGGCTCAGATAAAATAGTCTTCGCTTGAAATCCAAACAATAAAACCACAGTCGCTAATAAACCGATCACAGACCAAGGTTTTAATCGCGATAAAAGATGCACTAACGCCCCTTCTTCATGACCATGATTTAAAACTTTTCGAGTGATTACCCCCGCAATTAAAGGCAACAACACATAAAGTACAACGGAGATAATTAAGGTTTCCCAAGGGACTTGAATATCACTCACACCCAATAAAAATGCAGAGATAGGGGCAAAAGCAAAAATCATGATCACATCATTAACGGAAACTTGGACTAACGTATAATTTGCATCGCCTTTGGTTAACTGCGACCAAACAAACACCATGGCAGTACAAGGCGCTACACCTAATAAAATCATACCTGCTATATATTCTTGCGCAGAAGTGGGATCCACAAAATCAATAAACAAATAATTAAAAAATAACCAGCCTAGCCCCGCCATAGTAAAAGGTTTAATCAACCAATTAACGACCACTGTTAGTATCAAACCTTTCGGGGTTTTCCCCACATCCTTAATGGCAGAAAAATCAATTTGCACCATCATTGGGTAAATCATTACCCAAATAAACACAGCAACCACAATATTAACGTGTGCAATTTCTAAATTAGCAATGGCTTGAAAAGCTTCAGGTTGCCATGAGCCAAGAATCACACCAAGCACAATGCTCAACGCAACCCATATCGATAAAAAACGTTCAAAAATACCCATGCTAAATTCCTTCAAATAATTATTTACAAAAGCTTGATCGATCCGGTCTATTTTTCATCTTGGCTAATCGTTGAAGCTCATCAGTGATCATTGGAATATTGTTTTCTGTGGTTTGAGCAATGACAGATTTTGCCCACAAAGGAAGTTCAGGGTTAATGCGATAAAACACCCACTGTCCATGCTTTCTATCTACAATCACTTTCGCTTTTTTAAGCACGGCTAAATTACGAGAAACTTTAGGTTGGCTGTCTTCATCCATCGCCGTCATTAATTCACAAACACAAAGTTCGCCGTGATAATGAGACAACATCAGTGTTTTTAATCGAATTTCATCGGTCAGTGTTTTATAAAAAGAGAGAGGTTCAACAGCATTGCTTTGTTCATTATTAATTTCGGTCGAAATACGATCAGTTTTATTAGTTGATGAGTTCTTTGTTTCTTCAATTAACAGAAACATGGATAAGCGATTGTTGATCTCATTGAAAGTCACAGTAAAGGGATCATTTCCACCGCGCTCTTTAGCATCGGGTAAATCCCATGAAAATTGTTTAATGGCATTTGGGTAACTTCTACATACATCATGAGTGGTGTCGCATAAGGTAATAACGTAATCAAACACTTCACCTTCAAAGCTGCTGACATTTTTAGCACTTAAAGTCTCAGTTGCTAAGCCAAACTTTTTTAATACATCAAGAGTGCGTTCGTCAACCCTATCAGGCTGCGTTCCTGCACTAAAAGCATCATACAATTCACCCGCTTTATTTTTTAACAACACTTCCGCAATTTGTGAACGCACTGAATTACCAGTAGAAAGAAACAGCACCTTTTTTTTATTTGAACTTGCCATGGAAAACCTCGACCAAAAACATACAAAATAGTGTATATATGATTTTTTACATATTCAAGATGTTTGTGTGAAATATGATTTATGAGTATCTTGATTTGACTAAATTAGCCTCAGATCTGAATAAGCAAAACGTTACAACACCACAATTAAATAAGCTCTAAAAACATATAACATCATGGCTTAATCATTAACTGGTATTGAGCTTATCTAGACTCACCAAAAAAAGGTGGCTTAAAGGCCACGTCTCGTAGTTCATATCACGCCATTAGCACTAATCTAGTTTTGGGACGTCGGATTCATCCGACTTTGACTCGCCTTCATGCTAAATATTGTATTTTAGAAAACACAGTGATAGGAATATACTGAGTAATATTTAGTTAGGAGGTTTATTTGTAGAGTTTTTAAAAATGTATTCAGAAAGCACGATCTATAAATTGATCCATTAACCGAATCTTTTCATCACATAAAGCTTTTAAGTGCGCACTTAATTCGTCGTGATCTTTAAAATTAGTATTATTTTCTCGGTTGTATTTTTCGACATTTTTTTTCATCTTATCTTTAAGTCTATTGATTTCTTTTTCATGGTTGATTGCTTGTTAGATTTTGCATTGTTCAATATAGTCAGAAAAATCATCTAGACCTTTTTCTATCTCTTTAGACACTTCTTTAGAGGCTTTATTACAAATTTTTAAGAACCTAAATATTGACTTTAAAAAACCCATTTATTACTCCTGACTAGATTAATAATTATGCTCTCGCAGCCTTAACTGCTTCAGCTTGTTCAAAGATCTCTTTATACACTTCATCACGGCTAATTGGTGGATAACCATATTTAGCTAACACTAAAATAAGCTCAACTCTTAAGGTCGATTTAATATCTTCACGATTGTTCCAATCAGGGAATTGCGCTTGATCGTCTACAATCACTTTTACTGCTTTGGCTAACTCTATTAGTTTTTCGTCAGGGTAATTAAAGTCATATCTCACTGCTAAGGTTTTTAGCGCGTCATAGAAAGCTTTTTCTTCGATATCAATGCCTAACTCATCACCGGCGTTCATCTCGTCACGCACGTTATAAATAAGGTCAACCATCTCTTCTGAGAAATCTTCTAACACATCACTCACTAATATATCTTCTTCACTGCGTTCGTTATAACGTTCAACTAACGCTTCAAATCGTTTAGTAAAATTGATGCCTTGAACGTTGTTTACCTTTTTCAACTCACCAATCGCTTTAGCGAGTAGTTTTTGTAATATGCTAATTTTAGTATTAGGTAGCTTTATCTTTTCAATTTTAGCGATGTAATCTTCATTGAAAATATCAATCTCACCGCCCTCTTCATTGCCTAATTTAAAGATCTCTTCAACACCATCACTTTGTAATGCTTCAGCGATCATATCGCGGACTTTGGCATTCATTTGCGCAGTATCAGGCGCATCACCTTTTGTTAACTTAAACACAATCGAGCGAATCGCTAAGTAAAAGTGTAGATGATTACGCTGCTCTTCACTTATTTTTTCACTACCACAACACACGTCATAAGCGGCTTTTAAGCGTTTAACTAAGTCCATAAAACGTTTTTTACGTTTCTCACTGGCTAACACAAACTCAGCAGCATAGTTAAGCGTATTTAATTGTGCGACGGCTTGGCCTGTAAAATAAGCTGAATAATCAAAATGATGGAAAAACTCTTTTAATAACTGAAGATGATTTTTAACTTCAATAATTGACGCTTCCACATCTTCAAAGTTTGTTTCATCACCCTTAGAAAATTGCGCTAAGGCTTTGTTCATCTCAGTTTTAATGCCGATATAATCAACCACTAAGCCTTTATCTTTACCTTCAAATTGGCGATTTACACGCGAAATGGTTTGAATCAAAGTATGTTTTTGAACAGGTTTATCGATATACATAGTATCTAAAAATGGCACATCAAAGCCCGTTAACCACATATCCACTACAATGGCGATTTTGAAGTTAGAGTTTTTATTTTTGAATTGTTTATCGAGCACTTTACGTTGATCTTTACTACCGAGTAAATAATACAAGCGTTCTTCATCATCTTTCCCGCGCGTCATTACCATCTTCACACGCTCAGAAGGTGCAGCAATGCGCCCTTCATTAATCGCGCGCTCTCGTTCAACGTCGGTTAATGCTGATGTATTGTCGGTATCAACTTTTTCAAACCAAGTAGGACGCAATACTTCTAATGCTTGATAAACTTGATAAGCGATTTGACGAGAACTACACACAAACATCGCTTTGCCTGCGACCGTAGAGCCTTCATCAACACGGTTCTCATAATGCTCTACAAAGTCTTTAGCTAATACATTAATACGGTCAGGATCGCCTAGAATCGAGTTCATATTCGCCGTGGCTTTTTTACTCTCTTCTATTTGTAACTCATTACTGCCTGCGTCTGCACATTCTTCGTAGTACTTTTCAATCTCTTTCAGCTTGGCATTATTTAAACAAACTCTAGCCGCGCGGCCTTCATACACAATACGCACTGTAATTTCGTCTTTTACCGATTCCGTCATGGTATAAGAATCAACAATTTCACCAAACACACTTAATGTGGCATCAACAGGTGTACCAGTAAAACCAACATAAGTTGCGTTCGGTAAAGAGTCATGCAGATATTTTGCAAAGCCATAGGTTTTCTTCACCGTGTGATTAGTTTGATCCACCAATATTTTTTGATCAAGATTCACTTGGCTTCGATGCGCTTCATCGGAAATACAAATCACATTACAGCGATCCGTTAGCAGCTGCGTATCTTCCGTAAACTTATGGATAGTCGTTAAAAATAAACCACCGCTTTTACGCGCTTTCAAAAGCGATCGCAAATGCGCTCGACTGGTCACCGTTTCAATTTTATCGTCACCAATATATTTTTTAGCATTACCAAACTGCTGCGATAATTGATCATCTAAGTCAGTACGGTCAGTAATTAATACAATCGTAGGGCTATTAAAAGCGACGCTTTTCATTAATAAGCGTGATAAAAACTGCATGGTAAAACTCTTACCACAACCCGTTGCACCAAAATAAGTTCCACCTTTACCATCTCTTAAGTTGTCAGCTTCTTTTAATGGCAACACACCAGCAGGTAATTTTTGATGTAACTTAATATTTTCATACAGTTTTTTAGCGGCATAATATTGTGGGTAACGTGGCACCACTTTAACTTCGGTATTGCCCGTATCAGGAAAGTAAATAAAGTGACGCATCACATCGCGTAACCTTGCTTTCTCAAACAAGCCTTGCAACATAGTGTGCAAAGAATTAATGCCTTCTTCCGCAACTAACTCTTGCCCAGTGACTTTGCGCCATGCATAAAAGAATTGGTAAGGTGAAAATAAATTCCCCATTTTATTATTAACACCATCACTGATAATACATAGCGTATTAAACACAAACAGCTGTGGAATATCGCGACGATAACGCACTGTCAATTGTTCATAAGCTTCAAAAATGGGCGCATTTTCACGAATCGCACTTTTAAATTCAAACACCACTAATGGCAAACCATTAATATACAAGATGCCATCGGGAATACGTTTTTCACCTTGGTTATGCGGTAAATTACCTTCAATTTCAAGCTGATTAACAAAGCGATAAATATTACTGTCTGACGTTAATGAATCATCAGCTATTGACGATGGCAAAGAAGATGGAGAATGAATCGCTGTATAAGGAGGAACCACTTCGGCTGCTTTTAATGGCAAGTTTTCTTGTTGCGCTTTTAAAGTCACGTTAGACGCAGA
Source organism: Psychromonas algicola (assembly GCF_004378355.1). Taxonomy (GTDB): domain Bacteria; phylum Pseudomonadota; class Gammaproteobacteria; order Enterobacterales; family Psychromonadaceae; genus Psychromonas. Next base: position 50,255 of record NZ_SNUB01000010.1, read on the forward strand.
AGATAACAACGCTTGCTTTACCACGGCTTCAACATTGTCGTAATCAAGCAGTTGAATATACAAATCTTTTTGCGAAGCACTACCTGCTTTACTCGACGCTTCTCGCTTTAAAAGGAAGCCATCACTGAGCCAGCTACAAAAGGTTTTATTACTTTCATACAAGTCGCTCGCCGACAAAGCCTCTAATCGACGAATAATAGTTTCGATTTCATTATCGGTAATATCAGCATGCAGATAGCGTTGGCGTAGAAATTCACGTAAATCCGCTTTAATCAAGACTTCCGAATTATGGCGCGATCCATTAGCAGGTAATGAAAGCTCCGCACCGTTTAGATGCGGATAACCTTGCTCACCTAACAATTCAATAATTGCTTGTTCTAACTTGGCTTCAGTGAATTTCATTTAATACCCTTATCCATTTATGCTACCTAGTCATTTTACAACCTATGAATAACCTAACTACGCAACTAATCTAGATAATCATCTTCATCTAGATAATCATCTTCAACATCAACACCATCAAGCAGTGATAACATTGATTTTATCGGCCAAATTAACTCTTTTTTACTTTTTGCAGCGCCTTCGTCTTTGCACTTGACGGAGCATGGACGCTCTGCTAACCATGCGGCAGTTCTATATGTTGAAATATTCATCACATCAATATTTTCATGTACCAGCATGTGCTCAAGATCATTTTTCATTTGATTTGATGTACCTTTTACTGAGCTGCTATTCACCTTGTCATTGCTTGTCGCAATAAAACTCAATGGGGCAAGTAAGCATTCTGCCGCTTGCATTTGTTCCTCATCGGCTCCCACTTTGAGTAAAGTATTCATCAATGCATCACCGAATAAATAATCAAATGTTGCAAAGTCTTTTTTGGTTAACCCAACTAACAACACAGGAAACCGCGTTACACTATGTACCATCAACACACATTGCCTACGGCCAATGATGAATAAATTGCCATGCCAATGTGATAAAGGATTATCTTCAAGTATAAAATCCATACCTTCCAATAATTTATTACCCTCTGGCAATAAACCATTTTCTTCAATCGATAATTTGCTCAGTAATTTTTGTGTACTATAACAAGTCAGCATAATGTTTTAGTCTCTATTGTTAATGGTGTTAGTTGAGTTAGTTATACATTAATCTCTAAGTGTAGCGTAAATACCATCAGTCAAAACAAGATGGAAAATACGTTTTAAACAATTTCATCAAATTTCGTTTTGCTTTCTGTTTTTGAATTATTTTATCGATCATTGAATATAAAATGCCACCATCAATATTATGCTCATTAAAGCTTTTTTCTAATGTCAGTAAGCGGTCTGCCGCTTCTTGATAGGCGGTATTATTGGCTTGATTAATGAGAGGAACAACCACTCGATAATATAAATCAACGGCATCTTGAGCATGTTTAACTACTAATAAATCAGCTAACTGAAGTAAATTATAGGGATCAGCCATATGTTCTAACGCCCATTTCCGGGCTTTTTCTAACTCATTTTGGTGAATATAAAGCGCTAACAACGCATCACTATTCCTCGCTACATTTTGCCTAGTTTGTTGTTCGCTAATTTTTACACCACAACCTATGAATATTTTTTCGACTTTTTCCATAAAATTGGAGTCCATCACGCCTATTTGTTGCTGTAATTTTTCAAGCGCTTCAAACCGATTAAAACTTGGCTGTTCAATAAACATTTGCCAGCTTAGCTCCCATGCCTGTTTAAAGCTTGATGATGCAATGCGAAGACTAACCTCAAAGCGCTGACATTCAATTTTTTCATAAGGAGTGGTTGCTTGTTGGTATGCTTTTTTAAGATAAAATTCGGCTTTCAGTTCATCGCCATTGTCTAAACATATTTTACCAATATCTAAAAAGTCAGTATTACGCCATGCGCTTTTAGCCATCAAATCACATTGCCTTTGCCAATCACCTACGCGTTCAGCCTGTTCAATAAGCGGTTGTGTTAAACGTTTAACTTCCCACTTTTTATTATGATCACTTAAATCTATCGTTGATGGATTTAGTTTTTCAATTTGGGCATGACACGCCGACATAAATAATGCATTAACGCTGTCTGACAAGTTAAAATCTTCAGGTACCGCTGGGAAAACGTCGTATTTATACTCAGTAAAATGTTGCATGATCCACTGGGCTTTTTTCTCATCAGACCAACTTAGTTGATTAAATAATGAGGTAAGTCGGTCTTTAAGTTGCTCTTCAATGCCAAAACGAAAGCCACCGGAATCATCAATGGTTTCTAACACTTTATTTAAACGCTCAAACGCTTTTAAAATAAGTAGCCATTGTTTCTCAACGGCTAACTTGTCAATGGCAATAAATATGTCGTCAAACAAGGCATCGGCACCATGAAAATAAGCACTGACTTTATTCCATTCCCAGATTTTTTTAGCGGGTAAAGCCTTGGTTATTAGCTTGCTAATTTGAGCAGGAGTTATGCTTCCTTGTTCATTCATCATGGCTAACTCCCATTTCGTTTTTTCATTGGTTGACTGTTCTACATATTGCATAACAATATCGGTGAGTTCACTCGCGCTTTTTTGATTAAACCATGTTTTTAAATTTTTATTCATTGTTGGAGCCTAAAGCAGTTATTGAATTTTCTGCTGTTTCCAACCCATCAGGGATTTGTAATTCGCCTGAGATGAGTTTGGGAAGAAGCGTGTCGCGGAGTTTGGTTAAAATTGCTATATTTTCTGAAATAGCATGTATTTGATTGTGAATAGGTATAATGAACGATTCAAAATTAACCAAAATATCTTTATTTGGTACAATTAAGTTATGATTTTTTAGAATATCAGTTTTTAAATTAGTAAACACACTACCATTACCTTGTTGAACTAACTCTTTCCTTACAACCAAAAACAATTGATACAAATATAAATCTGAAAAAATTTCTTTAGTTGGAAAATGTAACCAACCATCGTGTATACAAGCATCGGTATCTAAAAACTTAGGTAGACCAGGAGTTGCACTATTGGATAAAATTAATGCCCCTTTTTTTAATAAAGTGGTTTTTGATAGACCTTCTGGTTTTATAAATTCTTTCGTTTTCTTAATAAAACGTGATTGACTAGCCGTAGCATCACTAATTTTTGTCCAGGGTAAGCCTTTCGTATCAATGAAGTCTTTTATTGGTCGAGGTGAGCCACCTCTTTTAACAGCAATTTTATCTCCTAACGCCGCAACATCCCACCCTTTAGGAATCCAGCCGTTGATGCCGATGGATGGATCGTCGGTTAATTCAAATTCACTTGGGAAGTGCTGGTGTGTATTTTTTGTTTGTGATGTTTGCGCTTGTGATTGTTGATTTGATGTAACCGATAAATTTTGTGTTAGTTGAGCTTGTAATGTTGGGTTTTGTTGCAATACTTGCAGGCGTAATTTTGCACGTTGCAGCAATGTTTCAGGCCATTCATTCGGTAGATTGTCTAGATTAAAGCCAGCTTTAGCTAACGCGTTATCAAACACAGGATCAAAATCAACAAACCAGCTTTTAAATAATGTCTGCGCCATTTTTTCAAGCGTTTGGTTGGTTTTTTGGTTGAGTTCGATTTTTTGGTCAAAATCGTTAACCAATTTAGCAATTTGATGTCTGATTTTTAAAGGTGGAGCTATAACAGGTATTTTTTTCAAATCACCTTGAGTAATTTTAGGTCTTGTAGATCCCGATATATAACTATCAATTTCTGCATGCTGAAGTGCATAACAAATGTATTGAGTATCTAGATCATCTACTCCTTTTAAAACATGCGCATGGTTATTAACCCAAAACTTTCCTTTTGCGGTAAATGCAATTGGTGTATTTCTTGTTCTTAAGTTATCCCCGTCCTCTGCTAGTAAAACGAACAATCCATCAAAAACATAACTTTCTACATAATCAGTAATACCAGAAGCTCCATAATAAGGATATACGCCAGAGATTCGTTTTGATTTCGTAATAGGCTTTCTTTTTGTATCGTGAATTGTAACTAAATCAACCAAAGGCAATATTGGATACTTATTCTCCATAACCCAACGCCTCCAAGTTGTTACGGATCGCTTTATCTAGCTCTTCAGCTTGGCTCATTGTTTTGCTTAAGGCTTTTCTATCAAACTTATTCATCATTTTCCTTACTCGCACTACTGAGCTGTTGCGCTATTTGTGCTTGTACTTGTGCGCGCTCTTTTTGAAGCTCTATGCGTAATTCTTCTTCGGTGGGCAGATGCGCTAAATATTTGGCGGCAAAGAGTTGTTTTTGTTCGCTGAGTATGGAGTATTTAACGACTGCTTCGCTTTTTTCACTGCACAGGACTAAGCCAATGGTGGGGTTGTCGTCTTCACTGATGTATTGATCATCGTAAAGGCGAATGTAGGTATCCATCTGCCCGATGTCTTGGTGTTTTAGTTTGCCAATTTTTAAGTCAATGAGTAAAAAACATTTGAGTTTAAAATTGTAAAAAACAAGGTCAATGTAAAAGTCTTCATCGTCAAATCGAATACGTTTTTGGCGTTCAACAAACGCAAACCCTTTGCCTAATTCGAGCAGAAATTGTTGTAGGTTGTTAATAATGCCCTGCTCTAGTTCATTTTCTTGATAGCTTTTATCTTGCAAGTTTAAAAAATCTAAAATATACGGATCACGTAAATAATCTTGCGCCGTTTCTGTTAAGGCTTGGGTGTTGATGGCGGCCTCATTTTCGACTGGCGCTTTGTCTTTACTTGAGATTAGTCGTTCATAATAAAGCGTACCTATTTGGCGCTCTAATGCTCTCACACTCCAATGTTGTTGTGCTGCTTCTTGCATATACCATAGGCGTGCATTGATGTTATCTATTCGAGCGAGCACATTATAATGCGACCAACTTAATTCGAGAGACAGTGTCTCTCGTTTTTCAAACGCGAGGTAAAAACGGCGCATATTACGTAAGTTAGTAATATCAAACCCTTTACCAAATTCTTGAGTGAGCTGGCTAGACAACATTTTTAATTGTGCTTTACCGTATTGAGCGCGGTTTTTACCCTGTTGTTCGTCCTCAACAATTAAGTGACCAATTTGCCAATAGGCAATGACCATCGCGCTGTTAACTGTTTGTTTAACTTGCGTTCTAGCTTGTTCAATTATTTGTTTAATGTCGTTAAGCATGACTTGCGTGCTTATTTCATGAGGTGCTGTTTCATTTGCCATAACCCAATGCCTCCAAGTTTTTACGGATTGCTTTGTCTAGCTCCGTCGCTTGGTTCATTTGGCTATAAAGGGTTTGGCTGAGTTCGGTCATTTTAGTTTCAAAGGGAATACCATCGTCAATAAGTTCGGCTGCGCCAACATAACGACCAGGTGTTAACACATAATCGTTGGCTTTCATATCCGCTAAGGTGGCTGATTTACAGTAACCTGCGATGTCTTGGTATGCGTTGCTTGTTTCTAACTCTTCACCGCGCCAAATATGATAAGTCTCGGTGATTTTCGCAATATCGTCGTTAGTGAGTTCTTTTAAGGTACGGTTAACCATCGAGCCCATTTCACGCGCATCAATAAATAGCGTTTCACCTTGGCGATCACGACGTTTTAATAAGCCTTTCTCGTCGTTGCCCTTTTTGTCTTTACTGATAAACCATAAACACACGGGAATTTGTGTGGTGTAAAACAGTTGCCCCGGTAAGGCGATCATACAATCTACTAGATCGTTTTCGATAATTTTCTGGCGAATATCCCCTTCACCGCTAGTATTTGAACTCATTGAGCCATTAGCTAATACAAAACCTGCGGTACCATGTTCGCTGAGTTTGGAAATGATATGCATGATCCACGCATAGTTAGCATTGCCTGTTGGCGGTGTTGGATAACCTTCCCAACGCACATCGTCTACTAATTCGTTATCTGCACGCCATTGTTTTTGGTTGAACGGCGGATTAGCCATAATGTAATCGGCTTTTAAATCGGGGTGTTGATCTTTAAAAAAGCTATCGCCAGCGACATCACCTAAATTGCCTGAAATACCGCGTACGGCTAAATTCATTTTTGCCAGTTTGTAAGTCGTGTTGGTGTATTCCTGACCATAAATGGCAATATTTTTTTGGTTACCGTTATGGCTATTCACAAATTTAAGCGATTGCACAAACATACCGCCCGAGCCACAACATGGGTCGTAAATTTTACCTTGGAACGGTTCAATCATATCGGCAATCAAGGTAACAATAGATTTTGGCGTGTAGAACTCACCACCGCCTTTACCTTCAGATGCCGCAAATTTACCTAAGAAGTATTCATAAACGCGTCCGACTATATCTTCTTGACTACGACTGGCACTTTCTTGATTTTCGCTTGTGCCATCATTCGCAATGGTGTCGATATTATTAATGGTATCAACGAGCGCAGACAGCTTGCTTGATTCTAACCCTAAGCGAGAAAAGTAGTTATCGGGTAATGCACCAGCTAACGCTTTGTTATTTTTTTCAACGGCATGTAACGCAGTATCAATTTTGACAGCAATATCATCTTGCTTTGCATTGCTTTGAATAAATGACCAACGGGCATCTTCAGGTAAATAAAACACATTATCCATGGTGTAAAACTCAACCATATCAATGTATTCAGCACCATGTTCAGTAGTAATGGCATTTTTACGCGCTTCAAACTTATCGCTGATAAATTTAAGGAAAATAAGACTTAATACTATGTGTTTGTATTCTGCTGATTCAACGCTACCACGCAGTTTGTTAGCCGCATCCCAAAGTGATTCTTCAAAACCGATGTTAGACTTTTTACTTTCGGTGCTTTTTTTTGCCGTTGCCATGAAGTTCTCTTATTGATGAAATTGAATAAAATAATAATGTAAGTAACTATATCAAATGATGATGATTTTATTGAGTTTAAAATCATTTTTTTACTGATTGTTTTTAATGTGGTCGAAGATAAACGGAGTAGCGAAAAAGCGAAGCTTTATATATGAGCAATGTGTTCAAGCGACAGCTTTGTTTCTGAACGATCTTTTCCGCGAACCTCTGCCCCTCTGGTCCAACTCTTACAAAAAACACTGGAGATGCGCTACCAAGCTGCGCTAATCATCGAGTATTTTTATTTGTATTTTAGAATCAAGGGGCAGAGGTTCTCTAAAACGAAAAAATCCGCTTAACTCTAACAGCTAAGCGGATTATTCAAATGTGGTCGGTTATAGACGGAGCGAAAAAGCGACAGCTTTGTGTCTGAACGATCTTTTCCGCGAACCTCTGCCCCTCTGGTCCAACTCTTACAAAAAACACTGGAGATGCGCTACCAAGCTGCGTTAATCATCGAGTATTTTTATTTGTATTTTAGAATCAAGGGGCAGAGGTTCTCTAAAACGAAAAAATCCGCTTAACTCTAACAGCTAAGCGGATTATTCAAATGTGGTCGGTGATAGAGGATTCGAACCTCTGACCCTCTGGTCCCAAACCAGATGCGCTACCAAGCTGCGCTAATCACCGAGTTGTAATTTACAGTTTACTTCTGTTTGTTTAAATGGTGCGGAAAGAGAGACTTGAACTCTCACATCTTACGATACTAGAACCTAAATCTAGCGCGTCTACCAATTCCGCCACTTCCGCAACTACTTAAACAGGTCAAACTTAAGATTTAAAAAGATGGGGCGAATGACGGGGTTTGAACCCGCGACAACCGGAATCACAATCCGGGGCTCTACCAACTGAGCTACATCCGCCACTAAACTTTTTAAAAATGGTACGCCCTACAGGATTCGAACCTGTGGCCTACGGCTTAGAAGGCCGTTGCTCTATCCAGCTGAGCTAAGGGCGCAAAAGCAGGATTAATAACTTATAACTATTTGCTGTCTAATTACTAACAACAAATAAAATGTGGTCGGTGATAGAGGATTCGAACCTCTGACCCTCTGGTCCCAAACCAGATGCGCTACCAAGCTGCGCTAATCACCGAAATTTTTGTTTGTGCTTTAGGATCAAGGGTCAGAACCCTCTGGTCCAACTCTCTTCCAAAACACTGGAGATGCGCTACCAAGCTGCGCTAATCACCGAGCATTTAGTATATAGCACTTTTACTGTGTTATTTACTAAAATGTTAATAGGCGAAATGTTTAATGCTTATCAACGAGGCGAGATATTACTGAGTTGCTCTGTTATCGTCAAACTTTATTTACATATAATGTGTTAGCTGCTGAATAATTAGTCGCATTGTCTAATATTACTTCAAGCGATTGGAGTATTTTTGGAATATAACCAGTTTTTAACTCACAATAGATTTATTATATAGTACTATGCCCTTTTATTAGAACAGATACTTACCAATTCAAATGGAGCAAATTTTCCATGGCTAACCCAGATAAAAATCAAGATAGTTCTTTTTCTTTACTTAATATCATCATTATTCTAATTGCTGTTATAACAGTTGGTTATATTGCTTATACTTATTTCAATCCTCAGGTGGATGGAAAAAACACTCGAACAGATTACTTCGACAACTTACTTGGCGACACGCCTGAAGTTGTCACTCAAGAAGTGCCTGATACAACAACGACTGAGGCGAGCCCCCTTGTTGTCGAAGAAGATAAACCTATAACTTTTTTCAATGATCAAAGCACCAATACGGATGTAGCACCAGAAGTCGTTGTAGATGAAAACTCTGAAAAATTAACGCCAGTATTATTAATTGATACCACTGAAGACATTGAAGATAATGACACTGATGTATTACAAGCTTCTGACCAACGTATCTATTCTACTCTTGCAGAATTTAGCCAACAAACGGCAGCTGTAAGAGCTTTATTGCATGATGATATGCTTAGAAACACGGTTGTGTTTGTTGAGAACTTTAGTAAAGGTTATTTTATTTCAAAATTTAGCCCTATGACGGCACCTGAGAAAAAATTTAGTGCGCGCCGCCAAGGCCGCAACCTGATTATTGATCCTCGTAGTTACCAACGTTATGACGACTATGCTGACTATATTTATTCAGTAGATAGTAAAGCGTTTGTTCAATACTACTTAAGCTTAAAACCTTCTATTGATGACTTTTATGCTGAAATAGCTCGCCCCAATACAACTTTTGATGATGCGCTAGATAAAGCAATTGCAGTCGTAATGGCGACGCCAGTTATCTATAAAGAAATTGAAGTGAACTCCCCTTCTGTTATGTACCTTTATAATGATCCAGCATTAGAAAACTTAAATGACGCACAGAAGTTATTGTTAAGAATGGGGCCACAAAATTTAGCAAAAATAAAACATAAGCTAAGAAGTATTCAAGCTGAGTTGGCGATTGCAAAAAACTAGTCCTTTTAATTATCATCCTTCCTATTAGCCACTTACCGTTATTAGCAATAAGTGGCTTTTTTTACTTTCCAATCAATATCTAACTAAAAGCAGTTATTTTAAAATGACTTATACTGATCCTTTTGTTACGTATTTAAGGTTGTCAGAAAGTGCATGTAAAGTTAATACCACTGGTTTTCATATTATTCATAAATACGAACGCGTTAGCGCTTTCACTTGAGTTAGCATTAGGCGAGACCGAACAAGCACCTCTGATTGCTGGAAACAGTGGGGAAAAAGTCACAGAGAACACATTTACCTTTAAAGCGTCTTATGAGTTTCATCCTACTTGGAATATTGAAACGGCTTATGAATATTATGCACAAGGAGCTGACACTTACCTTACCGACTCAGAAGGAATTATTAATGAGGCAGTCACCTCTTCTGCTATTTTTTTAGGGTTAAGGAAAAGCTATATACTCACGGATCGTTTTGCGGTTAATGTTCGCTTAGGTTATTCCACTTGGAATATTAATTACGATATTGAATTTGAAGATCATGCGGCAGATTTTTCTTACGCAGATAGTGGAAGTACTTTGTATTGGGGATTAGGCGCAGAATTTTATTTCACTCCACGGTTTTATATCACTGCAGGTTATACTCAATTAACCATGGAAATACGACAGCCAGAGGAAAGCATTCAAAGTGACAATATAAGTAATTTAGTGTTAAACGTGGACAGTGATAGAGAGAATGAAATTGGCAACCTGTCTTTTGGAATCGGTTATATTTTCTAACCTGTTTATTGAAAAAAGCCCATTAACATAGCAGTCATGGGCTAATAATTACGCTAAGTAGTTAATTATTCAATAATTCTATTGGTTAGCCATAATGTTTGATACGGTTTCATCATGATCGTTTCTTGATGCATTTCTAATTCAACACCTTCAATTAATTCAAACCAGTTATCCGTCATCACTAAGTTAAGATCGTTAATGGATAATTCCATGTCCTGATCGGTAATATTACTGACACAGAAAATACTTTGTTGTCTATCTTGACTTTGTCTCCAGAAACCGAAGAGTTGTAAACCTAAATGAAGCGTAAACTGTGTTGCATTGGGATGAAATGCGGGTTGTTTAATACGTAATTCAAGTAACTCTTTCAAGGATGCTAAAACGATAGCATGGTGATCTTTTGGTTTACCAAGATGTTTTTGTAGTTCATCGTAATCCCAACGATGACGATTGATAGAGCGATTTTGTTGCGTATTCGCCACCTTGTCATAGTCATTTTGCGTTCCAAGTAAACTATGAATATAAACACCTGGAATACCTTCTAAACCAAACATAATGGCATGAGCACAAATAAATCGTTGTAATCCTAACTCGTCTTTTCCGCGTGTTGTCCCCTGCAATGCATCAAACAAGGCAATATTAATTTCATAGGCTTTTTGCTGACCTAATTCAGTATTACGCCATGACACTTTACCGCCGAAGGTTTGCATTGTTTCAACTAAGGTTGTTAATTCGTAATCGTTTAATAAGCCTTCCGCAGGTCTTAAGCCAATACCATCATGCGAAGCAATAAAGTTAAAATAAGTGGTGCCGTTTTGTGAAGGAGGCATACTCATTAACCAACGTTTAAGATACAAACAATCTCCGGTTACCAAAGTATTAATTAATAATGGTGGTAATGAGAAATTATAAATAGCGTGAGCTTCGTTGGCATTACCTAAATAAGTCAAATTTTGAGAATTAGGAATATTGGTTTCGGTAATGATAATCGCGTCGGACTGTGCATGCTCAATAAGGGTTCTTAATAAACGTACTACTTCATGGGTCTCAGGCAAATTAATTGAGCTGCTATTTAGCTTTTTCCAAAGGAAAGCAACGGCATCAAAACGAAATATTTTTACCCCCATATCCAAGTACAAACGAATAATAGACACAAAGCTTTTTAATACTTCTGGATTTCTAAAATCAAAATCCACCTGATCATGACTAAAAGTACACCAAACGTGTTGTTTACCTTTACCGGTTTCAGTTTCTCTCAACAGATCTGACGTTCTTGGTCTTACTACTTCTGATAAATCATCTTCTGGTGAAGCGGTATAGAAAAAGTCGTGTCCAGGTCCTTCTCCGCGGATAAAGTTTTCAAACCAAGCACTTCGACTTGAACAATGGTTGATAACAAGATCTGACATTAAACGACGACTCGATGCGATTTCTTTTATTTCATCCCAACCGCCTAATGACTCATTCACACTTGAATAATCAATAACAGAAAAACCATCATCGGAACTGTAAGGGAAAAATGGCAAGATATGTACGCTATTCACACTTTTTTGAAGGTACTGATTCATAAAGTGCTGTAGTGTCACTAATGGTTTTTCATCGGCTTTTACAATACTGTCACCATAGGTGATCATTACAACATCTTTTTGTGTCCAATGGTTTTTGTGAGGCGCAGGAGATTGACAACTTTCCTCAATACGCATTAATGCTATCAACTCATCACTAAGCAGGTCAGAATTTGTCGATAACTCAACTTCGTTGTAAATGAAGTTGAGTTGCTGCATTACTTTATTTTTTAACACTAAAAAATCACTACTTCCGGCATTCAGATCTGTCATAAGATCCCCCTTTTGATTATTTTTTATCGACAAAATATGACATCAATTAATTGAATTTATTTACCTCAATGTAAAACCAATTAGCATGACTCGCTGAATTCTTGGTAATCAAGCTCAACCGCTTCTTTTAGTTGTTCTAACACGTCCGGCATTGCACTTATTACTCGATTCCATGATGGAATAAAAGGCGTATCCATTGGTTTATCTAAAAAGACTTGCCCTGCAGTCATTACATTTTCAGCAAACATTTCAATGGCTTTTTCTTCGTTATGAATATCTAAATCTAAACCATTCATTAATGCATCACCACGATACATTTCCAGATAATCTAACGCGATACGGTAGTAAGTTGCTTTTAAAGTACGGATGCTTTCTGTACTGAAAGTTTCACCTTGAGTTGCTAATTTTCGAATAAAAGCTTTGGTAATATCGATAGACATTTTAGACAAACCACCTTCCGTGTTATCTAAAGAAAGGTCTTGGTGTTTGTGATCATAAGCATCGGCAATATCAACCTGACAAGTACGGTTGCTTGCATAGTTACGATGCATTTCCGATAACACACCAATTTCTAATCCCCAATCACTAGGAATACGTAAATCGCTTAATACGTCTTTTCTAAAAGAAAATTCGCCCGCTAGTGGGTATAAAAAGCTATCAATGAACTCTAAGTATTCATTATGGCCAATGGTTTTTTTCAATGCTTTAACCAAAGGTGTTACTAATAAGCGAGAAACGCGGCCATTGATTTTTCCACCAGCAACACGTGCATAAAATCCTTTACAGAATTCGTAGTGAAGCATTGGGTTAGCAACAGGATAAATAAGACGCGCTAATAATGAACGGTCATAAGTTACTATGTCACAGTCGTGTAAAGCGACAGCTTCTGTTTTACCTGATGCTAAGGTGTAACCCATGCAGTACCAAACATTACGGCCTTTCCCTAACTCTTTAGGTGCCACGCCTAGCGCTTGTAGTTTTGCATCTAATGCTTTTAATCTTGGACCTTCATTCCATAATACACGATGATGTTGCGGCAGCTTTTTGAAAAATTTTAAAGCATGTCGATATTCATCTTCGTTTGCACGATCTAATCCGATAACCACTTCTGTCAAATAAGGCACTTCAGCGAGTTGATCAACAATTGCAGGTAATGCATCGCCTTGTAGTTCAGAAAAAAGTGACGGTAGAATCAATCCCATTGGTCTTGATTTAGAAAATGAATTAAGTTCAGATTCTAGATTCTCATTGCTACGTTGACCTAAATTATGCAAGGTTGTCACTATGCCATTCTGATAAAAATCAGCCATGATTTAATCTCCTATTTAACCTAATTTGTTATTAATTTTTGTTATTAATGCTTACGAATAATGTTTGCAATTAACGTTTTGCCGATAAAATATCGTCTAAGCATTCAGCCCAACCAGCTGGACCGTATTCTTCACTTTGATAAACATTGTTTGTTCTATTTAACTGCGGGAAGTCGTGCACCGGTGAACGCACTTGCACAGCAATCGAAGCTTGCTCCAACATGGCGATATCATTCTTTCCATCTCCTAATGCAATAGTTTCAGTCTCTGTAATATCAGGGTTCGATTCATTATGTAAATATTGTTCTGCTAACCAAGATTGTGCCTTGCCTTTATCACATGCACCACTGATATGAAGAAAACGCCCACCCTGTAAGACTTGCGCACCTAATAAATCCATTTTTTTAATAAATTCGTTTTTTAATGTTTCATCGCCTAGCCAGTTAATCGGTTCTCCATACTGACGTTGCTTTGCCATTGCTGCATTTTCAATACTTAACCCTGTTAACTCTGCAAGCTGAGAGTCACTCATTTCTGTGAAACCTTGAAAAGCATTGGTAAATAGCTCGCCAGAGTCGCTAAGTAGTTTTAACCAATGATCTTTATCTTTACAGAAAGCTTTAACCCAAAATCCATTTTCAAGATTGGTATCCTCGGGTTGTTGTTGGAAATAATTGACTGGGATATAAACGGCGGCGCCATTTTCGATAATGAAAGGAGTAGTTAACTTTAATTGTTCACGAATTAATAATATTTCGGGTAAGGTTTTGCTGCTGTTAGGGATAATGGGGATGTCATTTGACGCCAGCCTTTCGATCATCTTTTCTGCGGGGGCAGTTTGATAGTTGTAATGATCTAACAAGGTGCCATCTAAATCGGTAAAAATGAGAATTTTTTTGTTCATTTACATTCCGTTTCTTAATTCAAAGCGACTGTATCTGTTTTATTTTTCTATTTACTTCTTTATAAGTATTGCCTTTTAAACTCTCAAAAAACAAATAGTAAATCTGTTTCATGAAAATATGATGTTCCATTAACAATACGTTAATTAAAAGCATTTCGCTATAGGCATGTATCTTAAAATGAAAAAATCACACTAACCAAGTATCTGATTAATGTGATTTAAAATAAAGCAGTTAAATGGTGAGTTACTTATAAATCATAGTTTGATAATACACCCGCTACTTCATTTTTTTCCATTTCGTTATTGGTTAAAGGCTCATTACCTAATACAACAGTATCATTTATTGTTTGCTTATCTAATACCTTCGCACCAGTTGCTGAATCTAAAACAACAGATGTTTTTTCGTTGCTATTTTTGTCATTCTGTAATGAAAATTGAACTGTTTTTTCATCGCTTTGGTTATCAATGGATGCATCGTTTTTCACCTTATTGATTTTAGCTAGCTGCTCTTTATCAATGCGTTGTTGCTCTAATTTTTCAAAGCGTTTTTGTAATTTAACCGCTAATGCATCGACTTCAGGCTTATATTCTACAATTTCTACTCTTCTAAGCCCTTTATTGTAAGTGCTATTCGTTGCTACTTGAGTCGCTTCGTATTCACCAAGCGTAACTAGTTTAAGTTGCTTCTCATCCACACCTTGTTCGATGAGAAAATTAGCCACATTTTGAGCGCGTTTTTTTGCAAGCTGTAAGTTATATAAAACATGTCCTGATTTATCTGTGTGTCCTATTAACTGCCATGTTTTATTATTATCTTGGTTTTTAATTTGCTCAGCCATTTTAGACAGCGCTAATTTATATTCAGGTGTAATGGCTGCTGAAGATAAACCAAATAACACATCAACATTGGCTACTGTTGTAAGCGATTCAGGCTCTTTATTTTGCCCTTCAATAACTTGATTAACCGCTGAAGTCTCTTTTTGCGTTACAACAAGGATAGGCGAATCAACGGCGACATTATATTCGGCGATTTTTGCTAATTGCTCCGCATCCGTGTTAGAAAAGCTATTGTCTTCAGTATTAGCAAAGTAACCCTTTTGCTCTAGCGAATCACTGTAAGATTTAACGGGCGCTTTATAATGACTTAGCTCTTCGGTAAATTTAGCCACGGCTTGTTCTTTACGATAATTTTCTAATAAAACTAATCCCCCCGTTACTGCTGAAATAATAACAATACTTAACATTGTTTTGTTGTAGTTTGAAAGTTTACTTTTTGTGTTTGTGCTCATAATGTATTCTCCATTTAAATAGTCGTTTGTTTTGTGTGTTTGTTTTTGATGACGCTATTAAAACAAACCTAAATGGCAGGATGAGGGAGACAAAAGGGCAAACTACTTATCAATTATGTTCAAAAAATGGCAATTCTATATTTACCCTTTTAAGCTTTTTATTGAACGTAACTTCATATATTAGGTCTACTTTTAACAAACAATTCGAACATTAGTTAAAAGAGGAAGAGTGTAAGCATGAAGCGCATTGCAATCATTGAAGATGAGCAAACCATTAGAGAAAACTATATCGACCTAATGAAACGCTATGGCTATCACGTCGATGGTTATCAAGATCGTGAACAAGCAATCAAGGCTTTTTCTTTGCGTTTACCTGATTTAGCCATTATTGATGTGGGTTTGGGCCATGAGTACGATGGTGGCTTTTTATTATGCCAACAGTTACGTCAACTTTCCGCAACCGTTCCTATTATATTTTTAACTGCACGAGATAATGATTTCGACACGATTTCTGGATTACGTTTAGGTGCCGATGATTATTTAAGTAAAGAGATTGGACTTGAACATTTAATGGTGCGCATTAGCGCTCTATTTAGGCGTGCTGAATTAAGCCAAACAATGACAGCCTCTCAACTAGCAGTGATTGAACGAGGAGATTTAACCATTGATAACGACAAAATGCAGATCTGTTGGAAGAGTCAACTATTAGAAATTACTATCACGGAATTTTGGATCATTCATGCCCTAGCCAATAAATCAGGTGTAGTAAGAAGTAGACAACAATTGATGACAGATGCCAATATGGTGGTTGATGACAATACTATTACGTCACATATCAAACGTATTCGTAAAAAATTCTTACAAGTAGATCCGACTTTTGATGAAATAACGGCTATCTATGGAATGGGTTATCGTTGGGATATTCACTCAAACGAGCAGGTAGCCAAGCAAGCATGATCAAGATTAAATGGGGATTACGCAGCAAGGTATTAACCTTAAGCAGTTTATTATTACTTCTTCCTTGGTTTGCCTATCAATTCGTTAATGAAATGGAGAACTTCCTTCGTTTAGGCCAGCAACAAACTTTATTAGGTACCACCAGCGCAATTGCCACCGCACTACATGAAAGACCGACTTTATTTAACGAGCATGCAAGCTTTTTACCCGATGTAAAAAAAGGCCACGACTTGTATGTTTACGACCTAACAAACCCTATCGAATTAAACGGTGATAATAATGATTGGGGTGAGATAAAAAACTTTAAGAACAGTTATCCAGAAAATACAGCTCAAGCCGCTAACTCGTCGACGACTAATCAAGTTCATTTTAATCAGTTATTAGGTAAATACTCGGGTTATTTATATGCTCATTTTGAAGTCTTTGATCAACATCCAGTAAAACGCCCTATCAACAATCGCAAAGTAACACTAAATGATCACCTTATTTTTGCAATGACGGATCCTCAAGGTCACTTACAACGCTATATCATTTCAGTGACTGAAGATGGTTGGTTTAACGCCTATCAATATCCTAAGAATAGTCTCAAAGCTGAAAAGCTAACCCGCATTAAAACGATTCAAGGTATCTGGAAGACAACAGATCAAGGTTATAACATTGAGTTTCGAGTGCCATTAACGTTATTGGGTGACCGATTAGGTTTTCAGTTAAATACAACCTCTGACAGAGAGACAGGAAAAATAGACAATGTGATCAGTACTTCTAATTTATTAGATATCGATAAACTAGGCAGTGTTTTGGTTCCATCCCCTGAGATAGAAAAAATACTACAAGCGATGACCCATACTCGTTCAAGGCTTTGGGTTGTTGATAGACACCAACGCGTGATTGCTAAATCAGGTGATATTCATCAAGCAACCGGTGCTTGGCCTATTGAAACCTCTGAAGAGAATCCTTCTTCCAGCTTCTGGTCAAGTATTGAAGATACTTTGATAAGCCCTGTTTACAATTTTATATTAGACACCCCCGATAATTCTTTTAATGATGCAAATAAAAACATTACGCAACTCAATTACGCGTTGGTTGATCAGGCATTAACTGGTAAATCAGTCACTCAATGGCGTTTGAGTGACGATAAGAAAGTATCTATTTTAAGTGCTGCTCATCCTATTTTTATAAGCGATCCTGAAACGGGTGAGCAAGTAATGGGAGCCGTGGTTGCTGAAGAAACTAACCATGGAATTTTAACCTTACGCAATCAAGCGCTACAAAGTCTATTTAATGTTTTATTAGGCGTGATTTTAATTGCCGGTATTTTATTATTTATATTTCTTTCTTCTATGGTGAATCGTATTCGTAAATTACGCGATCAAAGTGAAAGAATTATTGATGAAAATGGACGTTTACATGGCAACTTTAAAGCCAGTGACAATACTGATGAAATTGGGGATTTGTCTCGCGGTATGGAGAATATGGTAAAACGTCTAGGACAATATCATCATTATATAGAGCAACTTTCTTCTCGCTTATCACACGAATTACGTACTCCTGTTGCAGTAGTCAGGTCCTCTTTAGAGAACTTGGCTTTGCTACCTGCTTCTACGGAGCAAGAAAAATATATTCAACGCTCTCAGCAAGGTATTCAACGACTTAATAAAATATTAACCAATATGAGTGATGCAAGTCGTATTGAACAAAGCTTACAGCAAGGTGATAAACAACCCATTCATTTAGGTGAATTGCTCAATAGATGCTTACAAGGTTATGAAATGATTTATCCGCAATCGAGTTTTAACCTGCAACTTGCAGACAAAACCATGAAAGTTAATGCCGATCCTGACTTTTTAGTACAATTGCTTGATAAAATTATGCATAACGCCATTGAATTTTCACTGCATGAAACGCCAATAACTGTAACGCTACGCAAGAATGGCAAAGATAATAGCGCAATATTAAGCATAGAAAATAAAGGCCCATTATTAAGTAATAACAATAACCAAGACCTATTCCAGTCAATGGTTTCTATCAGGCCGACTTCGCAACAACACGATACTCACTTAGGATTGGGGTTGTATATAGCCAAAATGATCTGTGATTATCATCAAGCACAATTATCCATAGCGAATAATAGAGACTTGACTGGCGTGGAAGTAACCATTACCTTCCCTCTACTCTCAGCTTAATTAATAAAATTTCATTTATTACAGGAAAGTTCATGCGCGTACTCGCTAGCTCTAACAAAGCACAATCTACTCTGACTCAGTTAACCCAAGTTCAGCATTATTTTGTCGATAAGTTAACTCACCTTACAACGGGGACTGAGTTTAAAAGCGTCGAATGGTTAAGAGACCAAGGTTTGCATGGTGGTGGCGAAAGATTTGAAGCAGTGGGTAATGGAGTTTTTAACCGCGCTTCAGTTAATATTTCTCAAGTACAATATGAAGATAACCCAGAGAAAGCATTTTTATCAGCAACCGCCCTTTCTACTATCATTCATCCGCAACACCCTCTTGCACCTTCTATTCATATTCATGTTAGTTGGACAGAATTAAGAAACGGTAAAAAGTATTGGCGTTTAATGGCAGATTTAAATCCAGCGATTGAAGATAAAGAAGATACGCAACTATTTAATAAGATGCTTGAACAGGCTTCTGGTGAATACTATGCAAGTGGCGTGGAACAAGGTAATCAGTATTTTTATATACCAGCTTTAAATGAGCATCGTGGAGTCAGTCATTTTTATCTTGAAGGCTTTACAGGTAATGAAAATACGCCAGAAAGCTTTGCTATTGATTTTGCAACTCAGGTCATCGATTGTTATATCAATATTCTAGAAGATAAACTAAACCGTTTACCGCCTCCATCAGATACTGAATTGCAACAACAATTGGATTATCACACGCTTTATTTATATCAAGTATTAACGCTTGATAAAGGTACCACTGCAGGACTATTAATTCACAATCAAAATGATGTGGGAACATTAGGCTCTTTGCCTGCTTATATTAATCGCCATTTATTAGAGAACTGGATTGAACAAACACCTTCGCCAACGAATAAACTAGTAAAAGCCTTGGTTCAACTTTTCCCTGATCAGAAGTGCGTTGCCGTTGATGCCCAAATTAAAGCGAAAATCGCTTCAGTAATACGTGAACATTATCAATCAATAGAATAAATCATTAAAATCCTATTAGCTTAATTCAAGCTAATAGGATTGTTTCTTATATAAGCGCTGGATCCACAACTACTCCTTTACTTCACCTTTTTATACTTTTAAAATCAGCCATCTTTCCTTCCCCTTATTATGTGGAGCACCTTATGAGCAGCAAACTAACGATCACCCGTCCAGACGATTGGCACGTACATTTACGCGATGGGGAAGTGCTTAAAGATACAGTCCGCGATACTAGCCGTTACATGGGAAGAGCAATCGTAATGCCAAACTTGGTGCCGCCAGTTATTGATACTGATGGCGCATTGGCTTATCGAGAACGAATTTTAGCAGAGCAACCTAAAGCTAGCTTCACACCGTTAATGGTGATCTATCTAACCGACAATACAAGCGCCGAAGAAATTAAAAAAGCTAAAGCTTCTGGTCACGTTTACGCAGCTAAGCTTTACCCTGCTGGTGCAACAACAAATTCTGATTCAGGCGTTACTAACGCAGATAATATCAAAGCGGCTTTACAAGTAATGCAAGAAGTTAATATGCCTTTATTGGTTCATGGTGAAGTGACTACGCATGATGTCGATATTTTTGATCGTGAAGAAGTGTTCTTAAAAGAAGTGCTCGCGCCGATTGTTAACGATTATCCAAACCTTAAAATTGTCCTTGAGCATATTACTACAGCTAACGCAGTTGAATTTGTAAACCAAGCTAACGAGAACGTGGCTGCAACAATTACTGCACATCATTTAATGTTTAACCGTAATCATATGTTAGTGGGTGGCATTAAACCGCATTTTTACTGTTTACCTATTTTGAAGCGTAATACACACCAAGCGGCTTTAGTAAAAGCGGCAACAAGTGGTAGTCGTAAATTTTTCTTAGGTACTGATTCCGCACCTCATGCAATAGGAGCAAAAGAGTCTGCTTGTGGTTGTGCAGGCTCATACACAGCTTTTGCTGCTTTAGAGTTGTATGCTGAAGTGTTTGAAGCAGAAAACGCATTAGATAAACTAGAAATTTTTGCTAGTTTTAACGGCCCTGATTTCTATAACTTACCGCGTAACACAGATACAGTGACATTAGAAAAATCAGCTTGGCCTGTGCCAGCGACATTAACCTTCGGTAATGATGTAGTTGTGCCAATTAAGGCCAATGAAGAAATGACTTGGAAAGTACTTTAATTTTTCAATAAAAACGAACGAGTGCGCTAACAAAAAAGGCCGATATTACTTTTTGTAATATCGGCCTTTTTATTGTCATTTAAACAAGAACAGCTAGTGTTCTAATTTAGATTAGTATTCAGAGATATTGCCTTTATACATCTTACTTGTATCTGCAGGGATTCGCGTGTTATTTGAAACGCGCGTCTCACCTTTTATACTACTTTTAACAACCCAATGCTCAGGTTTTTTATTTTTAGTCGTTTCAGACGTTTTTGCTTTACCCTTTGAGCCTAGCGCAAGAGTCATTGTCACAGAAACACCTTTACTGTAATACTCATCGTTAAAAGTAAGTACGTTATCATGAATGTTATTGTAGTAACCCCAACCTGGCGATTTAGTGTTGACTTCAAAGGCATTTTCGAAATATTTATTACCGTTCTGGTTACCTTTATTGTAAGCCGTTTCGCTATAATTTCCTTTAAAGTCAATGTAACTTAATCCGCCATTTAGGATATCGTTCATACCAGCCGCATCAAAGGTATTACCAATAATATAAGCGTAAGAAGAACCTTCTTTAATATCAATATGCTCTGCAGTTACATTTGGACCGATTGTGTTATTGATAATCTGCGCGTAATCAACTTTAGGATCATATTTAGACTTACTGCTACCGCCCGGCCATTTTTTATAATCAGATCCAATATAAACACCTTCGCCATATTTAACGTTATAAAGGCCTGTATCATGAAGATAAGAATTCTTAACGATGTTGTATTGACTACCATCTCTTAAATGAATAGCAGCTTGACCTACGTTATAAACTTCTACACCATCGATAGTGACATAGTCAGCATGGTCAACAGTAATACCACCACGGCCATTTGTTACTTTAATATTTTGAACATAAATATAACCAATGCCCTTCGTATCGCCATCAATTGCAAAAGTCGTACCGTTATCATAATCGCCGCCATCTAGCACAGGCATCTTAGAAGCATCTTCAGCAACAATCCAGATTGGCTTATCCTTAAAACCACCTTTATTTAACTTGAATTTACTAGCATAAGTGCCAGCAGCAATAACTATTTTGTCGCCAGGTGCAGCTTTAGAAAGTGCGTTTGAAAGTTCTTTTACAGTACTTACTTTAACAACGTTCCATGAAACACTAGCAAAATCCAGTGTCATTTCATTACCTGTTAAAGCATAATTTGCAGCATAACCTGTTGATGATTCAATCCCTTCAACCACGGCTGCATTAACAGCAGTAGAGTATGAAAATACAGAGAATAACGATAGCGTAATTAATGAATGTTTAAACTTCATATGAATCCCTTCTTATATTGTAAAATAAATCTTTTAAAAATTTAGTTTTAAAGCTAAATAAATCAAGCCGATAATTAATAATATCAAAAGCTTGAACGAAAAAATATAACCGTGTGAGTAAGACCTTTATTATAAACAAAACCGTAAAATAATAAGAGCAACCATTTCAGATTTACAAAAAATAAAATATAGATAGTTTTTTATTTTTAATATTATAGATAAAAACAGCAACTTTAGCGTAAAAAATTACGTTTATTATCATTATTTAAATATTAATTCTTTTATTCGATATGTAAGTTGTTGTAGAGCAAACGACCATAAATAATAAATATCTTTATTAATAGAAAATAAGTCGTTAATAAGTAAAGCCTCCTTCATGGGTCTAGCCATTTAGTTAAAATCTACAAAAGACTTTTATTTAACACATTTTTAACATAAGCTAAATGAACTTCACAAATTGAAGTTTAAAGACTTTTCATCTGATTTAAATTTAGATTTCAGAGGAATTAACCTTTAAAGCTCATAAAATCCAAAGAAAACAGTTAATAAAACCAATTTAAAGCATGTAGACTTATTTTCCGTAACATTCTTTGATTTAAAACAACTCAATTATAAATAAAATAAGAGGAAGTAAATATGAGAAAAACACGAGAGTTAATGTCTCTATTTCTATTAGCCTTTAGCACAAGTGCAATGGCTGAAGAAATGAGCGCATTTAGTAAGATGATTAACGGTATTAGTGAATCTGTAGATGGATTTTTTAATGATTATACTGGTTGGTTTGTTGGTTTAATTTTTAAAAGTGTCCCAGTTGGTGAAGCAAGCTTCCCAATTATTGTAGGCTGGTTATTATTAGCAGCTATCATCTTCACTGTATATTTTGGTTTTATACAATTTAAACGCGCTGGAATGGCAATTAATATTATAAAAGGAAAGTATACCGATCCTAATTCCAAAGAAGAAGGTGAAGTTTCTCACTTCCAAGCTTTAACAACAGCCCTTTCAGGTACTGTTGGTTTAGGTAATATCGCAGGTGTTGGTGCAGCATTGGCTATCGGTGGTCCAGGTGCAACTTTCTGGATGATCGTTTGTGGTTTATTAGGCATGGCTTCTAAATTCTGTGAATGTACACTAGGTGTTAAATACCGTACGGTTTTACCTTCAGGCGCAATTTCTGGTGGTCCAATGTACTACTTAAGCCAAGGTTTAAGTGAAAAAGGTTTCGCAGGTTTAGGTAAAGCATTAGCAATTGGTTTTGCATTAATGTGTATTTTAGGTTCATTGGGCGGCGGTAACATGTTCCAAGCAAACCAAGCACACGCAATGTTAACTTACGCGTTTGATGTACCAAGTGAATACGGCATCATTACAGGTATCGTAATGGCTTGTTTAGTATTCTCGGTAATTGTTGGTGGTATGCCTTCAATTGCTTCAGTAACTGAACGTGTTGTTCCATGGATGGCAGCTCTATACATTGGTATGGCGGTGATTGTTATTGGTGCAAATATCGGTCAAGTTATTCCTGCATTTGCTTCAATCATTGATGGTGCTTTCACTGGAGCAGGTGTTGCTGGTGGTATCGTTGGTGCATTAATCCAAGGTTTAAAACGTGCAACATTCTCTAATGAAGCCGGTGTTGGTTCTGCTGCAATTGCCCACTCGGCAGTTAAAACAAAAGAGCCAATCACTGAAGGTTTAGTGTCTTTATTAGAACCTTTCATTGATACTGTTGTAATTTGTACAATGACAGCATTAGTTATTACGATTGCAGGTCTAAATGTTGCTCCATTTGATGGTAGTGGCTTAACGGGTGTAACACTAACTGCTGCATCATTTACAGCAACAGCTGGTATCTTTAAATACCTACTAGCATTAGCAGTAGTTCTATTTGCTTTTTCAACAATGATTTCTTGGTCTTACTACGGCTTGAAAGCGTGGACTTACCTATTCGGTGAAGGCAAGAAAGTTGAATTAGTATTTAAACTTATCTTCTGTGTGTTTGTAGTAGTTGGTGCAACAATCCAATTTGGTGCGGTAATTGACTTCTCTGACGCAGCTATCTTTGCAATGTCTATCTTTAACATTATTGGTTTATACTTCTTAATGCCAATCGTTAAGAAAGAGTTACAATCTTTCATTGCACGTATAGATTCTGGTGAAATAAAAACTTACGATACTAAATCGAAGTAATTAATAATCAGAATACGACTTCATTATGGCTGTGAAATACTATTAGCGGCCATTATTGAATCAAAATATCAATGAATGTTTATTTATTTTTAGGCTATTGTACTTAAGTACTTTAGCCTTTTTTATGCCTTACATTTTATTAGTTTCATTTCTATTATTTATATCAATAACAATCTATACTCATGAGACTTAAAGAAGTCTCAGTGAAATAAAAATAACAAAAACAATAATCACTTTAACATCGTAAATTTCACAAATAACGATAAGATGAAATTCGATTGAAAGGACAAATATGGATAATAC
The DNA here is from genome assembly GCF_004378355.1 of Psychromonas algicola. Taxonomy (GTDB): domain Bacteria; phylum Pseudomonadota; class Gammaproteobacteria; order Enterobacterales; family Psychromonadaceae; genus Psychromonas. The sequence continues at coordinate 74,773 of NZ_SNUB01000010.1, forward strand.
AGAACGCTTTACTATCGATCTTAATCGCCCATTACTAAAAGATGGCCCTAATTTTTTATCCCATACAGTCGTTATAAAAAGACATATAGCCTATTTAAGACCCACTATCACTTCTATGTTATTTTGTATGGTCTATATCGTTGTAGGAAGCTTTTTAATGGCACTTGCAGCACATCTTATAATGGAGGCACATAAGTATGATCTTATTATATTTGTTGGTGCTTTTGGCGTCGCGATTACCACTTTCGGTGTTTTGCTCATCCGCCCTTTTTTACAACGTGCAAGTTTTAACAAAAAATCAGGCGTCTTTGATAACAAAAAAGATAGAGATGTGAAATTACATCACATTGATTCCTTGCAGATAAATAACAAAATCATTCAACGTAAAAATGCCTTAAGTTACCAGTGTTTTGAGTTAAACATGCTCACTCAGCATGGCCGAAGAATTAATATACTTAACCATAATAATCAGCAACAATTAATGCTAGATGCCCTACTGTTAAGTACTTTTTTGAAAGTAGAAATTCAAGATTATCGTCGCGAAATTATACTTTGAAATAGCTTTAATTTAATATTGCTGGACGGTTCATAACTAGTAAGAATAGAAAGTTTTAATAAATCACTCATCTCAATAAATCCAACTAAAATAATGCCAAAAAAATGAATAAAGAATGTAATAAAATTGAAAAAAAGCTCAGCGACTATTTAAATACTTTATATAAAAAATCGTTCAAAAAATTAAATACTATTATAAATATTGGGTTAATTATATTAACTATGATAATACTTATGATGTTTATATCTCAAATTGGTGGCTTTCATAATCTTCAGCACCACTTATTAAATGTTTTATTCATTTTGCTATTAATGATTGGCATTAAAATAGTGATAACATTCATGAATAAATGGATATTTGGAAGTAAGTACAGTGTTATTGACATTGTAGAAATTTCTGGATATATCAAAAAGTACAATGAAACCATGTATATACCTAACATAGGTTCAACTACTTTAACTTATTACTACTTTGATCTTGTTAATAGCAGTGAAGTTCCAACAACATTGATTATTTCACCTCTTCAAAATCACGCAATTCAGCGGATGTTAAACAATAACCCATCACACAAAATATACACATATAAAGTTGCTATTCTTGAGCCTAAATCAGCAGAGCTTATTAATAAGACTTTAAGAGATGGAACGCTTCTATTACTCCCACTTGAAGAATTTTTTACCAAGGAAAATGGCCTTGATGAAGAATTTAACTCAGATGCAACCTTTGAAGATGACACAAATTCAGATCCACATATTAGTTATAACTCTGAATATCGATTAAAAATAAAGAATAAAGACACTTGGTATGCACCTGAACAATATAATCACCAACCAAGTTTTACTGTTTCAAGAAGCGAAATTAAACCAGATAAACAATATCATTTAATATGTGAAGATAAAATTTCGCATAAAATGGACTTTATCCCTTTCAAACCATCGAAAATAATAAAGGATGTTAACCTTATAAACCAGTTTGATGAGCCTGAATATGAAGATATGAATATAGAAGATGTTGTTTATTATGCACATGAAGAGTTTCATGACTTTCAAGATTTTCGTACGCGTTCAGAGCCAGTAAAAAATGTTAAAGGACCAAATTTTTTGGGATTTTGTCTAATTTCATATGCGATTAATTGTTTTTTATTTGGCTTTTTATTGAATGAGCAAACTCCAGGTTTTTTCTTCGCGTTAAACCTATTAATAACTGCGACATTATTCATTGCTATTATTAAAGTTACATTCTTTCCTCTGTTTGTAAAAACCCCGGTTCGTTTCCATAGAAAAAACAAAGAAATATATGTTCATATAAATAACAGTCTATATAAAATACCGTGGGAAAAAAGTGATATTTCAATTATTGTAAAACAAAACAAAATCACAACCAATTATTATCTCACATTATGGTTAGACCCCAAGTATGACGTAAACAACAATAGTGAAGTAGTAGTCCCATTTACATTATTTTCTTCAGAAGATATACATGGAAAAGTTTATTTTTTTTGGGATTATATCAATCGCTATATGAAGTATGCAGATCCCTTTTCAGTAAAAAAACAAAAGAAACAATTGAAAGCACCAGAGAAAAAAGAAAACAAAACAATTAGCTCCCAGCTATTTGATTTATTGATATTTATTATTTTTCTTCCTATTCTGATTATGATTGTTTTCTCAGATCACAATGAACTTAGAAGAGTATTAAACCCTTTCAAACAAAAATGGCCGAGTAAGGTACATGAGTGGACAGAAAAAGTATGTAATTGGCATTAATATGTTTTGTTCTGAAATGAGTTTACGCAAGGGGTACATTATATATCCTTGGTCACAGGTGCTTACGGCCGAAGGATAATGGGCTATGAATTGAGTAATGAAATGAAAGCGACAGAGATGGTTATGACTGTTATCAAAATGCTTTCGCTGAACGAGTAGACGAAATCTTAAAACAAGAATTTTTACTATATGAATGTCGAAATATTGATGAGTTAAAACAGTTCGTTGAAGAATCAATATTCATATACAATGAAATGTGACCGCATATGAGTTTGGGAATGAAAACACCAAATCAAGTGCATAAAAAAGATCAGGATAAAGTGCTACTGGCCTTCCATTAAAACCGTCAACCTATTTCAGGACGGGACAACTACTTAATCTGATCATATTTATCTTGCTGACTTGCTATCTTTCGGTATTATAGGATGACTATAAAAAGTCTACTTTTAATTAATATTTCATCTATGCTAATAATAAAAATTAAATAGCACTATACCTATCTACCTTCTTTCTCTTTGTCATTTTAGACGTTTACTGAGGACTCATTATGCTAACCATTTATGATTTAAAGCCTAAATTCCAACAACTATTACGCCCTATTACAACCTGGTTAGCGAATGAAGGTATTACAGCAAATCAAGTTACCTATGCAGCAATGTTGTTATCATTGATAACAGGCATCATTATTTATGTCAGTGACGCAAACATGTGGTCATTATTGTTACTGCCTTTTGTTTTATTTTTACGCATGGCGCTTAACGCTATTGATGGAATGTTAGCACGTGAACATAATATGAAAACGGTTAAAGGTGCCATGCTTAATGAGATGACCGATGTGATGTCTGATATCGCGATTTACCTTCCATTAGCCATTGCAACCAATGTCTCTGCGATTTTATTGATTGGTTTTGTTATTATTGGTTTACTAACTGAAATGGCAGGTGTAGTTGCACAGGCTGTCAATAACGATAGACGTTATGATGGCCCAATGGGAAAAAGTGATCGTGCATTTGTAATGGGGCTATTAGCAATCTTACTCGCTTTTGATTTGATTTCAGCAGCATGGGTGGTTGTTTATTTGGCTGTTATTACATTATTTGCTCTATTAACACTTTATAATCGAATGTCTAAAGGCATTGTCATTGCTAAAGAAAGCTAAACCATATTCTGACTAAATAAATTCAAGCTAGGAAATAATAAATATGCAAACAGGTACATTTAATACATTTGATGGAAAAGCTCTTTTTTATCGATGTTGGAAGAATGAATCAAATAATAATGGCAAAGTACTTTTATTATTACACCGTGGTCATGAGCATTCTTTACGATTAAATAATATTGCAGAAAATGCCGCTTTTGAAGGTTACACCATTTATTCTTTTGATAATCGTGGTCATGGTGAAACTGAGGTTGAAGCAACTTTTGAATTTATGAATTTAGTTCGCGATTTAAATTCATTCGTGACTTTTGTTTGCACTAAAGAAGAAAAGAAAAGTGAAGATATTTTTGTTATTGCAAACTCTGTTGCAGGTGTTGTTGCCTCCACTTGGGTGCACGACTATGCGCCTAAAATTAGTGGCATGGCATTAATTGCACCCGCCTTTGAAATAAAGCTATATGTCCCTTTTGCTAAACCTTGCTTAGATTTTGCACTCAAGTTTAAACCTAAGATGAATATTACATCCTATGTAAAATCTAAGTTTCTTACCCATGATCTTATTGAACAAAAGAAATACGACGCGGATCCTCTTATCACACCTAATATTCCAGCAAGCCAACTTACCACGTTATTAGATACAGGTAAGCGAATTGTCGCCGATGCAGCTATGATAACCTTGCCAACGTTAGTTCTTTCTGCAGGGAAAGATTATGTGGTGAACTCTAAAAAACAAGGCGACTTTTACGCGAATTTATCAAGTCCATTAAAACGTTTTGTTGAATTTGAAGACTTTTATCATGGCATGTTATATGAACAGAATGCACAGTCTGCTATTGATGAAATCGCTCAATTTATTGATCAATCTTTTGCTTATCAAGCTGAGTCAATGACTGAGCAACTTGTTAAAATAACCCAGCAAGAGCACGATAAAATTAGCTATGGCACTTTACCTTTATACAAAGAAATCAATTACTTCACTCAACGTTTATTAATGAAACGATTAGGTTTTATGAGTAAAGGCATGCAAATAGGACTAACTTACGGTTTTGATTCAGGTGTCACTTTAGATCATATTTATAAAAATCGACCTGAAGGTGTCGGTTACCTAGGAAAAGTAATTGATAAAGGCTATTTAAATAGTATTGGTTGGCAGGGAATTCGCCAACGTAAAATCAATAGTATCGCGACTATTGAACAGAAAATTGCAGCATTACAAGCTGCAGGCAAAACCGTTAACATATTAGATATTGCAGGTGGCCCGGCGAGATACCTTATTGAAATAGCGAATAAACATCCCGACGTAAATATTCAAGTTAGAGATTATCAAATGCAAAATGTTCTGCAAGGACAGCGTTTAGCTGCAGAACGAAGACTTAAGAATATTACCTATAAAGAAAATGATGCCTTTGATCCTAACAATTACAAAAAAGATGAATTTGAACCTAATATTGTTGTTATCTCCGGTGTCTTCGAATTATTCACAGATAATGAATTGATCAGTCGCGCAATTAAGGGAGTCGCTTCAATTATACAAGATAATGGTTTCCTTGTTTATACAGGGCAACCTTGGCACCCTCAGCTTGAGCAGATTGCAAATGTATTAGGTAACCATCAAGATACTAAGTGGATAATGCGTCGTCGCAGCCAGTACGAACTTGATAGCTTATTTGCACAGTATGGCTTTGCTAAAGATAATATGTTGATAGACAACTGGGGAATTTTTACGGTTTCATCTGCATTATTCCAAGGCCCAGCGAAAGCAAAACAGAAAAATGGATAAACAATCGGCCTACTTATCGCAGTTTGATGCATCACTAGACGCTCCTGCTACGTTAAAAGAACGGTTTGTGTGGTTAGTGTTTATGGGAATTGTATTTTTCCTATTATATGGCGCAGCAAATCAGTTTGCTGCCAATACTGCTCCCCACTTTTCTTTTCTGTTTGACTGGGAAAATAACATCCCCTTTATTCCGGGTTTTATTGTTCCCTATATGTCTTCGGACATTGTCTTTGTGTTTGCGTTTTTATTAGTTCAAACACGCTTAGCACTGCGAATTTTAGCAGTTAGGGTGTTATTTATTGTTTTAGTATCAGTAAGCATTTTTATCCTGTTACCTCTACAATTTTCTTATGATAAACCGGCCATCGATAGTTTTAATTTTTTATTCAAATTATTAGAAGCAGACAAACCGTTTAATCAGTTGCCCTCCTTACACGTGAGTTTTTCAATTGTGTTTTGGTTTTGTATGAAACAGCATATACCTAATAAATGGATAAAAGCTTCTCTGGGTATTTGGTTATTACTTATCATTATTTCAACGCTGTTTGTTTATCAACATCACTTTATAGATTTACCTACTGGTTTACTTGTTGGTTTCTTGGCTGTTTATTTATTTAATAAAAAGTCAAAAAATTCAATACTCAATCAGTTCATGACACCAAGACACCTTAAAATGGGATTATATTTTTTAGCGGCCAGTATTGCGTTAATGATACTAAGCTTTTCTATCCACCCTTTGTTTATGTATCTGTTTATCACCACTTTTAGTGTTAGCTTGGTTTATGCCTTTGGCATGAATAATTTATTGGTTAGCACTAAAAAGAAACCAAACCTAGTACAGTGGATTGTCTTTTTTCCTTATTTTTTAGGCACTCGACTTTCATGGCATTTCTATAAGCGTTCTTTGCCACTTATGGCAAAAGTTGATGATGGGTTTTATATTGGCCGTTTCCCTACTCTGGACGAGTATGATGAAATCTCTGAATTAGGGATCAAACGTGTTGTTAATCTTGCAATTGAATTACAACTCAATCAAACAACGCTAAAACAAGACCAATTTAATTTTTTAGATCAAACTATTCAAGATCCTGCTTTATTGCATCAAGCGGTTCTACTTGTTAAAAAACACAAATCTCAAGGTGTTTATGTCCATTGTGCTTTAGGCTTGTCTCGTTCGATTTTAGTGGCTTCTGCTTGGATGTTGTATAGTGGAAAAACAGAGCAAGAAATTGCACTGCATTTGAAAACAATTCGTCCGCGTTATATTCAATCAAAATATATGCAAGTTAATATAAATTTATACAAGAGCTATCTAAAAACTCTTAAATAAATTAGAAGTGAATACAAAAATGCCTATCAGTTTTTAATTGATAGGCATTTTATAGACAACATATTATAGGGTTGTGAATATTACGATTCGTTATACATTTCTAAGTTAGCAATTTCTTCTTTTTGCTCTTGGATTTTTTTAGCATCTTCACTACGTAAACTTGCTAAATAATCAAAGTACTCTTTATCAACATCTGCAGTTACGTATTTGCCATCAAACACCGAACATTCAAATTCTTTGATCGCTGGGTTTTGTTTGCCTACGGCATCTTTTAAATCTTGAAGGTCTTGGAAGATTAACTTATCGGTTCCAATACAATCATTGATTTGTTCAACATTACGAGAATGTGCAATTAATTCTTCTGGTGTCGGCATATCGATACCATAAACATTAGGGTAACGTACTTCAGGAGCTGCAGAAGCTAAATAAACTTTCTTTGCCCCTGCTTCTCGAACCATTTCAATAATTTGTTCTGACGTTGTTCCACGTACGATTGAGTCATCAACTAATAATACGTTTTTACCTTTAAATTCTGCCGCGATTGGATTTAACTTACGACGAACAGATTTACGACGTTGAGTTTGCCCTGGCATAATAAACGTACGACCGATATAACGGTTTTTAACAAATCCTTGACGGTATGGTAAACCTAACTCAACTGAAATTTCTAAAGCAATATCATTCGAAGTTTCAGGAATTGGAATAACAGCATCGATTTCTAAATCCGCCCATTCACGTTTAATTTTTGCGCCTAATTTACGTCCCATTTCTAAACGAGCTTCATAAACAGAAATACCATTTAGTGTTGAATCTGGACGAGCAAAATAAACATATTCAAAGATACAAGGCGTCAAAGATGTATTCTCAGCACAAAGTTGTGTATGCAATTTTCTATCTTCAGTAATATAAACTGCTTCACCAGGTTCAACATCGCGTAAGAATTTAAAACCTATGGTATCTAAGCCAACACTTTCTGAAGCAACGATATATTCTGTATCACCCTCTTCTGTCTGACGAGATCCTAAGACTAATGGACGAATGCCATCAGGGTCTCTGAAAGCAACAAGACCATGGTCAATAATTAAAGAGGTAACAGCATAAGCCCCTTTAATTTGCTTATGAAGTTGACTAACAGCGGCAAAGATATCAGCAGGTAATAATCGATCTGTCGTTACTTTTGCAAGCTCGGCAGCAAAGGTATTTAATAGTAATTCTGAGTCCGACGTAGTATTGATATGACGACGAGACTTGATAAGCGCGCTACGTAAATCTTTAGCGTTAGTTAGGTTACCATTGTGAGCTAATGATATTCCCCAAGGAGAGTTAACATAAAAAGGTTGGGCTTCTGCTGCGCTCGAACTACCTGCAGTCGGGTAACGTACATGGCCAATACCACTGTTCCCTTTTAAGCGTTGCATATGTTTAGTTTCAAACACATCTTTAACTAAGCCGTTTGCTTTACGTTGTTTAAAGTTACCATCATAAGTTGTTACGATACCTGCAGCATCTTGTCCACGATGCTGTAAAACGGTCAATGCATCATAAATGCTTTGATTGACAGGAGTTGAACCAACGATACCCACTATTCCACACATAAGTTAAAACCTTTCTGTTTTTAAGAGTGTTCACATAAAAATAAAAGTACAATGCACTTTAAAATTAAGTGAATAATTCACAATCAAGTTTTAGAAGGAGCTTGATTGTATATTTTTCAAAAAACTCGATGAGCTTTCTAAATGTTCAAAAAACCATTCAATGATGATACCAAACTCTGGGATCAAGATTGAATCTTTCCACCATGTTGCATTGTTGAAAGAAGTAAATGAATCGATAAAGAAGAGTACAGCACTAATGATGAGAACTCCCCTTACAGCGCCAAAAATCACGCCTAACAAACGGTCTGTGCCGGATAGCCCTGTAACTGTGACTAAACGATTTATGATGTAATTAATGAGAGCACCAACTAATAATGTAGAAATAAAGAGAATGGCAATAGAGGCGCTATTTCGAATAAGTTCGTCTTGGATTTGAGTTAAGAACTGGGACACTTCAGGGTAGAAATTACTTGCAATGAAAAAAGCAAAAAACCAAGTGACGAGTGATACGGCTTCTTTTGTGAAACCTCGAATCAAACTTATTAATGATGAAAATGCAATGACACCAAGAATGGTGAGGTCAAACCAATTCATATTATCCCTAAATGTTGAGAGTCTGTATTTAACGGGCGCATTCTAACAGAGATTTTTTTGAAAGGCTTCAAAAACTAAGGTTCAATTGGATTAAAAGGTACTAATTTACCATTTAAATTAGTTAAACGTTTTAATCTCGGTAATTTTTCTTCTAATGCTTTTTTAGAAACATCAGGACCAACAAATACTCTTGTAAGCTGACCTTCCATCACTTCCTTTGGGATCGTATGAACTTGGAAGCCGGCTTTATTTAATTTTTTAAGTAGTGTATTAATATTTTCTTTGTTTTGAAATGCTCCAAGCTGAATCGTCCATGCTGGATCAGCAAAAGCTGTCTTCGCTGTTTGGTTTACTGGTTCTGATTTTTCTGTTTCTGTCGCTGCTATTTGATTGATGTCTTTATCTTCAACCTCTGAAATCTCTTCAACTTTCCACTCAGATCCATCAACTTCAAGATCTGCTGTATTGTTTGTTTGCAACGCATCTTGAATTACGATCTTTTTCTCTTGTAGTGTTGAAGCGATTTGGAAATCTTTTGAATGTTCTTTTAAAGCAGGTTTAATAGGAGTTGTGACGAATTCTTGTTGATATGAGGTCTTTTCACCATCGATAATAGATGGCAAAAAGATAACAACAAGTGCAACTAAGATGGTTACTCCAACTAAACGATTTTTGAATTGAGATGCCACGTTTTACCCTTGCTCGTTATTTAAAATGTCTGAAACTGTATGAAAAGAACCGAATACGATAACTATATCAGATGCTTCTGCGTTATCGACTACCTTATTAACTGCACTGATTACATTTTCAAAACATGTCACATTATGTTGGTTATTTTCACTATTTTGATAGGCTGCTAATAACATTTCAGCTGTTGCGCCTCTGTAACAGTCTAAGTTAACAAAGTTGTAATTATCTATTTGTTGGTTCGTTGCTGTTAATGTTGCGCTCATATCTTTATCTGAGAGCATACCAACTATGGCATGTATTTTACAATTGTCACTTTTCTGTGCTTTTAAACGTGCTAATTGTGATGCTAAATATTCTGCTGATTGAGGATTGTGTGCAACATCGATATAAAGGTCACAAGCAGCATTGTCTAATTTTTGCAAACGCCCCGCTAAAGAGGCTGATTGTACGGAATCAATTAGTTGCTCTGTAGAGAGGCTTAAATTTAATGATTCGATGACAGCCAATGCAGTTGATGCATTCTGAATCGGCATTAAAGTTTGTTTGATTGGACCTATTGTGGTTTTTCCATGCCACAGCCATTCTGATTCACTGATTAACTCAAATTTAAAATCATGCCCTGCACATTTTAAATTGGCGGAAATGGCATTCGCGTGTTTAATAATAGATTGTGGAATATCTAACTCACCACAAATTGCTGGTTTAGATGGTCTAAAGACCCCTGCTTTTTCAAAACCAATGACTTCACGATCACTACCTAACCAATCTATATGATCAATCCCGATCGTAGTTACCACACTTATATTGGATTCCACCATATTTGTCGCATCCAAACGACCGCCTAAACCAACTTCTAATAAGATATAATCACATTGTTGTTGTTTTAAAATATGCAAACAAGCAAGCGTCGCAAACTCAAAATAACTTAATGAAGTTTCTAGACGCCCTGCTTCAATAACTGCAAAGGCTTCACAATGCACTTGATCATTTAATTCATGACCATTAATTCGTAATCTTTCATTGTAACGATGGATATGTGGAGAGCTATAAACGCCGACTTTAAAACCGCTATCAATAAGCATTCTCTCAAGGTAAGCACAGGTTGTACCTTTGCCGTTAGTACCAGCAACGGTGATCACTTTTGCATCAAAATTAATTAAGTTAAGTGATTCACCCACTTTAGTAATGCGAGTTAAGCCTAATTCAATTGCATTAGGGTGTAATTTCTCTAAGTGAGTTAACCAATCGGATAAATTATCTGCAGAAAAAGTAGTCGCTGTTGTTTTATTCATATCAACTATTCACATTAAATATCTAGAAATAAAGGACCACATTCGGGCCTTGGTAAATCAAATTCTTCAGGGTAATCGACTTCCACAAGATATAAACCACCTGGCTTAGCTGTAGCAGCGGCCTTTGAGCGATCTTTATAGGTCAATAAAGTAGCTAACCAATCGACAGGTTGTTTACCTTGTCCAATTTCAATCAAGCTCCCCGCGATATTACGTACCATATGATGCAAAAAAGCATTCGCTTTAATATCAATCACAATAAAATCTCGGTGACGCGATACATTCAGATAATGAATAGTGCGGATTGGGCTATTCGCTTGGCAATGCAATGCTCTAAATGAAGTAAAATCTTGCTCACCAACTAATAACTGCCCTGCTTGATGCATAATATCAGCATCTAAATCACAGTGGTAATGACTTAAACCTTTGCTTAAAATGCCTGGGCGATAAACGCCATTATAAATAATGTAGCGATAGCGTCTCGCTGTTGCGCTAAAGCGAGCATGAAATGATTCATCAACTTGTTTAACCCATCGCACCGCAATATCATCAGGCAATTTAGCATTCACGCCTAAAGTCCAAGCGCCAATATCGCGTTTTGCATTTGTTTCAAAATGAACAACTTGACCTGTTCCATGAACACCAGAATCAGTTCTGCCTGCACAATTAACTGTAACGGTATGATTGGCAATGTTAGACAAAGCTTTTTCCAGTTCTTCTTGAACTGAATTGACCTCTTTTTGTCTTTGCCAACCATAATAATTGGCACCATCGTATTCAATACCTAAAGCAATGCGCATCTTAAAACCACCTTTCTTAAAAAACGCTAGTATATACAAGTGTTTTGAAAATAAAACCAACTAGATAACGATGTGTATTACTGAGAGAACTAGTTGCAGAAAAAACAATCAAAATAAGCAGATACAAAAATGGCAACCAAGGCTGCCATTTTTAATCTCTACGTTTATTTTTTAGCTTTGGCTTTCTTAGCCACTTTCTTTTTAGGAATTTCTTCAACCCATTTATTATCAATGTATTTGGCTGTCCATCCCGTTGCTTTTTTATCGATTTCCGTCATCACATATTGTTCTTTATTTTTACGGCTGTAGCGAACAACTGCTAGGTTTCCATCTGGATCTTTTTGCGGAGCATCGGCTAAATAATAAAATTTTTCAGAAATTCTATCTCTAAACTTAGCTAACTCAGCGACCTTAGGCGCACGAGTTTCTCTAGAACGAGGGAATGTACTTGCAGCCAAGAAAATACCAGCAGCACCATCCCGTAGAATAAAGTAAGCATCACTTTGTTCACATTCAAGCTCAGGTAGGTGCACAGCATCTTCTTTAGGAGGAGCAACTTCACCACTTCGTAGTATCTTACGGGTGTTTTTACATTCTTCACTCGTACAGTCCATGTATTTACCAAAACGACCGTCTTTTAATTGCATATCAGAGCCACACTTGTCACATTCAACAACCGGGCCGTCATAACCTTTTATTTTGAACTCACCGACTTCAACGGTATGTCCATCACATAGCGGGTTATTACCACAAACATGAAGCTTACGTGTTTCATCAATGAGATAGCTATCCATCGCAGTATCACACTTAGGACAACGGTGTTTAGCCATTAAAGCAGCCGTTTCTAAATCTTCTGAACTTAGAATATCTTCAACTTCTTCACCATCAACTAAGTTGATTGTTGTTTTACAACGTTCTTTTGGCGGAAGCGCATAACCAGAACAACCTAAGAATACACCTGTACTTGCTGTACGAATGCCCATAGGACGATCACAAGTAGGACAAGATACTTCGTCAATAACCACAGGATCATTAAGACGCATTCCGCCTTCTTCTTCAGGTAATTCCGCTTTGTCTAATTGTGTTGTCAGCTTTTTATAGAACTTATCCAGCTCTTTATGCCAATCTGCTTTGCCTTCTGCAATGGCATCTAAGTTTTCTTCCATTGCTTTAGTAAAGTCATAACTCATTAAATCTGTAAAGTTTTCAGTTAAACGGTCAGTAACAATTTCCCCCATTTTCACCGCAAAGAAACGACGTTTATCGACCTTCACATAACCACGATCTTGTATTGTAGAAATGATACTTGCGTAGGTTGATGGTCGACCAATACCTTGTTTTTCTAGTTCTTTAACTAAAGCGGCTTCAGAGAAACGTGCAGGTGGTTTAGTAAAATGCTGTAACGGCTCTAAATCAACAAGCGTTAATACTTCACCCACTTCTAAATCAGGTAATTGAATTTCATCAGCTTTACTTTTGGTAACTGGCTGTGCTTTTGTCCAACCAGCAAAACGTAACGTGCGCCCTTTTGCTCTTAATTTGTAATCGCCAGCTTGTACAACTAGCGTTGATGAATCATATAACGCCGGAAGCATTTGACATGCTAAAAATTGACGCCATATAAGTTCATATAAACGTTTTGCATCTTTATCGACAACATCAATTAGCTCAGCACGTTGCGCAACGTCAGATGGGCGTATCGCTTCATGGGCTTCTTGAGCACCTTCTTTGCTGCTATAGGAAACAGCAGCGTCAGGTAAATAATTACTACCAAATTCTTTTTCAATAAATTCTCTTGCAGATTCAACAGCATCTTTACTCAAGTTTGTTGAGTCAGTACGCATATAAGTGATGTAACCCGCTTCGTATAAACGTTGAGCTAACATCATTGTCTTTTTAACACCAAACCCAAGTCGTGTACTAGCCGCTTGCTGTAAAGTTGAAGTAATAAAAGGCGCACTCGCTTTACTTTTTGTTGGTTTATCTTCACGAGAATGCAATGTAAATTGAGCTTCTTTTAAGGCATTTACTGCCACTGACGTTTCTGCTTCAGTCACTGGTGCAAAAGTTTTGTCATTATATTTGTAAACTTCTAAGCGTAATTCAGCTTTATCATTCGTTGCTGTTTGAGCATGAAGATCCCAAAATTCTACTGGGTTGAAAGCTTTAATTAAACGCTCACGTTCAACTAGTAATTTTACGGCTACTGACTGAACTCGCCCAGCAGATAACCCTCGAGCCACTTTTTTCCAAAGTAACGGAGAAAGCATGAAGCCAACAAGACGGTCTAAGAAACGACGAGTTTGCTGAGCATTAACACCATCAATGTTAAGTTCGGTTGGATGTTGAAAGGCTTCTTGAATAGCAGACTCAGTGATTTCATTAAAAACAACACGCTGATATTTACTATCATCTCCGCCTAAGATTTCTCGTAGATGCCAAGCAATTGCTTCACCTTCTCTATCCAAATCGGTTGCGAGATAGATAGTTGGTGCATCTACAGCTAGTTTTTTTAATTCATCAACAACTTTTTCTTTACCAGGTAATATTTCGTAATTGGCTTCCCAATTTTTGTTAGGGTTAATCCCCATTCGTGTTACTAACGCAGCTTGAGTACGTTTTGCCGTTTCTTTTGCTTTTTGTGCAGGTGTTAATCCTGCTAAAGATTTTTTCTTTTTAGCATCTATTGATTTTTTGGCACTACCACTTGTTGGTAAATCACGTACGTGTCCAACACTTGATTTAACAATAAAATCGTTGCCTAAATATTTATTGATCGTTTTTGCTTTGGCAGGTGATTCTACGATAACCAGAGATTTGCTCATATTGCTTTAATACCTAATAAATAGTCTTGTCTTAGAAAGAATGTTAACTCGTCCGATGAATTTCTCTTTTTTATATAATCCAAAGTTTTAACCAATAGCAACCTATTTTTTTAGATTTGGATAAATAAAAAACAAAAGCCAACAGAGTAATAGTCGGCTTTTTACTTTATTTCAAGCAAGAAAGCTATTTAAAAAGTCGAGAAATATTGGTTTGCATTAAAGTGAGCAAGCTAGATTCAACTGAACTCGCTACACTTTTACCAAATTTTTCAGCGAACTTTTTGCTTTTTTGATATTGCACTTGAACGATATGTTTTTGATCAAGATTATCTAATAAGTAATCATCACTTGTTTGAATGTTATCAACTAATAATAAGTCTAATGCTTGAGTTCCATACCAATGCTCACCTGTCGCAATTTTATCAATGTCTAATTGTGGACGATGTTCACTAACAAAGTGTTTAAATAATTGATGTGTTTCTTCTAATTCTTGTTTGAATTTTTCACGCCCTAAATCATCGTTTTCACCAAACATTGTTAAAGTACGTTTGTATTGGCCAGCCGTTAACTGCTCGAACTCAACATCATGTTTTTTAAGTAGTTTATTGAAATTAGGAATTTGTGCGATTACACCTACTGAACCGATAATTGAAAATGGTGCCGCAATAATTTTATCGGCAACACAAGCCATCATATAACCACCACTTGCAGCGACTTTATCAACAGAGATAGTTAACGGGATATTCTTATCTTTAATACGTTGTAATTGTGAAGCAGCCAAACCATAAGCATGTACCATACCACCACCACTTTCTAAGCGAACAAAAACTTCATCTTGCTCTGTCGCAACACTTAAAATAGCCGTAATTTCTTCACGTAATGAGGTCACTTCTTTGGCATCAATGCTGCCATTAAAATCAATAACGTATAATTGCGGACTCAACTTAAGATCCGTTGATCCTTTTGCTGATTTTTTTTCTTTCTTTTGTTCTTCTTTAAGGATTTTTTTATCTTCTTTAGCTTTTGACTTCAACTGTGCAGATGATAATAATTGCTCTTCAATCGACTTTTTTGTTTCTTTAATTTGCTCAGATAAATCAGTAACTTCTAATTCACCTTTTTTATTTTTTTGCTTACTAGTTAAGGCAATAATTGCAATTAATATTGCAACGACTGTGATTACAAACGTAATGGCTTTTGCTAAAAACAGCCCATATTCAAATAAAAATTCCAAAATTAATCCTCTTTAATATAAAGTTCGCGCACATAATGACAAAAAATGACTAAACCTACAAAAGAGTTTGAGTCTTTTTTTAAAAAAAAAGCTATTATTTGATTTTTTGACCAAGATGAGATGAACAATGCATTACGAGGCTCCTGATAATTTATTAGATAACAAAACAATTTTAATCACTGGCGCAGGAGATGGGATAGGAAAAGCACTAGCAATTAAATGCGCAGAATTAGGAGCAGAAGTAATTTTATTAGGCAGAACCGTTAAAAAACTAGAAGCAGTTTATGATCAAATAGCGGCACTTAATAAGAAATCTGCAGCCATTCTTCCCGTTGATTTAAACGGAGCGACAGAAGAACACTATAGTGATTTAGCTGATACAGTTTTACGCGAATATGGAAAGTTAGATGGATTAGTACATAACGCAAGTCAACTTGGTGTATTAAGCCCGTTTAAACAAATTGAAAGTAAAATGTGGAATGAGGTAATGCAAACAAACCTGACTTCTGCTTTTTTAATGACTAAGTATTTAATTCCTGTTTTAGAAAAAGCACCTCACGCGAGTACTATTTTCACTTCCTCTGGAGTTGGAAATAAAGGCAGAGCATATTGGGGCCCATACAGCGTTTCTAAGTTTGCTACTGAAGGAATGATGCAAGTGTTAGCCGATGAGTATGAAAACTCAACTCTGCGCTTTAATGCCATCAATCCAGGGGCAACTAAAACAGCAATGAGAGCAAGTGCGTTTCCAGCAGAAGATACAAGCATATTAAAAACACCCGATGAAGTTTTATCTGTTTATCTCTATTTATTGGGGGATAGAAGTATGGTCGTAACGGGCAATCGTTATAATGCGCAGGATAAATATTAAGCTTGATGAGAACCAACAACCAATATTAATAGCAATTAAATGATTAATATTGGTTGTATACTAACTAATAAATCTTTAAACCTTCTTCAGGTCTTGTTTTTAGCAACTTCAATGTCCACATATATTGCGCTCTATTCTCATCAATAACTTTCTCAATTGCAGCATTCATTAAGTCTGTATCTATTTGCTCATCACTACTTGGAATACCTGTTATCGGAGCATGACAGATCACATCCACTTTACCAGTCTTTGCATTATAAGAAGTATAAGTTGGAATCACTACCGCCCTTCCTAATTTTGCTAAGCGGCCAATAACAGGAAGCGTCGCTTTTTGCGTTGCAAAAAAAGGTGAAAATAGACTATTCGCACGGCCATGGTCTTCATCGGGAAGGTAATAGAAATGCGCTTTATCACGTAAACTTTTAATACATGGCTTTAGCCCTTCGCTACGATGATAAAGTGTCCCTTTATCATTAAGTCGACTAAAGCGGGTTCTATAATTAGTCACAAACCAATCAAAGATAGGATTTTTATAATCATTAAACATACTTGATAGGGGATAATCACGCGCAGAAATAGCTGCGACTCCAGCAAAATCAATACCATAACAATGCGGAGCTAAGAAAATAATCGCTTTATCGGCATCATGAGCTTCTTTAACAAACTCTTCGCCAATGAAGTTAATACGTTTGTGTAGGAAAGATTTGCTGCGGAAAGCAATTTCACCCAAAGAAAGTGATATTTGCGCAACTGAACGAAAGTTTTCACGCATTAATGCATCTTTTTCACATTCAGTATAATCAGGAAAGCAAAGCCCTAAATTAACAAATGCAATTTTTTTACGCTTGTTTAAAAATTTTGCGTTATAAAGTCTATCTGCAATCCATGCGGCAAATTTATCTCTAAAACGAATGGGAACATAGCTGAAAACAAAAAGTAAACCTAATAAAAACCAAGTACCCCAATATTTAGGTAAAAAGTGTTGTGCTTTTAAAGAGGTATCGAAACGGGAATTGTACTGATTCATAATTAGGCCTTTGGAAGCTAATAATGATTGTAATTAAAGGTGGGTGGTAGACTTCCCAGCAAACTCTCGGCACTTGATTTACTTACTATGGCTGCTGCCTTCCGGCTCTGACCTGGTTAATAAGTTATCAATGCGAGAAACCAAGAAGCCCACCATTGTCACTACATCAAGCTCTAACACTTGATGCCGAAGATTATACGTAAGCAAAAACATAATTCAATCAATAATTACCTATTTAACGCTAAGTGATTAAATAAATAGCAGTTAATTGAATTAAGGTTGTTAAATTATAAAATTATATAATCCCTTTGATGATTTTATCTGCTTTGATACGCTTTAATCGTGATAATAATTGTTTCACTTTATCAGGGTAACTTTTAAGATCATCAATTTCTTTATAATCATTAATTAATCGAGTGTGTTCAAGAATATTAGCTAACTCTTCATTCATCAAGCCGCTTAATTCTTTATGTGGATCTTCAATCAATAAACCATTTTCTAAATCTAAACGCCATGCTCTAGGATTTAAATTATGACCTGTTAATAAAGAATAGCGCTGGTCGGAATACACACCTTTTAAATGAAAACTATTGCTATCATGTTTCCACAAATGTAGTTTCAAATTACCATTCAAAATAGAAGTATGATGTTTTTTAGCAAAATTACGTAAGTTCACTTCATACAAATAGGGCAACGCTGCAATAGTTTTGAAGGGTTTATCTTCTGGAATATAAAAATCATTTGCTGTTTTATCACCAACTACAATGGTTATTTTAACATTACGTTTTAATAACGAAGAGATGTCTCTAGATAACACTGTCGGCAAGTTAAAATAAGGCGTAAATAGAATCAACTCTTTTTCTGTGGAATGGAAAATAGAACGAATAACCTTATTGAGAATATTTTTCTTAGCACCGATACCAGTAAGCGGTCTAATGCCTAAACCTCCTTCATTATTTGGTCCCTCAAAACGATATCCACAACGTTTGAGATCACGGCTTAAACTTTTATGGTGTTTTTTTAATTCATTGAATGCAGGTATAACATCAGTATTTAACTGTACAACAGCATCACTACTGACAATAACTTGTTGCAAATACCCTACCATTGAATCTGCTAATTCATGGTTTTCTATTAACCAATAGCGATCAAAACGATAGCGTTCTTGTTGATGTAAATAAATATTATTAATGCTGGCGCCACTGTAAAAAACGACACCATCAAAAATAAAACCTTTGAGATGTTGCACACCAAACAACTCTTTTCTTTTTACTGGCAAACCAAATATTTTGACGCCATGGCCTCGAAGATCAGCAACTTTTTGATACCAAGTTGTATTCGTATCTCCACCTTTTTCTGCCCCGATTAAACCTCTTTGTGCTCGATGAAAATCGATACAGATTGAAATATCCATATCAGGATGACGTGATTTTGCATCATATAATGCATCTAACACTTCACCGCCAGCTTCATCAGCTTCGAGATATAATGCTGCTATATAAATACGTTTTGTCGCTAATTGTATTTGATTAAATAACTCAGTTTTAAAGGCTTCTGTTGTAAATAAACATTTAACCTTATCTGAAGATATTGGCATTTTTTTCATTTTATTTAAAAATGAAAGGTTTTGATTAATTTTTTTACTCATAAATCTCTATTATATTATTAAGCCTTATCGCAAACACGATAAGGCTTAATTACTTAGAAAAATAACAGGTTAAATAACTTTGGCTAACGCATCACATAATGGCTGCATGTTATTTTTAGTCATACCAGCAACTGAAATACGTCCAGATCCTACAATATATACAGCAAATTCTTCTTTAAGTCGATTTACTTGCTCAACAGTTAATCCAGAGAAAGAGAACATACCTAATTGACGACTGATGAAGCTAAAGTCACCTTTCACGCCTTTCTCTTTCAATGTTGCAACAAATAAGTCACGCATTTCTTGGATACGAACACGCATATCTGCAACTTCTTGAACCCATTGCTGATAAAGTTTTTCATCATTAAGAATAGTGGTAACGATTGCTGCACCATGTGATGGAGGATTAGAATAATTGCTACGAATACCTGCTTTAATTTGGCTAAATGCAGCTTGTGCAATATCACTTGTTTCTGCAACAAGTGTTATACCACCAACACGTTCATTATATAAACCGAAGTTTTTAGAGAATGAATTAGCAATAAGTAGTTCTTTATTGTGCTCAGCAAATTTACGTAGGCCTTGTGCATCTTCTTCAACACCATTACCAAAACCTTGGTAAGCAAAATCAAAGAAAGGAATTGCGCCAAGTTTTGCGATTAATTTAGCTAATATTTCCCATTGTTCTTGAGTCGGGTCGATCCCTGTTGGGTTATGACAACAACCGTGGAATAAAACCATATCCCCTGCTTCAACAGATTGAAGAGAAGCAATCATTGCATCAAAATCAAGATCTTTAGTAGCAGCATCATAATAATCATACGCAGCGACTTCTAATCCAGCCGTTTTAAATACATTGCCATGATTCGCCCAAGTTGGATTACTTACCCAAACCTTTTTAATGCCTAATTTAGTGACAGCAAAATCAGCACCTGTACGTAATGCGCCTGTGCCACCAGGAACTTGCGCAGTGAGGGCTCGTTTTGATGTGATAATTTCAGCATCTTTACCGAATAATAATGTTTGAACAGCTTCACCATAAGCCGCTATACCTTCAATGGTTAAATAGCTTTTTGTGGTTTCTTCAGCAAGTAAACGTTTTTCAGCTTCTTTTACTGTTGCTAGAATTGGTGTTTGGCCCATTTCATTTTTATAAATCCCAACGCCTAGATTAATTTTATCTTTACGCGAGTCTTTTTTAAATGCGTCCGTTAAACCTAGGATAGGATCTGCGGGAGCCATACTTACTTGTTCAAACATACTTATTCCTTTATGAGTAATGGTAAATTGCTTTCATGTGTGTTTTATACCATTACTACTTTTTCAAGCAATCAATTTAGTAATTTTTATGACAATTTGCTGTCTAATTCGGCAATTTTTGCTTTCCAGATAGCAGGACCTTGATCATGAACATTATTTCCTAAACTATCTACAGCAACCGTAACCGGCATATCTTCAACATCAAATTCATAAATAGCCTCCATTCCAAGATCAGCAAATGCGACAACTCGAGATTTTTTAATCGCTTTAGCAACTAAGTAAGCGGCACCACCAACGGCCATTAAATAGACAGATTTATGCTTTGCAATAGAGTCAACAGTTTGTTGCCCACGTTCTGATTTACCAATCATGCCCAATAAACCAGTTTTTTCGAGCATGAAATCCGTAAATTTATCCATACGTGTCGCGGTAGTTGGACCTGCAGGGCCAACAACTTCATCACGAACAGCATCTACTGGTCCAACGTAGTAAATAAAACGTCCGTTAAAATCTACGCCTTCAGGGAGTCCTTGACCACTTGTAATAAGTTCTTGAATTCTCTTATGTGCAGCATCACGCCCCGTTAATATTTTACCTGACAATAAAATTGTATCGCCGCTTTTCCAATCACTCATATCAGCCTTGGTCAAACCATTAACATTAACTCGACGTACGTTTTTACCTGCTTCACGGGTGATTTCTGGCCATTGGTCTAATTTAGGTGGTGTTAATACAGCTTCTCCAGAGCCATCTAAAGTAAAGTGAGCATGTCGTGTTGCAGCACAGTTAGGGATCATCACAACAGGTTTTGATGCTGCATGCGTTGGACAGCTTTTAATTTTAATGTCCAATACTGTGGTTAACCCACCTAGGCCTTGAGCACCTATACCTAAATTATTAACACGTTTGAAAATAGCTAAACGTAATTTTTCATCTGTTGATAATGACTCAGGATCAGCCTTGGCTTTTTCTTGCAATTCAAAAATATCAACAGGCTCCATTAATGATTCTTTAGCCATTACCGCTGCTTTCTCTGCGGTTCCGCCTATGCCTATACCTAACATACCTGGTGGACACCAGCCTGCCCCCATTGTTGGTACAGTTTTTTCAATCCAATCTTCTATAGAATCTGATGGGTTCAGCATCGCCATTTTAGATTTGTTCTCAGAGCCGCCGCCTTTTGCAGCAACCATCACTTCAACTTTATCGCCTTTTACCATTTCCACATGGACAACAGAGGGAGTGTTGTCCTTGGTGTTTTTACGCGCACCAGCAGGGTCAGCAACAATAGAAGCACGTAAAGGGTTTGATTGATCGTTATAAGCCTGACGAACTCCTTCATCAACCAACTCTTGCACCGTCATTTCAGTATCAAAACTAACTTTCATGCCAATCTTAACAAAAACAGTGACGATCCCCGTGTCTTGGCAAATAGGACGTTTACCTTCAGCTGACATACGAGAATTAATTAATATTTGTGCAATGGCATCTTTAGCCGCAGGATTTTGCTCTGCTTGATAAGCTTTATCCATTGCCTGAATAAAGTCGAGGGGATGATAGTAAGAAATAAACTGCAGAGAATTTTTAACACTATTAATAAAATCTGACTCTTTAATGACTGTCATTCGTTGCTCCAAATAAATTGTAAACCGTTTTCTATAAAACAATGGTAATATTGATGCACTTAACTACCTAATTTTTTGTTAAAAAAATGTTGCCTAAATAGTAAAAAATGCCAAATCGAACAAGTAATATACTAATAAAACCCATTTCATTTTCTGAAAATGACATGTTCACCCTTAAAAAACACTTATCTCAACGAGATTGGTCTATGTTTTTGGAATCTGCCAGCTTAGATCATGTTGATAGCAATTGGTCTATTTATACATCAGATCCCATTGCGACTTTAACTCAAGAAAAGAATAAAGTTCTTTTTAACAATTTCAGTGTCAGTGAAACTACTGATATGGGTAATGATCCATTAAAAGCACAATCTGACATTCGCCAGAAACTATTTCATGCCGAGCTTCAATCAGAATTTCCATTTACAGGGGGAGTTATAGCTGCTTACCATTATGAAATGGGCGAAATATTTGAATCCTTAAAAAAAAGCCAACAAAATGAAGGATTGGGTTTAGGTCCCTTTCATTGCGGCTTTTATGACTGGGCTATTTTATATAACGTACAATCTAAACAATACTTTTTAGTACAACATCGTTGTAAAAATCAAGAGCTTGAACTTGATATACTGTGGGTTACTCGATATCAATGGCTAACTGAGTTAATCAATAAGCAAAGCAAGGCAGTAGCAGCCTTCCATTTATCGCAAGCCTGGCAATCAGACTATACTGAATCTGAATACCATAAAACATTTGCTACAATTCAAAATTATATTCTAAGTGGCGACTGTTATCAGGTAAATCTAGCACAACGTTTTCAAGCCCAATATGAGGGTGATGAATATCAAGCTTATCAAGCTTTATTGTTAGAAAACAAAGCCCCTTTTGCCGCATTTATTCGTTTGCCAGAGCAAGTTATTATCTCTGCATCGCCTGAACGTTTTTTACTTTCAACAAATAATCAAGTTCAAAGTAAACCAATTAAAGGCACCATGCCACGCTCTCCTAATGCAAATCATGATTTGATTAATAAAAACATTTTATTGCATTCAGAAAAAGATCAATCAGAAAATTTAATGATTGTTGACTTACTGCGCAACGATATTGGCCGAGTATGCAAAGCTGGTAGTGTTTCCGTACCACGTTTATTTGACATAGAAAGCTTCCCTGCAGTCCATCATTTAGTAAGCACAGTAACAGGTGATTTAAGCTCTCAATATAATAGTGAAGATTTATTAAGAGCTTGTTTTCCAGGAGGATCCATTACGGGCGCGCCGAAGATTCGTTCCATGGAAATCATTTGTGAACTCGAAAAATATCAACGTGAGATTTATTGCGGCAGCATTGCTTATATTAATGGCAACGGTGATATGGATAGTAGTATTACAATCCGTACATTAGTTTGCAAAAATCAAAAAATATACTGTTGGGCTGGCGGAGGCATTGTTGCAGATTCTAAAGTCGAAAGTGAATACCAAGAATGTTTTGATAAAGTAAGTAAAATACTACCAATACTTAGTCAGTTAAATAATCCAGACCAAATATAAACAGTTGTCCCATCCTGAAATAGGTTGACGGTTTTAATGAAAGACCAGTAGCACTTGCTCCTGGTCTTTTTTATGCACTTGATTTGGTGTTTTCATTCCCAAATTCATATGCGGTCACATTTCATTGTATATAAATATTGATTCTTCAACGAACTGTTTTAACTCGTCAATATTCGACATTCATATAGTAAAAATTCTTGTTTTAATATTCCATTTACTCGCTCAGCCAAAGCATTTTGATAACAGTCATAACCATCCGTCATAGAAGGTTTAATACCACTTTCATTCAGCTTTACTTGATAGAGCTCAGAGCAATATTGTAAGCATCTGTCACCAAGGATAAATAATGTCCCCCTTGCGCTGACTTCACATAGGTTATATCGCTGACAAAAACTTCTTCAGCGGACTTAGGAGTATAGTCTTTCAATAAATTAGCTGGGCTTACGCATCCAATGGTTGCTATGTGTCGTTTTTGTATAGTTTTTCTTAGGTTTTACCAGCTAGTTATTCTCTCTCAAGTAGTCAAAAAACAATCTATGCCTAGTTTTACACCTAGCTCTTCTAGTTGTGGTTTTATTAATTGGTAAAGCTTTTTACCACCAATACGGGCATAAATTTGCGCCAGTACATAACAAGATCTCTCACTGATGCTAAGTTATT
>NZ_SNUB01000100.1 GCF_004378355.1 Psychromonas algicola
CAATATTGTTGATGAAGTATGTAAGGCATGGAATGACTTTGTCAGCATCCCTCTAAGAGTAAAAAGCATGTGCTTTAGAGACTGGATGAAACTGACCAGTTAATTTTACAGATTGGTATCAATTTATGCCTTGAATTGAACTGTTTTTTCTTCGTAAAATTTAGATAACATATTTAACGCAATCCGTATAACCTTTTCATATGAAAGTGGGACTGTATATATGAATACCCCACAACGCCCCATCCCTCCAACATCAGTCACAGGGATTGTTCGTAATAGGCGCTTGGCAATGGGTGAACATTGCTCATAACCCATCGCTGTCGCGATATTCGCCCTACTTTCTACGTAGGCCATCAATTAACAGATATAAAAAAACCCAGTAAGAAAATACTTACTGGGTTCGTTTAATTAGGCGCTTGGC
>NZ_SNUB01000101.1 GCF_004378355.1 Psychromonas algicola
CATGGGTCCGCCTGGACCAACCGAGGGTGTGGTCAACTCACCCGACGAGGCGCGCCGCGCCGTGCGCCAGCGCTACAAGGACGGCAGTGATGTCATCAAGATCACTGCCACCGGCGGCGTGTTGAGCTATGCCAAATCCGGTGATGCGCCGCAGTTCACCCTCGATGAAGTGCAGGCCGTCGTCCAGGCCGCGAAAGACTACGGTTTCAGCGTCGCGGCCCACGCCCACGGCACCGAGGGCATGAAGCGCGCCGTGTTGGCCGGCGTGACCAGCATCGAACACGGCACGCAGATGGACGACGAGGTAATGCGCCTGATGAAGGAACGCGGCACCTGGTACATCCCCACGATCTATGCCGGCCGATTCGTGGCCGACAAGGCCAGGATCGATGGTTACTTCCCTGCGGTCG
>NZ_SNUB01000102.1 GCF_004378355.1 Psychromonas algicola
GGTTTGCACCACTGTTTTCATCGATTGCCGTGGCCGTTGTTCCAGAGGTGATTTCTGGTGCGGTTGTATCTGGCGTTGCACTTGAGCCAGAGCCAGAATCGGAACTCGAAACCGCCGCCCCAAGGACAACGGCAGAACCTAATCCCGCACCAACAAGTTGTAATGTGCTCAATCCAAGAAAACTAGTTTCAGCCTGCCAGACTGCACCTTGTGCAATAATGTTGCCGCTAGCATCAAGACCAGAGCTGCTGATAACCATATTTTCGGCGGAAGCTGCACCATCAATAAGGGATTGCGAACCATCAACGACATATTGAGAGCCATCGACAGTGTAAAATTCTTCAATATTTGCAACGGATTCACCTTCAACTTCTAAGGTTAAATTATCGCCTTTACGTGTTAAT
>NZ_SNUB01000103.1 GCF_004378355.1 Psychromonas algicola
TGAAGTTTGCTTACGGGCAAGTACTTTAAAATCTGTCTTTTTTATATGCTCCATCTTTGAGTCACTTTAATCGCAATAGATAACTCAATTAGATCATATTTTTACTTAGATTGGTATCACTTTAATCGCAATAGATAACTCAATTAGATCATATTTTTACTTAGATTGGTATTAGATTGGTATTAGATTGGTATAATTAGGCGCTTGACAATGGGTGAACCTTGCTCATAACCCATCGCTGTCGCGATATTCGCCCTACTTTCTACGTAGGCCATCAATTAACAGATATAAAAAAACCCAGTAAGAAAATACTTACTGGGTTCGTTTAATTAGGCGCTTGGCAATGACCTACTTTCACATGGGGAGACCCCACACTATCATCGGCGCAGCTAC
>NZ_SNUB01000104.1 GCF_004378355.1 Psychromonas algicola
GTGATGAACCATGACATGGATTAGAAGCCTTAGATAAGTAACACTACTTACCTAAGGCTTTTTTTAACGAAAAAGTCTGCTCTTTAACAATTAGGAAAGCTGATAAATGTTCTTATTTATCACACAAATACAATGACTTGTATTGTTTACAATAAAAGTTGATTGGTGTGATAGATATAAACGAAATTGTTCTCGTATAACTAAACTTCGGTTTAATTATACGTAATCAAGCAAAATAAAAAGCACATATTATCTTCGGATAATATGAGTACGTATCTACTCAGTTAATTTATTAATTGATAGGTGCACGAAAAACGATTGTTTTTCATATGTAAATATGAGTCACAAGCGTCTTGGAAACAACATGCAATAGTTAAACGT
>NZ_SNUB01000105.1 GCF_004378355.1 Psychromonas algicola
AGATCAAAATCCTATGACTCAAAAGGTCATGGGATTTTTTTATGGAACTTTCAGAAGCACTCGCTCGCACATCAATTAACCGACTTACCGAATTCTCTTCTTTATCTGATATTTTAGAGGCAGATATTATTGAATCTTGCCTGCAATCTAACGGTGTTGCTACGTTAAGAAAACGAAAACTCCCTATGGACGCCATGGTCTGGGCGGTCGTGGGCATGTCTCTTTTCAGAACAGAATCTGTTCGCCAGCTTATTAATAAACTCGATATCGTACTGCCTCAAGAGGTCGACTACGTTGCAAGAAGTGCAGTAACACAAGCTCGTAAAAAGCTAGGCAGTAATGTCGTCAAAGATGTGTTTCATCA
>NZ_SNUB01000106.1 GCF_004378355.1 Psychromonas algicola
ATTTGCGCCAGTACATAACAAGATCTCTCACTGATGCTAAGTTATTATTCCGAGCCTCTATCCTGCGAATAGCTTGATGGTATGCTTGACGTGAAATACCATAAGCCTTGCAAAGCCTAGTATGTAATCTCTTTGGGTACGTTTAACCCCAGTGGTTTGGTTTTTTTCATAAATAAGTCCTAAATGCGTAAACCCATTTCAGGACAAGACAAAAGACAGACATAAAAAAGCCCACATAAAGTGTAATGCCGATCAGTTAAGAAAAATTAGTTGATTTTTACCCGAATGGGATCAGAATCCGATGTTCACTCAACATCGGATTTTTTTATGCCTTTAGATTACGATTTCCACTCACTCGAAGCCT
>NZ_SNUB01000107.1 GCF_004378355.1 Psychromonas algicola
CATTTGTTTTGCCTGAACGGCGAGAGAGAAGTTACCCAAGAATGGTTAAAGCGAGACCCAAAAGATACGCAGAAAGAAAAGGTAAAAAAATGCCCATCAGTTCTTAACTGACAGGCATTAGGGCTTAAGCTCTCTTTTTTATGTCTGAAGAAAGATAAACACTATCCGTGAAGGTGGCGCTATACCCAAGTGCATGTCGATGCTGGTGTTGTTTCTACTATCATCGCGACTGCGTTTAATACCAATCTAAGTAAAAATATGATCTAATTGAGTTATCTATTGCGATTAAAGTGACTCAAAGATGGAGCATATAAAAAAGACAGATTTTAAAGTACTTGCCCGTAAGCAAACTTCATTAC
>NZ_SNUB01000108.1 GCF_004378355.1 Psychromonas algicola
ACTAGCACACAAACGATCACAGTGAACGTTACGGAAGTGAACGATGCGCCTGTGATTGATGTCGTCAGCACAACAGTTACAGAAGATACCGCGACTATCGTGGCAACGGATTCTGATGTGGATGGGACGATCACTGAGAGTAGTTTAAGTGCTGACAATGGTAGCGTTAGTTTAGATGCGAACGGTAATATCACGTACACACCAGATGCCAACTTCGTCGGTGAAGATTCGATTTCAGTCTCGGTGACCGATAACGATGGGGCAACTAGCACACAAACGATCACAGTAAGCGTCACGGAAGTGAACGATGCACCTGTGATTGATGTCGTGA
>NZ_SNUB01000011.1 GCF_004378355.1 Psychromonas algicola
GCACAATTTAAGTTGGAGGGAAAACGTGAGCGAAGTTATCCGAGGTGTTTAAAAGCGTCTAAAAATCGATATCCAGTGGCGAAAAGTAAATATGCCGTTCACCTTAAGTGAACGGCATTACGCTTTCAGTGGGATTTTTTTTAATTAAAAAATAAGCTCACTTTGCTTGTCGAGTAAAGTGATATGATGCTTTCTATAAATAAATACTTATTACATTGGAATAGTGATGGGACAATTTTTCGAAAAGCAGTTAATAATTCAAAAGAATGGCTTCACATTAATTGAATTAGTGGCGATTCTCGTTATTCTTGGTGTATTGATGGTGATTGCGATACCTAAACTCACTGACCAATCCAGTTTCGAAGATTTCACTATCCAAGACCAATTAATTTCGCGGTTAAAATTGGTGCAATTACAAGCCATGAATACTCCCCCTTTTGACAATGCAGCAGAAAGCAATAATATGTGTCATTGGTTAGTGGTAAAACCGGATTGTTTTTATAATGAAAGCACAGCACAAATAAACGGAAAGTGTAACCTCCCTCAAGCAACCAATGTTTGTGTTAATAATGAATACAACCAATACAATCAAGTTTCTTTTACAGAAGGACTTTTGGATACTGCTGAGTATCGTTTCGATAATGATGGTTTAATTCATAACATTTATGGGTCTACATCTATTAATATCAATGGGCAGAATAAGCTAAGTATCAACATTGAGTCGGAGGGGTATATCCATGGCAGCGTTGAGCAATAAAGGATTTACTTTAATTGAATTAGTTGTTGGAATGGCTGTGTTAGCCATTGCGATGATGCTAATGAGCGTTATGTTTGTTTCACAAAGTAAACAGAGCTTAACTCCTTTACATCAATTACGCGCCGCTCAATTTGCAGAGGCTATTTTACAACAAGCCCTTTCTTCCTCTTACGATAAAATAAATAATGATCAACAAACCTTTAATGATATTGAAGATTTTATAACAAATGATTTTGAACCTATTTTTAATTATGAAAATATTTTAGGAGAGGGCTTACCTAAACAATATGACAACTATCAAGTAAATATTGCTGTACTTGAATTCTTAAATACAGATATTCAACAAAAAATGAAACGTATCGATGTCACTATAAAAACACCTGGTGATGACAAAATTGTATTCTCAGCATTGAAAGGCCGTTATTAAATGAAGTTGAGGGATACTTTGAATAAAGGTTTTAGCCTAATTGAATTAGTTATCGTGATCATGATTTTATCTGTACTTGGTATCATGACAAGCAGTTATATTAAAACTGGTGTCGAACTCTATACTCATAAGGTTAATCTTGATAAGTCGATAAGTAGCGTTCGCTTTGTAATGGAACGACTACGCAGAGAAGTCAGCAATGCATTGCCCAATAGCTTAGTCCTTAAAAATAACTGCTTAACTTTCACACCTGTTATTAACTCTTCATTCTATGATGATCATTTTCCAATTTACCCTCAAGTTGCTGACCATGGTTTTATTGCTCCTATTAACCAAGAACTTAAAGGCACCAAAGCCGTTATCAATTTATTAACGCTAGAAGAGTTATTAACTGAGAGCAATAAAATTCAAACAGTAAGCCATTATGATTTAAATTCTGGGGAGCTTACTTTTAACAACAGCGTAAGCTTTCCAGCGCCATCAATGATTAAGCGCATTTATTTTATTAAAGATAACATCAGCTATTGTTTCAATGATTCAAAACTATATAAACGCACTAACAATAATGAAAATATTTTAATGGCTGAAAATATAACTGGAAAATTTGTTAATAAAGAAACAACTTCAAATGTGTTGCAAGTGACTTTCAATATGGAAATTGATGAACAGGAGGTGTTTGTTGAGCAAGTATTACGTATCAACAATAAACCATAAGCAAAGGTTGTTATCACCTAATAAACAAACTGGCGGCGTGTTAATCATTGCTATTTTTATTATTGTTGTGCTCTCTTTATTGGCCGCTAGCATGCTTAACCTTCAACAGACTTCTGCCAAGCAGGGGATTTATGATGTTTACGCAACACGTGCTTCTTTTGCGGCTTATTCTGCAAATGAAGTTGCAATGCTTACTGTATTTAAGAATAAAAAAAATACCGAAGAGGCGTCTATTTGTTTAGGCGAAATGGAAAAGGTACCCGTTGTCTTACCACAAAAAATATCTGGCTTTGCAAACTGTCAGGCTTACTACACTTGCCAACTGACGGATTCAAAAGTAGGTCATGTTTACACGCTTGTTAGTGCTGCGTTTTGTGCGGATAAAGAAATGAAGATTTATCGAGAGGTGACAACTAAGGTGATGCGCTAAAAACATCACCATTTATTGTTGGGTAACTTTCTCTATTAGATAACTGTTGCATTAAATTGGCCTTTTTCTAAGGTCACTTCAACGGTTTCTCCTACTGTTAATTCTGCTGCGTTAGTGCTTACTTTTCCTTTTTCATCTTTCACAATGGCGTAACCACGGGCTAACGTCGCTAATGGGCTAAAAGCATTGAGTTGTTGTATTTGATGTTGCAGGCTTTGTTCTGAGTGATTCAGACTTGCTAACATTGCTTGCGTTAAACGATATTTTAATTGTTGTTGCTTTTGCCTTTCAATGTCAATTTTATGAGCAGGGCTGGCTTGCGCCAATCTATTACTTAATTGATTAGTTAAGCTTTGTTGCTGTTGAAGTTTTTGATGCATTGCATGTTGTAAGCGCAAACTTATTTCATCAAGGTGCTGGGTTTGTTGCTGCAATTTATGCTTTGGATCGTGTTGCAAGAGTGTTTGTTTCAATACACTTTGACGATGAGCCTTATGCTGCAATGTGCTCAACATTGCTTGTTTTAAACGTGTCACTAAAGTAGTTAATTGCGTCGATACAAAGGTTTTGTGTTGGCTAACTAATTCTGCAGCGGCAGAAGGTGTTGCAGCTCTTAAGTCTGCAACAAAATCACTGATGGTGACATCTATCTCATGACCGACAGCACTGATCACGGGCAATTGGCTGTGATAAATAGCGTAAGCCACTTCAACTTCATTAAAGCACCATAGATCTTCTAACGAGCCGCCACCACGACCTACAATCAATACGTCACATTCATTTCTCGCATTGGCTAACGCTATTTGTGATGCCACTGAAAGTGCGCTGCCCTTGCCTTGTACTTGGCTTGGGTAAATAATGACTTGTAAACGAGGATCACGCCGTTGTAGCACACTGAGCATGTCATGTAATGCGGCACCTGTTGAAGAGGTGATCACACCAACACGTTTAATAATTTCAGGAAGTGGTTTTTTAAGCGCTTCAGAAAATAATCCTTCAGCTGCAAGTTGGCACTTTAACGCTTCAAATTGTTGCTTTAATAAACCATCACCTTCTGGTGCCATGGTTTCAACAATCAACTGATAATCGCCACGCGCTTCATATAAACTTAATTTTCCGCGCACTAATACTTGTTGGCCATGTTTCGGTGTGAAACCTGCTCGGCTGTTATTGCCACGAAACATGGCACATTTTATTTGTGCACTATGGTCTTTTAAAGTGAAGTACCAATGGCCAGAAACCGCGATGGTTAAGTTGGATATTTCACCGGATAACCAAATCACACCTAAACTCGTTTCTAATAAGGATTTTGCAGCTCGATTAAGTGAACTTACACTGTATATATTTTTATTTTGACTCGCCATAGCTGCAGTTTTTACCAATTAAATGAGGAACTAAATATTAACACAGTAAAAACTCAGTATAAAAACATAAATTGTATTGTACTTATCCTCCAGAACGATTAAAATCCCACCGCAATATCATACCCAAGCTATTTTGGGTATATTCAAAATACTCCCAACTATAAGTGAGATATTGCAATGCTAAGAATCGCAAAAGATGCGTTAACATTTGACGACGTTTTATTAGTACCAGCTCATTCGACTGTACTACCTAATACTGCTGATCTAAAAACCCAATTAACAAAAAATATTTCGTTGAATATCCCTGTGGTATCTGCTGCGATGGATACAGTAACAGAAGCGCGTTTTGCTATTGCTTTGGCTCAAGAAGGCGGCATCGGTTTTATCCATAAAAACATGTCTATTGAAGTGCAAGCTGAACAAGTTCGTTTAGTAAAAATTCATGAAAGTGGTGTAGTTGCAACGCCAGTAACTGTTTCTCCTACAACGACCTTAGGTCAAATCAAAGAATTGACTATCAAGCATGGTTTTGCTGGTTATCCTGTTGTTGAAGCTTCAGGTGAGTTAGTTGGTATTATTACTGGTCGTGATGTGTTATTCGAAACGGATATGACTAAACCTGTATCTACTGTAATGACTGGCAAAGCAGATCTTGTGACTGCAAAATCAAATACGCCTCGTGATGAAATTGAAGCATTAATGCATAAACACCGCATTGAAAAAGTATTGTTAACTGATGATAACTTTAAGCTTAAAGGGATGATCACTGTTAAAGATTTCCGTAAAGCAGAGCGTAAACCTAACGCATGTAAAGATGAACTAGGTCGCTTACGTGTTGGTGCCGCTGTTGGTGCAAGTGCAGGAAATGAAGAACGTATCGATGCCTTAGTTGAAGCTGGACTTGATGTATTATTAATTGACTCATCACATGGCCACTCTCAAGGTGTTTTAGATCGTATTAAAGCGACACGTGCAGCTTACCCTAATCTAGATATTATTGGCGGAAACGTTGCTACTGGCGACGGTGCTAAGGCATTAGTTGCTGCAGGTTGTAGCGCGGTTAAAGTGGGTATTGGCCCTGGTTCAATTTGTACTACGCGTATTGTTACGGGCGTAGGTGTTCCACAAATTACCGCAATTTCTGATGCTGTTGATGCATTAGAAGGGACTGGCATTCCGGTTATCGCTGACGGCGGTATTCGTTTCTCTGGCGATATTGCTAAAGCGTTAGCAGCTGGCGCATCATGTGTCATGATGGGGAGTATGTTTGCTGGAACTGAAGAATCTCCGGGTGAAATTATTTTATTCCAAGGGCGTTCTTATAAATCATACCGTGGTATGGGCTCTCTAGGTGCTATGTCTCAAGGCTCATCTGATCGTTATTTCCAATCAGATAACGCGGCAGACAAATTAGTACCTGAAGGTATTGAAGGTCGTGTTGCTTATAAAGGTAAAGTGAAAGAAATTATCCATCAACAAATGGGTGGTGTTCGTTCTTCTATGGGTTTAACAGGTTGTGCAACGATTAAAGAAATGAATACAAAAGCCATGTTCGTCAAAATTACTAGTGCGGGTATGGGTGAGAGTCATGTACATGATGTTGCTATCACTAAAGAAGCGCCAAATTACCGTAGTGGCGGTTAATTAATTAGGTTATTTTAAAAGTGATTTACTTTATTATTTTATTTAATACCGTAACTCCCTAATAAATAACACTTAAATTAAGCTTTATAAAATATAAAATAAAAGACGATTTAGATCGTCTTTTATTCTTTTTTAGACAAAATAATAAAAGAAAGTTAAAGGATAGAATAATGAGTAAGAACATTCATGAACAGCGTATTCTAATATTGGATTTTGGCTCTCAATACACTCAGTTAATTGCACGTCGAATTCGTGAAATAGGTGTTTATTGTGAGCTATGGAGCTGGGATGTTAATGAAGAAGACATTAAAGAATTTAATCCTAACGGTATCATTTTAGCTGGTGGACCTGAAAGTGTTATTGCTGAAGGCTCTCCGCGCGCTCCTGAATATGTGTTTACTGCAGGTATTCCTGTTTTAGGTATTTGTTACGGAATGCAAACTATGTCTCACCAATTAGGTGGCGCGGTTATTAAAGGTGAAGGTGAAGGTGAATTTGGTTATGCACAAGTTGAAGTGCAAGCTGAATCTGCTTTTTTCAAATCTATTCAAGATGCTGTATCAGATCAAGGCAAGCCACTGTTAGATGTTTGGATGAGTCACGGTGATAAAGTGTCTGCTATTCCTGCTGATTTTGTGACTGTTGCTAATACTGCGACTTGTCAGTTTGCTGCTATTGCTAATGAAGAAAAGCGTTTTTATGGTGTGCAGTTCCATCCTGAAGTAACACATACTCACCAAGGTGAAGCTATGTTACGTAACTTCGTTGTTGATATTTGTGGCTGTGAAACATTATGGACTCCTGCATCAATTATCGATGATGCTGTTGCTCGTATGAAAGAACAAGTCGGTGATGATGAAGTTATCTTAGGGCTTTCTGGTGGTGTTGACTCTTCTGTTGTTGCGATGCTATTACAACGCGCGATTGGTAATAAATTAACTTGTGTATTTGTTGATAACGGTTTGTTACGTTTAAACGAAGGTGCACAAGTGATGGAAATGTTTGGTGAGAAATTTGGGTTAAACATTATCCATGTGAATGCTGAGCATCGTTTCCTTGAGCAAATGGCTGGAGAAAGTGATCCAGAAACTAAACGTAAAATCATTGGCCGTGTATTTGTTGAGATTTTTGATGAGGAATCTAAGAAATTAGCAAATGCAAAATGGTTAGCACAGGGAACTATTTATCCTGATGTTATTGAATCTGCCGCTTCTAAAAACGGTAAAGCGCATGTGATTAAATCTCACCATAACGTAGGTGGTTTACCTGATGATATGGCAATGGGATTAGTTGAGCCTTTACGTGAGTTATTTAAAGATGAAGTACGTAAAATTGGTTTAGAAT
This sequence comes from Psychromonas algicola, assembly GCF_004378355.1. GTDB lineage: Bacteria > Pseudomonadota > Gammaproteobacteria > Enterobacterales > Psychromonadaceae > Psychromonas. Next base: position 6,681 of record NZ_SNUB01000011.1, read on the forward strand.
TAGGTCTTCCTTACGATATGCTTTATCGTCATCCTTTCCCTGGTCCAGGTTTAGGCGTACGTGTTTTAGGTGAAGTGAAAAAAGAATACTGTGATTTATTGCGCCGTGCTGATGCGATCTTTATTGAAGAATTACATAAAGCGGATCTATACCATAAAGTAAGCCAAGCATTTGTTGTGTTCTTACCGGTTCGCTCTGTAGGCGTAATGGGTGACTGCCGTAAATATGACTGGGTTGTGTCACTGCGTTGCGTTGAAACAATCGACTTTATGACAGCACGTTGGTCGCATCTTCCATATGATTTAATTGGACATGTTTCAAATCGAATCATTAATGAAATTGATGGAATTTCTCGTGTTGTTTACGATGTATCAGGTAAACCACCTGCTACTATCGAATGGGAATAAACATTAACATTTAATTGTTAAACATCTAAGGTGGCTTTTTAGCCACCTTTTTTATAGGCTTTATAAATACAAATAACACTATTAAGGAAGTCTTGTGATCAACTCCGATGGAATATTAGATAGCGCTATTTATATCGAAAGTCCTTTCTATAATCAAAGACCCCAAGGTACTGAGATTAACCTATTAGTTATTCATTGCATTAGTTTGCCTGAAGGGCAGTTTGGGACTGAGCATATTCAAAACCTGTTTACAGGAAAGTTAGATTGTTGTGCTGACCCTAGTTTCGCTTGTTTACAAGGATTGGAAGTTTCTGCTCATTGTGTGATTCGAAGAGATGGTATTGTCGAACAATATGTTCCCTTTCACGAACGTGCATGGCATGCTGGCGTGTCTTCTTTTGAAGGTCGTGAAGGGTGTAATGACTTTTCTATTGGTATTGAATTGGAAGGTACTGATTGCAGTGAATATACGGACCTTCAATATCAAGCATTAGTTAATACAACACAACAAATACAAGTTAACTACCCCTCTATTACTTTGCCTCGCATTGTTGGGCATAGTGATATTGCTCCGGGAAGAAAAACTGACCCTGGTAGTGGATTTGATTGGGAAAGGTATTTTTCGAAATTAGCTTAATGGAAGTGAATCATTTTACTTATCCCTCCTTGTTGCAGAGGGATAAGTTTATAGCGCTTTATGGCTTCAAATTAAATAACAAATTGTTTAACTTGTTTGTCTATCGCTCGTCCTATTGTCGTTAGCTTTTCACTATTAATAGCGGTTTGGCTAGCTGTATTAGAGGTTTCATCGGTAGCATCTGAAATATTTATTATATTGCGAGTAATTTCTTCTGTTACATTTGTCTGCTCCTCTGAAGCTGTGGCTATTTGTAGATTCATATCCGATATACGTGTTATAGCTTGTGATATACGCGTTAAGGATTGACCGGCTTCAGCTGCTTTTTCAACACTATCTTCACTGGTGTTTTTACTTTCAATCATTGCATTCACAGCACGTTTAGCACCAGATTGAAGACTCGCTATTTTAGCATTAATAACTTCTGTGCTTTCTTGAGTTTTGCCTGCTAAATTACGTACTTCATCTGCAACAACGGCAAATCCACGGCCTTGCTCTCCTGCTCTTGCTGCTTCAATGGCGGCATTTAAGGCCAGTAGATTTGTTTGGTCTGCAATGCTTATAATTTCTGCTAGCACTGAACTAATACCATCAACTTCAGTTTCGAGCTCGACAATGACTTCTTCTGCATCTTGAAGTTTGCTTGCCAGTCCTTGAATTGATTTAATCGCAACATTTACAACTTCTGTGACGACGGCGCCTTCACTATCTGCTTCTTGTGCTGCATTGGATGCATTTTGCGCATTACTTGCTATTTCATTTGCTGCTGAAGACATTTCAGCAACGGCTGTTGCGACCTGATCTGTTTCATTTCGCTGTTTCTCCATTTGTTGACTGCTTTCATGAGAGCTGTCATTAATTTGCTCAGCAATATCGTTCATTTCAGTGGATTGTTGTTTAAACTTTGTCATCATTTCATGGATATGTTGTATGAAAGTATTAACATGTTTAGCTGGTTGATTAATCTCATCATTACCATTAACAGTTAAACGATGTGTTAAGTCACCATTTCCTTGAGACAGGTCAGATAAAGCGATACGTAATAAATGAAGAGGGCGCATCAATATTTTTAACTGTATCATTATTAATATTATAGAGGCGATGAGTCCTACTAATGTACATAATATAGAATCTCTTTTCATTTTGTTAAGAGCGGCAAAAGCAAGTCCTTCATCTATCTCAACAGCCAAACTCCAGTTAATAGATTGCACACCTTCTATTGGGTAAAAACCTAATAGTTTAGTCTGCTCGCCCACTTTAACTTTGCTTAGCTCCTTTTTAAGTTGGATATCATTGTTATTGTAGATGTCACTAATATTTTTTTCATTAAGCTCTGGATTTGTATGGGCAAGTATATTGCCTGCACTATCAACTAAATAAGCATTACCTATGCCTGAAAAGTCGATACTTTTTAATATATTCGCGATATAAGTCAGTGTTAAGTCTCCAGCAGCAACGCCAATAAATTTATTGGATTTAGTAATGGGAGCTGTTGTTGAAATAAGTAGGGCTCCACTTGTTGCATCGATATAAGGAGAGGTAAAAGAGACTGAATTTGTAGATTTTGTTTTTTGATACCAAGGACGTTTTCGAGGATCATAGTCTGAAGGTAATTGAATACTTGGATCATCCATTACCATAACCCCTTGCTCGTTTGCTACATAAACGGTACTAAATTCACTTGCTGAGCTTAGTAGAGCTAATGTCGAGCGGTCCATGTTAGGGGAAATGACATCAGCAGATTTAGCTGCAATTTTAATAATGTTTAATTGTGCATTAAGCCACTCTGTCATGTTGTGGGAAGCTGCTTCTGATGTTTCCTGTAAATTTTGACGTACTTGTTGGTTAAGGGTCGTTTTCATTGATTGGTAATTGATAAACGAAAGAACAATTAATGAGAGAGCGATAATGGAACTAGATGAAAGTATAATTTTTTGTGAAAAACCTAATTTAGACATATAAATTCCTTGATTATTATTTTTATTCTTTGAATTTAGTAAACTAGTGAAAGCATAATGCTTGTCCATATTATATCGATATTTTTTTATTTCATCTTACATATTTGTGAACTTTTCTTTTTACCTCTTATTAACAAAACCTAAATAAATGGTAATACCAATTATTTAGGTTTTGTTAGATTTTACAATAAATACTTTATTCGCCTATTTTAGGTTGATTTAGATCATAAAATTCTAGACATGAATTGTTAATTTTGTTAATTTCTATGCGCAATTATTAATTGGTAATACCACTTTACATTTGTTTCATTTAAAATGTATGGATAGAGCAGAACGTTTAACGGATTAAAGACTGTCATGACTTACGCAAAAATCAAACAACCTAAGCTTGCTGATGTGATTGAATCACAGATTGAAAGCATGATTTTAGAGGGGAGTTTAGAGCTGGGTGAAAAGCTATTACCAGAGCGTGAGTTGGCAAAACAGTTTGATGTGTCACGTCCTTCTTTACGAGAAGCGATTCAACGCTTGGAATCAAAAGGTTTACTAACTCGCCGTCAAGGTGGGGGAACTTACGTAAAAGAAGAATTACGTGAACAATTAACTGACCCTTTATTCGAATTATTAAACTCTCATCCTGAATCTAAATATGACTTATTAGAGTTTCGTCATGCTATCGAAGGATTCTCTGCTTATTATGCTGCATTACGTGGTACATCTGAAGATTTTAAAAAAATTAAAACAAGTTGCGAAGCTATTGATGCCGCGAATAAAACTGGTAACATTGAACTCGAAATTGAATCTGTCGTAGAATTTTATTTAGCAGTGATTGAAGCATCCCACAATGTGGTGTTTTTACACCTTGCTCGTGGTATTAAACCGCTACTACAGAAGAATATTTCGGATAACGTTAAGCAATTATACTTGTATCCTGAAGTGGCTAAAAAAATACATCTACATCGTTTACAATTGATCGATGCTATTTTGTCAAAACAGCCAATGAAGGCCAAAGAAGCTTCAGATCAACATCTTAATTATATTGAAGAAACTCGTTTGGTAATGTTACGTGAAGAAAGTGCCTTTACGCGCGATTTAGGGCGCTTTTAAAAAAACCGTTTTATAGTATGGCGGGTGCAGTGAATTTACTGTCGAACATACTTAAATAAATAACTATTTAGATTACTTATTGCCGCAATGGCATAACAAACGTGCTGCGAAGCAGGTAGTGGTTAATTTAAATAGTTATAACAACCATGCTTAACCTTCGGGTTAAGATTATCTAGTGATATAGAAGGAAAGTGTCATGACTGACATCCTAAATGATATTGATGCACAAGAAACTTCGGAATGGATTGATGCATTAACAACCATTCTTGAAGATGAGGGCTCTGAACGCGCTCAATTTATCCTTGAAAAAGTGATGGAGAAAGCACGTGTAGAAGGTGTTAACATGCCTACAGGCATTAACACTAACTATGTAAATACTATCCCAACAAGCCAGCAACCTGCTTACCCAGGTGATTTAAAGCTTGAGCAACGTATCCGTTCAATCATTCGCTGGAATGCGATCATGATTGTTATGCGTGCTTCTAAGAAAGATTTAGATCTTGGTGGCCATATGGCTTCATACCAATCTGCTGCTGCATTCTACGAAGTTTGTTTTAACCACTTCTTCCGTGCTTCAAATGAGACTGATGGTGGTGATTTAGTTTATTACCAAGGTCATATCTCTCCTGGTATTTATGCTCGTGCATTTGTTGAAGGTCGTTTAACGGCTGAACAACTAGATAACTTCCGTCAAGAAGTTGCTGGTAAAGGTTTACCTTCATACCCACATCCAAAATTATTGCCTGAATTCTGGCAGTTCCCAACAGTATCAATGGGTCTTGGTCCAATTACTTCTATTTACCAAGCACGTTTCTTAAAATACTTAGCGGGCCGTGGATTAAAAGATACAACAGCACAACGTGTTTACGCTTTCTTAGGTGATGGCGAAATGGATGAGCCAGAATCTCGTGGTTCTTTATCATTTGCAGCACGTGAAAAACTAGATAACTTATGTTTCCTAGTTAACTGTAACTTACAACGTCTAGATGGTCCTGTTGTTGGTAACGGTAGCATCATTCAAGAACTAGAAGGCCTATTTACAGGTGCTGGTTGGAATGTTGTTAAAGTTATCTGGGGTGGTAACTGGGATGCATTAATTGCAAAAGATACTTCAGGTAAATTATTGCAATTAATGGAAGAAACTGTTGATGGTGATTACCAAGCATTTAAATCAAAAGATGGTGCTTACGTACGTGAACATTTCTTTGGTAAATACCCGGAAACAGCTGCATTAGTAGCTGATATGACTGACGAAGAAATCTTCGCACTGAAACGTGGTGGTCATGATTCATCTAAATTGTATGCTGCATTTAAAAATGCTGAAGATACAATGGGTAAACCAACAGTAATCCTTGCTAAAACAGTTAAAGGTTACGGCATGGGTGCTGCCGCTGAGGGTAAAAATATTGCTCACGGCGTGAAGAAAATGAATGAAGAACACATTCAAAGTTTACGTGATCGTTTAGGTTTACAAGATCTAATCAGTAATGATAAAGCAGCTGAATTACCTTACTTAACGATTGATGCGGGTACTCCAGAATACGATTACCTACATGCTCGTCGTAAAGAATTACACGGTTACACGCCAAAACGTTTACCAAATTTCACTGAGAAACTACCTGTTCCTGCATTGGATAAGTTTGCGCCTCTTTTACAAGAGCAAAAACGTGAAATCTCTACAACGATGGCTTACGTTCGTATCTTAAACGTATTATTAAAAGATAAAGGTATCGGTAAAAATATCGTTCCAATTATCTGTGATGAAGCACGTACATTTGGTATGGAAGGTCTGTTCCGTCAAGTGGGTATTTACAACCCAGATGGTCAAGAATACACACCAGAAGATCGCGGCGTTGTTTCTTACTACAAAGAAGCATCATCAGGTCAAGTATTACAAGAAGGTATCAATGAGCTAGGCTCTATGGCGTCATGGGTAGCTGCAGCAACATCTTATAGCACCAATGATTTACCAATGATTCCATTCTACATCTACTACTCTATGTTTGGTTTCCAACGTATCGGTGACATGGCATGGTTAGCAGGTGACCAACAAGCACGTGGTTTCTTATTAGGTGCAACTGCTGGTCGTACTACACTAAATGGTGAAGGTCTACAGCACGAAGATGGTCACAGCCATATTCAAGCAAATACAATTCCAAACTGTATTTCTTATGACCCTACATTTGCTTACGAGCTAGCGGTTATTGTACAAGATGGTATTGAGCGCATGTATGGCGACAATCCAGAAAGCGTTTTCTATTACTTAACTGTAATGAATGAAAACTATGCAATGCCTGCAATGCCAGAAGGCGCTGAAGAAGGCATTCGTAAAGGTATTTACAAACTTCAATCTCATAAAGGTAAAAACAAAGTTCAACTATTGAGCTCTGGTACTATCATGAATGAAGTACGTAAAGCTGCTGAGATTCTAAGTGAAGAATACGGTGTAGCATCTGATGTGTTCTCTGTTACTTCATTCAATGAATTAACTCGTGACGGTCAAGATGTTGAACGTTACAACATGCTTAACCCTGAAGCAGAGCAAAAAACTGCGTACATTACTGATGTTTTAGGTAATGAACCAACAATTGCTGCGACGGATTACATGAAAAACTATGCAGAGCAAGTACGTGCATTTATCCCATCTGATACTTACAAAGTATTAGGTACAGACGGCTTTGGTCGTTCAGATAGTCGCGCAAATCTACGTCATCATTTTGAAGTAGATGCTAGTTATGTTGTTGTTGCTGCACTAAGCGAACTTGCTAAACGCGGTGATATTAAAACGTCTGTTGTAACTGAAGCGATTGCTAAGTTTAATATTGACGTTAACAAAACTAACCCTTTATTTGCGTAAATCAGTCTCGGCATTAGTAAGAACTAATGCCGACTTTTATTGATTAGGAAAATTATTATGTCTGAATTAAAAGAATTTTTACTACCTGATATTGGTGCTGATGCGGCTGATATTACTGAGATCTTAGTGTCTGTTGGCGATACGATTGCAGAAGACCAAGATGTATTAACTATCGAAGGCGATAAAGCTGCGATGGACGTACCTTCATCAGTTGCTGGTGTGGTTAAAGAAATTAAAGTAAATGTTGGTGATAGCGTAGCTGAAGGCCAACTTATCTTTATCATCGAAGCTGCCGGCTCAGCAGCTGCAGAAGCACCAGCGGCACCAGTTGCAGAAGCTGCTCCTGCAGTAGAAGCAGCACCTGCTACAGCGACTGCAGTTAAAGAAGTTTGTGTTCCTGATATCGGTGGTGATGAAGTTGAAGTGACTGACATCTTAGTTGCTGTTGGCGATACGATTGCTGAAGACCAAGATATTATTACAGTTGAAGGTGATAAAGCGTCAATGGACGTACCAGCTCCATTTGCTGGCGTAGTAAAAGAGATTAAAATTGCAACGGGAGATAAAGTATCTGAAGGTACTTTAATTCTAATCGTTGAAGCTGAAGGCGCTGCTCCTGCTGCACCAGCTGCTCCTGCAATAGAAGCTCCTAAAGCCGCTGCACCTGCTCCAGCGCCAGTTGCTGCTCCAGCAAAAGCTGAAGTTGTTGTAAATGGTTCAATTAAAGCATCGCCTTCTGTTCGTCGTATCGCTCGTGAATTCGATTTAGATTTAAACGTGATTGCTGCTACTGGTCCTAAAGGCCGTACAACAAAAGAAGACGTACAGAAATTTGTTAAAGCACAACTACAAATGGCTAAATCTGGTGGTGCTGGCGGCTTAGCTGTTGCAGCTTCGCCTAAAGTTGATTTTGCTAAATTTGGTGAAGTAGAAGTTAAAGAACTTTCTCGTATCCAAAAAATCTCTGGTCCTGCTCTTCACCGTAACTGGGTAACTATCCCACACGTTACACAATTTGACGAAGCAGATATCACTGAGCTAGAAGCGTTCCGTAAAGAGCAAAATGCAATTGCTGCTAAACAAGACCTTGGTGTTAAAATTAGCCCATTAGTATTTATGATCAAAGCGGTTGCTAAAGCATTAGAGCAATACCCTAACTTTAACTCTTCACTTTCTGAAGATGGCCAAAGCTTGATCCTTAAGAAATACTTCAATGTTGGTATCGCTGTTGATACGCCAAACGGCCTAGTTGTACCGGTTGTTAAAGACGTATTAAACAAAGGTATTTTTGATATTTGTCGTGAAATTGCTGAGATTTCTAAGAAAGCACGTGCAGGTAAATTAACAGCGAAAGATATGCAAGGCGGAAGTATGACAATTTCTAGTCTTGGCGGTATCGGTGGTACACAATTTACACCAATCGTTAATGCTCCTGAAGTTGCTATCTTAGGTGTGTCTAAATCAGCAATGAAACCACAATGGAATGGTAAAGAGTTTGAGCCACGCTTAATGGTTCCTCTTGCTCTTTCTTACGACCATCGTGTAATTGATGGTGCTGACGGTGCACGCTTTATCACTGCAATCAACAACTACTTATCTGATTTACGTACGTTGATCTTATAATTTTTGTTAACAGGTCGGCATTTGCCGACCATTTATTTTGCATTTATTTAACATTTGCTTAAAATGAACCTTCTATATAAGCGTTCATTTTTATTGAGGTCAACATGAGTAAAGAAATTAAAGCACAGGTTGTTGTATTAGGCTCTGGTCCTGCTGGATATTCAGCAGCATTCCGCGCAGCAGATTTAGGTCTAGAAACAGTATTAATTGAAAAATATGAAACGCTTGGTGGTGTATGTTTAAATGTAGGTTGTATCCCTTCTAAAGCACTACTACATGTATCTAAAGTAATTGAAGAAGCAAAAGCATTATCAGAGCACGGTGTATTATTTGGTGAACCGTCTACTGATATTGATAAAATTCGTATCTGGAAAGAAAAAGTTGTATCACAGCTAACTGGCGGCCTTCAAGGCATGGCTAAAATGCGTAAAGTGAAAACGGTAACAGGTTGGGGACGTTTTACTGGTCCAAATACAATCGAAGCAACAGATCGTGACGGTGAAATTACAACGGTTACTTTTGATAATGCGATTATCGCTGCAGGCTCTCGCCCAGTTAAACTTCCATTTATTCCACATGATGACCCACGTGTTTGGGATTCAACGGATGCATTAGAACTTAAATCAGTACCTAAGCGTTTACTTATTTTAGGCGGTGGTATCATCGGTCTAGAAATGGGTACAGTATACAAATCACTAGGTTCAGATGTAGATGTTGTTGAATTTGCTGATCAATTAGTGCCTGCTGCCGATAAAGATATCGTGCAAGTTTACACTAAGAAAGTAAAAGACAAATTCAACATTATGCTTGAGACTAAAGTAACTGCTGTTGAAGCAAAAGACGACGCATTATACGTTGCTTTTGAAGGTAAAAACGCACCTGAAGGTACTAAACCTTACGATGCAGTTTTAGTGGCTGTTGGTCGTGTACCAAATGGTTTTTCTGTTGATGCAGAAAAAGCAGGCATCTCTGTTACTGAACGTGGTTTCATTGAAGTTGATAAGCAAATGCATACTAACGTACCGCATATTCACGCTGTTGGTGATATTGTTGGTCAACCTATGCTTGCTCATAAAGGTGTGCATGAAGCGCATGTTGCAGCTGAAGTTATTGCTGGTAAGAAACACTTCTTTGACCCTAAAACTATCCCATCAATTGCTTACACAGAGCCAGAGATGGCATGGGTTGGTGTAACTGAGAAAGAAGCAAAAGAAAAAGGCCTAAACTACGAAAAATCAGTATTCCCTTGGGCAGCTTCTGGTCGTGCAATCGCATCTGATTGTTCAGATGGTATGACTAAGCTTATCTTTGATAAAGATACTCACCGTATTATTGGTGGCTCTGTTGTGGGTACTAACGCTGGTGAATTACTGGGCGAAATCGGCCTAGCAATTGAAATGGGTTGTGATGCAGAAGATATCGCATTAACTATCCATGCTCACCCAACATTGCATGAATCTGTTGGTTTAGCTGCTGAAGTTTACGAAGGTTCTATTACTGACCTTCCAAATGCAAAAGCTGTTAAACGTAAATAATAAACGTTTTTCACACTGCATATAAAAAAGCTTGTTACTGTTAAGGTAACAAGCTTTTTTTATACCTGAAATTTAGTAAAGACTGTTATTTACCTGCCGCTAAGACCGCCATTTTCTTCATTCTATGAATGTTTTAAAACTTTTAGGTGTAATACCATTCCTTAGCTATTGCGATTGAGTGCAGCGTAGAAAAACACGTTTTTAACGAGTAAGAATGTTCAAGTTATTAAGCTGAATGGTTTTAAATTGGTTTATTTGTAGATAGTTTGGTGTCAGGTAAGAGTTTAAAACAGAAGGGGGGTTGACGATTTTTAATCACTTAATTTTAAACGAAAAAAAGGTTATCAGTTTCAGGTATTAGTAAAAGTGCTTACTATGCTGAAAATGATAACCTCATATTTGAGAAGCTATGTTTATAGACTAATAAACCGTATTAGCCTATAAATGTCTATACCATTTTAACGGGTACAGAGGCTACAAACTTAGTGCTCATTTCTTCTGTAGGTGGAGTAAATCGCGTTAAGTCGATACCTTCTACGGCTGCTTTATATTCAGCGATAGTAGGGAAGCGACCAAGTACAGATGAAAGAACAACTAGAGGTGTTGAACCTAGTAGTGATTCACCTTTCTTCTCTGCAGTATCTGCTACAACACGGCCTTGGAATAAGCGTGTTGATGTTGCTAATACTGTATCACCTGGTTCAGCTTTTTCTTGGTTACCCATACATAAGTTACAACCAGGGCGTTCAAGGTACATGATGTTTTCGTATTTAGTACGTGCAGCACCTTTAGGGTTTGCATCATCAAATTCGAAACCAGAGTACTTGCGTAATATGTCCCAGTCGCCTTCTGCTTTAAGTTCATCAACAATGTTATAAGTTGGTGGAGCAACGACTAATGGCGCTTTAAACTCTACTTTTCCATTTTGTTTTTCAATGTTACGTAACATTTGAGCGATGATTTGCATATCACCTTTATGTACCATACAAGAACCAACAAAGGCTAGGTCTACTGATTTACCATCGTAGTATGAAACAGGGCGGATCACATCGTGCGTGTAACGCTTAGAAGCATCTTCATTGTTTACATCTGGATCGGCAATCATTGGTTGGTCGATAACGTCTAAATCAATCACAACTTCTGCATAATATTTAGCATTATCATCAGGAGAAAGTGCTGGATTAGCACCTGATTTAATATCGTTAATGCGTTTGTCTGCTAGAGCGATTAAACCGTTAAGTGTTTTTGCTTGGTTTTCCATACCCTTGTTGATCATTATTTGGATACGGCTCTTAGCAAGCTCAAGCGATTCAATTAATGTTTCATCGTTAGAAATACAGATTGAAGCTTTAGCTTTCATTTCTGCAGACCAGTCAGTGAATGTAAATGCTTGGTCGGCTAATAAAGTTCCGATGTGTACTTCAATGATACGGCCTTGGAATACATTCTCACCGTCGAATTGTTTAAGCATTTGCGCTTGAGTTGCATGTACAACATCGCGGAAATCCATGTGAGCTTGCATTTTACCTTTAAAAGTAACTTTAACCGAGTCAGGAATTGGCATTGCTGCTTCACCTGTTGCTAATGCGACAGCTACTGTACCTGAGTCAGCACCGAATGCGACACCTTTAGACATACGAGTATGGGAGTCACCACCAATGATAATTGCACGGTCATCAACAGTAATATCATTTAATACTTTATGAATAACGTCTGTCATCGCTGGATATTGACCTTTAGGGTCACGAGCGGTGATAAGACCAAATTTGTTCATAAAGCTCATTAGTTTAGGAATGTTAGCCTTCGCTTTGCTATCCCAAACCGATGCTGTATGACAACCTGACTGGTAAGCTCCATCAACTAAAGGAGAGATAGTTGAAGCAGCCATTGCTTCAAGTTCCTGACACGTCATAGGCCCCGTTGTATCTTGAGAACCAACAATATTTACTTTAACACGAACATCAGAACCTGCGTGTAATGGTGCGTCTGACAACACGCCAACAGCGTTATTGTTAAATATTTTTTCAACAGCAGTAAGGCCTTGGCCTTCATGTGAAATTTCTTTTGAAGGTGCATATACAAGTTTTGTTGGTACGCCTAGCGTCTCTGCCGCAAATGTTTGTAATTTCTTACCGAATGTTACCGCGTAAGAACCACCGGCTTTCATGAATTCCATTTTTTGTGGTGTAAATGCTGAAGAAACATCAACTAGCTCTTCATTGCCATTTAACAATTTTTTCGCGACTGTATCGATAGTTAATACCGTACCCGTTGCTACTGAATAAGCTTCTTCTAAGACTGCATCGCCATTTTCATCAACAATGGTGTTACCGTTAGCATCTACTTTCTTAACCCAGTTTTTAAGATCAAGACCAATACCGCCAGTTACATCAACCGTTGTTAAGAAAATTGGTGAAATACCGTTAGTACCTGCAACAACAGGCGCTATGTTAATAAAAGGAACATATGGACTTGCTTGTTTACCTGCCCAAAGCGCAACGTTGTTAACTCCTGACATACGTGAAGAACCAACGCCCATCGTACCTTTTTCAGCAATAAGCATTACTTTTGCTTCAGGATGTTTCGCTTGTAAGGCTTTAATTTCATTTTGAGCTTCTGGCGTAATCATACATTGGCCATGTAACTCACGGTCTGCACGTGAATGTGCTTGGTGACCTGGAGAAAGTAAATCGGTTGATATATCACCTTCACCAGCAATATAAGTGACTACTTCGATTTTTGCTGGAACGTCTGGTAATTTAGTGAAGAACTCTGCTTCAGCGTAGCTTTCAAGAAGCTCTTTAGCGATAGCATTACCTGCTTTGTAGGCGGCTTCAAGACGGCTTGTATCTGCGTCATATAAAAATACTTGTGTTTTTAATACTTTAGCTGCTGGAGCTGCAACTGATGCATCATCAGATAATGCGAGATCAAGTAGGGCAGCAATTGATGAGCCACCTTTCATATGAGATAACAATTCAAAAGCAAATGTTGGCGTGATCTCTGCAACAACAGATTCACCTAAAATGATTTCTTTTAAAAATGCAGATTTTGCACTTGCTGCGCTTGTTGTACCTGGTAGTGTGTTATAAATGAAAAAATTAAGCGAATCTTCGCGATACTCATTCTTTACATCTTTAATTTGAGCAATAATTTCAGATAATAATTCAGCACTATCAATTGGCAAAGGGGCCAATCCTAGTTGACTCTTACGATTTTCAATTTCTTTGATGTACTCTAAATATAGACTCATTTAAAACTCTCTCTAGCTCTAATGTGCTAATAACAATGTTATTAACAAGGGGGAAATTTAAACCTAGTTTACCTTATTTTTTAGGCTCTACTAATGATTTGCTTAATTTAACATTATATTAACACAAATCATGTGATTTATGTTCGATAGAAGTGATCGTTATATTGAATATATTATTTTTTAAGCTGCTTTAGAAATACTTGCTTAAAGTTTATATTGTTAATTTTTGGCTTGTTAATGACTTTATTAGAATTTTTTGAAATTTTTTGAAGACCCATAGGGTCTATATATTTGTAAACGCGTAGTAAGTCATTATCAAATTTACCTGATAGTGTAAGGGCTGCTTTATTTAAAAAGCATACTGTTTGTTGTTTTATTAACTAAATGGCTTTTAATCTTTTTGATCTTACATATTAAGTGTTACGTATGTTAGTGAATTAGTTATACGTAAATATGAGCGCGTGAAATTAATAAAACACTGTAAAAATAATTTTTAAGTCAAAGTGAATATTGTTTTTTTAGTGTTTTGATAATAAAAAATTATAATCTATTTGTGATGGGGGTTTCTGCGCGAGTAAGTTGAATACATTTTTTAGTTAATATAAAGATTTTTTTATATCTAAATGAAACTTCTTTAATTCAGGCTTGTCGTAGTGTTAGAAACTATTTTAGTTTGGTATTATTTTGCTATTAAATGGAAAATGTTAGTTATTGAATTATATTATTAATTTTCTCTTTTATGGGATTGAATTTTTAATAACTGACATTATTATCTCAATGTTAAAGAGAATAAAATTAACATTAATTAACAAAATATAATCACTTTATTTAAGAAAAAGCATTGGTTTTTTACGTCTTAAAAGTCATGTGCAGATAACTAATTTGTTATCTAAGTGCGAGTTTTTCATTTTGGACTATAATCTTAGTCTAATAAAGCATATGACATATTAATGACATATATGAAATTACTTTGTGTTTTTATCTTAATTTGATAAAGTGCTTTATTCAATAAAAAAAAGAGGTTGCCGAAGCAGCCCGGAAATTATGATAAGAATTGGCAATCTACTTTTGGGTTGTCATCTATATTAAATAAAATGGGTGCTATTATGTTAGAAAAAAGCTTAGTTGTGGGTGAATTCCACATAGATACAAGTCAAAACAGTTTAATTCACGGTAGTCGTAAAGTCTACTTAGGTCCTCTTCGTACATCACTTTTACATTTCTTATGTAAAAATGTGAATACAGTAGTGACTCGTGAAGATCTTGCTCAACATGTATGGGGACGTTTAGTGACAGACCATACTATCAACCAGCATATCTCACAGTTACGTAAAAGCGTAGGTACGTTAAGTATTCATGGTTTGAACATTTCTACTATTCCTAAACGTGGTTACATCGCTCGTATGGAAGGTTTAGGTGTTTCTGAAAATACTATGTCTCCTTTATCTCAAGGTGAAACTACAACCAATGCAATTACTAATATGAAAGTATTAGTGGTTGAAAGTGGTTCAGAAGATCGCATTCAATTAATCGAGCAACTAGAAGCATTAAACGTTTCATATGTTGAAGGTGTTGCTACAACAATCGAAGCTGAGCGTTCAGTTGCACTTCAAGATTTCGATTTAGTGATTGTTGATGCATTATTACCTGATGCTTCAGGTATCGAATTTATTAAATCTGTTCGTACTGGTCAAACTTCTGCATCAGCAGATATTAGTATTTTGAACACTCATCATGATGTTCAACGTGAACTACTAGGTTTAAACAGCCTATTAGACGTTCAAGGTTTATTATTAAAACCATTTGAATCTAGCCGTTTGAAACAAATGTTAATGGTTGCTAGTAAATCTAATGTTTTATTAAAACCACAAGCTGCATACGAGTTAGTACCAACTAACGTGATGGCTGCAGTAGAGCAAAAATTAGCTGCTAATTCTTAATTCGTCGCTGTTTTTTGATAAGCCTTTGCTTTTAGCAAAGGCTTTTTTTTGCTCAAATTTTAAGATCATTAGAAAGTCTTTACAGTGATTTGTCCAAATATCTAAGCAGGTTACTTGAAAGCTGTTTATACTCAGCTAACAGATTCAATGGAGGTGTGAAATGGAATTTGATTTTAAAAAAGATTATTTTAGTGACAAAGCAACGGTTAAATTATCAATGGGGCATGAGGCTTTTGGGACTTGGCTAGAGCAAGAAGGTCAAAGTAAAAAATGGGTTGAAGATCTACTTGTGGTGATCGGTCAACTTCAACAACGTAAAATAACTGAGTACAAATTAGCTGGAAGTGAATTCAATTTATATTTGACCATTGAAGAAGCTAAAATTAGTAACCATAGTTTACATGAATCAGATGATAGTTTAGAAGATGCAAATGAGTTGAGTTTTTACGATCAAGAAATTCAAGCTGAATGTGGATTAGAAGATTTCTTAAACTTACTTGAATCTTGGTTAGCGTTTATCTAAACCACATTAATGCATCATAATGATTACTTATATTTTTCTTAACGTTTTTAGCGTTGCAGTACTAAAGTCGCCATTCCTAGGAACGAGAACAAACCAATCACATCGGTGACCGTTGTCAGTGCCATTCCGCCTGCTAATGCCGGATCGATTTTATACTTATGCATCAAGAGCGGGATTGAAACACCTGCAATACCTGCTATTGATAAGTTGATAAACATAGCGCCGGCAATAATAAATCCAACTTGAATATCTCCCTTCCAAAGTACTACTGCGGTGGCAACTAAAATAGCCCAAATCATGCCATTAAGGACACCAATCGCGGCTTCTTTACCAATCAACCATCGAGTATTACTACTGCTTATATGACCGACAGCGATCCCGCGTATAACAAGTGCTAAAGTTTGATTCCCTGCGATACCACCCATACTTGGGACAATTGTCATTAACACGGCCAATGTCGCCATTTGCTCTAATGTGGCTTCGAACATATTTGAAACTGACGCGGCAATAAATGCTGCAATTAAATTAATTGATAACCAAACTGTTCTACGCTTTGCACTGGGCAAGATAGGAGCGAATGTATCTTCATCATCATCCATACCAGCCATACCCATCATTGAGTGTTCCGCATTTTCTCGAATGATATCAACAACATCATCGATGGTGATACGACCTAATAATTCCTTTTGATCATTGATAACAGGTGCTGAGATCCAATCGTGTCGTTCAAACAGTTTTACAATTTCAGATTCTTCCATTAACACTTTTAATGCTTCTGTTTTATCATCCATTACTTCACTGACCAAAGAATTGGGGTCAACGGTTAATAAAGTCGATAAGGGCACATCACCAATTAAAATATTATTTTCATCTACGACATATAAAGTATCAGTGGTATCGGGTAAAGAGCCTTTTAAGCGTAAATAGCGCAATACGACTTCAATGGTAACATCGGGACGAAGTGTAATGGTATCGGTGTTCATCATCGAACCCGCAGTGTCCTCAGGGAACGCAAGTGCAAGCTCAACTCGTTGTCTATCTTGTGCGTCCATCTGCTCTAGAACAGCTTGATAGACGTTATCTGGGATACCTCGTAATACATAGGCAAGGCCATCTGTTTCCATGCCCTCTGTTGCAGCGACAAGGTTCTCAGTGCCCATTAAATTAATGATGCCGTCTTTTGCATCTTCGTTGAGCTCTTCTAGAATTTCACCATGTTGATCATGATCTGTTAAATTCCACAGAACTTTACGGTTTGCTGGAGGAGAGGATTCTAATAAGAAAGCGACATCGCAGGCAGGCATTTTATCTAGAATACTACGAGCTAGTACAAACATCCCGCAATCTAGGGCTTTATTAACTTCTTTGAGTCTTAGTTGTGTACTATCGATTTCATTATTATCCATACTCAACCTTACTCTTCTTCTAGGAATTTATTTTCTATTAACTCTGTCACGGCAAGCATGGCTTGTTGAGCTTCTACACCTTTCGCTTCAATTTCAATCTCTTGTCCAAAACAAGTTTCTAGCACTAATAAACCCAATACGCTGCCAGCATCTGCTTGTTTATTATTATGAGTAATGGTTATTTGAGCATCAAATGCATTGACTAATTCGACTAATTTGATGGTTGCACGAGTGTGTAAACCAAGTTTGTTTTTTATTGTAATCGTTTGTTTAATTGTTTCCACAGGTCTTACCCTTTTAAGCATTTGTGTTCAATTTGTACTTTATATTTATGTTTAAAGCGGGCTGCAATTTGTTCTGTGACATAAACTGAGCGATGTTTTCCACCCGTACAACCAATGGCGATGGTGACATAATTACGGTTATTTTGTTCTAAATGAGGTAACCAAGTTAAAAATAAATTTTCAATATTAGTAATGGTTTCTTTAACTAACGGGAATCCATTGAGGTAATCTTGAATAACTTTATCTTGGCCTGTATAAGGTTTTAAAGCTTCTTCCCAGTGCGGGTTTGGTAGAAACCTAACGTCAAAAATATAATCAGCATCTTCTGGATGTGAGTATTTAAATCCAAAGGATTGGAAGATAATTAACAGCTCACTTTTACTTGAACCTTTTAAGTATATTTTAAGGTGCTCATTTAAGTTATGTACAGATAAAGCTGTTGTATCAATCGAAAAGGAAGCAAGATCTTTTAATGGAGCAAGCAATTCGCTTTCTAACTCTAATGCTTGAGATAATGATAATTTTTGTTTGGAGAGGGGATGTAAACGACGTGTTTCACTATAACGTCGGATTAATTCACTTGATAAAGCATCAATATAAATTATCTCTAGTTCGACTTTTTTTTGTAGGGAGTCAACTAAGTTTTTAATTTCATCAACTGCCGTAGGCATGTTGCGAATATCTAAGGTAATAGCGACTTTGTTATGCTCAGGATCGAGTGTTTCTACTACTTGTTCTAATAAGCGGTAAGGTACGCCGTCGATGCAGTCATAACCTAAGTCTTCGAGTACATGAAGGGCAATTGTTTTTCCTGAGCCAGAGCGACCACTTATAACAATTAATTTCATGTTAACTCCTATTATTTTACATAGTTAATAATTCGAATAGTTGTTCATTACTTTGAGCGCTACGTAATTGACGTAGGAATTGTTTATCTAACAATTTTTGGCTTATTTCAGATAAAGCTGCCAGGTATTTGTCGCATAAATCTTCAGGAACAAAAATAGCAAATAATATGTCTACTTTGTTACCATCGTATGAATCGAAATCAATTCCACATTCACATTGTAAAAATACAGCTGTAGCAGGTAACTCACTGGATATTTTAACATGTGGAAGGGCAATGCCAGATCCGACACCAGTAGAGCCAATTTTTTCGCGTGCAATTAAGCTTTCAAATAGTTCTTGATTATCTAAACCTAATTTCTCAGCTGCAATTTGACTGATTTTTTCCAATACACCTTTCTTACTACTACAAGGGACTTGGCTTAATACTGATTCTTTGTCTAATAATGTTGAGATTTTCATAATATTTATTACTGTATTTAATGAAGGCGCGAGTTTAGCAGGTTACTACTAAATGGCTATAGCTAATCTCAACTTTCTTAATATGAGTCAATCTTTACAACAGTTGTTTACGTTGATTTGAAGGCGGAATTCCGAGGGATTCTCTGTATTTCGCAATCGTTCTTCGCGCTACTTGAATTCCTTGTTCTTCAAGCAGTTGTGTAATTTTATTATCACTTAACGGTTTAGTTGTTAACTCCGCAGCAACTAATTTTTTGATCAAAGCGCGGATCGCAGTGGATGAACATTCTCCACCACCATCTGTCGCAACATGACTCGAAAAGAAGAATTTAAGCTCGTAAATGCCTCTAGGAGTATGCATAAATTTCTGTGTCGTGACGCGTGAAATGGTTGATTCATGCATTTCTACTTCAAAAGCAACATCGTTTAACACCATAGGTTTCATGGCTTCATCGCCATATTCAAAGAAAGCTTGTTGTTGTTGCACGATACAATTAGACACTTTTAATAAGGTTTCATTACGACTTTCTAAGCTTTTAATAAACCATTTTGCTTCTTGTAAGTGGCCTTTAATAAATTGCGAGTCAGTTTTGCTGATAGTGCCTTTACAAAGATCAGCATATTGTTTGTTGATTGATAAGTTAGGATCGCAATCTTGATTTAATGAAACACGCCATTGACCATTAATCTTTTTAACGTAAACATCAGGCACAATATATTGCGCTTCGCTGGTCTCTATTCCATTGCCTGGACGCGGCTCTAGGCTTTGAATTAAACGCATGATTTCTGCAAGTTGCGTTTCTTTAAATTTACTTTTTCTCGCTAATGTTCGGTAATCGCGATTACCTAATAAATCCATGTACTGTTCAAGTATTAAGATCGCTTCATCACGCCAAGGCGTCGTTGCCGGAAGTTGACGTAATTGTATTTGTAGACATTCTTGTGTGGATCGAGCCGCCACACCAAGTGGATCAAAATGCTGAATACGTTTAAGAACGACTTCAACTTCATCAAGCTCTAATTCTTCCAAGTCTACTTTTAAACTGTCTAAAATGCTTTCGCAATCTGTTGTTAAATAGCCAGAGTCATCAATAGAGTCGATGATCGCCATGGCAATAACTTGGTCTGTTTCAGTGAAAGGAGTGAGTTGCATTTGCCATAAAAGATGGTCTTGTAAAGACGTTGATGACTCGCCCTGATAAACCGTATCTTCGCCGTCATAAGCGACTGCATTTGAGCTTGTACCGGTAATTGGTGTTGATGTGTAAGATTCTTCCCACTCTTTTTCTGCAGGTAAATCGTCAGAAAACTCTTGCTGAGAAATTGCATCAGAGGTGTCAAGTTGGCTGCTGTCAGCTTCCTTCACTGACTCTTCTGTTCCCGTTTGATCGTCTTGTTCTAACAGCGGGTTTGAGTCTAGCGCGTTTTGAATCTCTTGTTGGAGATCTAAGGTTGAAAGCTGCAAGAGTTTTATTGCTTGTTGTAATTGAGGGGTCATTGCTAATTGCTGACCCATTTTCAATTGTAAACCTTGTTTCATCAAAACATATATTCCTAATAGGATGTCTTACTAACTAAAACAACAACGTTAATCTAAAGTTTAAATTCTTCACCTAGGTAAACGCGTTTTACATGATCATTTGCTAATATTTCGTCTTGGGTTCCGATTGCTATTATTTCACCGTGACTCACTATATAAGAGTGTTCACACACATCAAGCGTTTCTCGAACATTATGGTCAGTAATTAAAACACCTAAACCACGGTCACGTAAATGCTGGATAATATTTTTAATATCGATTACCGAGATAGGGTCTACCCCTGCAAAAGGTTCATCGAGTAAAATGAATTTAGGCTCAGTAGCGAGTGCACGGGCGATTTCTACACGACGACGTTCACCACCAGATAAACTCATTCCTTTACTATTACGGATATGCGTAATATGAAATTCTTCTAATAAGGTATTTAGTTTCTCTTCTCGTTGTTTTTGTGTCAATTCTTTCCGTGTTTGTAAAATACCCATTATATTTTCTGTTACCGTTAAACGACGGAAAATAGAGGCTTCTTGAGGTAAATAACCAATCCCTTTTTGAGCGCGAATATGCATAGGGTCGTTAGAAATATCTTCATCATCAATGACGATAGAGCCATGGTCTTGTTTTACTAACCCAACAACCATATAAAAAGAGGTGGTTTTACCTGCTCCATTAGGGCCTAATAAACCAACAATTTCACCTGTTTTTACTGTTAAGCCAACACCATTTACAACAGTGCGCCCTTTATAACTTTTAACTAATCCTGCCGCACGTAACTCAGCCATATTTATTCTTTTCCTACAGGAATGCTTGGTGTGTCTTCTGTGTTAGTTTCTTTTACGTTACTTTCTTCTTTACTGCTATCTTTTTCGAATTGCGATGGTAAAAAAACAGTTTTAACACGTTCTTGTTTCGATTGATCTGTGGTTACATTTAACTCTTCTGTTCCGATATAGTAAATGATTTTAGTACCTGTTATTTTACTATCTAATTGTTTTACTTGTGCATTTTCTGTTAATGTTATTTTACCCTGTGCTACATCATAACGAATAGTTTTTGCTTCTGCATCAAGTGGCTTTCCATCATCTTGAATTTGGTGGAAAGAAGCAACATTTCCTTCAGCAATCATTATCTCATGATTTGGCTCAGTTCCTCGAATCACAGTCAACTTATCCGCTGTGATTTTAATTGAACCTTGAGTTAATAGCACTTCATCAGTAAAGGTTAACGTATTCGTTTTTAATTTTGCATGTTGTTTTACTGAAGAAACATGAATAGGCTGATTAAAATCTGATTCTAACGCCGCACCATAAGGGGAGATAAGGGTGATGGCCATTAGGGCTGCTAATTTATTTAGGTTCATTAAAGTATACCGCTTTTATATTCGAGTTTAATTTCATTTCTTTGGTCGCCAATGACACCCACATACCTACACCTTCTTGGCGTATTTGTGGCCCTGTCCAAATGACTTGCAATTCTGTTGTCACTTCTTGTTTATCAAGTTGCACAATTGCTTTGTCTGTTTTCATTTCTTGTACTATTTCATTTTTAGTCAAATTTTCAATTATCACACCTTCAGACAGTAATAATTTGTTTTTGTTCTCTAACGTACCTTTTGTACTGGTTAGTTGCCAAATAGTGACGTTGCCAGTCTCTTTATCTTTTGTGTGAACAACGACTCTTGGTAATTCAAATAATGTAATGTCATCTTCAGGATAACTGATCATCTTATCTGCGAAGATTTGATAATCATTAAAACCCGATGCGTCATAATGATTGCTTAATACTTCATTCGCTATATAAGTTGGGTGATGCTCTGTAAAATTTGGAACTTGTACTTTTGGGATGATGTATACCCAAATAACAAAAGCCGCCAGTAAAGCAACAAAAGGAATAATTTGACGTTTATTCATTTATTCGCTTTTACCTTGTCTAAAAGAAAGTTGACCATGACATTGTAAAAACAAATCACACACTTCACGTACTGCTCCAAAACCGCCTTTAATATTTGTAATTAAATCGGCTCCTTGAATTACTAATGGATGAGCATCATTTACCGCAATGCCTAATCCTGCGATTTCCATAACGGGTAAATCGACAACATCATCACCAATATAAGCAGTTTGATCTGCTGTTAGATTTAACTTTTCAAGTAAAGATTGATAAACAGTTAGCTTGTCATCTTTACCTTGAAAAATATGTTTGATGCCTAAGGCTGACATTCGATTTTCAACGATATTAGATTGGCGACCAGTGATAATGGCAACGTCAATGCCTTGTTGCATAATCGCTTTAAGCCCAAAGCCATCTTTAGTATGAAATGCCTTTAATTCTTCACCGTCATTACCAAGATAAATACGACCATCGGAAAACACGCCATCAACATCGCACACAAATAATTTTATTTTTTGTGCTCGTTCAAAGATGTCTGAACTCACTTTTCCATAGGGGGTATCGATCATTTATCCGCTCTTTTTATCGTAAATCGTTATTAAACCGTAAAAATATCAAAAAGCACGTATTATGCCAATGTTGTTTGAATATTTTATTTCTAATCATAACAAGACAATTGATGATTAAATAGGTTAAACATTACTTAGAACTCGATTAAGCTCATAATTGTTAAAGTAATTACAAAAGAACATTTGTGAGATAAGCTTTTAACCTGTAATTTTATCCTTATAGAGTCTGTATCAAGTTAAATCGCTGAAATATTCACTTTGCTCAGATTCTATTTGCCTTTCTCGTTTGAGTTATTAAACTGGCTTATCATTTTGTTAGAGAGTTTTACTCATGTCTACAACACACATTACGATTAATAATCTTAAATTTTCTCGTCAGCAGAATCTTATATTCGATAATCTGGATATGAAATTTGAACGAGGAAAAATAACTGTTGTTTTGGGACCAAGTGGGATCGGTAAAACGACATTATTAAAATTGATTGGTGGACAAGTACCGGTTGATCAAGGTGAAGTCATATTTAATGATGTTTCAATTCACGAATGTTCTGAAAAAGTACTTTATGAAACGCGTAAAAAAATGGGAATGCTTTTTCAAAGTGGTGCCTTGTTTAATGATCTCAATGTTTTTGAAAATGTCGCTTTCCCTTTAAGAGAACATACTAAAATAGATGAAAAGCTATTATCTACAATAGTGCTAATGAAACTACAGGCAGTAGGGTTACGCGGAGCGAAAGATTTATACCCCTCACAACTTTCAGGCGGAATGGCAAGACGTATTGCATTGGCTCGGGCTATTGCCTTAGATCCAGAAGTGATACTGTACGATGAGCCTTTTACAGGGCAAGATCCCATTTCCATGAATGTGTTATTAAAATTAATAAAACAATTAAATGAAACCTTGGGGATCACATCTGTGATCGTATCTCATGATGTTAACGAAGTACTGTCGATTGCAGATAATGTTTATGTGCTCGCTGAAAATAAAATTATTGCACAAGGCTCTGTTGAAGAAGTATTAGCAGAAAAAGATAATGCTTTATTACAACAATTTTTAGCGGGTGCTGTACAAGGTCCAATACCATTTCATATGCCTGCTGACGATTATCAAGCAGACCTTAAAAAGGTAAATAAATAATGCAAGTATTGATGCATACATTCCAATCGATTGGGCACTATTCATTACAAAAAATGCAAGGCTTAGGTTTAGCAGTGTTAATGTTGAAAAGAACGCTGTTGACTAAACCTCATCCGAAACTATTTCATTTATTTATTGCCCAAATGTACCATATCGGTATTTTGTCTTTACCTATCATTATGACCTCTGGGTTATTTATCGGCATGGTATTAAGCTTACAAGGTTATTATGCTTTAGTAGATTACGCAGCGGAGGAAAGCTTAGGTAGCTTAGTTGCTCATTCGTTATTGCGCGAACTCGGGCCTGTTGTTGCTGCACTTGTTTTTACAGGACGAGCAGGATCTGCGCTAACTGCTGAAATAGGCTTGATGCAAAGTACTGAACAAATTTCTAGTATGGAGATGATGGCTGTTTCTCCATTTAAACGTATTATTGCGCCTCGCTTAATTGCAGGTATTATAGCGCTACCTTTATTAACGCTAATATTTAATGTTATTGCTATTTGGGGTGGTTACCTCATTGGTGTGAGTTGGTTAGGTGTTGATGGTGGGGCATTTTGGTCTGTTATGCAAAATAGCGTTGGCTTTTCAGCTGATGTAATGAATGGCATGATTAAAAGTGTTGTATTTGCTTTTATTATTACTTGGGTTGCACTTTTTAATGGTTTTCATGTGGTGCCTAATCCACAGGGGATCAGTAGAGCAACAACAAAGTCTGTAGTCACTGCTTCTCTACTTGTGTTAGGCATGGATTTTTTACTGACTGTTTTTATGTTTGGAGGTTAAAGTGTCACAACGAAAATTAGAAATCTGGGTTGGATTATTTGTTAGCGTAGCAATCGTTTCTTTTGCTGTGTTGGCATTTAGCGTGTCAGGCTTATCTCTCAAAGGTGAAGGCGATAATTATTATTTAGAAGCAAGTTTCACTAATATTGGCGGTCTAAAACCAAGAGCACCTGTCAAGTTAGGCGGAGTGGTGGTTGGTCGTGTTGATTCTATTTATTTAGATAAAGAAAATTATACGCCTGTGGTTAAAATGTCGATGCTTGAAAGCCAAGGTTTTTATCCAGAAACGTCTTCTATGGCGATCCTAACCTCAGGTTTGTTAGGTGAACAATATATCGGTTTAACGCCAGGTTTTATTGATGAAGGGATTGATATGCTAGGCGATGGTGACATTGTTGAAGATACTAAGTCGGCTTTAGTGTTAGAAGATCTTATTGGACAATTTATTTACTCTATTAATAAGGAAGATTAATGCGCTATATTACTGCTTTTTTTGTTCTTTTATGTTCATTATCTTTTCCATTGGTCGCGGCCGATAATGAACTGACAGACCCTAATCAAACGTTAGAATTATTGTCATCAAATACCTTCGCTCGTTTAGACAAAGAAAAAAACAGGTTGGAAAGTGAGCCAGAATATATAAAAGTGATCATTGAAGAGGAACTTATTCCTTATTTTGATTACAAATACGCCGCTTATAGTGTACTTGGACCTAATTTAAAAAAGACAACATCAGAACAGCGTAGTCAGTTTGTAGATGCTTTTTATGAGTATTCAATCAATGCTTATGGACATATTTTGTTGAATTATAATCAACAAACATTAACCATACTGGGTAATAATAATTTTAAGGGTAAGAAAGTTGTTAGTATTCCTGTTAGAATGCAGGAAAATACTGGGCAAATAACTCAACTTAGTTTTAAATTACGCAAAAATGCGAAAACCGGCGAGTGGAAAGTTTTTGATGTAATCGCTGAAGGCGTGAGTATGTTAGATACAAAACGTTCTGAATTTAGTGCGTTAATCCAAAGACAAGGGATTGATGAGTTGATCAAGTTATTAAAACAAAAGAATAGTGAATTTTCTTCATGAGTAATGAGATACTATTCGGCCAAGATTTAATGCTAGCTGATTTTAGTCAGCATATTCATCCAGCAATTAAATCATATGAAACAATTAAAAGTATTGATTTGTCGCAGCTAAATAATATTGATTCAGCGGGTGTCGCTTATTTAGTACAAATTAAAATGCAATATCCTGAATTATTGTTGAACAATGCTTCTGCAAAATTACGGGTTTTAGCCGAGTTATATGGCGTAGAACATATTTTTATCAATAATGGTTAGTTATGAATACTGAAATAATTAAAGAAAAATTAGAACAAGCTTTAGCATTAGATGTTTGTATTGTTAAAGGTGAAAGTGGTACTTTTCAAGTGATTGCTGTTAGCGAAATGTTTATTGACATGAGTCGCGTTAAAAAACAACAGACTATCTATGCACATTTATCCGATGAGATTGCAAGTAACGCGATTCATGCTTTAACAATTAAAGCATTAACGCCGGATGAATGGCAAAAACAAAAACATTTTATTTAGTAGGTTAATAGGAATTTTCATGGGTCAATTTATTATTCAAGGTGGCTGCCAGTTAAATGGTGAGGTAACTATTTCAGGCGCTAAAAACGCTGCATTACCGATATTATTTGCTACTTTATTGTCTGAAGGTGATATTACCTTAAACAATGTGCCGTTATTAAAAGATATTGCTACCACAATCGAATTATTAAAAGAGTTGGGGGCAACGGCAAGTCAAGATCAGCATGTTGTAAAAATTAATGCTAAAGCTGTTAAAAACTACACTGCATCTTACGAATTAGTAAGAAGTATGCGTGCTTCTATCTTAGCGTTAGGTCCTTTAGTTGCTCGTTTTGGTAAAGCAGATATTTCATTGCCTGGTGGCTGTGCTATTGGTGCTCGTCCAGTTAATCTACATATTCACGGCCTAGAACAAATGGGTGCAGTGATCAAAGTTGAAGATGGTTTTATCAAAGCACGTGTCGATGGACGTTTAAAAGGTTGTCACCTTTATATGGACCTTGTTAGTGTAACTGGTACAGGTAATTTGATGATGGCTGCGGCATTGGCTGAAGGTGTAACTACCATTGAAAATGCAGCTAAAGAGCCTGAAATTGTTGATCTTGCTAACTTCATTAATGGCATGGGTGGTAAAATCACGGGTGCAGGTACTGATACTATCACTATCGAAGGTGTTGAGACGTTAGGTGATTGTACTTACCAAGTACAACCAGACCGTATTGAAACAGGTACTTTCTTAGTTGCTGGTGTTGTAAGTGGTGGTAAAGTTCGTTGCGTGAAAACAGACCCTACATTGCTAACTGCTGTTATGTCTAAGTTAGAAGAAGCAGGCGCATTAGTTACGTCAGGCTCTGATTGGATTGAAGTTGATATGACAGGGCGAACATTAAAGTCAGTTAATATTACAACGGCACCACATCCAGCTTTCCCAACGGATATGCAAGCTCAATTTACATTATTAAACACAGTGGCACCTGGTACAGGACGTATTAAAGAGAATATCTTTGAAAATCGTTTTATGCATGTGCCTGAATTAATTCGTATGGGCGCTAACATTGAACTAGATGGTAATTTAGCTATTTGTGGCGATGCAGATAAATTAAGTGGCGCAACAGTAATGGCAACGGATTTACGTGCGTCAGCAAGTTTAGTTATTGCTGGTTTAATTGCACAAGGTGAAACCATTGTTGATGAAATTTATCATATCGATCGCGGTTACGAAGCGATTGAAGATAAACTGATTCCATTAGGTGCAAAAATGAGACGTGTAGAGTCTTAATTAAAACTCGAAAGCCTTAAAACAAAAAAAGAAAGCAACAGCTTTCTTTTTTTATGTCTGATGTTCTAGTAAGTAAAGTAGATAAGCTATTTAGCGTGATTGTTATTAAAACTATTAACCTTGAAACTCGCCAATCACGACTTCTAGCTCTTTTTCTTTTCCTGAGCGTAAAACGGTTATTTTAGTTTTTGTTCCTGGTGTGATCTTGGCGATTTTATCCATAGTCACAATTAAGTTAACCGCATCTTGCCCATCAACTTTTAAGATAATATCGTTTTTTCGCATACCTGCTTTTTGTGCAGGTCCACCATCAGAAATGCTTTTCACAATAATGCTATTCTTCGCTTCTAGTCCCCATAATCGGGCTAATAAAGGATCAAGGTTCTCTGCTTGAATGCCTAAAGAGCCTCGAATCACTCGGCCATATTTTATTAAGCTTTGCATAACATGATTGGCTAATTGATAAGGGATAGCAAAACTAATCCCATAAGTCACATTTTGGGCGCCAGTATGGAACTCAGAAGTATTAATACCTACTAATTCACCTCGACTATTAATTAACGCGCCACCAGAGTTTCCTTCATTAATAGCTGCATCGGTTTGAATAAAGTCTTGGCGACCTGTTGCGCTTAATCCACCACGCCCTGTGGCACTGATAATACCTTGAGTAATGGTTTGGCCAAGATTGTAAGGATTACCGATTGCTAATACAGCATCACCGACTTCAGGTGTGTAATTAGGGTTTTGTGGAATAACCGGAAGATCTTCACCATCAATATGTAAAACTGTAAGATCGGTTATTTGATCGCTCCCCACGACAGTGGCTGTAAATAAACGCCCATCTTGTAAAGCAATTAAGATTTGATCTGCTTGAGAGATAACATGGTAATTGGTAAGTATAAATCCACGTTTATCTAAAATAATACCTGATCCTAACCCCGTTGGTTGTAGCTGTTGTTTAGTGCCTACACTTGAATCGATATATTGCTGTGAGTAAATGTTTACAACTGCTGGAGCTGATTTTTTGACTGCTTCTGAATAACTTATAATTGCAGGTAAATAAGAGGTCTTATCGGTTGCGCTCTTATAAATCTTTGGAGTTAAAATAAAAATGGCGCCAAGAAGTATCCCCCACAAAATAGGTTTCATTAAATAATTGAAATAGTTCTTTAGCTTCATATTCATATATTAATGTGAGAAAAAAGAAGTCTAGTATATAGAAAAGTGACCTGAGGAGGAAAGATAGTTTTAATTAAGTTAGTGTTTAAGCAAAAAAAAACATCGCTTAAAAGCGATGTTTTTTTATTCAGCTTTACTAGATTGCTATATTAGCAATCTAAAGTATTAAGCAATTACATGTACAGAAGAAGTGTTTGTTGTACCAGAGCTTACTAAAGCACCTGCAACGATAACTACTTTGTCACCAGCAACGACTAGACCTTGCTCTTTAGCGAAGTCCATACTTAGTTTGTAGAAAGCTTCCATTGTTTCTTGTTGCTCAACCACTTTAGCAGAAACACCTTTAGTTAATGCTAACTGTTGACGAGTCTTAGCATTGCTTGTTAGCGCTAAGATTGGAGCAGATGGGAAGTATTTACGTAATGAACGTGCAGACTTACCTTCGCCAGTAGCAACAATGATTAATTTAGCATCAAGTTGTTCTGCGTTATCAACAGCACCGCTACATACCGCTTCAGTGATACGTAAAGTTGACTTTCTGTCATCTGTTTTAGCATTGATAGTTTTATCAGTACGTGCACAGATAGAAGCCATGATTTCAACTGCTTCTGCAGGGTATTTACCTTTAGCAGATTCACCTGAAAGCATTACCGCATCAGTACCATCGATGATTGCATTTGCAACATCACCCGCTTCAGCACGAGTTGGGCGAGGGTTTTTGATCATTGAATCAAGCATTTGTGTTGCAGTAATAACAGGTTTACGTGCAGCGTTTGCTTTTTGGATCATCATTTTTTGTGCGAAGATTACTTCTTCAACAGGAATTTCAACACCTAAGTCACCACGAGCAACCATGATTGCATCAGAAACTTCTAGAATTTCGTCGAAGTTATCAACGCCTTCTTGGTTTTCGATTTTAGAGATGATTTGGATGTTTTCGCCGCCGTTTGCTTTTAATAGCTCACGGATTTCTAATACGTCTTCTTTCTTACGAATAAATGAAGCAGCAATGAAATCAACTTGTTGTTCACAACCAAATACTAAATCGCCTTTATCTTTTGGAGATAGTGCTGGTAATTGAACTTTAACGCCAGGAAGGTTAACACCTTTGTTTTCGCCTAGCTCACCCGTGTTCATTACTTCACAAACAACGTTAGTACCAGAGATGCTTTTAACTGTCATTTCAATTAGACCATCGTCTAATAAAACAGTGTTACCTACCGCAAGATCTTTACCTAAATCTTCGTAAGTTACTGCAACGATAGTATTGTTACCCACAACAGATTGGTCTGTAGAAAGTGTAAATTCTTGACCAGCTGTTAATAATACGTCATCACCATTTTCTAATTTTACTGTGCGGATTTCTGGACCTTTAGTGTCTAGAAGAACAGCTACATTTTTACCTGTTTCTGCACAAATTTCGCGGATACGTGTAATACGAGTTCCATGTTCAACGAAGTCGCCATGTGAAAAGTTAAGACGCATAACGTTCATACCTTTATCAACTAATTTAGCTAACATCTCTTTTGATTCTGATTTTGGACCTATCGTACATACAATTTTAGTTTTTCTCACCGTCTTTTCTCCAATAGTGATTGTGCTATTTTCTTACAAGTTTAATTAAAAAAATTACATTTATGTTTAATGGCGCATATTTTACAAGAAATTGTGGAATAAAAAATGATTTATAATCAATAAAGTTCAGTTAAATGCATATTTAAGTGATTTTTTTACATTTTTACTTGGAATTTAGTCCAACATGAGATAAATCGGTCGATTATTACGCATAATATTTAACGCTCTCATACTTTTAATGTTTTTATATGCTGTAATAAGTTGCTCTTGATTGCTAATTCGAGTGCGATTGATAGCAATAATGACATCTCCTTGCATTAAACCAATGCGATCTGCCATTGAGTTTGGACTCACTTTGACAACATTCACACCAACAAACCTTTGATTGGTTTCTGAATCGCTTAATGTTGCCCCTTCAAAAACAACAGGTAAAACAGAATGGTTTGATGCCGTTGTATTTCCGCCTAATACCACTTTAATAGTTTTAGACTTATTATCTTGAATAGCTTGTAAAGAAACTTCTTTACCCGCGCTCAAGGTGCCTATCTTAGCACGTAATGCAGAGAATGATTTTATTGGTGTTCCATTAACTGCTGTGATCACGTCGCCAGCTTTTAATCCTGCTTTATCTGCGGCGGAGTTTGGTGTGACTTGGTAAATAAATGCACCGTGCGTGACTTCTAAATCAAAGCTCTTAGCAAGATCGGGAGTGACTTCTCCTCCTTTTATACCTAATATTCCGCGGCGTATTTCGCCAAACTCTAATAATTGCTGAGTGAGGTTTTTAACCATATTAGCAGGAATAGCGAAGGCAATCCCTATATTCCCACCATTAGGGCCTAAGATGGCAGTGTTAATGCCGATCAACTCACCATTTAAATTAAGTAATGCGCCACCTGAATTACCACTATTAATAGCAGCATCCGTTTGAATATAATTTTCTAAATTTTGCAAGTTCAACCCACTTCTGCCTAGCGCGCTGACGATTCCTGAAGTAACTGTTTGACCTAAACCAAAAGGATTACCAATGGCGATAGTAAAATCACCGACTTGTAACTTATCTGAATCTGAGAACTTAATCGCAACTAAAGGGCGATCACTCTGTATTTGCAGTAGGGCAATATCACTTTGCGGATCTTGTCCAATCACTTTAGCTTTGTATTGATGCCCAGATACTAGGCTAATTGTAATTTGATTCGCCTTTTCTATGACATGATAATTGGTAATGATATAACCTTTATCAGCATCAATGATCACACCAGAGCCTAACCCTGAAAAACGCTGAGCTCCTTGGTTTAAGCTTGCGCCTGATACTGAAATATTCACCACCGCAGGGCTTACTTCTTTAATTAAAGGCGCTAAGCTTGGCAGCTTCTCTCCTTTAACGGCGGTTGGTAATGCTGCGAATGAAGACACACTTGTAAATATAAGTATTAAAAAAAATAAAGGACGTGTGATGATAGCCATTTTTGCTCCTTACTATATTAAGTTCAAATCATGTAGCCAGCCAAAAAATAGCGAACTAGATCCGTTATATAAAATGGCCGTGAACATCCGATGGGGATATCTCATCTAATTTTCAATTATCCATCCACTTTCATTTTGTGAAACAGATTACACATTTTAAATGTAGATGCATAATTTATTAATACACTCAATTGCATTTTAGATACTGCATTTGCATCTTGAATGATAACGGGTATTAATGCTTAAATAGAGGTCAATTTACTGACTTATTAAGACAACATTGTGACGACACCTTTATCTCGATATCAAGCTGATTTATTAAAACCTAACTTTTTTGAAGACGACGCACAATTACAAGCGATCACTATGTTGCAACGCCTGTATGATGATTTATCAAATGCTAAGACTCAATCGGTTAAAAAAAGTTCATTATTACAGCGTGTATTCGGTAGTAATAAAAAAGCTAAAACTAGCACACAGGGATTGTATTTTTATGGTGGAGTAGGACGAGGGAAAACTTATCTTGTTGATTTGTTTTTTCATAGCCTTGAGAGTGATCGTAAACAAAGATTGCATTTTCATCACTTTATGTTGCAAGTTCACCAACAGCTAACCTTATTGCAAGGACAAGCGAATCCTTTAAAAGTAATCGCAAAACAATTTGCTGAAAAAACTGATGTTATTTGTTTTGATGAATTTTTTGTTGAAGATATTACCGACGCAATGATCCTCGCGGGTATGTTTGAAGCTTTATTTGAAGAAGGTGTGGTATTAGTCGCAACCTCTAATATTCATCCTGATAATTTATATAAAAATGGTTTACAGCGTGCGCGATTTTTACCTGCCATCGATTTAATTAACCAACATTGTGAAGTGTTTAATTTAGATGGAGGAAAGGATTATCGACTAGGGCGATTGATTGAGGCTGAAATCTATCATTACCCTCTGGATGATAATGCCTCTGTTCAAATTAAAGAGTCTTTTGAAACATTAGCCACTGGTGATAAACAATACGGTGAAATCATCACGGTTAATAATCGCGACATTAATACCGTTGCAACGAGTTGCGATACATTAAGCATCGAATTTAATGATTTATGCGATGGGCCTCGTAGTGTGCATGATTATATTGAGCTCGCTATTTTATATCGCACTGTATTAATTGCTAATATCCCCAAAATGACCGATCAACATAATGACTTAACAAGACGTTTTATCGCTTTAGTTGATGAATTTTACGATCGTAATGTCGTATTAATTATGTCTGCTGAAGTGGATGTACTTGCCTTGTATGAAGGTGAAAGGCTCGCCTTTGAGTTTCAACGTTGTGTTTCTCGCTTATTAGAAATGCAAAGTAAAGCCTACTTAAGTCAAGCTCATCATATCGATATATAAGTGCTGTTGATAAAGTTGTTCATAAAGTTGCAATAAAGGGGTGATCTCTGAGTCATTCTTCTGTATAATTTCGCCGCCCACGTTATCCACCTCCCCAATTGTTATGGTGGATCTGTTTACGCTAGACGTATTCGAAGGGATACGGAAAGGCGAAAAATACATTTTTGGCTGCAATTTATGTAGTCATATTTTTTTTAAATCATTAATTTGGGTATAACTTAATGAAAACTTTTGTTGCAAAACCAGCTGAAGTAAAACGCGACTGGTTCGTAGTTGACGCTGAAGGAAAAACACTAGGTCGTTTAGCTACTGAAATCGCTTTACGTTTACGTGGTAAACACAAAGCTGAATACACACCTCACGTTGATACTGGCGATTACATCATCGTTATCAATGCTGAGAAAGTTACTGTAACTGGTAACAAAGCTAAAGGTAAAATTTACTACCACCACACTGGTTTCATTGGTGGCATTAAAGCAATTAGCTTTGAAGACTTAATCGTACGTGCTCCTGAGCGTGTTATTGAAAAAGCTGTAAATGGTATGTTACCACGTGGTCCTTTAGGCCGCGCAATGTATCGTAAATTGAAAGTTTATGCTGGTTCTGAGCATCAACATTCTGCACAGCAACCACAAGTTTTAGACATCTAATAGGAATATAAAACAATGGCAAATCAATACTACGGCACAGGTCGTCGCAAAAGCTCTACAGCTCGTGTGTTTATGAAAGCAGGTAGTGGTCAAATCACTATCAACAAACGTAACTTAGATGAATACTTCGGTCGTGAAACTGCATGTATGGTTGTTCGTCAACCATTAGTGTTAGTAGACTCTGCTGAGAAATTCGACCTAAACATCACTGTTAAAGGTGGTGGTACAACTGGTCAATCTGGTGCAATCCGTCTAGGCATCACTCGTGCATTAATGCAGTTTGATGAATCTCTACGTTCTGAATTACGTGGCGCAGGCTTTGTAACTCGTGATGCTCGTAAAGTTGAGCGTAAGAAAGTCGGTTTACATAAAGCACGTAAACGTCCACAATTCTCTAAACGTTAATTTTCGTTTTTCGAATTGCAAAAAAGCCCAGTTTTTACTGGGCTTTTTTTTGCTTGTTTTTTAAAGGTTAGCACTCTATTGTTAACCCATTAAAATAATTACAGGGAGAATGCCATGTTAACTGAAACTATGGTTGAAAAGTTAAATGAACAAATTAATCTAGAGTTTTATTCTTCAAATCTCTATCTGCAAATGAGCGCTTGGTGTGAAGATAAAGGCTATGAAGGTGCTGCAGAAATGTTACGTAGTCACGCGGCAGAAGAAATGGAGCACATGAACCGTTTATTTACTTATGTAAGCGAAACAGGGGCATTACCTATTTTAGGCTCTATTGATGCGCCTCCTTACGGATTTAAATCGTTAAAAGAAGTCTTTCAAGAAACTTACGAGCATGAATGTTTAATCACCAAGCAAATTAACGAATTAACACATGTTGCATTTACAACGCATGATTACTCAACGTTTAACTTTTTACAGTGGTATGTTGCAGAGCAACACGAAGAAGAAAAACTATTTAAAGGTATTTTAGATAAAATCGATTTAGTTGGCGAAGACGGTAAAGCGTTATATTGGATTGATAAAGACCTCGCTGAGATTGCAAAAACAGGTGCGACGTCAATAATGGATTCAGCTGTTTAAGCATTAAATTTGTGTTTGTTTTCACAAAGCAGGGCAATTCTAATGAGAGCATGGTCAATTAAGCCATGCTTTTTTGTATTTCCCCCTCAAAAGTAATGTTAATGGCTTGTAAATAGAGGCCTATTTCTTTAAAATTCAGCGAGTTTTTATACAACATTCGTCAATGACTTTGCAACGGATTGATGTGTACCCCCCAGTTTTGTATTTTTTGAGCTATTTTTAAGTAGTTCACAATGGAGATGGTTAAATGAGCAATGAGCCTGTTAATTCTGGTCGTCGCAAGTTTCTAACATTAACAACAGGTGTTGTTGGTGGAGTAGGGGCAGCTGCAGTGGCAGTTCCTTTCGTGAAATCTTGGAGTCCAAGTGAAAAAGCTAAAGCTGCTGGTGCGCCAGTAAGTGTTGATATTAGCAAAATCCAACCAGGTCAATTGGTTCGTGTTGAATGGCGTGGCAAACCAGTTTGGGTTGTTTCACGTACACAGAAAGTAATTGATGAGCTGGCGACACTGAACGATAAGTTACGTGATCCTGATTCTGCTGAGCCTCAACAACCAGAATATGCGACAAATCCAAGTCGTTCTCTTAAACCTGAGCTATTAATCGCTGTGGGTATTTGTACGCATCTTGGTTGTTCTCCTACTTATTTACCAGATTCATTCGGTGAGCAAGTTGAAGGTGTTGAGTCAGGTTTCTTCTGCCCATGTCATGGTTCTAAATTTGATATGGCTGGACGTGTATTCCAAAACGTACCTGCGCCATTAAACTTAGTAATACCTCCACATTATTATGTTTCAGATACACAAGTCCTAATCGGCTTAGACAAAGGAGATGCCTAATGCTTAAAAAATTAGTCATGGGCGGAATTGATTGGATTGATGCGCGTATTCCGATGACGGAAACGTGGAATAAACATCTTGCACAATATCCGACACCAGTAAACTTCAACTTTTGGTACTTCTTTGGTTCATTAGCAATGTTAGTGCTTGTTAACCAAATATTAACAGGTATCTGGTTAACGATGCATTATAACCCATCAGCTGAAGGCGCGTTCGCTTCAATTGAGTACATCATGCGTGATGTTCCTTATGGTTGGTTATTACGTTATATGCATTCAACGGGTGCATCAGCATTCTTTGTTGTTATTTATTTACATATGTTCCGTGGATTAATTTACGGTTCATACCAAAAGCCACGTGAACTTATTTGGATCTTCGGTATGTTGATCTTCTTAGTGTTAATGGCTGAAGCATTTATGGGTTACTTATTACCTTGGGGACAAATGTCTTTCTGGGGTGCACAGGTAATTATTTCACTATTTGGTGCCATTCCATTTATTGGTGATGATTTAACATTGTGGATACGTGGTGATTACGTTATCTCTGGTGCAACGCTTAACCGTTTCTTTGCATTACATGTTGTTGCATTACCACTCGCACTTGTTGCATTGGTATTCCTACATATTGTTGCGCTTCACGAAGTGGGTTCAAACAATCCAGATGGTGTTGAAATTAAACAGAAGAAAGGTACTGTTTCAGAAGAAGCGAAAGGCAAATTCACTTTCCATAAACAATACAGCAGCAAAAAAGACATTATGGATGCTGTCCCGTTCCATCCTTACTTTACAGTAAAAGATATTATGGGTGTGTCATTCTTCTTGATCTGTTTTGCAGCAGTGATCTTCTTTATTCCTGAAGGCGGCGGTTTCTTCCTTGAGCCACCAAACTTTGAAGCGGCAAATGGTTTGAAAACACCTGAGCATATTGCACCAGTTTGGTATTACACACCTTACTATGCAATTTTACGTGCAATCCCAGATAAATTAATCGGTGTTGTATTCTTCGGTGGTTCTATTGCGATTTTATTCCTATTGCCTTGGTTAGATCGTTGTAAAGTTAAATCTATTCGCTACCGTAGTTTGGCGCATAAAATTAACATTACTCAGTTTACTATCTGTTTTATTGTATTAGGTTATTTAGGTGCCGTAGCAGCAACACCGCTTTATACAATCATTGCGCAGATTGCATCGGTTGGGTATTTTGGATTCTTTATTGCTCTGTTTATTTACAGCAAAAACGAAAAAACTAAGCCACTACCAACGAGGTTGACACACTAATGAAAAAATTATTGATAGCCTTAGTGGCATTCGTTCCTAGTTTAGTTTTTGCATCAGGTGCAGCAGTGCATTTAGATAAAGCAAACTACGACTTAACGGATAAAGCATCTCTACAAAATGGTGCTAAATTATTCATGAACTACTGTTCTGCTTGTCACTCTACTGCGCATCAACGTTACCAACGTGTTGCGACAGATTTAGGGATTCCAGATGAGTTAATGAAAGAAAACTTGATCTTCACCGACAGTAAAATTGGTGAGTTAATGAAAAACAGCATGGATAAAAAAGATGCTGCGAAATGGTTCGGTAACACGCCATTAGATTTAACATTAGAAGCGCGTGTGCGTGGTGCAGACTGGATCTACACTTACTTACGTTCTTTCTATAAAGATCCAACGCGTCCATTTGGTGTAAATAATGCAGTCTTCAAAGACGTGGCAATGCCGCATGTTTTAGAAGAGCTACAGGGCATCCCAACTGCTGTTTTTGAAACAACGGTTGATGCTGATGGTGTAGAGCATCATGAAATTATCGCGCTTGAAAGTAACGAAGGTGGCGAGATGTCATCGGATGAGTATGACCAAGCGGTACTAGATCTGGTAAACTTCCTAGTCTATTCAGGAGAGCCGAATAAACTTGAGCGTCAAAACTTAGGTTTCTGGGTAATTGGTTTCCTAATTATCTTATTTGTACTGAGTTACTTATTGAAGAAAGAATACTGGCGCGATATTCATTAATCGCTAATATTTTTTCTACTATCTTTTCGGCAATGGTGTTTTTTCGACGTCATTGCCGTTTGTGTTTTTTAAACACTTATTTTTTTAATTACTAGGGGTATTCCATGGCCGTAGCTGCAAACAAGCGTTCTGTTATGACGTTGTTCTCAGGACCATCTGATTTATATAGTCACCAAACACGTATCGTATTGGCTGAAAAAGGCGTCAATGTTGATATTACATTCGTTGACCAAGAAAACCCTTCAGAGGAACTAGCTGAATTAACACCTGATAGCGATCTACCAACATTAGTAGACCGTGAGTTAGTGTTATACAACTCTCGCATCATTATGGAATACTTAGATGAGCGTTTTCCTCATCCACCACTTATGCCTGTATATCCTGTTGAACGTGCTAAAAGCCGTTTATTAATGGAGCGTATTGAAGGTGAATGGTTTCCATTAGTAGCAACAATTATGTCTGGTGACGAAGCGAAAGTTGAACCTGCTCGTGCTACTTTACGCGCTAAAATTCTTGAAGTTGCACCAGTATTCGAGCACTTCTCATACTTTATGTCTGAAGAGTTTACGATTGTTGATTGTTACATGGCTCCTTTATTATGGCGTCTACCAGAATTAAAAATCGATTTAGGCTACGAAAATGTAACAGGCATTAAAAGTTACATGGTTAAAGTATTTGAGCGTGAATCATTCCAAGCGTCAATGACTGAAACTGAGCGTGAAATTCGCATCGGCGGTCAATAAGATAGGTATTTAAAATGTCGGAAATGTTAGTACAACGCCCTTATTTATTACGTGCTTTTTATAACTGGATTGTTGATAGTGAATGTACTCCACATATTATTGTGGATGCTTCATTACCGAATGTTGAAGTGCCAGTGCAGTTCGTTGAGAATGGGAAAATTGTATTAAACATCGCGCCAGAGTCTGTTGTAGCGTTCGAGTTAAATGATGATGCATTATCATTTAACGCGCGTTTTTCAGGTCAGCCGATGCAAATTTACGTACCTTTATATGCGATTGAAGGAATTTATGCTCGTGAGAATGGTGCAGGTACAATCTTCCCTGAAGAGCCTGCTTACAAGCTTGCAACAACTCAGGCAGATGCTAGTGATAGTAAGAAATCTGATGATGATAAGCCTAAAAGGCCAACATTAACTGTTGTAAAATAGTCTCGATATAAATTTCGACAAATAAAAAACCGAGCTTGCTCGGTTTTTTTGTCTCTGCTTTTTATTGCATCGCAGCTACCAGTTAGAGGTTACGGATTTACAATGAAGAGGGCGCTTTTTTCGATAAGATAAAAGCGGCAATTAATGAAAATAGAACAAAGATAAATAAAGGCGTTTGTCCCATTCGTTGATAAGGTGTTTCACCATAAGCAGGTTGTACTTCTTCTCTTAATACAGCATCTTCAAAAGTAGGTAAACGGCCCACTTCTTCACCGACTGTATTGTAGATCGCAGTGATCCCTGTGTTGGTGCTGCGTAAAACTGGACGACCGAATTCAATGGCACGCATTCTCGCTATTTGTAGATGTTGGTCTGGGCCAATTGAACTGCCAAACCAAGCGTCATTACTGACGGTTAATATCATACCTGTGTCATGGTGAATATTTTTTCTTAATAACTCAGGAAAAGCTATTTCATAACATAATGCAGAAGCCAATGTCGTACCGTGTGCTTGTAAATTCCTTTGTACTTCACCACCGCGATGAAAACTCGACATAGGTAAATTAAAATAAGGCGCTAGTGGGCGTAATAAATCTTCAAAGGGTACAAACTCACCAATAGGTAATAAATGATGCTTCTGATAGCGATTTGGGCTTACATTTGAGTAACCTTCACCTTCTGGTAAGTCACCTAGCATAATAATGCTATTAAAATATTGATTACTTTCTTTGTTGTAGCTAATGATGCCTGTAATTAAGGATTGCTCATTGGTTTTTAAAGCATTGGATAGCGATTGTAAAAAAGGCTGCATATTCAGCTCAAGTGCAGCGATTGCAGACTCTGGCCAAATAATTAACTCATTTTTATGAATCAATTCAGGATCCGTTTGTAATTCATTTTGAATACCAGAAAGTGCTAAATATTTACGTAAAGAAGGGGAGAGGTGATTGGGTTCCCATTTCTTAGCTTGATCGATATTACCTTGAACTAAAGCGACTTTAATAGGCGCTTGTAATTCGGTAAAACTTAACTTCTTTAAAGCAAACCCTGAAACCGTTAAGAAAAGAATTAATCCTAAGGCAAAAGATTTAGATTGTTTAAGCACTAATAAAGTCAGGGCCGAGCAAGTCAATAAAATTGCCAAG
Organism: Psychromonas algicola; assembly: GCF_004378355.1. Taxonomy (GTDB): domain Bacteria; phylum Pseudomonadota; class Gammaproteobacteria; order Enterobacterales; family Psychromonadaceae; genus Psychromonas. Next base: position 46,792 of record NZ_SNUB01000011.1, read on the forward strand.
GTCATGCCCTGTACACCCAAAATAGGCGCAAAGCCAACGAATGGGGTGTCAATATGGCTGTAACCTAGATAAGCCCACGGAAAGCCTGTTAAAACCCATCCGCGCAAAAAGTCCATAATTAACCAAGCACTAGGCAAAATAAGTAGTAACTTAACTGCCATTGAATTGCTTTTTATCTTGAAGGTTAACCATAACGCTAAACTTGGGAAGAGTGCGAGATAAGCACATAAGACAACAATGAGTGCGACACTAACAAAGGCTGGCATACCACCAAATAAATCCATGCTGACATAGATCCAATGAATGGTTGCAATAAACATGGATAAATTGAAGACAAAGCTAACTAAAAATAGCTTCTTTTGTTGTAAGTGGACTTGTTTAAGCAATAAAAATAAGCCAACAAATGATGGATATAACACCCACCATTGTTGAAACGGTGCAAAAGCAAAAACTTGTATCGCACCTAACAAACTGGCGATAAATAGCTGCCCTAAAAGGGAGGAAGTCATTTTATTCATCAGTTTCTTAACCTATTGCTCACTCTTGTGGTGGCTGTTTTCTTAATTCTTTTGGAGTACGAACTTGTAATTGTACTAAACGTCGATTGTCTGCGTGAGTGACTTTAAACTTATGTTCGCCTATCGTGATTTTTTCACCACGGCCAGGTAAGTGACCTAACTCATGTAAGATCAAACCACCAATAGTATCTTGATCTTCGACGTTATAATCGGTTTTGAAGAAGTCATTAAAATCAGCAAGTGTCGTCAAAGCGCTTACAGCATAACTACGTTTACCAATTTTACGGATCTCTTCATCATCATCGTTGTCGAATTCATCTTCGATTTCACCAACAATTACTTCTAAAATATCTTCGATTGTCACTAAGCCTGATACACCACCATACTCATCAACAACAATTGCCATGTGGTAACGTTGGCTACGAAACTCTTTTAATAACGTATCTAAACGCTTACTTTCAGGAACCACCACTGCTTCTCGTAGAATTTCTTCTATTTTGAATTCGTCAGGATCTGAACTAAAACCGTATTGAATAAGGTCTTTTGCTAGCAATAAACCCACAATATGGTCTTTATCTTCAGTGATCACTGGGAAACGAGAATGTGCTGAGTTAATGATTTCAGGTAAAAACTCATCAACGGACTGATGTAATCCTAAGGTCACCATTTGTGAACGAGGGATCATGATATCGCGTACTCGCATTTTAGAAACGTCGAGCACTCCTTTTATCATTTCTTTGGTTTTTTGATCGATCACTTCACGCTGCTTAGCGCTATCGATCACATCTAATAATTCATCTTGGCTTTTTGGTTCGCCTTGGAATAAATTGCTGATTTTATCGAGCAGACCTTCTTTAGGCTGCTCGTTGCTAGAATGATAATCTTCCGACATTAATTTTATTTACTCTTTTTCGCTTAAATAAGGGTCATTGTAACCAAGCTCAATCATGAGGCTAGTTTCAATACGTTCCATCGTTTCTGCTTCTTCTTCATCAATATGGTCATAACCTAATAAATGCAAGGTTCCATGAATTAACATATGTGCCCAATGTGATATGAGTCTCTTATTTTGTTCAATTGCTTCTTTTTCAACCACACTCTTACAGATTATCAGATCCCCTAACAAAGGTAACGTGATCCCGGGTGGGTTTTGAAAAGGAAAAGATAAGACATTCGTTGGTCTATCTTTTTCTCTATATTGGCTATTCAACTCTTGGCTTTCTGCTGCATCAACAATACGTACTGTCAGCTCAGCTTCTTCACGAATGTCATCGCTTGCCGCCATAATTGCTGCATTTACCCAAGTTTCTATTTGCGCTAACTCAGGTAAAGATTGCTCGTTCTCACTCGCAATCTGTAAATCAACATACAATTCCATTAAGCGTCTCTCGCTTCGCTTTCTGCAATTTCAGTTTTTCTATCAAAGGCATCGTAAGCTTTAACAATACGTGCAACAACAGGATGACGAACAACATCATCGGCTAAAAAGAAGTTAAAGCTAATGCCATCATCGACTTCACCTAACACTTCAATCGCATGTCGTAAGCCTGATTTTACGTGGCGAGGCAAATCAATTTGTGTAATATCACCAGTGATCACTGCCGTTGAGTTAAAACCGATACGAGTCAAAAACATCTTCATTTGTTCTGTTGTTGTATTCTGGCTTTCATCCAAAATAACAAAGGCATCATTTAAAGTACGTCCACGCATATACGCCAATGGTGCAATTTCAATGACGTTTTTTTCAATCAGCTTTTCTACTTTTTCAAAGCCTAACATTTCAAATAAAGCGTCATATAAAGGACGTAAATAAGGGTCAACTTTTTGCGATAAATCACCCGGTAAGAAACCTAATTTTTCACCAGCTTCAACAGCAGGGCGCGTTAATAGAATACGGCGCACTTCTTGACGCTCTAATGCTTCAACAGCACAAGCTACGGCTAAATAGGTTTTACCTGTACCTGCAGGGCCGATACCAAAACTAATATCGTTACGTAAAATATTACTAACGTATTTTGTTTGGTTTTCACCACGCGGCTTGATCACGCCTCGTTTAGTTTTAATAGTTAAGCTTTTAAAACCTACTTCATTAGATTCTGCTTTAACTTCTAATAAACGATGATCGCTGATTAAATTTTGTAGCGCTAAATGTACTTCATCATTGGTTAAGCGTGGCGCTTTTCCTTTGATTGGTTGTGTTTCAATGTATAAATCATTGAGTAAATCACGGCAGGCTTCTGCGTAACGTTGTTCACCCACTACTTGAAAATGTTCATCTTTATAGATTATTTCAACACCTAAGCGGCGTTCAATCTGTTTAATGTTATCGTCAAATGATCCGCATAACACCGCTAAACGGTCTTTATCTGCAGGTACTAAATCAAGATGTACTGTGGTTAGTTTTGTGGTCAAGTTACAAAGCCCCTTATTTATATTTTCTTAGTTATTAATGCTTGTTCATTCTTTTCAGTACAGCCTAAGCTGGCACAAAGGTTTCGACACCGAGTTTACTGTTTTGTTTCTTAACAATATCACTTGGACGAATAGATTCACGTAAATTCATTTCTGATTCACCGCGAATAAATTTACCACGGATAGAGTTAGTATGAACTTCTGTTATCTCAACATCAACAAAACCGCCAATTGAACGATGATCACCTTCAAAGTTTACGATACGGTTATTTTCAGTACGTCCGCAAAGTTCCATAATATTCTTACGCGAAGGACCTTCTACTAAAATACGTTGTACTGAACCGACCATACGGCGACCAATTAATTGTGAATGTTGGTGAATGCGATCTTGTAAGATGGCTAAGCGTTTCTTTTTGGTTTCCATATCAACATCATCAGGCATATCTGCCGCAGGCGTTCCTGGACGTTGGCTATAAATAAAACTATAGCTTGTATCAAAACCAATAAAGTTAATCAGATCCATCGTTTGTTGGAAGTCTTCATCGGTTTCATTCGGGAAGCCAACAATAAAGTCAGAACTAATCGTTAAATTTGGTCTTACTGCTTTTAATGCGGCAATCTTTTCTTTGTACTGCGCAACAGTATGTCCACGTTTCATTAGGTTTAAAATACGATCCGCACCGGCTTGTACAGGAAGATGTAAAAAATCAACTAGCTCAGGTGTGTCACGGTAAACATCAATAATTTCATCGGTAAAATCAATCGGGTTACTTGTAGTGTAACGTAAGCGATCAATACCATCGATAGATGCCACATAACGTAATAATTCAGCAAAACTACATTCTTCACCATCGTGCATTGTGCTGATGTAAGAGTTTACGTTTTGTCCTAATAAATTAATTTCACGTACGCCTTGTTCTGCAAGCTGTGCAACTTCTAATAAAATATCATCTAACGGACGGCTTACTTCCTCACCACGCGTGTAAGGTACCACACAGAAAGTACAGTATTTTGAACAACCTTCCATAATTGAAACAAAGGCCGTTGCACCTTCTGCTCTTGGCTCTGGCATTGAGTCAAACTTTTCAATTTCAGGGAAACTGACATCAACCACATTGCCTTTATTTTCTTTCACGTCTTTAATCATTTTTGGTAAACGATGTAATGTTTGCGGACCAAAAACAATATCAACATAAGGTGCGCGACGACGAATCGCTTTACCTTCTTGCGAAGCGACACAACCGCCAACACCAATAATGATGTTAGGATTTTTTTCTTTTAATTTTCTCCAACGACCTAGTTGGTGGAATACTTTTTCCTGTGCTTTTTCACGAATAGAACAGGTATTCAATAAAATTACATCTGCATCTTCTGCTTCATCAACAGAAACGTATCCATTGCTTGCATTTAAAAGGTCTGCCATTTTCGATGAATCGTACTCATTCATCTGACAACCCCAAGTTTTAACGTGTAATTTCATGCTCATATCGACTGCCTACCATTGTTGCTATTAGTTGAGACTAATTTGTTTGTTTCTTCAAAAGAGGTCGCATTTTACGCACTTCAAGGCAATCATGCTACTTTTTGTTTGCAAGCTTTACGTTTATTAAAAATTCAGCGGGTAACTGGGTTTTAAACACTCAAAAAAATGGCTTAATTTTTCCCAATTGGCAGTAATTTACGTACAATCAAGCGTTCTGATGAAGTTCATTAAATAACGCTAGCAAAAGAGCGCTTTGGTAAATATTGAGGATGTTATGGCAAATAGGGAAATTATTATTGTTGGCGGTGGAATGGTTGGCGCTTTATCCGCTTCATTGCTTGCTAAACAAGGCGATACCATTCACCTTATCGAAAAATCACCATTAGTCATGCCACAAATTGATGATCAGTTTGACCTACGCGTGTCTGCTTTTAGTGCACAAAGCAAAGCCTTACTTGAGCAAGCTGGTGTCTGGGATATGATCCCTGAATCTCGTGTCTGTGCTTATAAAGGTTTACAAACATGGGAAGCTGGCAGCCAAAAATTAATATTTTCTAGTGATGATATCGGAGAAGCATTATTAGGTTATATTGCCGAAAACCGTTGGATCCAAGCTGTGCTATGGCAACAACTCAAACAATTATCGAACGTGCATTTCTATGAAAACGTTGAAGTATTGAATATTGAGCAAAACGAACAGCAAGTTAATGTCACACTATCCAATCAAAAAACGTTACAAGCTGAATTGTTGCTTGCTTGCGATGGTGCTAACTCTGCGGTACGTAATCACTTACAACTGCCAGTGACAAGTTGGGATTATCGTCAACATTGTCTGCTAATTAACATTACAACTGATTGCCCTCAACAAAGCATTACATGGCAAGAATTTAGAGAAACAGGTCCTTGTGCTTTTTTACCGTTAGCTGGGCATAACGGAAGTTTAGTGTGGTATCACAGCCCACAAAAAATAAAACAATTACAAAGCTTAACCAATCAACAATTGAAGCAAACTATTTTAGCTGAATTTCCACATTTAGATTTTGATTTTGAAGTGCAAAGTAAAGGTGGATTCCCACTTACTCGACGTCATGCAAAACACTATTACCAAGGGCGTGTTGTATTATTAGGGGATGCGGCTCATACCATTAATCCATTAGCAGGGCAGGGCGTAAACCTTGGATTTAAAGATGTGCAATGTTTAGTTGAATTGCTTACTTTGTGTAGTGATTTATCAATACCTGAAATATTAAAGCGTTATCAACGCCAACGTCAGCCAGCGAATTTATTAATGCAAACGGGGATGGATGTTTTTTATAAAGTCAGTAAATCAGATTCAACTGCACTACGCTTTTTACGAAAAAGCTTTTTAGGGTTAGCACAACAATCCGGTGAGATTAAAAATCGTGTCATGCGTTATGCGATGGGAATAAATTAAAGATATAAGTGATTTCATGAATACAAAAAAGCCGCGACTTAATAGTTTAAGTGGCGGCTTTTTATTTGTTTATTGGCGAGGTTAAGTGATTCGCTTAGAAAGACGTTCGGCGATAATCACGGTAACGAGGTAACCAGAAGTTAGCATGTAAGCGACGCTTCATATTTTCATCGGTAACCGGTAACGCTAATCCATCTTCAATTGCTTGTCGCGCAACCGCATTAGCAATTTTTTCACTGATTTCTTGAATCACTTTTAATGGTGGTAATAAAGCACCCGGTGCTTTTTCATAGTCCATTGATGCATCTGCTAAGGCTTGGCTTGCTGCCATTAACATATTATCGCTGATCCCAGTGGCACGCGCTGCTAACACACCTAAACCAATCCCCGGGAAGATGTAACTATTATTACATTGAGAAACTTCAAAAGATTGACCTTCGTAAAGGGTATTCGGGAAAGGGCTACCTGTTGCAATAATAGCTTTACCTTTACTCCAATTAGTTACGTCTTGTGGCGTTGCTTCCACACGTGATGTTGGGTTTGAAAGCGGTAATACAATAGGTTGTTCTGTATTTTCACATAAAGTTTCAATCACTGATTGTGTGAATAAACCTGCTTGACCACTCACGCCAAACAATACAGTGATCTTACCTTGTTTAACCACTTGCTCTAAGCCTAGAGATTGGCTGTGATCCCAGCTTTCTATTGCCGCTGATTTTTGTGCTAACGGCGATTGGAAAGCTTGTAAATCTGGCATGTTATCGGTTAATAAACCGTAACGATCTACCATAAACACTTGTTTACGTGCTTGCTCTTCAGTTAAGCCTTCACGTTGCATTTGACGAATAATATGTTCAGCAATACCACAACCTGCTGAGCCAGCACCTAAGAAAGCAATATTCTGTTCGCTTAGTTTTTGCCCTTTATTTAAACAAGCTGCAATTAGCGTCCCAACAGAGACCGCTGCTGTACCTTGAATATCATCATTAAAACAACAAAGTTGATCACGATACTTGTTTAATAGTGGTGTTGCATTAGTTTGCGCAAAATCTTCAAATTGTAATAACACTTCAGGCCAACGACGCTTAACAGCTTGAATAAATAAATCGACAAATTCATTGTATTCTTCGCCAGTAATACGTGGGTTACGCCATCCCATATACATAGGATCATTTAATAATTGGCTATTGTTAGTACCTACATCTAATAAAATAGGTAAACAGTGCGCAGGACTGATACCACCACAGGCAGTATATAAAGCTAACTTACCAATTGGGATCCCCATGCCACCGATACCTTGGTCGCCCAATCCTAAAATTCGCTCACCATCTGTTACGACTATAACTTTTACATTCTGCTTAGTCGCATTCTGTAACATATCATCAATTTTATGACGCTCAGGATAAGAAATAAATAATCCACGCTTACGACGATATATTTTAGAAAACTTTTCACAGGCTTGGCCAACCGTTGGCGTGTAAATCAGCGGCATCACTTCTTCAATATGATCTTCAATTAAATGGTGATAAAGCGTTTCGTTAGTATCTTGAATGTTACGTAAGTAGATATGTTTATCCAAATCACTATTAAAAGAACAAAGTTGCTGATAAGCACGTAAAGACTGTTCTTCAATGGTTTCAATGGTATGCGGTAATAATCCAGTTAAATTAAAACTGTCTCGCTCTTCTAATGAAAATGCACTGCCTTTGTTAAGTAGTGACGTTTCTAATAATGCAGGGCCAGCGAAGGGGATATATAAGGGGCGTTTTGATGGCATAATCATATCTCTTATTGAGTAAAGCATGCTTTAAATCATGCCTGAATTAATTATAGTGTATAAACAATAGCCCAATCTAAATGATAGCTAAACCATTTACAACCTAATGTGTGTTAGCTGAGTTCTATTTTATGTTTTTTAAAATAATCTTTTAGATAATCGAGCAATAAACGTAACTTTTTAGAGTCTGCACTCCCCGGAGGAAATACCGCATAGAGTTCAATATCGTTCAGTTGATAGTCTGTTAAAATCTGAGTAAGCGTCCCTGACTTTATTTTAGGTAACGCATCATAGGTTGGAATGCGCCCTAAACCGTGTCCACCTTCTACAAAAGCAGTTCGAGCAGCTGCGTTATTGGTACTGACATTACCTGATAATTTAACCTTATAAGAGCGGTTGCCTTTTTGAATATCCAAGGTACTAGCCGATAACTTATAAAGCACCCATTGATGCGAGCTTAATTGCGCAGGCGTCGTAGGGCGACCGTGTTTTAATAAATAGTGGGGCGAAGCACATAAACAAGTATGCAAGGTTGAGAGTTTCACGGCTTGTAAACCAGAGTCAGGTAAAACAGCGCCACGTATCGCGACATCAAACCCTTCTTTAATAATATTGACCACTTCATCACTCAAGTTCACATCTAATTGAATATTAGGATAAAACTGACGAAATTCATTTAACGCAGGCACAATAATATTTAACCCAACACTCACGGGGCAACTTATTTTAATGACCCCAGTTGGGTCATTTTTAAGGTTTTCGATTTGTTGGTTTGCCGCCAAAGCTTGCTCAACAATCACTTTACAGCGTTCATAATATTGACTGCCTGCTTCTGTGAGGGCAATGCTACGAGTCGAGCGGTTAAGTAATTTTATGCCTAATTGTGTTTCTAGTTTTTTAATGTGATAACTCACCACTGCACGCGACAATCCAACATGCTTGGCCGCTGCACTTAAACTGCCTTGCTCAATTACCTGTGCAAATACCACCATGCTTTTTAATTGTTCAAAGGAAAGTTCCATTAGTGACTCTTTTTGTTTATATCGGGATAGTTTGTATCAATTATTATAACAATGATGTCAGTAAAGTCTGCATTGTTCAAAATTATATTAAGCCTATACTGTTGTTCATTATCTAAATACAGATAACACTAACAATAATAATTGCAAAATAAGGGTCACACTATGAGCAACAAAAAAGTATTAATCGTTTTAACTTCACACGATAAATTAGGTGATACAGACCATAAAACAGGTTTTTGGGTTGAAGAGTTTGCTGCACCGTATTACGTATTTAAAGATGCAGGTTTTGATATCACATTAGCATCGCCACTAGGCGGCCAACCTCCTGTTGATCCAACAAGCCAATTAGCAGATTTCGAAACGGACGCAACTAAACGTTACGACCAAGATGATGCAGTAAAAGCAGAACTTGCTAACACAGTTGTTTTATCATCTGTAAATGAAAGCGATTACGATGCAGTTTTCTACCCAGGTGGTCACGGCCCATTATGGGATCTTGCATACAATGCCGATTCAATTAAATTAATTGAGAACTTCTTAGCGGCTAACAAACCCGTTGGTGCAGTATGTCATGCAAGCGCAGTATTATTAGACATTAAAGATAGCAACGGCGAATATGTTATTAAAGGTAAAGCGGTAGCTGGTTTCACTAACAGTGAAGAAGCAGCCGTACAATTAACTGATATCGTCCCTTTCTTAGTGGAAGACGAGTTAATCAAACGCGGTGCAGATTACCAAAAAGTAGATGATTTCAATGCCTTTGCCGTACAAGATGGTTTGGTTATTTCTGGTCAAAACCCAGCAAGTTCTGAGCTGGTGGCTGAAAAACTAATTGCACATTTAGGCGCATAGTTTTAATAGGCGCACAGTTTTAGGTTAGTATTTCGTTTATCAAATTTGTTAGCTTGGCTCCCCCGCTCAAGTTAACAAACTAAAGGCCGTTATTGATTAAACTTGATAACGGCTTTTTTCTTTGTTTTTTTGTTCCTTTTATTGTTTATCTCAATGACATTTATCGCACTGCTAACTTGAAATTAATGGTCGTATTCTTTTTATTATCATTCTCAATTGACATCTAAATTCATGAGTATACGATCCGTATATTAAACATATACGGAGCATATAATGGGGATCGTTAAAATAACTGACGAGTTACATGATGAAATAAGAAAATCGAGTAACGTTATGTCGAGATCAATTAATTCACAGGCAGAATTTTGGATAAAAATGGGCATGTTAGCTGAGTTAAATCCAACACTGACTTTTCATGAAATTATCAAACAACAATTATTAAAAGAAAACCTAACGATTGCGGAGATTTTGCATGAGTAAAGTAACAATTAAAACGGCAGATGAAATCGAATTCATGAGAGAAGCAGGCAAACTGTTAGCTCAAGTTTTTAAAATGCTTGATGGCTTTGTTTGTGAAGGGCTAACAACATTAGAAATCGACACTAAAGTAGAAGATTTTATTGTTAATGAATTAAATGCACGACCTGCCAGCAAAGGGCAATATGGTTATCAGTATTCGCTTAATTCATCAGTTAATGATGTTGTTTGTCATGGCGTCCCTAGTGATAAGTACCAACTAAAAGCAAAAGACATTTTAAATCTTGATATCACCTTAGAGAAAAATGGTTTTATTAGTGATTCAAGTAAAATGTATACCTTTTCTAACACAAGTGCGGAAGCAAAACGTTTAGTTAAAACCACTTATGAAGCCATGTGGGAAGGCATTAAAGTCGTTAAGCCTAAAGCAACATTGGGTGATGTCGGTAATGCAATCCAAAAACATGCAGAATCAGCAGGTTATAGCATCGTGCGTGAATATTGCGGGCATGGTATTGGCAGAGAAATGCACGAAGCACCTGAAGTCCTTCATTACGGAAAAGCGCATTCAGGTTTAACGCTAGAAGAGGGGATGACATTCACCATCGAGCCGATGATCAACCAAGGTACAAAGAAAATAAAGACGAAAAAAGATGGTTGGACAGTGGTAACGCGCGATAAAAAGTTATCAGCTCAATGGGAGCACACTATTTTAGTCACCGAAACCGGCTATGAAGTGTTAACGCTTCGTGAAGAAGAAAAGGTAGCTTAAAGAGTAGGGCGTTTACGTTCCTTAAGTTTTAATGCTTCTTTTTATGCATGTGTAGCGATTTTTAATCATAGTCATTTAATGACAGTTATCTAATAGCTGTTATTTAATCATTGCTCTTTTAATAATGGTTAATAGCTGTTGTCGCTACTCACATGTACTTTCAATTCCCCTTTTTGTTCACCTGAAACCGTAAAGTTAATTGGCTGACAGCAAACTTGGCAATCTTCGATGTATTCCTGATCGGTATCGGAAGGATCTAATAGAATCACGATGGATTCACCGCAATAAGGGCAGGAAATTTGTTCTTCTTGCAGGAAAGGCATAAGTGTTCCTTTTGTTTTTTTTGGGATGTAGGATTTATCTTACCTTGTTTGCCGATTCTTTTATTGAGTTTTAAGCTCGTCTGCGCTCGTCCAGTCATCTTGATTATTATTTACAGTGTTTTCGCCCTGTCGGCGACTCTACTTTTTCTGAACAGCAGAAAAAGTAAGCAAAAAGACTGTTCCCGAATCGTTTTTTAATCTGAATAAATAACAGCCTTCTTAACGCACCGCTCAGACTCGACATCCATGTCTCGAACTGAGCTAGCAACGGCATCCATGCCTTAGCTTGCTAAAGTCTGTGATTGATTCAGAAAAATTCAACGGGAGGGTTGTTGACTCGTCTGCGCTCGTCGAGGCTATTTGATGTTTATTTACAGCAGTTTCGCCCTGTCGGCGAGTAACTTTCTAACGCACCAGTTCATACGGCACGTCCATGTGCCGGATGAACTTACAGCAAACGTCCTGTTTGCTGTTGCTGAAAGTTATCCATTGTTTGGGAAAGTTCAACGGTGGGAATTATCGTTCCTGTATTGCGTGTCGTATATGTCTTTGTTGTTGTGCTTTAGAGACGTGGCTTTTAAGCCACCTTTGGTAATCAAAATTTCTGGTTCGTCAACGCTCATTCAGTCATCTTGATTGTTATTTACCTAATGACTGCCATGTTAACTTTTATCTATGTCTATTGAGGTTGATCAAACGTTTTCTTCCTGCTTTGTTTAATCTCATACCAAAATATTTTAACTATTAATTAAAGATTTCTTTTTAGGAAAATAATAATGAGATTTAGTCATAAAGATAAAAAAGATGAGCGTGTATCCAGTCAATCAACTTATGCGTTTGATTATCCAGATAAATTAGATCAAGCACCTTTAGGTTTAGGCGTATTTGTTCTGTTGAATGAAGCGAGTGATGTGTTATATGTTGGGTGTGCCGTCAAAAGTCGTTTTGAGGTTGCGTTATCAGAATTAAAAGGTAAAAGTGCTGCACGTGATGTGGTGAGTTATCGTTGGTTTATTACTAATGATGAGTTAAGTGCTAATACATTAAAAATGGATTGGATTGAAAAATACCAACCAAGTAATCAAGTTTTGTGATTATTGTTTTTGATTCGTTTTTATTGTTCTTTGTGGGAATGCATATTTGTGATTGGTTGATCGCTCGTCTGCGCTCGTCGTTGCAGTTTGATATAGCATTGCTTGGTGTTTCGCCTTGTCGGCGACTCTACTTTTTCTTGGTCAGAAGAAAAAGTAAGCCAAAAGACTGACATCGAATCGCTTTCTAATCCAAACAATGTAGAACTTTCTTAACGCACCAGTTCATACGGCACGTCCATGTGCGGGATGAACTTACAGCAAACGTCCTGTTTGCTGTTGCTGAAAGTTATCCATTGTTTGGGAAAGCTCAACGGTGACAATGTCGTAGCCGTGTTGAGTGATATTTCATTATCTACAGAAAACTAAATTGTATATTTCTGCAGTAAATGCGGAACTTTTCCGCCTTTTATATGATAAAGGTTTTATGTTTTTATTTGAACGCTTGATTTAATGCTTTATTACACTAAAGTAACATCTAATTTATCAAATTAAACTATTCTGTTTTTCCACTGTAAATACGGAGTAATTCGGCTTAGTTACACTGTTATAAGCCTTTAGGAAACCATGTATCAATTACCCGAAGCTAGAAAAATAATCGAAAGTACTTTAGAAAACTATAAACATGAATTCCATGATTTAGTAAAAAGGTATGCTGACTATTGCATTAATAAAAATCAAAAATATTGTGATTTTTTCGTGGATATAGCTACTTTGATGAATGGTGGCTGGGGAATAAGTTCTGAACATTATACTGATTGTTTACCTGAATTCAGAGAATTTGATTGGTATGAGATATTACTCATTGATGAAGAACGCGATCCTGAAAGTCTATATATACCACTCCTTAATCAATCATATAAGATAGGTTATTTATGGATTGAACGACAATTGGCGATATTAAAAATTGAAATCCAATGCATAGAAATTCGGCTATATCACAATGGTAATGGAGAATATCAAAAATTAGTGTAATCGGCTTATAAATCTACAATGCTCGGCAGCCACTTGGTTAATTAAATAATATCAAAGAGCTAATCATAAAACCTTACTCTATGCGGCTACGACATCGTCACCGTTGAGCTTTCCCAAATCATGAATTGTTTTTAGCAAACCCAAACAGGATGTTTGGGGTAGGCTCGTTCTGGCCATGGATGGCCAGCAAGAGCCGGTGCGTTATAAAAGATTATTTTAAAACATAGGTATTATTTGGATCAGAAAGCGATTCGGTGTCAGTCTCTTTGCCTGTTGTGGGTAAAAAGCCTCTTCTGGTAAGAGAAAGTAAAGTCGCCGATAGGGCGAAATACCAAGTTATGAAATATCAAACTGCTATGATGAGCGTAGACGAACCAATCACTAAGCTCTTAATTTTAAGGTTTATTCTGACCAATTCAAACTCCCTTAGCTTAATAACTTCTCCAAATAAGTCGTTAAAAAACTCATTAACACCCTTATCCTGCGGTTATGTTGAACGTCTGCGTGACAGACCAACCAGAACTCTAAATGAGGCAATTTAATCTCTGTCATTAGTTCATTTAATTCATCCCATTGTTGAATAAGATGCTTGTGAGTAATGGTGATGCCTGCTCCTTTTCTTGCTAGCTCAATTTGCAATGGTAAGAAGTCTGTTTTTAAATAAAAATCCTTTTCAACAACGGGTAAGCCTAGTTGTTTTATTAATTTTATAAATTGAGGATCTTTGTCATAACCTATTAAAGTATGTTGTTCGATTTCTTGTAAATTTTTTGGGGAGCCGTGTTTGCTTAAATAATCATTACTTGCCACAAAATTAAGTTCGATATTGGGTAGGCGTTTAGCAAACAACTCTGGTTGAGTGGGTCTAAACATTCTTAAAGCAATATCGGCATCTCGCTTGTGCAAACTTGTTGATTGATTTGAAATATCTATCTCAACTTGAATTTCGGGATAGCTCTGATTAAATTCGGCAATGGCTTCTGGTAAATAATAAAGCCCAATGACTTCATTTGCGCTAACTCTTACATTGCCCGCTAATGACATTATCGAGCCTGAAGCAGTGCGCACGAACTGCTCTGATGCTTGTTGCATCATCTCGCTGCTTTCTATTAATTTAGCCCCTAAATCCGTGAGTTTTAAGCCTTGAGTACTGCGTTCAAAAAGCGTAATTTGCAATTTTTTTTCTAATAATGCTATTTGACGACTTAATGTTGGTTGAGAAATATTAAGGGCTTTTGCAGCTTTGGATAAACTACCTAACTTTGCAACGGAAGAAAAAATTTGGATAAGTTCCCAAGATAGATGATTCATTATTTCCTTTCCTTGTGATCATTCATTTCAATATTAAATCAGAATACGCTATTCATATTTGAATGGCGACAGGTGCCTTTTGGTTATTCGCTATAAAATTATGATCAGTATACTGAGCGCATCATCTAATGAGTTCTGTTTACGTAATAGATTTCATTGGTTTATTCAAACTTATCGTGATTGGTATTAATCATTGAAGGAATTATTATTATGTTTGTTGGTCATTATGCTGTTAGTTTTGCACTTAAAGCGACTCAGAAAAAAGCCTCTTTAGGTTTGTTATTTATTGGCGTTCAGTTTGTGGATCTTTTGTTTTTCTCATTCACATTATTTGGCATAGAGCGTTTTAATCTTATTGAAAACTATACTGAATCTACGCATTTTCAGTTGGAATTTATGCCTTATAGTCACAGTTTAGTTGCGGTTCTTATATGGTCTGCACTTGTTTATTTTCTATTAAGGTTATTAGTCAAAAAAGAAAAGGGGCTGAGTGGGAAGATCTCGGTTGCTTTTGCATTAGCTATCGCGGTTATTTCTCATTGGTGTTTGGATTTAATCGTACATACGCCGGATTTGCCATTATTTATAGATAACACACATTTCTATGGTTTTGGTTTATGGAACAATGCGTTGCTAACTTATATTTTGGAAGCAATCTTATTGGTTGGCGGATTATATCTGTATATGAAGTCTACTTATCATTCCGGCATCAATGAAACGGCTATTGCGAGATACGGCATGCCATTTTTTGTTGTGCTGTTATTAATCGTTAACTTCATTAATATTTTTGGACCATTGTCATTAGAAGAAACCACACAAAGCAGTGCAATAACCGCGCTTGCTCTTTACCTCGTTTTTGCAATCATTGCGTTCTGGTTAGATAAGAAACGAGTTTGTTCATAGGGATATAGTGAAAGTTATAAAATGCTGGGCAGCCACTTGGTTAAGTAAATAATAGTAAACAGTTAATCTATTAATTAACTAATATCAAACAGTTAATAATAAAACCTTACTCAAAGGGGCTACATCAATCCCTCCCGTTGAGTTTTTCTGAATCAATTACAGACTTTAGCAAGCTAAGGCAGGAAGCCGTTGCTAGCTCATTTCGAGACATGGATGTCGAGTATGAGCGGTGCGTTTAGAAGGCTGTGATTCATTCAGATAAAAAAACGAATTGGGAGCCAGTCTTTTTGCTTACTTTATTCTTCTGGTAAGAAAAAGTATGTCGCCGACAGGGCGAAAACGCTGCTAATAATTATCAAAATGATCCGACGAGCGCAGACGAGCCTACTGGCATTTCTATTTGGATAGCAAGGAAAACCGAATAACTAGCAAACCAATAAAAGAGTTGACTGTTTTTGTGTTTCCCACATGATAACCTACCTCTGAATCTGCTTAACGCAGCTAACTCTCTGATAAAAATAAAAGGTATTGTTATATGGAAATGGATGAATCGATCAATGTATTTGGCGAAGCATTAGAAATGTGTTGTGAAGATCCTGTGACTGGGTTTTACCGCGATGGTAAATGCAATACTAATAAACAAGATGTGGGCTCGCATACTGTTTGTATTAAAGTGACACAAGCATTCTTAGAATATTCTAAATCGAAAGGTAACGACTTATCGACACCTGTTCCTGAATATGGTTTTGAAGGGTTAAAAGAAGGCCATAGCTGGTGTTTATGTGCAATGCGATGGTTAGAAGCGGAACAAGCAAATATGGCACCGAGAGTTCACCTTAAAAGAACACATATTAAAGCCTTGGAAATAGTCCCAATCGCTTTATTAAAACACTACGCGCTAGATCTTAATTAATAGTTTGATGGCAAAGTGCTCGCTCATTTAGTGAATTTTTAAGCTTAAAGTGTTAATAATAAAATCTTGCTCAACGTGGCTGAAACAACGCCACAATTGAGCGAATAAACCAATAACATCTTACCTATTAAATTTAATTGCCACTTATCATCCTACTTATTTGCATGACAAAGGCTTGATTTTTAATTTCGCTTTCTAGACTTCATGGTTATATCGCATAGTATTAAAACCCTCTTTATAAACTCATTTCTGTTGTTACTTGATGGCAGTAAATAAGTCGATCTTAATATTCATTAATATGTACCAAAGGAAACTATGAATAAATCTACTCTACTATTATTGGTGCTTGTCTGTTTGTTTCAAACAGGTTGTTCATTAGCGCCGTCTGCTGCAAATCGTGCTTATAAAGCATATGATGCCAATGACCATAAGGAGTCATTAAGGCTAGCGACGCGTGCTTTAACTAAGTATGAATATTCTCGTGAGGATACTGCTAATTTATTGTTGTTAAAAGCAGATAATTATTTGAAGTTAGACAATGACGTTAAAGCATCAGGGACACTCAATTACATTCTTGATGAATATGTTGATACTGAAGCTGCTTATAAAGCAAAATCTATGCTGGGATCAGTTGATACTTTAAATGATTTAAGTAAATCTTCTTATGAAGAGTTGTATGAGAAGAGTCAGATCCAAGCTGCAACGAAAGTAGGTAAAAAATACTTATCAAGCATCTCTACTGGTGACTTTAAGTTAAGTTGGCAAGCTTCACTTAACAAATGTGCTGAAGAACATAAGGACACTACTTTTAAATTTAAGGTTGTGGCTGAAATTTTACTTGAAGGTAATGTTTCAAAGGTTGTTACTGAAGAAAAATCAACTCCATTTGTTGAGTGTGTGATAACTAGTATTAAAGCTTTTACCTATCCGACTCCAGCGTTTAACCACCATTATGTGCACTTCATTATTAACGTAAACAGGAATAAAAAAACGGAAAGGCTAAGCATTTAAACCAAGCTGTTTAATGTTAAGGAAACGACATGAACAAATTCCACATTGCAATCTCTACGAACAAAATAGAAGAAACCGTTGTTGATTACACGGCGCGTTTAGGCGAGAAACCTTGTTCTTATATTGAGCATGAATATGCATTATGGCGAACTGAATCACTTAATGTATCAGTGCGTCAAGACTCAAGTTGTGCAACAGGGGAGTTACGTCATTTAGGTTGGGAAGATATCTCTGCGAAAAACTTTAGCAAAGATATTGATGTAAATGGCATCGTTTGGGAGCGTTTTAAAGCTCACCAACAAGCTGATGAAATTAACGAAATCTGGCCTGAAGCTCATTTTATTCCTGAATAACCTCGTCAACTTTTTACTTTATTGAATTTTTTTAAGTCCTTAACTAATGTTAATAAATTCAAACAAGTGCTTGGTAAACCTTCAATCATGATGAAGGTAAATGAAATCAATAGTGAGGTGTGAATGTTTCTACGACTAATGAATATCACTGATATTGAAAGTGTGGCTAAAATTCATCAATCAGTCTTTCCTAGACAACAACACTCATTTGAATGGATAAAGTGTAACTATAATGCCTCTCCTCGTATATTAAATTTTGTCGCGATAATTGATGATGAAATTGTTGGGTATATTACTTGGATTCAAAAAAGCGGCTTTCGCCCTCAAGTCGTATTGGAGTTAGAACAACTAGCGGTTAAACCTTCATGGCAAGGTCAAGGAGCTGGGCGCAATATCATTACTGGTTCATTAGTTATAATAAAACGATTTCTTGCTAAAAACGGCTCCACTTTAAAACATATATTAGTGACAACTCGCTCTGATAACTTTGCTCAAAATTTATATCGAGAGACATTAGGAGCAGAAATTGAAGCTGAAATTTCAAATTTGTATTCAGACGATGAAGTCTTAATGATTGCCCGTAATGTAAATAACCTCAATTTTGGATAAGCAAATCGATACAGTACAACATTATATAAAGTTTTAATTTATGGGTTACGCAGCTTAGTAGGCGGAGCTATATAAGGCTTTGTTAACTTCCATTAAATTGCTTAATAAAAAAACAAGCGCTTACCTTTTATCATTGTGAATTCATTTGCGAATAATGCCCTTAAAAATAATTTTCCAGTCTTTGTATTTTTTGATAGCCTTAAATTATTAACACGTAAGTACTTTATAATAATATGAAAATAATTTTTTAAGGTGGAAAATAAATGTCTGATTATTTTATGCTTGAATGTTTTATGCCTCCTGGTGAACGTTCTTTTGCCATGATTAAAGCGGTTTATTTATCGGAGCAAGCTTCTTGGCGTGCTGGTGAGCAATTTAAAACAGAACCACCTACGCCGCTACAAATTGGTATTCGTTCAGGCTATAAGGACGATTTAAAGGAAATGTATTATGCCGATGCGCTAGTTATTTCTAAGCGCTTATATAACGAATTAGAAGCTGCTGGTGTTGACAACATGGATGCTTACGCTTGTGTGATCAGCAATGCTGAGACCGGATT
The DNA here is from genome assembly GCF_004378355.1 of Psychromonas algicola. GTDB lineage: Bacteria > Pseudomonadota > Gammaproteobacteria > Enterobacterales > Psychromonadaceae > Psychromonas. The sequence continues at coordinate 65,588 of NZ_SNUB01000011.1, forward strand.
TAAAACCGAAGATTATATTGCTGTGAATTTATTAGGTTTAGTTGCGACGGGCGATCTAGAAATGGCTAAAATTCGCGGTAATTTAAGCTTTGATGAGCTTAAAGCCAAAGGAATGCTTATGTTCCGTTTAGAAGACAATCCAAGCGCAATTGTGATCCACAAATCTGTCAAAGCGCATTTGCAAAATAAAGGTTTCGATATGCTAACCTTTATGGAACCAGAGAAGTGGATGGTTTAACGTGTTTAGAATAAGTTAATCGCATAGGGATTAATATGACGTGTGACATTTGTTTATCACTTAAAAAATTTGAAACACAAGGTTTCTCAACTCAGTTAGATTTTACTTCTACGATGAAGGTGATTAATGATTTCGTACAGGAGCATAAAATCAGCGAATCAAAGTCTGGCTTAGAGGCTCAGTTTGTTTGCAATTTATGTGCTGGAATTTGGGACTTATCTAGACCTGATGGGGCGATGAGAGGTAGATTAAGTTACCTTTCTCCCAGTCAACAGCGCATACAAACATTGCGTTCTAAAAGAGCTGAACAGTTAAGTTAGGTTTATTCTAATTAAGTTTGTCGGCTTCAATCACACCATATTTATTTCTTCAACTCTTTAATTCATAGGTACTTATTTAAGTTTATAGATATCTGTAGGGTATAAATCTGGCATAATGCTGCCTTATTTTAATAGATAGTTACTTTTTTATGGGAGATACCATTTTGGATTTTTTGATTCAAATGCTCGGCTCAAGTGCGATTGAACTTATTGCGGTTTTTTGTGGTTTTATCAATGTAGTTTTAATTATTCGACGCTCTATATGGAATTACTTATTTGGCTTTATCATGGTTATTTTATATGCGAAGATTTTTTATGATTACCAACTTTATAGCGATTCTATTTTACAAGTTTATTTCTTCTTTATGCAGATCTATGGCGTGGCATGTTGGCTACAGGGGAAATCTGATGATGGTAAAATTCAAGTAGTTAGTCTTTCTTCTAAAGTATTTAGTCAATATTTATTCTTTGGTGTTATCGCTTGGCTTACATGGAGTTATGCGATGCATGTGTGGACTGATGCTTCTTATCCATATTGGGATAGTGCGATTGCAGTGCTAAGTATACTTGCACAGTTCTTCCTTTCTAGAAGGTATTTACAAAACTGGTATCTTTGGATTGCTGTTGATTTACTCGCGATTGCTTTATTCGCCGTTAAGGGCTTAATGCCAACAGCTGCCTTGTATTTTGTTTTCCTTATTCTAGCTTCTATCGGGCTAATTAGTTGGCAAAGAAAGCACCTCAAACAACAAAATGATCTAGCTAAGGTTGCATCAAGTGACTAATGTCGTACGTGGCTTTTTACTTGGTAAATTCATGCCTTTTCATAAAGGGCATGAATTTCTTTGTAAGGTTGCTATGAATCGAGTTGATGAATTAATTGTTTTGGTTTGCAGCAGAGATATTGAGCCAATTAATGGGCCGCTTCGTTATCAGTGGGTTAAAGGTGCTTTGCCTGACAAGGTTAAGGTTATACATCTACATCGCGATATTCCTCAAGAGCCAAAGGATCACCCTGACTTTTGGAACATTTGGCGAAAAACCATTAATGACTTAGTAAAAGGGCAGATTGATTACGTCTTTGGTTCGGAATCATATGTGCATCAATTAGCTGATGAGCTAAATGCAAAACCTTTTATTGTCGATATAGAAAGAGTTACCTTTCCCATTTCTGGTACAAAAGTGCGTGATGATTTGACCAAGTATTGGCAATTCCTTCCCAGTAATGTCCAAGCGAGTTATAGAAAAAGAGTGTGTTTGTTAGGCGCTGAAAGTGTTGGAAAATCGACGTTGTGTAAAATGCTCTCTTCACGGTTTGATTCACAAGCAATTCATGAATATGGTCGTACCTATGATGCTGAATTTAAACAAGGCAAAGATTGGGAAGCTGAAAATTTTATTGAAATTGCCCTCGGTCATATAGCGATTAGGGAAGAAACTGTTAGTCTTTCTAATTACCTATGTTTTGAAGATACAGATTTATTACAAACCATGGTGTGGGCGAAGTATTTGTTAGGTGAAATTCCAAGTGCATTACATGAGTTATTAGATCATTGGCAACCCGCTGATGAATACCTTTTGCTTAGCTCTGAAGTCAATTGGGTTGATGATGGCACTCGTTATTCCGGCGATCTTAATATAAGAAATTGGTTTTTCTGCGAATTGAAAATGCTACTTGAAACATTACAGTTAAATTATCAAGTTATTGATAGTGATAATTGGGAGAGTAGGCAGACTCAAGCAACAAAAGTGGTTGAACGTGTACTTTCAAGCTTAAGTGTTTTTAAATAAGTCTGTATGAATAGTCGAATCATCGCGTTAATCAAACAAGATAAGTTAAGACTGGATGCGTTGGATTGTGTCTTTCAGCTTAACTTACCTGATTGTTATTTAGCCGCTGGATTTGTGCGTAATTTGGTGTGGGATCATCTGCATCAAAAAACGAGTCCAACTCCGCTTAATGATATGGACGTTATTTATTTTGATGACAATGAAGTGGATGAACAAGCTTACTTAAAATATGAAGCTGAGCTAAAACAGCAAATGCCATCGGTCAACTGGCAGGTACGTAATCAAGCTAAAATGAATCAACGTAATGGTGATAGAGCGTATTTAAATAGCCTTGATGCTATGGGATTTTGGCCTGAAAAAGAAACCGCTGTGGCGATCCGTCAGATAGAAGCAGGAAGTTATGAATGCATTTCTACCTTTGGTTTTGATTCTTTATTTAATTTTGAAGTTACACATAATCCGCTACGTGAATTAAGCGTGTTTGAAGACAGAGTGAAATCTAAAAATTGGTTGCAGCAATGGCCGAAGTTGATGGTTGTAATAAATAACCTCAATTCTGGATAAGCAAATCGATACAGCACCGTTATTTTCACGTATTTCAGCGTTAAATCATCTCCCAATAGCCAGCTATTGCTTCGATAATTTGCCTTGAACTACACAAAACTAACAGCACTGTACTGTATAAGTTTTTAACGTTTTGATATTAAAAGAATTTACGATTCCATTATCCAGAACTGAGGTTAAATAAGCATTAAAGAGGTAGTTTTCGCTGCCTCTTTCAACGCTTTGGGGCATAAACCCTCAACTCATGTTGTGATCAACAAGCATCACCATTTAGGCGGCTTTATCTTTGTTCTTTTCGTTAATCACTTTCTCTTCTTTATGGTGTTCTAAAGCATTATCATTCTGACTAATTGAAATCTTCTTAGGTTTCATTGTGTCAGGTATTTCTTTCACAAGGCTAATGTTTAATAGCCCGTTAGAAAGCTCTGCGCCAGTGACTTCAACATAATCAGCTAAGTTAAATTTACGTTCAAAGGTGCGATTAGGAATGCCTTGATGTAGGTATTTGCGTTCCTCTTGAGCTTGGTTTTTATTACCGGATACGCTCAGTACACCTTTTTCAACCTGAATATCAAGTTCATCCTGTGCAAAGCCTGCTACCGCTAATGAAATGGTATAGCTATTTTCATCGAGCACTTCGATATTGTAAGGTGGATAAGTACTTGCTTTTGTTTCCGTGGTTAACGCATTATCAATTAATGATGCTAAACGATCAAAACCTACGCTGTTACGGTAGAGAGGTGTAAGGTCAATTGTGTTCATAATAAGTCTCCTTAGAGTCATACCAATCACCCATTAAATGTCATTGGTAAAAGTAAAATAAAAACAATAAGTGACGTGATTTGTAAGATATCATTGCGTCACGTTAATACATCTATGGTCTATAAAATCACTTTTCAATGGGGAAATTGTAAAATTTTTTATAAAGAATATTTTTATGATTTCGCCTTGTTTTAATAGACTCATAACATGAGAAAATTACGCTTATTATTCATTTAAATGGATTCATTAATGCATAAAAAAACACATACAAAGGTTAATAAAGTGGTCGCAGTGACACTTAACCCCGCTTTAGATTTAACGGGCAATTTGGCGTCATTGAAGCTTGGTTCATTAAATTTGGTTGACCAAGGAACGCTGCATGCCGCTGGTAAAGGCGTTAATGTTGCTAAAGTATTATCTGACTTAGGAGCTGAAGTCACCGTTACTGGCTTCCTCGGTTGCGATAACGACTCCCTTTTTTGTAACTTATTTAATGAAATAAAGGCAACGGATAAATTTGTTCGCGTAACAGGAAGTACGCGTATTAATGTTAAATTGGTGGAAGAAAATGGCCAAGTCAGCGATATTAATTTTCCGGGGATTTATGTTTCCCCACAAGCGATTATTGAATTTGAAAAAACACTCTTTGAACTTGCTGAAACCCATGATTTTTTTGTTTTCGCTGGTAGTTTAGCGCAAGGGATTTCTCCTGAATTATGCGCAAATTGGATACAAGCATTAAAACAGCGTGGTAAAAAAGTCATATTCGATAGTAGTGGAGCTGCTTTAGCTGCAGGAGTAGAAGCATTACCTTGGTTTATAAAACCTAACGAACATGAATTATCAGAATTGGTTGGCGGCAAGCTTTTATCATTAGACGATTATCAACAAGCCGCTGAACGTCTTGCAAATAAAGGCATTGAGCAGATCGTCGTCTCATTAGGCGCGAAAGGAGTGATGTGGCTAAGTAAAGATGGAAAAAACTTGTCTAAATGGCGTTATGGGCAACCTCCTGAAATGAAGATAGTCAGTACGGTGGGTGCAGGAGATAGTTTAGTCGCTGGTTTCTGTTGGGCTGCCATGCAAGGTTGGCAAGCAGAGCTGACATTATCATTTGCAACCGCGATTTCTGCTTTAGCAGTTTCTCAGGTGGGTGTTGGTGTTGCAAATATTAATATTGTCACTGAACTCCAAAATAAAATAATGATTAGTGATAGTGAATTTAAGTTATAAAAAAGCCCTAAAAACATATTTCTTTTAGGGCTTGTGGATAGTTAAATTTCCACTCTTTTACTTAGGTGCGTCTTGCTCTAAAACCGCAATATTTTTATCAGAGACTAATGGACCCGTTTGGTGTTGGAACTCATGCTCTTGATCATTATTATCATGGTCTGATATGAAGTTCAGTAAACAACTACCGTAGTTTGCTTCAGCTTTTGCGAGATGTTTACCATCATCGCTACGTATTAAAATAGTATCGCCTGCAGAGAATTCACCTACCACTTCCACTATTTCGTTACTGGTTAGTTGGTCACTATTTTCATCGAGTGGGTATTCGAACCCATCGCCGATGACTACTTCACCTTGTGCTCGCGCTGTATGTGTCATCCAATGTAAGTCTTCTTCCATTGGTTTTGCATAAGGAGCAAAAACAGTACCCGGATTTTGACCTTGTATTAGTTGCTCAAATGAACTTTCTTTAAAGCCATTGATAATATAAGTTGTTAAGCCGTGTGATGTTGCTTTTTCTGCCGCTTCTATCTTGGTTTGCATACCGCCAGTACCAACACTGCTATGAGCGCCGCCAGCCATATCGTAAATACTTTGATCGATTGTATTTACATTTTTGATCATCACAGCATCTTCATTGGTATGAGGATTTTTATCGTATAAACCATCGATGTCAGAGCAGATAATGAGTGCGTCAGCGTCTGCTGCTGCGGCAACCATTGCAGATAAGTTATCGTTATCTCCAACTTTCAAAGCATCAGTCGTAACAACATCGTTTTCGTTAACAACGGGCAAAATACCATGGTCAAGTAATGCGAAGATGGTTTCACGCACACTGTCATATCTTTCTCTATCTTGAAAATCACCGTGTGTTAATAAAATCTGCGCAGAAGGGAAGTCAAAGAAACGATCCCAAGCAGCCATCATTTCGTTTTGTCCTGCGGCTGCCATTGCTTTTTTGATGGCTAGTGAGGGATTTTCTATTTCACCGAAAAAATGTGCTCCAGCTGCCACTGAGCCTGATGATACGAGGATCACTTCTGTTCCCATATCTCTGCACTGCAATATAAATTTGGCGATATGTAAAAGATAGCGTGAACTACATCCTTTTCTTTCTGGTGCTATGAGCGCGCTACCGACTTTTAATACAATTCGATTCCATTTATGGTTTTTCATAATTTCTCTTTTATTTTACTGCATTACTCTTTTTTACACGTAACAACTTCAATCGCAGAGTAAAAAGCGATTTGTTGTAATAGCTAACTGACTATTGGTTAATATTTTTAGTTTGCAAAACTGCTGTTTTGAGGGGGAGGGAGACTTTTTGAATCAGAGTAACTTATCAAAATAAGCATGGTTATATTTCCTGCCTTAGTTAAGTTTAATTAAAAGATAATATGTATTAAAACAAGTCTTGCTCGAATACAGGTTGCGAAGTATATCACAATTTTATCTGTATTTTTTGTTTGTTTTTTAATCTGCTCGAAAATGCTTGAGTAAAAGGTAATGTAACTTATTGATAATTAATGCCATTTGTTGGGTGTGATTTTTTTCAAATAAATTGATAAAAGTACTCAAATTAATGCGATTTACATTTGCTTTGAGTTGTAAATCTTGCGCTTAAAAAAGCACATGATGCGATACGTGAACAGTGTTACGTTGAACTCAGTTGTAATAAAAAAGAGAATATTGTTGAATGGGTATAAGGAGTGGAGATAGGTTTTATTTAAATGAAATAGCTAGCTCATTGTTTAACGAACTAGCTAGTTAGTTTCAGCTTAACTACATAGTAGAGTCATTGTTACCCAGTAACTTTGCTTCTTCTTGCTCTTCTTGGTGAGCTAGCATTTTTGCTGGTTTATTTTCAGAAGGGTTTGTTAACCCCATAAATTTACCACCAGGCTCAATACTTAAGTTATCACTATAAACTTCACCATTGACGCTACCACAGCTTAATATTTCAATATGATCTGCGCGACATGTGCCTTCAAAATAACCATTAATGATTAAACGTTCCGTTGTAATATCACCTAATACATAACCTGTTTGGCTTATTTTAACTTGAGTTTCAGCTTCGATCTGACCTTCAACATGCCCATCAATCTGTAATAGGTTCTCTACTTGGATTTCTCCGATAATGGTGCAGCCTTCTGCGATGAGAGTTGTAGCTGGCGACTTACCCTTAACTCTATTTTTTCCACCAAAGATTCCCATGCAATACCTCTTATGTTCTTGAAAATTGAATCAAAATTATCTACGCTCCAATCCATGAATGGTTTTGGATCTAATGATCGTCCTACAAACCTTACTTCATAATGAAGATGTGGCCCAGAAGATAATCCAGTGTTTCCTGAATAGCCGATTAAATCGCCTTTTTTAACAAAATCACCTCTTTTCACAGCAAACTTACTTAAGTGCGAGTATGAGCTTGAAAATCCGTAAGTATGAAGTATACGAATAAAGTTACCTGAACCTTTATTACTTGCTCTTGTTACTTCAATTGCTCCATCAGCTGGAGCGTAAATCGGTGTGCCTCTATTGACGGCAAAATCTTGTCCACGGTGAGTTTTTACTTTACCCGTAATTGGGTGAACTCGTTTTCCGTAACCTGAAGATATTCTCGCATTTTTTACAGGTGCGCCATTTGGAATTTGCGTTAACATTGCAACTCGCATTGATGAATTGATTGCAGCTGTATCTAAACGAGATTCAAGTGCTTCATCTTCCTGCGTATCCATTCCTAGTACTTTTTCTAAATCATCTAGGCGGTCAGATACTAACAACATGCGTTCTTCACGTTCTGCTAAATCACGCTCTAAGTTTCCTTTTAAGGCAACTAGAGAAGTGATTTCTTTACTTAAAGTCGATGATCTATTTTCTAATTCTTGCACTTTAAGTTTTGAAAATTCTGCTTCGTTTACAAGGTAATAAATTATTCCGCCAGTGACTAGAACGCCAACAAAAATAGCGTAACTAACAACTCTGAATGTATGACGGGTTTTCTTTCCAAAACTAAAATGTTTTGTACCATGAATGGAAGAAATTGAGACTGTTATTTTATCTTTCATCGCGAGATTCTATTACCCAAACCATAATTTAATACTTAGATAGGCTGCATTCTATCTATTTTTTTATGATTTTGTACGATTATTCATTAATTTTTATCACTTAAATTAGGTTTTTAAAGGTTTTGTTAATACTTATTCTTTTAAATTCAATATGTTACCCTTTAATATAATAGTTTATTATATTAATCAGGTATTCGTATCTTTTTAGTATGTTTTATAGAGAAATAAATTAGAGGTTGTTTTTTAACCAATTGGAATATAAGCATTAAATCACTCAAAGCGATTGCTCACTTTATATCAAGTTCGTTTTTATTAGCATGCTGAAAGCTGAGACGTTTATGAATTAATCTTGCTGTTTGTGGCTGAATTACACGCTTTCGTTTGCCTATACAAAAAGAATCTATCACAATGTCATTCAATCAAAGCAAACAACTATAAAACGGATAATATAGAGACAATGAAATTAACAACATTAATCACCTTCAGCGCCTTACTTTCAGCATCAATGTCGGCACCAGTTTTAGCCATCACTCCCGCAAAAGAAAAATTAACTATATACACCTATAGTTCGTTTGCTTCAGATTGGGGCCCAGGACCTAAAATTGAAACGGCATTTGAAGCGTCTTGTAATTGTGATCTTGAGTTTGTGGCATTGGATGATGGCGTATCTGTACTTAATCGTTTACGTCTTGAAGGAAAAAATAGCCAAGCTGATATTTTATTAGGTCTAGATAACAATCTTATTACTACTGCTAAGAAAACGGGATTGTTAGCTGAACACAATATCGACTTAAGTGCGATTAATTTGCCTAACGGTTGGAATGACCAAACTTTTGTTCCTTTTGATTATGGTTACTTTGCATTTGTATATAACAGTGAAAAATTAAAGAACCCACCAAAAAGCTTAAAAGAACTCGTAGCGCGTAAAGACCTGAGCGTTATTTATCAAGATCCTCGCACTTCAACTCCGGGCTTAGGCTTAATGTTGTGGATGAAATCTGTTTACGGTGATAAAGCAAGTGAAGCTTGGAAACAATTAGCTGACAAAACCGTGACTGTAACAAAAGGTTGGTCTGAAGCTTATAGCATGTTCTTGAAAGGTGAGTCGGACATGGTACTTTCTTACTCAACTTCTCCTGCTTATCACATTATCGCTGAAGGCAAAACGCAGTATGTGGCGGCTAACTTTAGCGAAGGTCATTACACACAAACAGAAGTGGCTGCGATTGTTAAAAATACTAAACATAAAAAACTTGCTACCGAGTTTATGAACTTTATGTTGAGTGATGAGTTTCAATCTAAAATCGCAACTGGCAACTGGATGTATCCTGTTACGGACGTCGCGCTGCCTGCAGAGTTTAAGCAATTAAGTTTACCTGTTAAGTCACTTTCATTCTCAAGTGAAGAAGTGGCTGAAAAAAGCAGAACTTGGTTAAATGAGTGGTTAACTGCGCTAATTGATTAATCATTTACATGATATTAAATGTTAAACATTTAAGGTTAAGCGGCTGGTTATCAAACAGTTTTGATAAAGTAAGCCAATTAACCTTATGAATAAACAAATTAAATCGGTTCAAATTCCCGGTCTAATACTGTCCATCAGCATTTTTAGTTTTGTGTTGATGGCAGTCGCTACCTTATTAACCTATTCTTCTGAATTAAGTTTTACTGCGATTTGGTCAGATCCCTACTATCGTCACATTACTCGTTTTAGTTTTTACCAAGCACTGCTTTCTACGTTATTAAGTGTTTTATTGGCGATACCTGTTAGTCATGCTCTTTTCCGATGTCACTTCTTTGGTAAAACACTGCTTTTAAAACTTTTTGCCACCACCTTGGTGTTACCTGTCTTAGTCGCTGTTTTTGGGCTACTCGCCATTTATGGAAATAGTGGGCTGCTGGCGGAAACGTTTGCTTATTTTGATCTGCCTTTACCGTTTTCTATTTTTGGTTTAAACGGTATTTTGTTAGCACATGTATTTTTTAACCTTCCCTTTGCTTGTCGTTTATTTTTACAAGCCTTAAATTCTATTCCTGAGAAACAACATCAGATTGCGGCTCATTTAGGTTTAAAACATTGGAATAAATTTCGCTTTCTTGAATGGCCACATATTTTAGGTCAGTTGCCGCATATCGCAGGGCTTATTTTTATGCTTTGTTTTACAAGCTTTGCCACGGTAATGGCGTTAGGCGGTGGACCTAAATCCACCACGATAGAGCTAGCCATTTATCAGGCGATTAAATTTAACTTTGATTTACAGACTGGAGCTTTGTTAGCGTTGTGGCAAATTATCCTGTGTGCTTTATTAGCTGTATTTATTCAAAAAATATCCAGCACTAATTTATTAAATACAAACTACAAAGGCACTGAAAATACCTTTGCTCATCGTTCATTCTTGTCGACATGTTGGGATGTGAGTTGGATTAGTTTGATTATCTTATTTGTTGTGCCTCCTTTATTGATGGTGGTTTTGTCGGGTTTAAATGCTCAATTCTTTACTGTATTAACCGATATTAAGTTTTGGGCTGCTTTAAAAAACTCGCTAATCATTGGATCTTCTGCCGCGTTTATTGCCGTTAGCTTTGCTTTCTTGATCCTACTTGCGAGCCGACAATGGCGGTTGGTTGGGTTAAATGGTCGAGCGGATAAAATTGAAATGTTAGCCACTATCATATTGGTGACGCCGGGATTAGTTGTTAGTACCGGATTATTTTTATTACTGCGTGAAATGGGGCATATTCAATCTCTCGCCTTATATATTGTGATCGCAGTGAACGCCTTAATGTCATTGCCTTTTGTATTAAAAAGCTTAGCGCAACCCATGTTACATAATGCGCAGAAGTATGAATTATTATGTGCAAGTTTAGGTATTTCCTCGTGGAATCGTTTTTATTGGATTGAATGGAAGGCGTTAAAATCACCTATATTATATTCACTGTGCTTAAGCTTTGTGCTTTCCATTGGTGATTTAAGTGCGATAGCGTTATTTGGTAGCCAGTCCTTTAGCACGTTACCTTTATATCTATTCCAATTGTTGGGCAGCTATCAAATGCAATCTGCAGCCGTTGTTGCATTGGTTTTATTGGTGTTGAGTGTAGGGACTTTCATTGTGATTGAAAAATTATTCCAACTCGAATTAAAGAAAAGAGTGATTAATGATTAAATTCTCAGACGTAAATTACCATTACAAAGAGCAAAGCTTTCACTTTGATTTAACCATTGAAGCGGGCAGTGTGCTTGCTATTTTGGGGCCTAGTGGCGCAGGTAAAAGTACATTATTAAACTTGTTAGCTGGATTTATTGAACCTTCTCAAGGGGATATCGCTATTAATGGTTTATCCATTTTGAAGCAGTCGCCAGCACAACGACCTTTATCGATTTTGTTTCAAGATAATAACCTTTTTTCACATTTAACGGCTTATCAAAATATTGCATTAGGGGTACATCCCGGCATGAAATTGAACGAGCAACAAAAACAGCGCCTACAAACCGTGAGTGAGCAGGTTGAAGTTGAAGCGTTATTACCTCGTTTGCCAGATAAACTCTCTGGAGGCCAGCAACAACGTGTCGCTTTAGCGCGTTGCTTTGTACAAAATAAACCCATTTTGCTCTTAGATGAGCCGTTTTCTGCGCTTGATCCTGTATTAAGAGTAAATATGTTAGAGCGCGTTAAATCATTAGCTAAACGAGAAAATGTCACTGTCTTAATGGTGACGCATGATGTGTCTGATGCATTGGCTGTTGCGTCTGATTTTATATTTATTGACCAAGGTAACGCCTTGACTGTCGAGCCAATTAAACATCTTACTCGTGAACATTCTAATCAGCATCTTGTGAATTTTTTAAGTGCAGAAGTAGGGAAGGACGAATCATAAACTAAAGATTCTTTTTATGAGTTTATTTATGAATTAGTTTTAGGATTAAAGCGGTCATTAATAACAATGAAATACTCTTAGCGTATTTTAATATTTCACATTAATAACATTTTAGTAAGGGATTAATAAAATGAAAAAAATCATCTTAACGGTTATCACTACGACACTTGGTTTTTCTATGCTGTCAGGCTGTTCGGCAAACGAGGCTGCATCGGCATCTGTGGGTGTTCGTCCTGCTTTCTTAGTTGATCAAATGCAACAAAGTCCTTTAAAAGAAAAATTAGCGCAATGTAGTGAAGGCCCATTCGTAAGAACGGACTTTTCAATTGGCCACCGTGGTGCCGCTATGCAATTTCCAGAACATACTAAAGAATCATATCTTGCTGCGATTCGAAGTGGTGCTGGTATTGTAGAGTGTGATGTAACTTTCACTAAAGATAAGCAATTAGTGTGTCGCCATTCACAAAGCGACCTTCATACCACAACCGATGTACTTGCTCACCCTGAGTTAGCGAAAAAATGTACCGTCCCTTTTACACCTGCTAATCCTCTCACCGGAGAGAAGGCAAAAGCGGAATGTCGAACAAGCGATTTTACCTTAGCAGAATTCAAAACGTTAAAAGGTAAAATGGACGGCGCGAATACAATGGCAACAAGTGTCGAAGAATATATGCAAGGCACACCTAAATGGCGTACAGATTTATACGCAACCAATGGTACATTAATGACACATGCAGAAAGCGCGGCTTTATTTAAAGCGCATGGTGTTAAAGCCACGCCGGAATTAAAGTCTGCCGTTGTTGAAATGCCATTTAATGGTTTTACACAAACCATGTATGCAGACAAATTAGTGAATGAATTAAAAGCCGCTGGTTTTAGCGCTGCAGAGACTTACCTACAATCCTTCGATCTGAATGACATTAAACATTGGGTTAAAAACAATCCTGAGTTTGCTCAACAAGCTGTGTTTTTAGATGACAGAGTCTTTACAGATAAAAACTTCAAAGCCTCATTAGCGAATATGCAGGAGCTTGCTGACTCGGGCGTTAAGATTATTGCACCGCCTATTTATGCTTTATTAGCATTAAATGAAAACGGTGACATAGTTCCTTCAGACTACGCTAAATATGCAAAACAAGCTGGACTCGATATGATTGCTTGGTCACTTGAGCGTTCTGGCCCATTACAAGGTGGCGGCGGTTGGTACTACCAAACTATTAATGAAGCGATTAAAGATGACGGTGCAACTATGGTGATTCTAGATGTGTTAGCAAAACAAGTGGGCGTGATTGGCGTATTCAGTGATTGGCCTGCGACGGTAACTTATTATGCAAATTGCATGGATTTAAAATAAAAAACCTTAACTTTAATCTGCCAGTTTAAGCTTCACTTAAGCTGGTAGATTATTTTCTGTTCCTCTTTTTATTTTCTAATAATCTCTCTACACTGGCAAAACATCATCAATTTAGTAGAGGAAGCACGATGCAATTAACTGAACCATTAGAATGTCATGTGATAGAAATGATGGGCTGGTTTGCTAATGAAGATGAACTTAAACAATGGGCTGGCCCTGGTTTTAGGTATCCATTCGATCTTTCTTCTTTCACTGAAGATCTAAAAATTACGCCAACCAATGCATTTTCTCTTGTTTCTGATAAGGGCGAATTATTAGGTTTTGGACAATATTATCAACGTTTAGATAAATGCCATTTAGGGCGCTTAGTGGTGAATCCTAAGTTTCGTGGCAAGGGGATTATTGCTGAGTTAATCAAACTCATTAGCGTGCAAGGGACAAAAGCATTAAACGTAACAGCTTGTTCTTTATTTGTGTTATCGCATAATAAAAGTGCAGTGAAAGCTTATCAAAAGGTTGGATTTGTATTGGCAGATTATCCCGATGAAATTCCACTCGCTGATTGTTTGTATATGGTCAAAACGACTATTTAGTTGACTGATAGACTTTAAATTTGCTGAGAAACTTCAATGAAAATAATTGAATACAAAGCTGAATACAGCAAAGAGATTGCGGATCTTTTTACTGAAGCGGTGCATAATATTGACGATGCTATTTATAACAAAGCACAGAAAGAAGCTTGGGCTAATAAAGTCATTGATTATAAAAAGTGGGAAGATCGCTTAGCACGTACAAAACCATTTCTATTGCTTATTAATAACCAAGTGGCAGGTTTTATTGAACTGGAAGCGGACGGTCATATTGATTGCACTTATGTCCATCCAAACTATCAACGACAAGGTGTCGCGTCGAGTTTACTCAAATATGTTATTGATGTTGCTGAAAAGACTGCTTTAACAACGCTCACTGTGGATGCGTCTATGGTTGCAAAACCTTTTTTTGAAAGCGTTGGTTTTAAAGTGAAAAATGAAAATAAAGTGATGAGAAATGGCGTAGTATTAATTAACTATTTAATGACCAAGAAAGTTAACGATTAGCTTTTTGAATTGCTAGTTTTAAATAAGAGATTAAAAATGCCAGCCAATAAAATAGAAAGTAACGAAGAATATTTTCAACAAGCTTTTAATAAACACATTTTTTTACAGGAAGCAGGGCAAGCTTTAACCATTTCTGATACTGAATTTGAAGACTGTGAATTTAATGATTGTGACTTTTCTGCAGCTATTTTTACGCGTTGTAAATTTGTTAATTGCGCCTTTAATCGTTGTAACTTGAGTTTAATGAAAGTGCCTTATAGTCAGTTCTTTGAAGTTAACTTTGTGGATAGCAAGCTGGTGGGAATTGATTGGACGCGAGCAACGTGGCCATCATTTAATCTTTGTTCAGAATTAACCTTTACTCGCTGTATTTTAAACGATGCTTCATTTTTTGGTCTGTCATTGAACGAATTGAAACTAGAAGAATGTAAGTTATATGAAGTTGATTTTAGAGAGGGAGATTTTTCTAACTCTGTGATGACCTATTGCGATTTCACTAATAGCTTATTTATGCGTACCAATCTAAAGAATGTTGATTTCACTGAATCAGAAAACTTTAATATCGATATATTACAAAACACAGTCACAAAAGCTAAATTCTCACGTTTTGCTGCGTTAGCTTTGTTAGAAGAATTAGATATTGAGCTGGTGGATTAGATTTTTAAAGTCAAAGGTGAGAAAGGTATAAAAAAGGCAAAGCGTGAATAATCAGTCTTTGCCTTTCATTTTTAGGGGTAAATAAATAACAATTAACGTTTATTCGATTGCCGACGACGACCTTTCTGCGCTTTTTTAGGCGCATGTGCAGCGTTTGAATCTGGCACCACTAATTTAGCTTCAAAACCTTCAATAACTTCACGCTCAATGAAATAACCTAGGTGACGTTCAATCGCCACTAGGTTTCTGAAATCGTCACGTGAAACTAATGAAATGGCTTCGCCTTCTGCACCCGCACGACCAGTACGACCAATACGATGTACATAATCTTCAGCTTCATCAGGTAAGTCATAGTTTACAACTCTGTCCAAATCATCAATATCAATGCCCCGAGCAGCAATGCCTGTTGCGACTAAGAATTTGATTTTACCGTCTTTAAAATCGGCAAGTAGTTGCTCACGCACGGCTTGGCTACGGCCACTATGGAAAGATTCTGCAGCGATTTCTCGTTTTTCTAATTGGCTTACTAATTTAGCTGCACCACGTTTTGTCTCGATGAAGATCAGCGCTTGTTGCCATTTATTATCATGAATAAGGTGGCTTAATAATGCAGATTTAAACTCTTTATCTACCGTGATCAAACGTTGTGCAATCTTAGGAACGGTTACATTTTCTGGTGCGATTGAAATTTCTCGCGCATCGGTCACGGCTGTTCTTGCTAAGAAACGAACTTGCTTAGATAAGGTTGCAGAAAATAATAAGTTTTGACGTTCTTCAGGTAGCTTTTCAACGATTTTATTAATATCTGCAATAAAGCCCATATCTAACATACGGTCGGCTTCATCAATCACTAGAATACTTGTTTCGTCAAAATGAATCGCACGACGCGTGTACATATCTAATAAACGGCCCGGCGTTGCCACTAGAATATCCACACCATCAATTAAGCTTTGTTTTTGTGGCTCAATATCCACACCGCCATACATTGCCATTGAAGTGAGATTAAGATGCTTTGCGTAAAGTTGTATATTTGCTTCCACTTGGATAGCAAGCTCGCGTGTTGGGGTTAAAATCATTGCGTGAACACGCTTTGGGCGAACTATAGGTGCATCAATTAATTTTTGTAGGATCGGTAAAACAAAACTGGCTGTTTTCCCTGTACCTGTTTGTGCGGCTGCAATTAAATTTTTACCCGCTAATACAACTGGAATTGCTTTTTCTTGAATTGGTGTTGGTGCTTTGTAACCTTGTTCTGTAACGGCTTGTACAATAGCGTCGCTTAATCCAAGTGCTGAAAATGACATAGTTTTATCTCTACTTATTAATACCAATTACTTAAATATTTCAAATGCTTAATGTAATTGCTAGGAAGTTAAAATTGTGTAAAACGGCCACATTTTTACATAAGCAAAGTGTAAGGCGTATTTCATTTTAGTGACATTGCTTAATGAAGGTCATCAATGAAAGGCATTACAGAAATGGAAAAGTGACAGGTTTTATCAGTGTTTCTGTTGTTAAAAATGATTGTTACATCACCCCAAACCCATTTCAAATAAAATGGATTTGAGGTGTTTATTCGCGCGACTAGTGTGAACTGAGTGCTAGCGCTTCTTGTTGACTTGCTAGGTATTCGTTATAAGTACCTTGGAAATCAACAACCTTTTTATCTTTAATATCAATAATACGTGTTGCTAATGACGATACAAATTCACGGTCATGACTAACAAAAATCAATGTTCCTTTGAATTCTTTTAATGCATTATTTAACGCATCAATCGCTTCTAAATCCATGTGGTTAGTGGGTTCATCCATGACTAAAACGTTAACGTCTTGCATCATTAATTTACCAAATAATAAACGGTTTTTCTCACCACCAGAACAGTTGCGCGCTTTTTTGTTTGCATCATCATCAGTAAATAGTAAACGACCTAACATACCACGAACAATTAAGTCGCTGTGTTTGCTTGTACGCCATTGTCCCATCCAATCCATTAGCGTTAAGTCATTGTCAAAATCATCTGTACTATCTTGAGGACAGTAACCAATTGATGCATTCTCTGACCATTTAACAACACCTTCATTTTGTTCAATATCATTTACTAAACAGCGCATAAATGTGGTTTTACCTACACCATTCTCACCAATGATCGCGAGTTTAGCGCCGGCTTCTAAAATGATATCGCCACCGCTAAATAGTGGACCTTCATCAAAGCCATGACCCAAACCTTCAAGTACTAAGGCTTGACGATGCATTTTTTTACCTTCATCAAAAGATAAAGAAGGGTGCATACGGCTTGTTGCTTTCACTTCATCAAGTTTGATTTTATCCATTTTCTTAGCACGAGAACTGGCTTGCTTCGCTTTAGATGCATTAGCACCAAAACGGTTTACAAAGTCTTGTAACTCATCAATCTCAGCACTTTTCTTCGCATTTTCAGATAATAATTGTTCACGAATTAATGCAGATGCTTCAAGGAAGTATTCGTAATTCCCCGGATAAATACGTAATTCACCGTAATCGATATCAGCCATATGCGTACAAACAGAGTTTAAGAAATGGCGATCATGCGAGATGATAACCATGGTACAACGACGTTTGTTTAGCTCATCAGACAACCAGTTAATCGTGTTAATATCCAAGTTATTGGTTGGCTCATCTAATAATAATAAATCTGGGTTTGCGAATAATGCTTGTGCTAATAGCACACGTAATTTCCAACCCGGCGCCACTTGTTTCATTAAACCAAAGTGGAATTCTTCTTCGATACCTGCGGCTAATAAAATATCACCTGCACGACTCTCTGCTGTGTAACCGTCCATTTCAGCAAACTCGCTTTCAAGTTCGCCTACTTTCATACCATCTTCTTCGGTCATTTCTGCTAAACCGTAAATACGGTCGCGCTCTTGTTTGATTTTCCATAGCGCTTTGTCACCCATGATCACAGCGTCAATGACTGTGTATTCTTCAAAGGCGAATTGGTCTTGGCTTAAGGTACCCACTTTAATGCCTGGATCTAATGAAACATTACCTGAGCTTGGCTCTTGTTCACCGGTTAAAATCTTCATGAACGTTGATTTGCCACAACCATTCGCACCAATTAAACCATAGCGGTGGAAGTTTCCGAATTTTGCAGAAATGTTTTCAAATAACGGCTCTGCGCCAAATTGCATTGTAATGTTTGCGGTAGATATCAAAGCTTAGATTCCATCAGTTAAGCGCATTGTTATTTGCTCATTAGCATTTCAATAACATTGCAGAAATAATACGGTCGCGCAGTATACAGGTTAAGTTGTGAAAATGTCGGATTATGTGACGAAAAGCGTGTTTATTTTGTGTGGTTTTTGTACAGAGGGGAAGTGGGGGATTATTCATGTTCCGATAATCCCTTGTGGGAATGCATATTCTAATATTTAGGGGTTGTTTAGCTCGTCTGCGCTCGTCCAGTCAGCTTGGTTGTTATTTTAGTGTTTTCGCCCTGTCGGCGACATCCTTTCTTTTACCAGAAAAACTTTTTACCCACAACACGCAAAGAAACTGGCCACCGAATCGCTTTCTGATCCAAATCATACCTATGTTTTAAAATAAGCTTTTATAACGCACCGGCTCTTACTGGCCATCCATGGCCAGAACGAGCCTAACGCAAACGTCCTGTTTGGGTTTGCTAAAAGCAATTAATGATTTGGGAAAGCTCAACGGTGGGAGTTGTCGTAGCCACGTTGAGTAATGTTGGGACGTCGGATTCATCCGACCTTGTTTTATATTGTTAATTTAAAGGCCGCTTAAAAGCGACATCCCAAATTCAATTCCGTGTTTTTGTCGTAAATACGAAACTTTCTGCTTTTAACATGAGAAAGGTTTTATGTTTTAGCTTGCCCGCTTGATTTAATGTGTCAGTACATTAAAGTAGCATTTAATTTATCAAATTAAACTATACTATACTGCTTTTCCGCCGTAAATACGGAATAAATCGGCTAGTTAGACTGTTAACTTTACAAGGATTACCTAAGGAGTATCTTTGAAGCATAAATTTTGTTTTATCATAATGCCGTTTTCTGAACCTTTCGAAACATATTTTCATAAGATCATTAAGCCCGCTGTAGATGATAATGAACTATATAGTGTTCGAGGAGATAGCTTATTTCGTTCAACGCATATTATGGATGATATATGGAATTCGATTAATGAATCGAGTGTAGTCATAGCTGAATTAACAGGTAAAAATGCTAATGTATTTTATGAGCTAGGGCTTGCGCATGCACTTGGAAAACCTGCAATTCTTATTTCTTCAAATCTTGATGATGTACCATTTGATTTAAGGCCATTAAGAGTTTTAATCTATGACAAAAATGATCCAAGTTGGGGTGCTAAATTGCAGGAGAATATTTCAAATGCAATTAAAGAAACTTTAGATTCACCTGCTGAAGCTATCCCTCATACTTTTCGTAATTACAAAAAACCAGAAACTGGTGAAGAAATCACATTAAGTCGCAGATTGAAGTCTGTCGAGTCAAAGCTTGAGTTACTTCGTATTAATGAGTTTAATAATGTGGAAAGTGCATTTTTAAATAATGAGTCGATTGAATTTAAAATCGGTGATTTAGTAACCCACGCTAAGTTTGGTGAAGGTCAAATAGTTAGCTTTGAAGGCGAAGGGGAAAATGCACGTTTGCATGTAAATTTCAATGCACATGGGCTGAAGTGGCTAATGAATAAATTTGCAAAATTGAAACTGATATAAATTGCTAATAAGGCATTTAAACAAAAAAAAAATTGTAGACAGCCAACCTTTTTAAAGTTTAGCTGAGCGTTATATCTTTCTTATAAGGCACGATTTACATCCATGCTTTTATGTAAAATACGAACAATCAATATTTGATTTTCTGTGTGATGCTTATAGTAGATAACATGACTGGCTTGAGGATATTTACTATACCCTTCTCTTATATAATCACAACGAAGTCCAACTTCAGGCTCATCTGCTAACAATTGAAATGAATTATCTAATACTTTTAAGTAGTCATTTCGTTGAGCCTGTCCCCAAGTTGTTTGAGTGTATTTTGCAATTTTTATTAAGTCTGATTTTGCTTTAGCAGATAATACAAACTTATTCATTAGTGGCTATCTTTATCAAGCTCAGCGATAAAAGAGTCGTAACTGTAATCGACAGTGCCACTTTGTTCTCCTTGCACAAGCATGTTACGTAAATTATGTAGTTTGGCTTCCTGGTCTTCTAAAGCTCGTAAGCCAGCACGAATAACTTCACTCGCAGAACCATAGCGCCCAGAGTGTAGTTGTTGGTTTATGAATTGATCAAAGTGATCACCTAAGGTTACGCTAGTATTTTTAGCCATCATTTTACTCTTTTAGCTTGTACCAATATATATTGGATTATGGTATAAAAAATATTGCAAGGCAATTAAGTCGGATAAAAACAGTTTAAAGTTGTGAATATCGACTCGTTGATCTCAATAAGTTAATAAAAACGATGTTCAATGTAGCGATATCAATTATCACGTTGAGTTTTTATGAATCAATCACTGGCTTCAGAAAACTAAGGTATGGAGCGTTGAATAAAACATAGTCAATGTTGAGAATTATAAAAGCGAAGACCTTCATTATTATGCTTTCTGATATTATCGAATATAATTGAGCTAATCATGCATATGGAGTATTAATCATGAATACTAAAATAGAAAAATACGGTGTTAAAGCAGTACAGCGTCCTAAAGTTAAAGCAACTAAAGAGCTTGATCTTTCAGGTGTGTCTGGTCAACAAATCGTGAAATCAGAAACTAAATTAGCCTTAAGAGCTCATGCACAAACATTTAAGAAACTGGCTTATATGTAATGGATATAAAACAAAAGTTGTAGACAGCCATTAACTTCAGACTCAAAAATATAGACATAAATTATGCAAAAACTGTTATTTCCTGATTTGGATAATGCACCATTTTTAACATCTACTGATAAAGGTTCATGTTTTGAAAGTATATGGGAAGATGGTGAAATTATTGATACGGCTTCATATGACTTATCTAATTTAGAATTTATATGTGAAACGCTACCAATCAATAAAATAACTGACTTTTCAGTGACTGATACAGGATGCATTGTTATCTCTGAGAGACTTAAAACCGCTTTATTAGAAAGTGGAGTTGATAACTTGGATTACTATCCCGCTTCAATTATTGAAAGGGTTGGAGGTATTCCCAAGAAAGGTTTTTACGCTGTAAATATATTGGGGCTTGTTGAGTGCATTGATACAGAACGTTCTGAATTCAAAGGGCGTATTATTGATGGTGAATTAAGGGGAATTAGACGTATTCATAAACTTTTTTTAAATACTCCTCCATCTAATGAAACTGACATTTATAGAGTAAAGTTTTTTCGTCGATTAATTGTAATAACAAATCCTCTCATTAGGTTATTTGAAAGTAATAAATTTTCAGGTGTAAAACTTGTTGAGCCTTCTTTATGGGATGGTTTCTCTGGAGAAACTTCAACTTAGCTCGCGTAACAAACTAGAGTGAGTGAGGTAAGAAATAACGAGTAAATCTTTTCTTTTAAAGCATTACGTTATGAACAGCCATTAGCTTCAGTCAACTCTATTATTTATCACTTCCTATTTTTCCACATTAAAAATAAACCTATCTGCTGTAGCCGTTTCTTGTTTTACGGATAAATAAGAATAATTATATTCATATTTGAAGTATTATATCTGTCGCCTTTCCACCATAAGGCAGCACTTTTTAAACTAATAATCTGTTACATGGTATTGATAAAATGAAGAACGAAGACTTAAACATGAAAATGATACAGGTGTTAAACCATTTGGCTGAGTTTTTAAAAAATTCGGATGAGTCATTGTATGCTGCGGAAACACCGGAGCAATTATTAAAAATCGTCAATGTTAACTTAGCCTCAATGCAAACTTCTGGAACCTTTGTCAGTCTACAAAAAGTGCAATCGCTGTTTTTACCTACCGCTTCATTGCAAGACATCTCTATTGATAATGGTTGGGGAGAGCAATATATTGAATTATCAAAAGACTTTGAATTGGCAATCTCGGCTTGCACCTAACATTGCATAACAAAACAATTAAAAACTCAGTAGAGTTTCTCGGAGGGTAGGTGAAATATTCAATTATTTTCATCTTATTTTGTATTAGTCACATTTCATTCGCGAAAGATTTAATACTAAGTCAAACAAATATAGGGGCTTTGAACCTTTCACAAGGATCTTTGGTCTCACTTTCGGATGTGAAATCAGCGTTTCCAAATTATATCGTTACTCATTTCATAGGGGCTGGTGATTCAGCAGATTTTCATAGAATAGAAGTCAAAGATAATGAAGAGCCGTTGTTTTACATCGTGTCGTACTTTGATGAAAAAACTAACAAAAATACATTACGATACGACATCGATTTACTTGTTGTAACTAGCTCAAAAGTAATTGATCGTTATGGTATTAGCGTTGGCGATGACGTTAATAAAGTAATAAAGCAACGTGGCTCAAATTTAGTTGTTTCTGCAAATCATGTCGATAATTCAATAGGGAATGCGCAGATCTATTATCAAGTTCAAATTCCACTAAGTGAAGAAATGAAAAATAAAGGGCTTGATTACATAAGCCCTGAAGGTGTTACAAAAGAGAAAATAATTTTGGAAAACCCTATTGTCACTACGATATCGTGGCCTCACCCTAGTTGGTAATTATCAAACAAAAACTCTAATATAAACTTACAAA
The DNA here is from genome assembly GCF_004378355.1 of Psychromonas algicola. GTDB lineage: Bacteria > Pseudomonadota > Gammaproteobacteria > Enterobacterales > Psychromonadaceae > Psychromonas. The sequence continues at coordinate 88,292 of NZ_SNUB01000011.1, forward strand.
CACCCACACGTTTTATTTTAAATGATTGAAATAATTAATTTAAGTAATAGGAATGGCAATGAACATTACAGAACAAATAGAAAACTATGTAGAGAATGAAGATATTAGTGGTTTAGATTCTATTTACGATGAATTATTAGCTACTGATAATGTAAAAGCAAAAACGTGTCTTGCTGATGGCTACCTTAGCTATATTGGCCAGTGCCATTATGATTTTATGTGCGGAAAGTTTAATAATTTTGAAGATCTAAAATCGTTACTTGAATTAATAGATAGAGTCATGTTGCTCAATCCTAATGAGGAAAGTGAGCATTTTTATAGAGGTACTCTTTTTGAAGCATTATCAACTTGTTGTGAAGAAATGGAGCAACAATTATTTTATCAAGCGTTATGTTTAGAGCATCTTACAAAGCATAATGAGAAAGATGGAGATGATTTAATAAACTTTGCCCAGAATATTTTCCGTTATTGTGAGTTAAAGAAAAACTTTGATAGTAACAGCACCAATCAGATGAAAAGCCTGCTTAAAGAAGCAGTTTTGTTAGAAAGAAAGCAAGAAACAAATTCCCCCTTTTTTGATACTGCAATCAGTAGTTTTTTTTCTTTAACTTATGATTTTATAAGCGCGCCTAATAATGAAGAAGCTCTTTTTACTGAGTTTATGTCCGAATTTAAAGATACGATTGAGAAATATAAAAGTGACCCAATGGTTTACTTTCATTGGGCGAAGGCTCAATTGCATTTCATTGATCAGATTAAACATTATGAAAGTGTTGAAAGTTCGGGGACAATTGATCAGTTAAAGAAAAATGAAGCCGTATTACTTTGGGATGAACTAAAATCCATCGTTGCCCATATTGTTGATTGGCAATCAGACCAAGAACATTTTTTAATTAGCTTAGGGCGTATTTTCGAAAGAATCGCGGATAAAGAATTCAGCTTAAAATATTACCAAGAGGCTTACTCTTATTACTTAAAAGCGTATCAGGTTAATAAAGCAACTTGGTCAACACCTCAATATGCTACCACTATACTCAAAAAAATGGCGTTAGTATTACTTTCTCAAGGTAAAAAAGAAGAAGCTCATAATACTTTTATGGAAGGCTTCCCTTTATTGGAAGCTGCACAAAAAGAGATTGATGATTTCCAATTAAGTTTACGTCATGCCGATTATTTTTATGATTATGCGGTGTATTTTGAAAATCAAGAAAACCCAAATACGTTAAAAAAAGCATTAGCGGAGTATGAAAAAAGCCGTATTCTAGCAAAGGATTTTTATAGCAGTCCCTTTTATGGCTTGGCCAAAATGCACCTTTTATTGGGAGATAAAGATGCTTGTTTAAAAGTACTTGAAGAATGCGGTACCGTTCATTCAAATGAATACCATGCACATGACTTTGAAGATATTTTTGAAGATGAAACATTTACTCCTATTCATGAAGAGTTAAAAGTGATCTTTGCTAAATTATCTGAATCAATTATTAAGGAGTGATTTTATGAAGAATATAGTACTTAAATTATTTATGAGCTTAATGATGCTGTCTGTTAGTGGCTCTTTGTTTGCCGCTGAACCTGTTAGCAAAAGCTATTTTAGTTCGGTAGCCATAGGGGGAATGGATACAACTGCATATCACTTACCTGAGGTGCAAGAACAACATAAGGCAGTGATGGGAAATAGCCAATTTACGGTTGAGTGGAAAGGTGCTAAATGGCATTTTGCTTCACAGGCTTCCGCCGATAAATTTGCTTCAGATCCTGAACGCTATCAACCTCTATATAATGGTTTTTGTTCAAATGCTTTAAGTCTTGGCGAAGGTTTGATCAAAACCGATGGAACGGTTTGGGAGTTTTTCGGTGGTAATTTACACCTATTCTACGCGGAAAGAGGCAGACAACGTTGGTTAAACGGTGATTGGGAAGCTTACAAACAACAAGCCGATAAAGCATGGAGTGAGCTTAAGTAAGTTATCATAGTATTAAATTGTTATGTTATTTGAGTTTGTTTTTTAAATCGAGTGTTTGCTATCAAACTGTTTTTTTATTTAAAAATAAATAACTCATCGAATATCTGAGAATACAAATTACTAGGGTTTTATTAAAGCGAGTTGGTATTAAAAATATATGGCTTTTGATAGAGGATTAGAAGAACGACTTTATGAACATTTTAGTGACCGCCCTGATTTAACGGTTAGAAAGATGTTTGGCGGTTTGTGTTTTATGCTTTCAGGGCATATGTGTTGTGCCATTATTGGTGACCCTGACCATCAAACAATGATATCCGCGTTGCAGATGTTAGCTAAAAAAATAGGCAGCCGAGTGCGATTTTAGTGATCAGCGCGCATTGGGAAACACATTTCCCTACTGTTACTTTTGCGGCATCTCCGACATTGATTTACGATTATGTTGGTTTTCCTAAGAAGGCTTATGAAATTCAATATCCCTGTACAGGACAACCTGAATTAGCGAAGCTCGTTTATTCTAAAATGGTAAAATATGGGATAAATGCTTCTCGTGATGAAGTGAGAGGATTTGATCATGGGGTTTTTGTGCCTTTAAAAATCATGTATCCAGAAGCGGATATTCCTTGTGTGCAATTGTCTTTATCACATCACTTAGATGCTAATTTTCATATTGAAATTGGCAAAGCCTTAGCGGATTTAGAATGGGATAATTTGTTAGTTATTGGATCTGGCTCGTCATTTCATAATATAGGCGCATTCTTTTCGCCCCATGCAGAGCAAGCTAATATAAATAATTTACAATTTGAACACTGGTTAACAACTACTGTTAGCGATCCGAGTCTCTCTGAAAATGTTCGTGAACAGAAGTTAATTGATTGGCAAGAGGCTCCGAGTGCTATTTTTTGTCACCCTAGAGCTGAGCATCTTTTACCATTACATGTATGTTATGGCATGACAGGTAAAGCGAGTGATGAAGTTTATCGTGCAGAAATAATGAATAAACAAAGTTCGATGTTTCACTGGGAGCGCTAATGCAAGCTACTCACTATTTTTTGTGGTTGGTTTTAAGTTGAAAACTCACAAGCGATGAACTTATTAAATAACGGCCAATAGTGTATTACATATTTAGAAGGTGAAATAGTTAGCTCATATTTAAATGAGCCACTATTTCATTGTTTCACACTTAACAACTACAAACCTTGCTGATACTGTGCATTAGTTGAAACGGTTACTAGGTTATTTACCGTCAACTCCGCTTCTAAATCGCCATCTAAAAAGTCTTCAAAGTGTTTAATCAATGCAGCTTTATCTTGCTGTGCTTTGGAGCCTGATCCAATATCGGTTAAGTCGATAAAGAACTCGTCAAACAAGTGTGAGAAGTCTTTTACCGCATCAAAGTTTAAGAATTGTTCATGGTTGTAAATGCTTGGGTAACCACCTAACTGTTTATCAACGGCAAAAGAGATGCCTTTTACGTTGGTAATGGTCGTTGCTTTTTGACACTTCAACATACAGCCATCTTCGATGCTTGGTTTGTTACAACCAACGGTTTGTTGGAAGAAACATTGGCGGCTTGTCATCATTAGGATCGGATGATAGATGCTGTACAACATTTTGAAGTTAGCAGGGCGCTTGATATTTTTAATTTGGTTACGGTTAATTTCATTAGAAATAAACGCACCGGCACAATTTAATTCTTCTTGCATGGTTAATAATGCGTAAGAGTTCGTTGTATTTAAAAATGGCCCTGCAATCCATTCAATGCCCATTTCAAAGGCTTTGTAAGCAATACCAGTGTTGTTAGTCACAATACGATCTGGTTTTAACTCTTCCAAAATACGCACTGCTTCAATGTAATCTTTGCCTATTAATACCGCTGGAAACCATGGAATAAAACGTGGGTTACGAACTAAAATGTCGCGCTGTTTATTACAACGTTTTTTAAAGCTTTCTGGTAGTTTGAAGTAAATATCTGCATCCGTTAAATCACCTAAATGAGCATCTTTTTCATCGCTTATTAATAAAGACAGCGTTGGTTTTTCATTTAATTTAGGATGCGACGCTAATGGCGGTAACGTTACCGCTGGAATGACTTCTTTTTCGCCATTCAGGTAATAAGCGACTTTATTCTTAACTTCAGTTAATTCTTTAAAGGGAATGGTTAAGTTATCTGCAAGTTGTGAAAAATCAAACTCAGCAACATTGTAACGGCTATTTTTAAAGCTCTTAAAACGTTTTGCAATGGCATCTGAAGTCACTGCAGATTGCTCAGAGGTAAACATTGTTGACGCTGATTCAACGACATAATGTTTGTTGTTTTGACCTTCATCTTTTCCATCACTGATCGTAATGTTAACGGTGAAAGGTTGACCTAGCTTGCCTGAGAAGCTGAGTGCTAAATCACTTTTGTCGATATTTAATGTTGCCACTTTTGCTGCTACATCATCAACAATTTTATTTTTATCTGCACGTAAATCATCTTGTGCTTCTTGAATTTGTACTACCGAGATGGCGTTACTTTTTTCATTGGCGTGAGTAAAGCTGTTATCGCGTGGATTGTCGATAAACATATCTTTAGTGAGGTTGCCTTTCAAAAAAGAGTTAGTGAAATCACGGTTAAATACTTTATAAAGTGCAGAGTCATCGGCTAACAATTTACCTGTATCTACAAATTGATTGATCTGTTTGCGCCAGCTATCGACTACTGTATGTACGTATTGTGCCCCTTTGATACGACCTTCCACTTTTAATGAATCAACGCCAGCATCAACTAATTCAGGTAAATCAAACCATGCCGAGTTATCTTTTAAGTTAAGTGGAAATTTATTACCTGCGTTGGTGATTTCATATTCATCACGGCAGGCTTGGCTACAACGACCACGGTTACCTGAGTTACCAACACTTACAGAGCTTGAATAACATTGACCAGAGAAAGCAATACATAACGCACCGTGCACAAACACTTCGGTTAGTACATCATTGTCATGTGCTAATGACGTTAAGCTTTTAATTTCCGCTAAGTTAAGTTCGCGTGATAAGTTGGCTCGTGTTGCCCCTATTTTAGCAAGGAACAATATTTGCCCTTCGTTGTGCGTAGTTAGCTGAGTTGAAGCATGAATATGTAAGCTTGGGAAAAACTTTTTAACTAAGTTAAATAACCCTAAATCTTGTACGATAATGCCATCAATACCAGTGTTAACTAATTGATTTAGCAATTTAGTAAGCGCTGGAATCTCATGCTCTAATATCACAATATTGAGCGTTAAAAAGACTTCACATTCATATTCATGCGCTAGTTTAATCACACCAACTAAATCATCAAATGAAAGATTTGCAGCACGGTTACGAGCATTGAAAATATCTAACCCACAATAAATGGCGTTAGCCCCTGCGATAATCGCCGCTTTAATTGCGTCAACATCGCCACCCGGCGCTAATAATTCGATTTTTCTACTCATAACTGACTCACTATCTATTTATCTATATTCGGGGGATTTTTATATCGAAGCGGGAGTTTACCTTTATCCATAGTGTTTTACTATGGTATTGCCTTTATCACATTAAACTGCGTTTATTTTGTTGTTTTTTTACTATAAATATCTAAAGTAAAAGCTCTGATTCAAAGTTGATAAAGCATTTGTGATAGATTTTGATGATTTATAAAATAACGCATTGAATTTTTTTAGTTTATCAGATTGAGACTCTATGTATGCCATTCTTTATAAAGCAGTTGTTAGCCTTACCTATTATTGTAAGTTTACTTTCTGGATGTGTCGTTGTGCCTACATTCACAGATGAAAGAACGCCCGTTAGTTGTGAAATTTTCACTAAAAGTGTCGATTTAGAATTTATTGGATCTAAACATGGCAGAGGTACTGAGTTAGCAAGAGGGTGTCATGGCGGAAATGATCTTTGTGCGCTTGTTATGGTTGTAGGTGGAGGCGTGTTTTTGTCATCAGTCGTTATTTCTAGTTCTATTTATATTGTTGGTAATACTGCTTATTATCTTGAAAAAGCAGTACGTTGTGATGATGAAGATCTAATTGAACAGCAAGTTACAGATTTTTCAAAAGAGATGGAAACTATCGGCGCTAAAAAAGTAGAACAAAATAACATTGAGACTATTATCTCGGAAGAGACAGCGCTTGAAGAACCAAAAATTAAGGTGTTAAAGTTTAAAGAGCTAGATTCTACGAAAAAAGAAACGGAAGTGAAAGTATCAGATTTTAAATATATAGAACTGGACGACCCAGGCGCAGAAGGAAGCGCGGTACACTAGAAAATTAATTGAATAGCCACTTTATAATTCAGTGTTTGTTAAGTCGATTTAGGGATAAACTGTTGCGATCGTATAACGACTATTAATTTAAAAATACACAACTGAAAAGGATAATAAAATGATCGAAGTAGGCCAAGCATTACCAGCAGGAACATTAAGCCAATTAACTTCAGAAGGTATGGTTAATCATGATGTTGCTGAATTATTTGCAGGTAAAAAAGTAGTTTTATTTGCTGTACCTGGTGCATTCACTCCAACTTGCTCTGAAGCACATCTACCGGGTTATGTTGTATTAGCTGACAAACTTCAAGCCAAAGGCGTTGATTTAATTACCTGTGTTTCTGTTAATGATGCATTTGTAATGAAAGCATGGGGCGAAGTACATAACGCTTCTGAATTATTAATGTTAGGCGATGGCGATGCAAGTTTCACTAAAGCATTAGGCCTTTCAATGGATACTGAAGGTTTTGGTGGTGTTCGTTCACAACGTTACGCAATGGTTATTGAAAACGGTATTGTGACATTATTAAACGTTGAAGAAGCAGGTGAGTTTGAAGCAAGTACTGCTGAAACGGTATTAGCTGCGCTTTAATTTATAAAAAAACTAGTCATTAAATCTCAATTTAATTATGGGTTTTAATACTCAATAATAAATTTGATATTTAAGTCTTTGTAGATCTTGGGGATAAGTACCTCTCTATTTCCAAGATTTTACGGATATAAATGGCCAACGAGTTTTAAAGCTGTGTTGGTCATTTTAATATAATTAGTTTCCGATATTGCTATTTTATTGGGTTTTATATTCATATTAAAAGCGTCTTCTAACCCGTAAGGCGAATAAATAAAAATTTCACCGTTATCGTTTAAATTAAAACTAATCGCAAATGCAGAAAGCCAAGAATCAATTCCTTGTTCAACCCGTAGATAAGGTTGGATAACTTGTCCAAAGTTTTAGGGGACTATTGGTGTACATTCGCTTGATTTTTAATATCAATCTTGACTGAGTGTGTTAGCTTCGCTTTAATTATTTTGTCATACTACGATTCTGTTTTATGTTGAATATCATCAAAATAAACAATATCAAAACCTTTAACGTTATCCAGAGGTGCTAATCCTAATTAATGATTCCATATCAATTGAGTAATTGAACCACCTGCTATATAAAAGTCAGGTAAATTAGTCATATTACATGCTTTTGCAGTTTCCATTAGTTCTGGAACTGAGTTTATTAACTTTTTTCCATAATCTTCATTCTTTAGTTTCGTTTAAATGCCTTAATATTACCTTCAAGGCAAAGAAAATAAGCCCATCCTATTAGTACTAACTGTAAAGGGCCACGTATTATCAAGTAAACTGGACCCCATTGATGCCCTCCTAAGCCGATATAATTTAATGCAGAATAAATATTAGCTGGGAAAAATACTATAAATACAATGATAGCTAATTTTGTTGCGATTGATTGATATCTTGGAACGAACAAAGCAATCCCTATTAGTAATTCTAATAGTCCAGTTATATAGATTAAAGCTAAACGAAATGGGACCCATGTGGGTAACATTTCTGTCATCCCTTGTGCTCTTACAATGTGTCCAATAAAAAAGAATATAAAAGCAATGCCTAATCCCCATGAAGCAAATTTCTTAACATCTAATTTGTTGTTATTGATTCTCGTATATACAAAAGCGACGAACAAAGGTAATGACAATAAAAGTAATATAATTATAGGTGTCAGCATAAGTTTTCCATTAAGTTATTGTTTTAAATTTTAGTTAAATAGATTGAATTTATTAGTTTATTAATAAACCTTTCCAAATTTTGTCGAGGAAAAATTTTTTATTCGTAACCAATTTTTCTACTTTTTTTGTTTCTTGATATAGTAATAAACAGCAATAACCATGCAGAGCAGACCACACGTAATTTGCTTGTAGATTAATATTTTCTTGCTTAATTATTGATGCTTGTTGAAACTTTTCTAATAATGTTTCTAAGCGATTAAATAGCTTATACCCAGATGCAGTTAATTCGGAAGTTTGGTTGTTTGATAGTTCTGAATTATTAAACATTAGATGATAAATCGCCGGATGAGATAAGCAAAAATCTATGTATTTTTCTGCAAGTTGATAAAGTTCTTTTTTAGGATCCACTTCTACGACTGTTGTAATTAACATTGAAGTATTCAATCGTTCAAAATAATGTTGAGCAATAGCGCATAATAAGTGATGTTTACTGTCAAAATGTCTATATGGAGCACCTCTAGAAACATTTAACTTAGTAGCAATTTCTCTCATCGTAATAGCTTCAATTCCTTCATCCATAAGGAGTTCTGAAGCCATTTTTATTATGGAAAGTTTTAAATCACTTGCGTGATATTTTTCTTTTTTATTTGTATTCATTTTTGAATAGTAATTTGTAATGTTGACGGTGTCAACATTAAGGGAAATGATACTATTGCTTGAATATTCTTAAAGAGTTTCTTGATATTTTCTTAATGAAAATGAAATATAGATTTGGTTCTTGGAATTGTGGTTAATTATTTATAGTATTTTTTAAGAAAGATTATTTATCAATACCTTGGGGTTTTTAGTGGAGTAAGTTATCACTGCTTAATAATTAGGAAAAGGACGGTTTATGATGAAGTAGTAAGATTAATAGAAGCAAAACATCTACTACTTGTGCCTTGAAAATGACCCTGTCCTAAAATCTGTGTAATTGCCTATCATTAACTTAATCATATTAAGGATAGGTAATTATGAAAAAAGAAGAGTTAGAAGCATTCGCCCTTAAAGCATCAAAGGGATTAAAGTCTCAAAAAGATTTACTCGACTTCACTCAAATGCTCACTAAGATCACCGTCGAGGCAGCACTGAATGCTGAACTCGATGATCATCTTGGATATGAAAAAAACCAACAGAGTAACGTTGATAACTATCGAAATGGTAATACATCTAAAACATTAAAAACTGAAGATGGCCAATTTGAATTAATCACCCCACGCGATAGAAATGGTACCTTTGAACCTGAGTTAGTTAAAAAGAACCAAACCCGTTTCACATCAATGGATGACAAGGTCTTAAGCCTTTATGCTAGGGGCATGACAACACGCGATATAGTTGATGCATTCCAAGAAATGTACGGTGCAGATATATCCCCAACACTCGTGTCTAAAATCACTAACGCAGTCATAGAGGAAGTAACTGAGTGGCAAAACAGACCGCTAGATGCTATTTACCCTATTGTTTATCTTGATTGTATTGTCGTTAAAATTAGGCAAGACAACCGAGTGATTAACAAGGCTGTATTTCTGGCTTTAGCCATTAATCTAGACGGCGAAAAGGAATTGTTAGGGCTTTGGTTTGCGGAAAATGAAGGGGCTAAGTTCTGGTTAAATGTACTCACTGAATTACAGAACCGAGGTGTTGAAGACATATTAATTGCTTGTGTAGATGGCTTGAAGGGCTTTCCAGATGCGATTAATACTGTGTATCCAGAAACG
>NZ_SNUB01000109.1 GCF_004378355.1 Psychromonas algicola
ACTCATATTTACATATGAAAAACAATCGTTTTTCGTGCACCTATCAATTAATAAATTAACTGAGTAGATACGTACTCATATTATCCGAAGATAATATGTGCTTTTTATTTTGCTTGATTACTTATAATTAAACCGAAGTTTAGTTATACGAGAACAATTTCGTTTATATTTATCACACCAATCAACTTCTATTGTAAACAATACAACTCATTGTATTTGTGCGATAAATAAGAACATTTATCAGCTTTCCTAATTGTTAAAGAGCAGACTTTTTCGTTAAAAAAAGCCTTAGGTAAGTAGTGTTACTTATCTAAGGCTTCTAATCCAT
>NZ_SNUB01000110.1 GCF_004378355.1 Psychromonas algicola
TACACAAACGATCACAGTGAACGTCACGGAAGTGAATGATGCACCTGTGATTGATGTCGTCAGCACAACGGTTACAGAAGATACGGCGACTATCGTGGCAACGGCTTCAGATGTGGATGGCTCGATTGATGCGAATACTATTACTGCGACCAACGGTACGGCTGTATTAGACGCGAACGGCAACATTACTTACACACCAGATGCAAACTTCGTCGGTGAAGATTCGATTTCAGTCTCTGTTACCGATAACGATGGGGCAACTAGTACACAAACGATCACAGTGAACGTCACGGAAGTGAACGATGCGCCTGTGATTGATGTCGT
>NZ_SNUB01000111.1 GCF_004378355.1 Psychromonas algicola
GACAATATTGTTGATGAAGTATGTAAGGCATGGAATGACTTTGTCAGCATCCCTCTAAGAGTAAAAAGCATGTGCTTTAGAGACTGGATGAAACTGACCAGTTAATTTTACAGATTGGTATCATCAATTAACAGATATAAAAAACCCAGTAAGAAAATACTTACTGGGTTCGTTTAATTAGGCGCTTGGCAATAGGTGAACCTTGCTCATAACCCATCGCTGTCGCGATATTCGCCCTACTTTCTACGTAGGTCATCAATTAACAGATATAAAAAAACCCAGTAAGAAAATACTTACTGGGTTCGTTTAATTAGGCGCTTGGC
>NZ_SNUB01000112.1 GCF_004378355.1 Psychromonas algicola
CAGCAGCAGATCGACGCAGGCGTGACCCTGTTCGAGGCGGTCGGCTGTGATCAGTGCAACGAAGGTTACAAGGGACGAACCGGCATCTACCAGGTGATGCCGCTGACCGAGGAAATCCAGAAGATCATTCTGGAAGGCGGCAACTCGATGCAGATCGGCGAGGCGGCGCAACGCTCCGGCGTCAACGATCTCCGCCAGTCGGCGATGAGGAAGTGTGCCGCCGGCACCATCAGCCTGATCGAAGCCAATCGTGTGACGAAGGATTGATGGGCATCGCGTCCATTCCGCACCGTCTCCCGTTTCATCCCGTACGCCTCAGGAT
>NZ_SNUB01000113.1 GCF_004378355.1 Psychromonas algicola
CCGCCGTCAGAAGGATCGCCCCGTCGCCGTACCGTGCCGCGATCGACTCGCCCAGCGCAGGATCCGCGAAACCATCCGGGGCCAGCACCACGGCGCGAGACGCGAGCACGCTCATCACGACATTGCCGTGGTATTCACCCGGCGCCAACTCGAACGGCACCAGCTCCGCCAATCCAAAGGCGGTTGCCATCGCGTCGGCACCCGTGCGGTCACAACGCTCCGACAGCCCGCAGTAGCCGATTCCGCGCCCACGATCGATCACCATCGACCCGGTCAGCTCGCAGATGCCGGGCTGTCGGCGCAAATCGACTTCGACGTA
>NZ_SNUB01000114.1 GCF_004378355.1 Psychromonas algicola
CCGGGATCGCGCGCCTGATCGACGGCGGCGTGCTGGACGACGGCCAACCCTGGCTGGTGATGGAGCTGGCGGACGGCGAGGATCTGGATGCCTGGCTGCGTCGCATGCGGCCGTCGCGGCAGCGACGCCTGTCGGTGTTTCTGGCGATCTGCGATGCGGTGTCGTATGCCCACAGTGCGCTCGTCGTGCATCGTGATCTCAAGCCCGGAAACATCCGCGTCGCGTGTGACGGGACGGTGAAGTTGCTGGACTTCGGCATTGCCAAGTTGATCTCGCCCGATGCTGCGCGCGGCAACACCCGGCACCTCGCGCTGAG
>NZ_SNUB01000115.1 GCF_004378355.1 Psychromonas algicola
AGTAGTTTCCGGGTCCCCATCGTCTAGAGGCCTAGGACACCGCCCTTTCACGGCGGTAACAGGGGTTCAAATCCCCTTGGGGATACCAACTACACTTTTACTAAAGATACTCAATAAGCAAGATGATGTTTATTAAGTGTTTTTAACACTGCTCTTTAACAATTAGGAAAGCTGATAAATGTTCTTATTTATCGCACAAATACAATGACTTGTATTGTTTACAATAAAAGTTGATTGGTGTGATAGATATAAACGAAATTGTTCTCGTATAACTAAACTTCGGTTTAATTATACGTAATCAAGCAAAATAAAAAG
>NZ_SNUB01000116.1 GCF_004378355.1 Psychromonas algicola
TACCACCCTTGTATGTTTTGAGTTCTAACCATGGCCCCTGAACCGGGGTTTGGGACACTGTTTGGTGGGTAGTTTGACTGGGGCGGTCTCCTCCCAAAGAGTAACGGAGGAGTACGAAGGTTGGCTAATCACGGTCGGACATCGTGAGGTTAGTACAATGGTATAAGCCAGCTTAACTGCGAGACAGACACGTCGAGCAGGTACGAAAGTAGGTCATAGTGATCCGGTGGTTCTGAATGGAAGGGCCATCGCTCAACGGATAAAAGGTACTCCGGGGATAACAGGCTGATACCGCCCAAGAGTT
>NZ_SNUB01000012.1 GCF_004378355.1 Psychromonas algicola
GCACAATTTAAGTTGGAGGGAAAACGTGAGCGAAGTTATCCGAGGTGTTTAAAAGCGTCTAAAAATCGATATCCAGTGGCGAAAAGTAAATATGCCGTTCACCTTAAGTGAACGGCATTACTCAAAGGAGCGGTTTTTATTGCTGTTAAATTATGATTTTGATTGTTTCAACATTTGCCAATATTTTTCATAAATAGCATTCGCCTCACCTAAATCACGATGGTAAGTTCCTTTTTTAATCACATCAGCTGGCGGAACGACCATTGGGTTATTACGCATTTCCTCACTTAATAAAGAAATAGTCGCTTTATTAGGTGTTGAATTACCCACTTCCTCTAATATAGTTTTTCCAATATCAGCACGCAATATGTAGTCGATAAGCTTATGCGCATTTTCAACATTCTCTGCACCTTTAGGGATAACTAAACTATCTACCCAAAGTGTTACACCTTCACTTGGATAAACATATTCCATGGTGCCCATTTCGCGTTGAGCCATATACGTTTCACCATTCCACATAACGCCAATAGGTACGTTACCTTGGATAAATGGAAGTTTAGGCGAATCAGATAAAAACAGTTTTACGTTAGGTAATAATTCTACCAAGGCTTCATAAGCTTGACGGATTTCATCTTCATTTGTTGTATTGTTTTCAAAGCCTTTAACTTTTAATGCCATGACAAAAATATCACGAACATCGTCTAGTAATAGAAGCTGATCTTTAAATTCAGGCTTCCACAGATCTTTCCATGATGTTATTGATTTCGCATCTATCTCATCAGTGTTAACGGCAACAGCAGTACTCCCCCAAAGGTAAGGAACGCTATATTTATTATCAGGATCGTAAGCTTGATTTAATAAATTAGGGTCAATATTACCCAAGTTTTTTAATTTGGACTTATCAATCGTTTGAATTAAATCTGCACGCTTCATACGTTCAATAAAATAAGTCGTCGGGACAGCTAAATCATAACCTTTACCATTCACTAATTGTAATTTAGCAAACATCGTTTCATTGCTATCAAAAGTAGCCACTTCCACTTTAATGCCAGTTTCTTTAGTAAATGATTTTAATACTTGATCTGGAATGTAATCAGCCCAGTTATACAAAACCACTTTTTCTTGCGCAACCACTGAAAAACTAATCAGCATTGTTGCTGTAAGTGTTAACCATTTTTTCATTTCCAACTTCCTCTTTTACGCAGTAATAGCTGCGATATCACAATTAAAACTACCGAACCTACAAATAGTAAGGTAGAAATAGCATTAACCTCTGGCGAGACACCAACACGCACCATGGAATATATTTTTAGAGGTAATATTTCATAGCCTGGTCCCGTTACAAAGGAACTTACAATCACATCATCTATTGATAACGTGAAACTTAATAACCAACCAGATGCTACTGCAGGCAGTATCATTGGTAAGATAACTTTACTAAACACTTGCCATTCATTTGCACCTAAATCACGTGCAGCTTCCGTTACCGACATGTCCATGCCTTTTAAACGAGAAAAAACACTAATGATCACAAAGGGCAAACAAAAGGTAATGTGGGCAATTAATAACGAGATATAACCTAACTCAATCCCTAATGTTATAAATAAAATAAGCAATGCAATTGCCATTACAATATCCGGAGTCAACATAGTCACAAACACTAATGAAGAAACCGCTCCTTTACCGTAAAAACGGTAACGTTGTAATGCCACTGCAGCTAACGTTCCAATGACAGTTGCCGCTGTTGCGCTTGTTAATCCAACTTGCAAAGTGTGCCAACCTGCTTGCATTAACGAGTCGTTCTCAAATAACTTTTCATACCAGTTAAAAGTAAACCCATTCCATTTATTGCCATAACGAGAGGCATTAAAAGAGTTAACCACTAAAATCATAATCGGCGTGTACACGTAAAGCAGTACCAACCCAATAAAACCTAATTTAAAAATTCGAGTCATTGATGCCTCCTTCACGGTTAGACATTTTAGTTGCACGGTAATAAAGCCAAAGCATGAAAGATAATAATAAAATCATTAAAACACTCAGAGCAGCACCAAAAGGCCAATCTCGTGTTTGGATAAATTGATTTTTTATCACATTACCTAATAAAGCATGCTTTGAACCGCCTAATAAATCAGATACAAAGAACATCCCCATAGCAGGTAAAACAACCATCAAGAACCCAGCAATAATTCCAGGCAAAGTTAATGGTAAAGTAATACGCAACAAACGCTGTTTTGTGGTTGCACCTAAGTCTTTAGCTGCATCAAGTAATCTAAAATCCAGCCTTTCCATAGAAGAATAAATAGGCAGAATCATAAAAGGTAACAGGATGTAACTTAATCCAAATATCACTGCAAATTGGCTGTACAACATATCCAATGGTTTATCTATCAATCCAATAAATTGAAGTGCTTCATTAATCAGCCCTTTTTTGCCTAATAAAAACTGAATCGCATAAATACGCACCAATGAATTAGTCCAAAATGGCACAATCAATAAGAACAGCACAATGCCACGCCAACGTTGTGGTAATCCCATCAAACACATTACAAAAGGGTAAGCTACCATTAAGCAGATCACCGCAGTGATCATGGACATTGATAACGAATCCCATAACAACGCAATAAAATTAGGATCAAAAACACTTTCCCAACCCGCTAAACTAAACTCAAATTTAATTAAAAAATCGACATCACGAGTTAAAAAACTGACCACTAATACCATTAAGCTTGGCACTAAAACAAACAATGCCAGCCAGCTTGTTGCTAGGCCAATTGCCCAAAAACGGAACTGGTTAAATTGTTTGTTCATATGGCAATACCACTTCCCAACCTGTTATCCATTGTAATGCGACTTTTTGACCTAAACGGTAATCAAAGTCAGGATCATCTTCATCAAAGAACTCACTCGCAATCACATTAGTTCCACTTGATAAACGGATATAGGAATCCAATGTTTTACCTTTATAGTTACATTCGTGAATATGCCCTTCGATATGCACAGTTCCTTCGGCTAATTGCGGCTTGGTTAAACGCACATCTTCAGGACGTAACAACACATGCACTTTATCGTCAGCAACAAAAGGATGATCCGTTTGTACAACCCAATCAGCACCTTCAGCTAATACTTCAACATGTTTATCATCAATTCGACGTACAACATGCCCATCAAATTGGTTAATTTCACCAATAAAACGTGCAACAAATAAATTAATCGGCGTTTCATATATTTCACGCGGCGTACCAATTTGCTGCACTTTGCCTTTGTTCAATACCACGATACGGTCAGACATTGATAACGCTTCTTCTTGATCATGTGTGACATAAACAAAAGTAATATTTAACTGACGTTGTAAACGTTTTAATTCTATTTGCATTTCTTGACGTAGCTTGTAATCAAGCGCACTTAAAGACTCATCAAGTAATAATAAACGAGGGCGATTCACTACCGCGCGAGCAATTGCAACACGCTGTTGTTGACCACCAGATAATTGGTCAGGTTTACGCTGAGCAAAACTTTCTAAGCGCACCATACTCAATGCTTCAAGTACTCTTTCATTAATCTCGGCTTTAGGCACTTTATGCATTAACAAACCAAAGGCAATATTGTCATAGACACTCATATGAGGAAATAAAGCGTAACTTTGGAACACCGTATTCACAGGGCGATGTTCAGCCTTAAGAATAGAGATATCGTTTTCATCAAGCATTACTTGCCCTTGGTCTTCTTTCTCAAAGCCAGCAATAATACGTAACACAGTGGTTTTTCCACAGCCCGATGGCCCCAATAGGGTTAAGAACTCACCATCGTAAATAGTAAGATCTAGCGTGTCTAACACTGTGTTATCTGCATAGGTTTTACTTACCCCGCGCAGTTGTAAAAGAGGTTTACACTCAGTCACATGCAATATTCCAAATATCGAGCCATATCGGCTGTTAAAATAATCTTAAGCAGTTGCTTAAGCCTTGTTTTCTCTAGTAAATTTAACGACGTATAAAAACGCAGCATGTGTGTTTTAAGCCATATTTATCTAGTCATATTTTGATCGGACGGATTATTGGTGAATAAGGCATCTAGGTCTATCAAATTATTTTTATCATCTTGATAAATAAAAGTGACCAGTGAATAAAAGAGTCATTTAAAGGGGGATTATTGAGCAAGCTAAAATCGATAAAGTGCCGAATACACTGGTTTTATTTGATTGCTTTAGAAGAGATATTGAAGTTAGTTGAGACGGGAAATAATTTAAAAAAGAAAATTTTTTAATAAAAATAATATCCGCCAATAAAAAAGGCTTAGAAAATTATGCAAAACATAACTTAGTAAGCCCTTGCCGCGATAAAAATTTTAATAAGCTTAAAATAAAAGGTCTTAATTCTTTACCTTCATTTTAGTCACTAAAACTTGTTCTACGCGAACACCTTCTAGGTCTAACACTTCAAACTTATAACCTTGATGAATAAAATTGTCTGTACGTTTTGGTAAGCGTTTTAAAATGTAAATCATAAACCCTGCGATGGTTTCGTATTGATTACGTTCAGGAAGATCTTCAATATCGAGGCTACGCATTACGTCGTTAATAGGTGTTAAGCCTTCTATTAACCATGATGCTTCATCCCTCTGCACAATTTGCTCTTCATCTTGTGGCGTGATCAATTCCCCCATAAAACTACTTAACAAATCTTTAACTGTAACGATACCAACCACAGTCGCGTATTCGTTAACAATGACAGCAAAAGGCTGAGTCGCCACTTTGAATGCGTTTAATGCTTCAGATAAGGTTAGCGTTTCAGGTAGATAGAAAATATCTTTATCAATCTGTGTTGGGTTAATTTGTGCAAGTTCACCTTTAAGTACCAAACGTAAAATCTCTTTGGATTCAATGCTACCCTGAATTTTATCTAAGCCACCGTCACACACTAAAAAATCATTATGTGGTTGTTCTATGATTTTTTGGCTTATATCGTCACTGCTATCATCTAAATCAAAATATATAATTTGATCGCGCGGTGTCATCGCACTACCAATAGTACGCAGCTCTAAATCAAATACATTACCAATCAATTGATATTCTTGTTTTTGCAAACTACCGTCTTCTGCGCCAGCATCCATCATGGCAACAATATCTTCAGTAGTCACTAATTCAGTACGCTCTGTTGGGAAATTAAGTAGGCGTAACATAATATTGGTTAATCCGTTAAATAAAAAAACGGCTGGCATTAATAAAAAGGTTATCCAGCGCATTAACGACACAATTCGTAATGCAACAGCTTCAGGCATAATAATGGCGAGTCGTTTAGGTAATAAGTCAGCAAACAAAATAAATAAAGAGGTCAAACAAATAAATGATAGGGTAAAACTAATTTCACTTAATAAAGGGCCTTGATAAAATAAGCTTATCATTTGTCGAATATAAGGTGTGAGAGCTTGCTCACCGATAATTCCACCCAGAATTGAAATACCGTTTAACGCAATTTGCATCATCGCAAAAAAGTTACCCGGTTGCTGCTGTAGCTTGATCACTTCAAGCGCTTTTAAGCTCCCTTCGTCGGCCATAACTCGTAATTTTATTTTTCTCGCCGCAGCAATTGAAATTTCAGACATCGCAAATATAGCACCAGCTACAATTAACAAAACAATACTTAATACATCACTCATCTTTTTACCTTTGATGATAATAGAACTAACACTACTTATGATCACACTTAAGTGAATCATTAACCGTTTTAAAGCGTATAAAAACAGGCGCATTATAGAGTGCAATTTCAGTTCAACAATGCTTATTTTTCAAAATAACATTTTAAATAATAAACAACTTTTTAATTGCTTGAATATAAAAATGAAATTAACATAACGCTCTTTCACACTTGACTTATCATTGATTTAATCAACTATTTACCCTCGCATTATTAACGGTAGTTATTTCAAGCTACTGTATCAATCAAGATAAAATATGAAAAACATGAATATGATGTTCGACTCTGTTGTTTTAACATTTACATTAACAGGTTGTGTAGTCACTTCTAACTTAACTGAAGATCAAAAAGCAGATTTAGTATCTTATCAAACACAATTAGCAAAGGTCTGTGTTGAATACGAAAAATGAAAAGGTGAGAGTGATGCTAGATGTCAGAATAATGCTGAACACACAACTGAAGTCATGCAAAAGTATTACTTGTAATAGAATGAAGATAATATAATTAAAAGTTGTAAAAATGTAAGCGCCGATGCTTACACGGAGTGTCTAAAAACACTCCAAAATAGCCATTATGTAGACTCAATTAATGAGTTAATTGAAAAAACTTATCTTCTATAACAAAAAAGAAGTGAAGATAACGATGATTTTGTTGTTTCTCGCCCTCTTTAAATAAAAACAACTCTAAAATAGATTTAAAATCTAGGGTTTGTTAAGAGAAAAAACTCAATATAGTAGATATTGAGTTTTTAATTAAAAGCCAAAGCCGTTTTAAAGCTTAAACTGACCTATAATATTACCAAGATTTTCATTAATTTTAGCAATATGATGGACCTCTTCATTTTGCCATTGGGCAATATCCGACAGAGTTTCTACCATGCCATGTAATTCAGTAATATTTTCACTAACCATTTGAATCACTCTATTTTGTTCATCTGCCGAACTAGAAATCTCAGTATTCATATCACTGATACCAGCAACATGTTCACTCAATGCTTGCAGTATTTTAGAAACAGACTCAGCATGCTCAACGGTTGTTTCACAAGTACTTTGTGTTCCATTAATCGCCGACACAACATTTGACGCCTCACCCTGTAAGCCATTGATAGCATTACCTATCTCAGTTGTGCTAGTTTGAGTGCGATTAGCTAATGCTCGAACTTCATCTGCAACAACAGCAAAACCACGCCCTTGTTCACCAGCCCTTGCTGCTTCTATAGAAGCATTCAATGCTAAAAGGTTAGTTTGTTCAGCTATGGCGCCTATAACTTCGACTATTGACTGGATACCTACTGTTTTTTGATCCATTTTTTTTACATCATCAGCTGCTTTTAATATTTCAGAAGCTAAAGTTAAGATTTGGTCCTGTGCTTTTTCAAGCATGCTATTAGCATCATTAGTGTTATTTTTAGCATCCATCGCTGAGCTTGCAGCAGACGTTGAATTGTCAGCAACCAAACTAGCAGAGGATGAAAGTTCCTCTACCGCGGTCACTATTTGATCTGTTTCAGAAGCATGCTGAGCTAAAACAGAGGAATTTTTTTCACTTTGTAAGTAGATTTTTTTAACACTTACCGTAAATTGTTCCGTTGAATTTTTCACTTCTTTCATCATCACTTGAAGCTGCTCTATAAAGCGATTGATACCTGATGCAATTTGACTAATATCATCATTCGAATGTACTTCTAAACGCTGTGTTAAATCACCATTGCCTTGCGATAAACCAGTAATTAACTCTCGAAGGGATAAAATAGGTTTGTAAATAAAATGCAAGCTTAATAACAATAGAGTTAATGAAATTACCGTTGTGACACATAATATGAGAAGTAATTGTTCAGTTGCCTCAGCAACGGGCGCAAACACTTTATCTCGCTCAACAACAACAAAGAAATTCCATTGTCCATCATTAACTAAAGGCATTTTCTCTATCATAAATAGTAAATTTTTGCCATGCATTACACGCTCTGCTACCAAACTTTCAGAAGACATTAAGTCCTGTAAAAAGTTATATATTGAAGAGTCTTCGATATACTCTTTAGGTACTACTTCTTCCATTGTAGATGCAATGATCAAACCACTTTTGTCCGTTACAAAATTAATAACACCTTCATCTTCTGTAATACTTTCTAAACGAGACTGTAAATTACTAAAGCGCACATCAGCGGTTAACACGCCATTTAGTAATGTATGAGATACCGCTAATATTGGATCACCACTTTTTGTAAAGAAAGGTTTACTATGAGATAAACCAGGAGAGGCTTTACTTTCTTTATACCAAGGACGGGTTCTTGGATCATATTTAGAAGTAATCCCAACACCACCAGGGAAAGTTTTACTCGATGGTTTTGATACGTACGAAGTACCATCTTCAAAGCCCATCGTTAATTTAGAAACATTACTTGCTTTCGCTGAAATCATTAATGCAGAAGGATAATCACTAGGCCCATACTTTTCCTTGATAAAAAGTTCTGAAACGGATGTTACTGTTTCTTCAGCCCTTTTAAATACAGACAAGATACTATCTGCTTCTTCACTAACCATATAACGCAGGTCACTAATAACATTTTCAGTTACTTGTTCTTTTATCATTTTATAAGAAAAAATTGCAGCAACTGATAATGAAAGCAACAAGACTAATGCTACTGTAATGATTAAATTCCCTTTAAAGCCTTGGTTAAAATGCTTCATAGAACTAAATCTCCATATTTATTCAATTATTTATAAAATAATAATATACCTAGATTACAATAACCTAATAATAAACTAATTAGATTTTATTTAATATCATCTAGTTCTCATATCTGCTTTCCAACACCTTCATAAACATTTTTCCACTAAAAAATAATAAAGCCAACTTTTTAAATACTTTAAAAGTTGGCTTATTGGTTTAGTAGATCGATCGTTCACTAATATTTACTCACAAATGGAGTTAATACTACGACTACTTGAAAAATTATTTAAATTAAGTTCATCACGTGCTTTATCCAATAAAGCGTAATCAAATTTACTTTCAAAATAGATAGAAATAGACAGTTCTGAAGTGCCTTGAGAATAACTATTTGGATTAATAGAAACATCTTGAGACAAGATCTTAAAATTAGCTAATTTGTGTTTTTTACTAAAATTATTCAGTTTATCAATTTGCTTTTTATAAACCTCACTGATTTTTTGATCCGAGTTAACGCTAGAAATAAAATAATAACTAATACTCATCATTTCAATTTCTTTACATTCTTTTTCTGCTTCAGCAGAAAATCCAACAGCTGGATATAAACTAAGCCCTAAGAGCAACGGCGCAATAAATTTCATGTTCTTTCCTTTTCTAATAACAATACATGTGAATATTGGCTGAACAATATCAATAGCCATTTACACAGTCAAATAAAACTAAAAATCATCCAAATAGATACACGTTATAACAGATGATTAGGTAGTCACATTATTCATTTCAATAGAAGGATCTGCTTTTACTAGATCAGCAGGCTCATGATTCGCATCACGATAATGACGACCTTTAGTTAGTCTGTCTCCTAATATCAATAAACAAGGCGTTAAAAATAATGTTAACAAGGTCGCAAAGCTCAACCCACCAGCTATCGCACTAGAAAGCTGTGTCCACCACTGAGTTGAAGGGGCACCAAAACTAATGTGTCTGCCAACTAAATCAATATTCATCGCTAAAACCATTGGCATTAAGCCTAATACGGTAGTAACTGCAGTCAATAAAACTGGACGCAAACGTAAACTCCCAGTTTCAAGCGCCGCCTCAAAGGGTTGATGCCCTTGACGACGTAAATCGTTGTAACAGTCAATCAAGACAATGTTGTTATTTACTACTATACCCGCCAAAGCAATAATACCAACACCAACCATCACAATACTAAAAGTTTGTTGGGTTATGAGTAAACCAAGTAAGACCCCTGCAGTTGAAAAAACTATCGCAGAAAGCACTAAACCAGCTTGATAAAGGCTGTTAAATTGTGTCACTAAAATTAATGCCATTAAAAAAATGGCAATAAAGAAAGCGCTTCCTAAAAAAGTACCTGTCTCATCCTGCTGTTCTTGTTCACCTTTAAAATTAAAACGAATATCCACAGGGAAGGTTTCATCTTTCAATTTTTGCTGCATTTCTATCACAAGATTGTTAAGCAAGAATCCAGAAGCAGGCTCTGCTTGAATTGTAATAACACGTCGGCTATCAACACGCTTTAAAGATCCTATTTTTTGTGCAGGCTCTAAGGTCACAAAATTAGAAAGTGGTACCAAGCCTTGTGTGGTATTAATTTTTAATTGTAATAGTTGGTCAAGGTTACGCTGCTCGGTTGGAAAACGAATACGAATATCCACTTCATCATCTGAAGAATCAGGACGAAATTCAGCCGCTTTGATACCACTTGTCACCATTTGTACAGCACTACCAATCACACTAATATTTGCACCATAACGCGCAGCTTCTTGGCGATCCACCGTCAAACGCCATTCAATCCCAGGTAAAGGTCTATTGTCTTCGATATTAATAAAACCACCTGTTTCTTCCATGGTTTCTCGAATTTTAATAACACTTTCAAAAATATGATCGTTATCTAATCCACTCACTAACAATTTAAAAGGCTTACCTTGGACAGGTCCGTTTTCTTCTTTTTTAAACTCCAATAAAATACCTGCAATATCGCTTGTTCTATCGCGCATATCTTGCAGAATAACCTCCGCTTTTCGACGCTGTTGCCAATCAACAAATTTAAACTGAATCACCCCAATAACATCTTCAGCTAATTGATTACTCGGCTGATTAAAGCTGCGTGCATAAACGGATTTAAGCTCAGTGTAATTTAATAGACGCTGTTCAACTTGAAATAACAGGGCATCTTTTTCATTAATTGATAAATCACCTCGAGCATGAATATGTACTTGAGCTGATTCAGGCTCGGTTTCAGGAAAGAATTCAATACCCGCATTAAACATTCCATAGGCCACATAAGTGAGAACGATAAACAATAAGGATGCTAATAATGTTTTAATGGGATGATGCAATAGTTTTTCAAGGATACGGCGATAGCCTTTATTGAAAGCCGTTTCAGGTAAATCAAACTCATTGTCTAATACATGAGTCACTTTTGAAGCGCCAATAATTCCGCCTAAAACAGGCATAAATAGCAATGCCATTAATAATGAAGCCGTTAAACAGAAGAGAACGGTAATAGGTAAGTACTTCATAAACTGCCCTATTACACCTGGCCAAAAGACTAATGGCATAAATACAACTAAGGTCGTTGCCGTTCCAGCAATAACAGGCCAAGCCATACGACTTGCAGCATAAGCAAAGGCCTCTTTAGCGGTTAAGCCTTGTTGTAATCGCCTGTCGGCTAATTCAATGACAACGATTGCACCATCTACCAACATGCCCACAACAAGAATTAAACTAAATAGCACTACCGTATTTAGTGTATAACCAAATAGGTTAAGCACTAAGATACCAACAAGAAATGATCCCGGAATAGCTAATCCGACAAGCAAAGAAGAACGAAATCCCATCGCTCCTAAAATAATTAACATCACTAATACAATCCCAGTGATCACATTATTTAACAAATCATCAAGCATGGTTTTTACTTGTTCAGATTGGTCGAGAATATAAGAATGCTTAAGTGCAACGGGCCATAATTTCTGATGTTCATCCACTAAAGCTTGCACTTCTTCTATGGTTTCGATGATATTTGCGCCCACTTTCTTTTTCACTTCTAATACCATCGCAGACTTGCCGCCGACTCTTGCAAAGCCTTCAGGATCTTTAAAGGTATTGCGGACCGTTGCAATATCTTTAAAGGTAACCACTTGGTCACCAACGATTTTTACAGGCATATTCAACATATCTTGAATATCGTTAATAACGCCGGGTACTTTTAGCACTTGACGACCATTATTGGTATCAATGGCACCTGCTGCCACTAAGGTATTGTTCAGGTTGATGGTATTTAATAATTCAGAGTAATCTATTTGGTAACTTTCCAGTGCTTGTGGATCAATGATCACTTCCATTAACTCATCTCGGTCACCACCGATATCGACTTCTAATACACCAGTTAACCCTTCAATATTATCTTTTAAATCTTTAGCAATACGTCGAACAATACGCTCAGGAACATCACCAGATAACGCTAAACTAAGCACAGGAAAAAGCGCCACATTAACTTCATGAATTTGTGGTTCGTCTGTCTCTGCAGGTAATTTACTTTTGGCTGTATCAACCTTTTCCCGAACGTCTAACAAGGCTTGGTCTGAATCAAAACCAGCATCAAATTCAAGCGTTACCGACGCATGGCCTTCGCCAGCGATAGCGCGCATTTCTTTAATACCTTCAATAGCTTTCAGTTCTTTTTCCATAGGGCGAACTAATAGACGTTCTGCATCCTCTGGAGAAATACCTTGATAGGTCATAGAGACATAAATAATAGGAATAGCAACATCGGGTTGTGATTCTTTAGGGATTGTCATAAAAGCAATCGCACCACTTGCTAATAAGAAAATCAAAATCATAATAGTCGTTCGACCACGGTCAACGGCAGCATTAATGAATGAACTAATCATAACTTTTCCTTAGCCTTGTTTAGTTGCATTCACAACTTGCCCTGTCACCACAAAATCTTGACCAAGGGTAATTAAATTAACCCTTTCAGGTAAGCCTGAGACCCAAATTTTATTAGCATCAGTACGAATTATGTCAACGAGATAAACCACCACTCTATTTTCATCATCAATACCTTTAACTTGTAAGCGACCTTGATTGTCTAAACTAAGAATTGAAGCACTGACTGAATGTCCGCTTATTTCTTTCACGGGAATAGATAAGGAAGCCGTCATTCCAACAATATGGCGATGAGCACGATTCTCAATGATGATTTCTACACGATAACTTCGAGTCTTGGCATCAGCAGTAGTAGAAATAAAGGATAACGCACCTGTTAATTGTTCACCATTACTTAATGTGGCAGTCACTTGTTGTCCAAGTGATAAACTTTCAACTTGCTGTTGTGGAACCATCGCAGTCATTTTTAATTTGAGATCGTCCACTAAGGATAGTATTTCATGACCACGTTCCACATAATCTCCAATTTCTACAAAACGGCGATCAAACACCCCGGAAAACGGCGCTTTAATATTGGTATTGTCAATATCATAATTGACTTTCTCAAGTGTCGCTTTAGCTGCTTCAACATTCGCTTGGGCAAGGCTTAAACTACTTTCTGATTCTAGCTTTTTAGCAAATAAGTTTTTAGTTGCAGCTAATTCTTGTTCTTGATATTTTAAGTTGGCGACAGCTTGTGCTCTGTCTGACAACAAGGTTTGTAATGATAACTTAGCTAATATTGTTCCAGCTTCAACGCGACTACCTAAGGTAATAGGTAAAGCAATCACTTTGCCTTCCACTTCTGTTTTCAATGAAATGATACGATTGGGTTCAATTTGCCCCTGTACCGTAATTAATTTAGCAACCGGTTGTGCATTCGACTCACTCACAACGACACTCATTAGCGTTTGATCTGCTTCTGACTTTTGAGTGTTAGTCACAGGTTCTTCTTGAGCAAGACCGGTTAACATCCAAACAACAAGAAGCCCCAAAAGAGCTAATGCTAACATGACAGACTTATTCATTTACTTCTCCAAATTCAGAACCTGATATATTGAACCATACCCAAGTTACCCAGTTGTAGTTAATTAATATTTCAATAAAACGTGTTGCTTATCATAGAGGTGGAACCATCAAATATCGACAAGATTAAATATACAATATTGTTTATGCTTGATAATACGAAGCATAGCCATCTAAGATCAATTGATTTATCGATCATTTTTATGACCAATGTTCATCTCAAGTGTTCACTTGTGAACGCTAGATTTAACCATTGAAATAAACGTAAAATATTTAGTGTCAGTATTTATAAAGTCATCAATAGTACACTAATTATAAAATTTTAAGCAATATGAATAAGTGGTAAATAACGCTTAGAAAAATTTAAGCCATTGTATAATTCAATGGCTTAAAATAATTCTAATGATGATGAGATGAAAAATAAAAATGAATAGAAATGAGAGAGTTTGGTTAAGCTATCGCACCTTTTAAATGAGATAGCACTATTTTTAAATACTCAGTTTTAAACTCGTCGCTACCAGGAAGACCAGGTAAAGTACAAAATTGATTGATATTGCCACTTTCAAGTGCAAGCTCAATTGTTGTAATGGTTTCATTTTGTGTCGTTGCATCAAATTCTTGCGTAAATAAATCATAAATATTGTACATATATTGATTAGCACGCGCGTCTTCTAGATTCCTTAAATGAAACAATGCGTACATTACTCCATTTAAACGACCGTTGCGTTTTTTCATTCTATACCTCATATAAATTAACAAACTTTAAAAATGATTTTTCAGGCTTGTTTATTTAAATAAAAAAATACATTAATTCACATTAAGATGAGATTCAATAGATTATACCAATCACGATAAATAGCTTATCTATTTTACTGGCTAAAACAGCTCACTTCTTCGTTATAAATTTCGTAAAGGGAACGACCATTTACGTCAATTTACGCCTTGAATTGAACAGTTTTTTCTTCGCAAAATTTAGATAACATATTTAACGCAATTGGTATTATTACGTTTTAATAACATAATCATTCAATGGGAAGCATTAACTGGATCAATTTCGAATGATTTATTAAATAAATACTGCAATGCATAGAGTTTGTTATGAACAACTAAACAAAAACTTATTCGTCTAGTTATAAAGGTGATTTGATAGATTAAAGCAGCCAAATTGAAAAATTAATAATCTTCAATATTGGCTGCTCATTATATATTTAGAAATAAAGCGACAAAGAGTTTACTCCCCTTCTTTGACAGCCTTTTCAAAACCAGTGATATCAAGCGAGTAACGATTACCATCGAGCCATTGTCCTGCACTCACTTTAGAACCTTCATAGGAAGGCTCTTCACCTGATAATTTACTAGCTAAGGTTTCTAGTGCTTCTTTCTTACTCCCCGCTAATACATAAAGATCAACTTTCTTAGCTTCATTATATTCAAAGCTACCTGCTGCTTGTGGAGTGACAGTCACTGAATATTTTTTACTTTGTCTTTTTGATTCTAAAACTTGATTCTTTTTAACAGGTGACTTTTGAATTTTCACAAGTTTAATGTTTTCATCAGATGATTTTTCTAGATCATCAGAAGCGGCTTTATTTGATGCTTTCGCTGTAGAAGCTTTCTTTTTAGTCGTCGTTTTAGCTTTAGAAGAAGCTGTTTTGGTTGCCACTGTTTTCTTTTTAGTTACAGCTGCCTCATCTTTTTTGGTAGCTTTAGTTGTTGTAGACTCATCTTTCGCAGCAGCTTTCTTACTAGCCGTTGTAGACTCATCTTTTGTAACCGTTTTTTTCTTGGTAGTGGCAGCTTTTTTCTTAGGTTTTGTAGCATCATCTTTTGCTACAGGTTCTTTCTTTTTAGTTGCCGCTTTTTTCTTCTTAACAGTAGGCGCTTCATCTTTCTCGGCGGTTGCCTTCTTCTTAGTCGCCGGTTTCTTTTTAGTGGCAGCTTTAGGCTTCGTTTCAGTTACCTTCTTTTTAGGCTCAATAATGTCATCTGTAGCCGAAGAAACTTCCGTTGTTACTGCATTTGAATTTTCCTGCTCAGGTATTTCTTCAAATTTATCAATAAAGCCTTCTGCTTGAGCAGGTTCCTGCGATGGCACTGTTTCAACTGAGGCTGTCTCAACTTCAGTTGCAGGAATAGGTTCCGACTTTTTAGCGAATAACTTTTTTAAAAACTTTAACATTACTTTCTCCTTGACGCCTCATTAAGAGGCAAAAAATATTGTTGTAAACGAATGAATATAATTCAAAGCTAATTAATTTTTATTTTAGTTTTTAGCATTTGAATCCTCGATTTTGTACTGTCTCTCCAATGTCCTTATTTAGAGTAATTAGTAGGTATTTTTTTATTTTGACAGATTAATGCAGTATTTTTTTTATCAATAATACTTTATTTAATAATATAACGATTAGACATCTATTTTTTACAGTCAGCGTGTTATAGATTTAACTTTAATTATCCAACAACAGATAGCTTTTGACACTAAATGTATAGTTGAAACAACTATCACTTTCAAATATTTAATGACAACACCAATCAGTTAAATTACTCAAACAGGTGAAATCACTATGTAATAATTAAGTTAATAATACGCGGCAAAATAAATAAATCAATTCACCGATTAGAAAGTAAAATCTAAGTCATATAATTAGGTAATTTGCTCTACAAAAACATCTAAAAAAATATAAAAATGAGCTAGATAAAAATTCAGTGTTTTCTTTTTTTGAATGTCATTTAAGTAAAGGCTTAGAATGATTATTCAGCGTCTCCCCAAAAGAATAAAAAACATAAAACATAAAACATAAAACATAAAACATAAAACATAAAACATAAAACATAAAAATACGATTTTTTACAAACCAGTATAGCGAAAAGCCCTGAAGTTTAAGATAATACTTATCTGATGCTATGACTTAATGAAATTGAAAACTACGCTGCTGTGACTTCAAGTCAATTCTTTTACATTGGAAATCAAAAGTAACTCATAATTAAAAGTAAATATAAACTACCTATATCACAATCAAAATATTAACTTACTTCAATAGCTTATATATAAAATGATAGGATTAAATTTATTACACGTTAAATCGTTAACTAAGCTTGATCTTCGGGGAAATTAACAATGCAATACATAGATCCATTTCCAGCACTATGTGAGTTCTGCCATACTAAATCAAACTATGCAGTTAAGGACCTACTTGCTTATAAAGCCAAATGTATTCAATGCGGTAAAGTATTAGAAAAGACAGCTAGCGGTATGCATGAATCTGAAAAAACACATAGAGTCGAAACCTGGCCAATGCATTTTATTTTTGATGGAATAGAAGCTTTTAATATCGATATTGATGATCTCAGCGATGAAGAGTTTGAGGCCATTAAAACCATTCAAGATTTTGTACAACTGGTTGAAAAGATAAAAGGCGAAAATATTACTAACAAAATCCAATCTATGAAAATGATCCAGCCTCTTTTACATCAAATAGAATTGAATAAGCTATTACAATACCAGCTTGAAGAATTAGCATTATTGGCGAACAACACTTAATCAATTTAACTTTTGTAATTAAAATTAGGGCATTCGACGATTGTCGGTAAAGCTCTGCAATCAGTCAGTGATTTATATAAACAACACGCTATAAATGAAAAAGCGGCTGTTTATATACAATAAACAGCCGCTTAAAATGGTTGGAGTTGGCCGATAAGCCGGGTTTTGTCGTGAATCGTCATCCGTTAATTGTCGGTAAAGCTCTGCAATCACCAAGTAATCAGAAATGTAAGTAGTAGAAATGAAAAAAGCTGCTATTTGATTGCTCAAATAGCAGCTCTTAAAATGGTTGGAGTTGGCCGATAAGCCGGGTTTTGTCGTGAATCGTCATTCGTTTATTGTCGGTAAAGCTCTGCAATCACTCTGAGATGTAAATAACCAATAACGCTATAAATAAAAAAGCGGCTGTTTATATGAAATAAACAGCCGCTTAAAATGGTTGGAGTTGGCCGATATGCCGGGGGTTGTCGTGAATCGTCATTCGATTACTGTCGGTAAAGCTCTGCAATCACCAAGTGATCAGAAATGTAAGTAGTAGAAATGAAAAAAGCTGCTATTTGATTGCTCAAATAGCAGCTCTTAAAATAGTTGGAGTTGGCCGATAAGCCGGGTTTTGTCGTGAATCGTCATTCGTCTAGGTCTGCAATCACTCACAGACTCAAGCAACCTACCCGCTTCCAGCATGGGCCATGCCTCAGGAAGCCTATTTGGTCTTGCTTCGGGTGGAGTTTACCTTGCACTAATGATTACCCATTAGCCGGTGCGCTCTTACCGCACCCTTTCACCCTTACCTACTAATAAATTAGCAGGCGGTCTCCTCTCTGCTGCACTTGTCGTTAGCTCGCGCTACCCAGGCGTTACCTGGCACCCTGCCCTTTGAAGCCCGGACTTTCCTCCCCCTCTAAAACCAAAACATCAAGATGTTAAGCGATAAAGGCGGCGACGATCTAGCCAACTCCGCGGCGGATTATACGGAAATGCGAACACATCACAAGTGTTAATGGGTGTTATAAATTCTCTAATCCCCATTTATATAAATCATTTTTTTTGAGGTTGTGGATTTCTGCAGTTATTGCCGCTGCTTTTTTAAGCGGAAGTTCTTTCTTCAATAAAGTTAAAGTATTAATCGCTTCCACAGATAAAGCTCCTTGAGCTTTACTTGCGCCTGCAATCATTAACACAAATTCACCACGACAATGATTGGTATCTTGATTTAGCCAATCTAACATTTCATCAGCAGGTAACACATAATAGGATTCGAACATTTTGGTTAATTCACGTGCGATGACTAATTGTCGCTCTGCCCCCATGATATTAATAATATGTTTAACCGTATCTTGAATACGACGAGGTGACTCATAAAAAATCATCGTTTGCGTTTCTTCAGCTAAAGCAGTCAATTTTTCTGTTTTTGCTTTTTCTTTTACAGGTAAAAAACCTTCAAATGAAAATCGATCAGAAGGTAAGCCTGCGGCAGAAAGCGCAGTAATGGCGGCACAAGCTCCAGGAACAGGAACAACATCAACTCCCGCTTCACGACATTCATTGACTAAATGATAACCTGGGTCACTAATTAACGGGGTGCCAGCATCAGAAATTAACGCAACGGATTGACCTGCTTTTATTTTTTCAATTAATACGCTACCGCGCTGACGTTCGTTATGATCATGCAATGGAAAAGTGGGTTTACTAATTTGATAATAGCTTAATAACTTGCCACTATGGCGTGTATCTTCTGCTGCAATTAAATCGACGCCTTTTAATATTTCGATGGCACGGTAAGTAATATCGCTGATATTGCCTAGTGGAGTAGCAACAATGTATAATTTTGCACTTACTTCGTTATTTAATTGGTCATTTTCAGGCATAATACGCTCTAATAAATTGTTAAGGATTGTTTAACTCAGTCTGCAATATTACACTATAGGTATCTTGATACCTAGATTGAAGTTATCTTGAAACTTAGTTTAATAAATAGATGTCAATATAGACTAACAAACAGATTGAATTTAATCGGAATTATCTGACAACAGATCTCAAATCGGCTTGATTAAAAAGGACAAAAATTTGAACGCTTCAACAATATCACTACGTGCCTTATACCTTCCCTGTATCGCTTTTAGCCTTTTAGTTATTTCTGCTTGTTCTAGCACAACTGAAGGCCCAAAAACACCACCTAAAATCTTTAACCAAGATGCGTCAGTTAAAGCCGAGGTATTACTTAAAAAGGCAGATGAAGCTAACGAAAATGAAAATACCGATTGGCAATTAGCTGCACTACAAGCCTTAACTGAAGAAAATCAATACGTTTTAGCCGATTCTGTAATTGAACATTTAAATAAAAAAACATTAACACCTAAACAGCAAAATGATTTTGCGTTATTGGTTGCTAACAATGAATATACAAAAAACCGCCTAGAGGTTGCATTAATTACCTTAAACAAAATCAACACTGATTTATTATCTGCTGATGCCTATTTACATTACTTAAAATTGAAATCGAGCATTTACATTCGTCATAAAAATCACCAAGCCGCAGTAGATACGTTATTAACATTAACCCCTCTACTAAAAAACAGTGATGAGATTCAGCAATATAACGATACCTTATTTATGCAATTGGTTGCCTTAAGCCCTGAGGTTTTAAATCAATTCCAAACAACTAATTTAACACTGAGCCGAGAGTCAGAAACAGAATCACTCGGCACTGGTGAAAACTCATTAGCAGAACGATTGGCTGCGATTGAAGCGGAAATGAATGCCAATACAAGCCCAAGTCAATTAACCGAAGAAGATATTTTCATTCAAGGTTGGTATGCACTTGCAAGCCTTTATCAGCGTTACCAATTACGTACAAATCAATTATTACGTTCTTTAGAAACATGGCAGAGTAATTACCCAACTCATCCAGCCTTAAGCAACATGCCGACGCCATTACGTAATATTTCAGAAACAAGCCCATATCGCCCAAGTAAAATAGCAGTGCTATTACCTTTATCTGGAAGATTCCAACAACAAGCACAGGCTTTGCAATATGGTATTAGTGATGCATTCTATAATCAGGTTGCGCTACATAAAAAATTAAAACTTGAAGAAGAAGCACTAAAAAACAATATTGCTCGATTATCTGAAAGTAACTTTAATGATAATGTTGTTGATGTGAATGCTTCTGAAGTAAAAAGTGATTTCGATTTCCCAGTACCAAGCTTATTGTTCTTCGATACCAATGAGTTAAGTATGGTTGAAATTGCTCAACAGCTTCAAGATCAAAATATTAATTTTGTTATTGGCCCACTGTTAAAGCCGAACTTAGAACAATTTTTACCTCTAGTAGAAAACATTCCAGTATTAATGTTGAATGCTTTACCTTCAGACAAAAAATTAGACAGTAACGGTGAGCCTAAATTACAAGGTTCTTCATTACACTATTCTTTTGCTCTATCGCCAGAAGGTGAAGCAGAACAAGCTGCGGAATTAATTTCTCAAAACAAACATAAAAAACCATTGATTCTAGCGCCACGTTCGAACTTTGGTCAGCGAGTTGCTGGTGCATTTGAAGCACGTTGGAATAAGCTTAATGTTGAACGCCAAGAGCAATCTGATAATGCCTTAGAAAGCTACCCAGCAGAAACTCACTACTTTACTAGCAAACCAGATTTAGCTCGTTTTATTGATACTACGCTGCAAACGAATAAAAGTAAGGAACGTATTAATCAAATCAAAGGCATTATCGGAAAACCTGTAGAAACAGAAGTTCGAAGCCGTCGTGATGTGGATGCTATTTATTTGGTGAGTGATCGCAGTGAACTGATTTTATTAAAACCTTTCATTTCTGTGTCTATTAGTCCTTTTGCACAACGCATTCCGCTTTATGCAAGCTCTCGTAGCCATGATGTAGATTTAACAAGTCAGCAAAACAAAGAACTATCTAACCTAACTTTTTCTGATATTGCTTTCTTAATGGATGATAAGAGCCAAATTAACCAAGAAGTACAGGCTATCTGGCCAAAACAACGTTTTAGCACTTTAAGACTCTTTGCCCTAGGTTTTGATAGTTACAATTTGATTGAGCAATTAAAACAATTACAAGTTATCGATGGTTATTACTTCCAAGGATTAACGGGTGAGTTAACTTTGGATAAAAGCAATACTATCAATACTAAATTGCAATGGGCAAAATACCAAAAAGGTAGTTTAGTTGAAGTTACCCCGCCTGCTTCAAGCCAGTAATTCCAGTGGCGTAAAATATGAAAAACAAGCCTTGGCGTTTCTAAAACAACAAGGTTTGTTACTCGTATGCCAAAACTTCTATTGCCGCTTTGGTGAAATAGATTTAATTATGTCAGAGCAAGACACATTAATATTTATAGAAGTTCGTTATAGAAAGAATCAAGAATATGGTGGTGCAGAAGCTTCTATCACTCGCCAAAAACAACAAAAAATTATTAAAACAGCTAAACATTATTTATCGCAATTAGAGTATGAACCTTATTGCCGTTTTGATGTGGTCACTATCAGTGAAAAAACAACTCAACCGCAATGGATACAAGATGCATTTCAAGAGTAACCAATAGATGATTAACGAAAAAATTAAAGCCCACTTTGCCGAAAGTATTCAAACTAAAATTGTTGCAGCAGAAGCCCTACCAGAGCAAATTGAATTAGCTGCCGTTATGCTTAAAGAATGTTTGATTAACGGCCACAAGTTACTGATTTGTGGAAATGGCGGTGCAGCAGGACTAGCTCAAATTTTTGCCTCACATTTATTAAATAAATACGAAACTGACCGCCCTGCTTTACCCGCCATCGCCATTACTTCAGATTCATCTTTAGTGTCTGCAATTGCTAGCGACAGTCACTTTGACCAAATCTATGCACGCCAAATTTCAGCCTTAGCCCAACCTGGCGATATTCTAATCACCATAAGTCATGGTGGTAACAGTCGTAATATGGTGAAAGCCGTTGAAACAGCATTAAGTAAAAATTTAAAAATAATTGCTTTAACCGGGGTTGATGGTGGTGAAATTGCAGGTTTATTGGGTACGGAAGATGTGGAAATCCGCGCTCCAAGTGATAAAGGAGCTCGTATTGAAGAAATTCACCTTTTAGTAGTGAACTCTTTGAGTGATTTGATTGACCAACAATTATTCCCACAATACTAGGAACATTATGAAATCCTTTCGTCCTCTTTTAACTATCTTGTTAAGTGCTTTGATATTACAAGGTTGTACTAAAAGCGTTTTAGACACAACAAAAACCGTGGTTAAAGCTGCTACGCCAGTGAATATTGGCACTTACAAACCAACACCTAATGACAGCGATTTATCAATTATCGCACTTGAAAAAATCATTGCCTCTGATGCCTACCAAAAAGGAATGCGCATTAACCTAGTCACAAATGATGGCCGAGTGTTATTAATTGGGCAAGTGGATACAGAAGAAAATCGCGCTAAAATTGAAAAAGAAGTGATCAGTATTAAAGGCGTAAAAGAGGTTTATAACCAACTACGTATAGGTAAACCTATCAGCCTAGTGCAACAAGCTAAAGATAGTTTAACGACGATTAAAGTAAAAGCCAAACTGGCAGGACACAATAAAATAAACGCGCTAAAAATCAAAGTAGTTACAGAGAATGATGAAGTATTTATTATTGGTACAGTAAGTAAAGAGACCGCTTATTACGCCACTTTTGTTACACGGCAAGTTACCGGTGTCGGTAGAGTGATTAAAGTCTTTCAGTTGTTACCTGATGAAGAATAGCTAATTTAATTGAATGATAGATACAAAAAAGGAGTGAAACATCACTCCTTTTTTATTACAACAACTTACTTATTCAAGCCGTTTCATTGCTCAATAAACGTATAAACAGCCGTAGATTTACTCTTTTGCTCATTACAATTATTACACCAGAAACTGACTGCACCACACGCTTTTAACCTTTGTAAAACATCGCCACATTGGTGGCAAGTAATTTCAATATTGAAATCACTATTGCAGCTTTCACAGTGGCGTTTTAACTCGCCACTACGCTCAAGTTCAGCATGACATTTGGGACAGTCTTGTGGTGTCATTATTTAGCTCTTTTTGTTGTTGTAATTCATCATTAGACGTTTACGTTTATACATTTGATGCGGTGTTAATTTATTACGGCGACCTTCAAATGGATTACTACCTTCTCTAAACTCAATACGGATTGGTGTTCCCATAATGCCTAAAGAACGGCGGAAGTAATTCATTAAATAACGCTTGTAAGAATCGGCTAATTTTTTTACTTGGTTACCGTGTATGACGATCAATGGCGGATTATACCCACCCGCATGTGCATAACGTAATTTAACACGACGAGCACCTACCATTGGTGGCTCATGATCTTCTGTTGCCATGCCCATAATACGCGTTAACATTGCCGTTGAAATACGTTTAGTTGAAGAAGTATAAGCTTCCTCTACAGATTCAAATAAATGTCCAACACCGGTTCCGTGCAATGCTGAAATAAAGTGAATTTTTGCAAAGTCGATAAAGCCTAAACGACGATCGAGTTCAGTTTTAACACGCTCTTTATCGTATTCGGTCATACCGTCCCATTTATTCACTGCAATCACTAATGAACGACCAGAGTTTAAAGTGTAACCTAATAAGCTTAAATCTTGCTCTGCAATACCATCTCGGGCATCAATGATTAACATAACAACGTTTGAATCTTCAATCGCTTTTAAGGTTTTAATCACTGAAAACTTCTCAACAGTTTCATGTACTTTCTTACGCTTACGTACACCAGCAGTATCAATTAATACATATTCGCGACCATCACGTTCCATTGGTATATAAATACTGTCACGAGTCGTTCCTGGCATATCGTATACAAGTACACGCTCTTCACCCAGAATACGGTTGGTTAGTGTTGATTTACCTACATTTGGACGACCAATTAAAGCAAGCTTGATAGGTAAAGCAGCTAAACGTTCTTGCTCTTTTGCAATTTCATCTTCGTCTTCATCATCAAGATCTAATGCAAATTCATATTCATCAACTTCATCTGAAACTAGGTTTTGTTCTTGGAAATCTTCAAGTGCCGCATCGATCATTTGGCGTACACCTTTACCATGTGCTGCTGCAATATGGTAAACTTCTCCTAATGCGAGTGCGTAAAATTCACCACAAACCGAATCAGCATCGATTCCATCAGTCTTATTAGCCACAACCATGACTTTTTTGTTTTGTTTACGTAAATGCGTTGCAATGGCTTCATCAGCCACCGTTAATCCTGCACGCGCATCAACAAGAAATAACACTGCATCTGCTTCTTCGATAGCAATTAATGATTGCTCAGCCATTAATGCATCAATGCCTTTTTCATCACCTTCAATACCACCAGTATCAATAACGATAAATTCAAGTTCTTCTACTTTAGCTTGACCATATTTACGGTCACGCGTTAAACCGGGGAAATCGGCTACAATCGCATCTCGAGTGCGTGTTAAACGATTAAAAAGAGTAGATTTACCCACATTTGGGCGACCTACTAAGGCGATGACTGGTAACATATTGGAATCCTATAAAACTAAAAAAGCCCCATGCAAAGCATAGGGCTACAAGTATAGCGCAAACCGCGTTAAATTATTCTACATTTAAGATCGGTTTTTCAATGGCAATCAATTCGCCATTACGTGTTTGTAAGTAAAGGTGAGTCGTCGTAGCGATAGGCTCTTTGTATAAACCACCTTCATCTAAATCTTGTTGTGCAACAAACTGACCAGTAAGGCGATCAAGCCAGTGTAAATAGCCCTCTTCGTCACCTACTACTATATATTCATTGGCAACCGTAACCCCTGTTACATTACGGTAAGCAAGTTCTTTGTTTACCCAGTGCTGCTGTCCATCATCGCGGTCTACA
Source organism: Psychromonas algicola (assembly GCF_004378355.1). Lineage (GTDB taxonomy): Bacteria > Pseudomonadota > Gammaproteobacteria > Enterobacterales > Psychromonadaceae > Psychromonas. The sequence continues at coordinate 24,779 of NZ_SNUB01000012.1, forward strand.
GAGAAAATGTAACCTCTATAATCAGTTAGAAAGATGTCTTGCCCACTTACAGTTAAGTTGCTAAAACCAGAGTATTTTTGAGACCAAATTTCGCGGCCAGTTAATAATTCGATAGCAACTAAGTTACCATTATAAGCTAATGCATAAACAATATTATTAAGCACAACAGGTTTCATATCAACATCAACTAAACGCTCAAGCTCTGTTGCACCATAAGGTCGAGCGATAGGTAATTGCCATCTACTTTGCCCTGTCATTAATAATGCAAGTGCCACATAGCCATCAGAGCGACCGTAAACGATCCCTCCCTGCGCAATGGTAGGTGTTGCATTACCACGTAATGTTAATTTAGGTTGAGAATTTGATAAGTGCCAAACTTGTTCGCCATTATCACTGTTCAATGCAATTAAATCACCACGGGAAGTATGAATAATTACTAATTTATTATCATAAACAGGTTGTGCTAGCACTTCACCAGAAACACGTGTAGACCATTTTACTTTACCGTCAGTGGCATTCAACGCAAACACTTCAGCGTTTTCAGTACCAATAAATAAAGTGTTATCGCCTAAACCCACCCCACCAGAAATACGTGGAGAAGTATTTAATAAATCAGATTCATTTGAAGTTAGGCTTGTCTTCCATAGCAACTTACCACGCTTGATTGAAAACGCTTTTACTGCACCGTTACGCGCTGCAACATAAACAGCTTTTTCATCAACCGCTGGTTGTAACTGTGAATAATAATCACCAATGCCATTCCCAACACTTTGAGTCCAAGCAATTTTTGGTTGATAAGTGGCTTCAAAGATCGGCAATACAGCAGCTTGATTTTCCTCATCAGAAGAAGAACAAGCACTTAACATCAAAGCGGTACTAGCAATGATGGTTATATTCTTAACCCATTTAATCATTATTTGTCTCTTTATTGCGCAGCGTCTAAATTAGGAGCTGAGGCAACATCTACTTTAGCAACGGCTAAATCATCTAACTGTAATTGTAAAACAGGATCAACACGGCCAATACTTGCATCGACAGCAGCTTGAAATGCTAAACGAGCTGACGCTAAATCACCTTGTTTTACATAAACAGTCCCTTTAGTTTGATTCGCTTTAACGATAAAACCTTCTTCTGTAATGTTATCTAGTGTTGCAATCGCTTGGTTATATTCGCCTAATTCAGCTTGTACTCGAGCTAAACGTAATTTGATCACTGGCATTAAAGGCTCGTAATCATTTGTTGCTAATAAATTAGTAAGCTGTGTTTTCGCTAGCTCAAAATTACGCTCTTTTACAGCTTCTTTGACTAATAATAAAGACGCTAACGTCGCGTAATTATTACCTTCGTTATCTGCAATAAAGGCTTGCATATCAGCCGCGCCTTGTTCAGAACTATCCGCTTCAAATTTCACTAAAACTTGTGCGAATTCACTTGAAGCTTGCTCTTGACCAGATAATGTAGCTTCACCGTAATAACGCCACCCCCACAGTCCAGCTAAACCAACAACAGCACCGACGATAAGCATGGTGCCATTCTCGCTCCACCACTTTTTAATCGCATCAACTTGTTGTTCTTCTGTTTCGTAACCTTCAATAATATCAACCACGTGTATTCCTTACTTAATCTATTTTTAATGAGTCTATTTACGCAAAGTAGGTAGGTAATACCTTAACTAAGCTGTCGATTGCAACGGTTTGTTGCTCAGAATTACCTTGTAAATCTTTAATTGTGACGCAGCCACTTTCTAATTCATCTTCACCTATAATTAAAGCAACTGAAGCGCCACTTTTATCTGCGCGTTTCATTTGTTTTTTAAAGTTCCCCGCGCCACAGTGATGCATCATTTTTAGGTGCGGTAATTGATCTCGAATTAACTCTGCCGCTTTAAAACCTGCGATATCCGTTCCTTCCCCTACTAAAATACTGTAGATATCGACATCACCTTTAACGTCACTATTTAGCGCTAATGTTTCAAGCATTAAAATAATACGCTCTAACCCCATTGCAAAGCCAACAGCCGGTGTTGCTTTACCACCAAGTTGTTCTACTAAACCATCGTAACGTCCACCAGCACAAATAGTGCCTTGAGATCCTAAGCTTGATGTCACCCATTCAAATACGGTGCGATTGTAATAATCTAAACCACGTACAATTTTTTCATTGATTACGTATTTAACGCCAGCTGCGTCCAAGTAAGCTTGTACTTTCGCAAAATGCTCTGCAGTTTCGTCACCAAAATAATCAGATAGTTTCGGTGCATCCACTAAAATAGCTTGAACGGCTTCATTTTTGCTATCCAACACACGTAAAGGGTTAGTTAACATACGACGTTTACTATCTTCATCTAGTTTATCTTCATGTAGCTTTAAGAACTCAACCAGTTTACCTTTGTAAATATTGCGCTCTTCGTTACTGCCTAATGAATTAAGCTGTAACTCAACATGTTCTTCAATGCCCAATGCTTTCCATAAGCGAGCAGATAATAAAATAACTTCTGCGTCAATGTCTGCGCTAGCAATACCAAATGTTTCAATGCCCACTTGATGAAATTGACGATAACGCCCTTTTTGCGGACGTTCGTGACGGAACATAGGTCCGATATACCACATTCTACGTTCTTGGTTATATAACAAACCATGTTCGTTACCAGCACGCACACATGATGCAGTGCCTTCTGGACGTAAAGTTAAACTATCACCATTACGATCATCAAAGGTATACATTTCTTTTTCAACGATATCTGTTACTTCACCAATCGAGCGTTTAAAAAGATGTGTACTTTCTACAATGGGCATACGAATCTCAGAATAACCGTAACTGCTTACTGTTTTTCTGATCAACGATTCTAATTTCTGCCAAACAGGAGTCTGTTCAGGAAGGGTATCATTCATACCGCGAATAGCTTGTATCTTCTTTGCCACAATGATTTCCGAATTTTGTAGATGAATAAAAACACACCTAAAGTGTATTTCCAATAAAATTGAGAGTTATTATAAGGAAGTTTGACGGTAGATGGAACAATCCAACTCGGCTTTGCGGGTTTTAATCTTAATAAAAAGCCCAAATATCAAAAACATTTGGGCTTATTGCTTGTTTTTAGTAAAAACGATTAGTTAACTTAAGCTTATTACATCACACAGTTTCAACTTAAGTTAAGAAAACTAACTTTTTATAATAATTTGGCTTGCATCAGTACGGCTAATACGCGCACGTATTTTCGCTTCTAATTGGTCAATCACATTATCATTATCAAAACGGTCACGTTGACGTGTACCATCTTCATAAAAACCGCTTTTATTTTTGCCACCCGTAATACCAATATCAGAGATAAGTGCTTCACCAGGACCATTTACAACACAGCCAATGATTGATACATCCATCGGCATAACCACATCTTCAAGACGCTCTTCTAATGCATTGACGGTTGCAATCACATCAAACTCTTGACGAGAACAAGTTGGACAAGCAATAAAATTAATACCGCGGCTGCGAATGCGTAATGATTTTAGAATATCAAAGCCAACTTTAATTTCTTCAACAGGATCAGCGGCTAATGAAACACGTAATGTATCTCCAATGCCTTGAGATAACAACATACCAAGGCCCACAGCCGATTTCACGCTGCCACTACGTAAACCGCCAGCTTCGGTGATCCCTAAATGTAGCGGTTGAATGATCTGTTTTGCAAGTAATTGGTATGACTCTACAGCGAGTAAAGCATCAGAAGCTTTTACACTAACTTTGAATTGGTCAAAGTTCAAACGGTCTAAGATATCCACATGACGCAATGCAGAATCAACTAATGCTTGTGCAGTCGGCTCTCCATATTTTTCTTGAATATCAGTTTCTAATGACCCGCCATTAACACCAATTCGAATAGGGATGTTATTATCACGCGCACAATCAACAACACTGCGTATACGTTGTTCATTACCAATATTACCTGGGTTGATACGTAAGCAATCAACCCCATATTCAGCGACTTTTAAAGCAATTCGATAGTCAAAATGAATATCAGCAATTAAAGGGATATTGCATTGCTTTTTGATTTCACGAAACGCTTCTGCAGCATTCATAGTAGGAACCGATATACGTACCATATCTGCGCCAACTGCTTCTAATCGTTTAATTTGAGCAACCGTGGCCTCCACATCTGTTGTTAATGTGTTAGTCATCGATTGAACTGTAATTGGGGCACCTCCACCCACAGGAACATTGCCCACCATGATCTGTTTAGATTCGCGGCGTATAATTGTAGAGGTATGACTCATTCTATTTTTACTCTTAAAGTTAACGGATTACTTAGTCGATTCTTCTTTAAACAGGTTTACTCTGGTAAAGAAAAGTTAGCCATTTTGCCTCGAACAAAATTATTTTCAACTAGTTGATCGTCATAATACATTACAACGGCCGTTGGATTACCTATTTTTAATGAAAATGGAGCGCTACCAACAAGGTCTAATTCTTTACCTGCTTGATATAAACCAAATGCAAGACGTTTACCTTTAGCATCTGTAACCACTGCCCAACTTTCTTCTTCAAATAACAATTTTAAAGGAGTCCCTTCAACGATAGGCTGTGCTTGTTCAACAACGGATTCGGGTTGAACAACCGGCGTAACGATAGCCGCAGTTTCAACGACATCTTCTACCACGACTTCTTTTACTTCAGGCGCGACGGTTAATGGTTTCTTGATATCTTCAACAGCAGGTGCGACTACAGCTTCAACGACATCTGGCACTGCAACATATTCTTCAGTTTCAAGTTCTTCAACTTCTTCTTCAACGACTTCAGGTTTTGATACTTCCTGAATGGTTTCTTCTACTTTTTCTGTGCTAGAAGATAGCTGTATAACTGCATTTTCTGATGTGCTTTGTGTAATACTTGGCTCTGATTCAGTAGCACCTTCGCTATCCGTTGAAGTATTGCCAAAATAAGTAACAGCAATACCGCCACCAACAATAAGCAATAGAGTCAGTAAAAGGATTTTCTTAGATAACTTTTGTTTATCTGTAAAAATATAAGTGTTTTGTAAACTAGTAACCGATTCTGATGGATGGCTTAATTTTTGAAATTCAGGATAGGATTCAACGTCAGGAAATTTTAGTTCTTTACTATAGTTAATCAAATAACCACGTAAATAAATTAGAGGGTAAATGCCATCAGAAATGACTTTATCTAAGTTATTCTCAAGATTTAAAATAACCGAGGCTTTTAAATTTAACCTCTGAGCGAGTTCATCCACTGATAAATTTGCAGCTAAACGGAAATCTTTTAGCGCTTGATCAAGTGGAATTGGCTGTTGTTCGTTATGTATATTTTCTTCAGTCATAATATTTTTTATTCACATAATTTAAAACTTGCGGAGTTCCAGGGAATAACTTGATAAGTTGCGCCCCATGCTTAGATACACTTGCTTCATTTCCTTCAGCATAACTCAAACGTACCCATTGCCACAAACTTTCTGCGGTTGGCTTTGAGTCACGCTGAAAAGTAATTAGATTTAATTTTGCAGCTTGGTATTTTTTTACAGTAATATTTAACTTTGCTAAAAACAAGTTTAAATTGATATTATTAGGATTATACGACAACGCATATTCTCCGTAATAAATTGCTTTTTCAAGGTTTTTAGCTTCTTCTGCACAAATTGCCGCATTCTGATATGACTCAGCAATACGCGTATAATTAGGTAATTTAATCGCAGTTAAAAAAGCTTTTTCAGCTTCTTTATAACGCCCTTGCCCACATAAAAAAGCGCCATAATTATGGTAAGTGTCACCATTATCTGGATCCACTAAAAGCGACTTATTATAAAATTCTTCAGCTTTTTTATTATCATTTACCTGTTGATAATAGTAAGCAAAAATACGTAATACATTCGCATCATCTGGCTGATACTGTAAGGCTTTATCTAAATTCTCTTTAGCTTGTTGTATTTGCTTATTTTGAAGATACAGCAAGGCTAACTTGATTCGGGTTTGTGCTGCAGCTTTTGCATCAAACTCTACTTTTAAGCCATTGGGATTATTTAAGGTTGTCGTTGTCTCGCTTGAGACGCAAGCAGACATTAACAAAGCAGCGAAAAGAGTACAAAATAAAAAACGCATACATTCCTCAATGGAGTTAAGCTGCTTACAAGTTCCCCTATAAGCATACTCATTATGGAGTAAGTTTACATTTGATCCATGACTTTTTAATCATTATTGAACTTCGATCATCTTACGTAAAAACAAATACCTGTTTTTACTCGATTAATTCTGTTTAATGTTTATATTTTCGCCATGTTGACGTTTATTCATTGTACGTTTGGTGCGATCAATAACATCACCAACCAATTGTCCACAAGCGGCATCAATATCATCACCACGCGTTTTACGTACAATAACAGTATAGCCATATTCCATTAATACTTTATTAAATCTATCTACACGGCTGTTACTTGGTTTGGTGTAATCATTCCCAGGGAATGGATTGAAAGGGATCAAATTAATTTTACAAGGAGTATCTTTTAATAAATGCGCAAGTTCATGTGCTTGATCCGTTGAGTCATTAACATGATCTAACAATAAATATTCAATGGTCACTTTGCCACGATTTGCATTTGATTTGCTTATGTAGCGTTTTACACCGGCCAAAAAGTCAGCAATGTTATATTTATCATTAATTGGCATCATTTTAGAACGTAATTCATCATTCGGCGCGTGTAAAGAAATCGCTAAAGCAACATCTATTTTATCACCTAAGATATCTAATGCAGGTACCACACCTGATGTTGATAATGTGACACGACGTTTAGAAAGTGCATAACCTAAATCATCTAACATCAGTTCCATTGCTGGTACGACATTATTTAGATTTAATAAAGGTTCTCCCATTCCCATCATCACTACATTAGTGATTGGTCGTGTTCCACTTTCTCCCATCACACCAATAATTTTAGCCGCACGCCATACTTGACCAATAATTTCAGACACGGTTAAATTACGGTTAAAACCTTGCTGTGCAGTTGAACAGAAGTCACAGGCTAACGCACAACCTACTTGTGATGAAACACATAAAGTCGCACGATCTTTTTCTGGAATATAAACCGTTTCAACTTCTTGGTTGCCAACTGTCATCGCCCATTTGATAGTGCCATCTTCACTGCGTTGTTCAACTTTAACTTCTGGCGCAATGATTTCTGCACGTTGCTTAAGTTTCTCACGTAATGCTTTATTAATGTTTGTCATTTGGTCGAAGTCATCACAGCCGAAATGGTAAATCCATTTCATGACTTGCTCTGTACGAAATGGCTTCTCGCCCATTTCTGTGAAAAAATCACGTAAACCTTGACGGTTTAAATCTAACAGGTTTACTTTTTTCTGACTCATGGATGCCTCGACTAGACTGATTCGGTATAAATTGGGTGTGGATTGTACATATTATGAGTAGACGATGCTAGTCACAAATTTGAACTAAAAAAATACCTGAGCAAGTTATTGCGTCAGGTATTTTTAATTTGGACCGATTTAACTAAAAACAAAGTAAAACTAAATCTTCAGGCTTGTCTTAAAAGCAACTTAAATAACCGCTGTCATTGGGATCACCTTTACTTCTTTCCAGCTATAAAAAACCTGAGCAGGAAGGTTTTCACCTCGGTTATTGATTGTTTTTTGTATATGACCATGTGCAATTAATATTTCAATCATTGGTGCTAATCCGCTTTGCTTCAAACGAAAGTGTTTTAATAAATCCTTTTCCTCAACACGCTGCTGTGTCTGTATATAATCTGATAATGCTTTTAATATCATACTCACAACCTATATCGCTTTGTGTTGATGATTAATAGTAATATCAGCAAGTAAATTGCCTTTGCTTTTAAGCCTAAACACCACCACAAACACAATCACAGCAGATGCTAATAAATAGGCCAAACTGCTTGTTGGATGCTGTGCAAAAGTAGCCACTTGGTAATAAGCAGCCGAGGTAATGTAGGCAATAGCCGTTGACCATATCGCAATAAAGCGAGCCCAATTTACACCAACTTCTCTTACAATTGCCCCCATCGCAGCTGCGCAAGGAGCGTATAAAAGAATAAACAGTAAATAAGCAAAGGCAGCCTCTTTGCTTACAAAGGCTTTTTGAATATTACTATAGATAGTCAAATCTACACCTTGATCTTCTGCTGCAGAAGCGAGATCCGCAACATCTCCGACATTAATACCTAATGGATCAGCAATATCAATTCCCATGAGATTTTCAGGGATAGTCGCCAAAGCAAAATTAAACTTATCTAATAGGCTTAATTCAGCTTCCTCTTCTTCTTCGGAACTTGAATAAAGATTATTTAACGTCCCTACTACAGCTTCTTTAGCAAATAATCCAGTAACAATACCTACAGTAGCAGGCCAATTTTCATTATTAATTCCGAGTGGTGATAAAACCGGTGTAATAATTTGAGCTCCTTGGCTAAGCAATGAGCTTTCACTATCTTGATGTCCAAAACTACCATCTAATCCGACTGAATTAAGCACATTCAAAATTGTCACAACGATCACGATAGTTTGACCCGCACCAAATACAAAACCTTTGAGTTTTTGCCATGTTTTAATGACAGTATTTTTGATTGTCGGAATTTCATAATCAGGAATATCTAAAAACATGCTACCACTTTTACCTGGTAAAATAGTCCGACTTAAAATATACCCAGTTAATACGGCAATAAGAATACCGATTAAATAAAGCAAAAATACAATGTTTTGGCCATTATCTGGAAAAAAGGCACTAGCAAATAACGCATACACAGGTAAACGAGCACCACAGGACATAAAAGGAGACATAACCACGGTTAATAAACGCTCGCGTTCTTTTTCTAATGTTCTTGCGGCCATTACCGCTGGTACAGTACAACCAAAGCCAACGATCATGGGAACAAATGATTTCCCTGGTAATCCTATGAATTGCATCGCGCGGTCAATAACAAAAGCTGCTCTTGCTAAGTAACCTGAGCCTTCCAATATAGCTAAAAATAAATACAAACAAGCAATAACAGGAATAAACGTCATCACAGTTTGAATACCATTACCAACACCATACGCAAGTACATTAATAATCCAATCAGGCGTATTGATAACGCCTAACCAATGGGCCGTTTCATCAACAAAAACGGCGCCTGCGGTAATATCAAAAAAGTCGATAAATGCACTACCAATATTGATAGCAAACATAAACATTAAATACATGACCAATAAAAATACTGGAATGCCTGTAAAACTATTCAGTGTGATCGCATCAATTTTTTCAGTTAATGTTTGGCTTAAATGTCCTTTGGTACGCACTGCCTGCTGAGTTAATTGATAAATATAGGTATAGCGAACATCGGCGATCTGTAAATCAAGATCAACACTTAACGTGTTTTTCAATTGTTTCACTTGTTCTTTTTCTGAGTCACTAAAATCTTTCATTACAGATTGGTCACCCTCAATGCATTTTATTGCAAGGGCTTTGTGATTCAATAAAGCAGAAGTTAAAAATTGCGAAGTGTTAGCAATAACACTCTCTAACTCAGCACCGTAATTTAACGAAAAATCATTTTCTAAATCATTAAGGTTGATATGATTTAGCGTATCAGTTAATTGTTTTACTGATTGTTGCTGCAATGCCGAAAGGCAAACAACCGGACAACCTAACTGTTTACTTAATAGTTTTTCATTAATGACAAGATGCTGTTTATCAGCCAAATCCATTTTATTAAGTACAACTAATACGGGCAAACCTAACTCTAATAACTGTAGAGTGAGATATAAACTTCTTTCTAAACAACTTGCGTCAATGATATTCAGTACCATATCAGGGCTGCTTTGCATAATATATTCAAAGGCGACTCGTTCATCTAAAGAAGAGCCTGACTGATCATTATCAAGATTATAAATACCCGGTAAATCAACGACATTTACAACGTCTTTATTAGATAATTTAAATTGTCCTGTTTTTTTCTCAACTGTCACCCCACTCCAATTGCCTACTTTTTGATGTGAGCCTGTGAGTGCATTAAAGAGTGTTGTTTTTCCTGAGTTAGGGTTACCAATCGTTGCAATATTTAAACTCATTTTAACGCTCCACTATAATTTGTTTTGCAACACTTTTACGTAATGCGATAGAACTATTTGCACAACGCACTGCAATGGGATCGCCTAATGGCGCAACACGTAATAATTGAATTTTTGCTTTAGGTAAAAAACCTAAATTGAGTAATTTTTTCCGCATCACGGGCTCAATAGCATTAATATTAATAATATTAGCTGTTTGCCCCACTTTTAATTCTGACAAGAACATTTAATTTCCCTACCCATAGGCGATCAAGATAATCAATAAGCATAAGCTTTGATGATGAAATTAATACAAATCATTATCACTTACAACAAGAGCAGATTAAAAGTATCAACTATAAACAGCGCAGTTGTTTTAGATCAATTAATAGAGAGTAGTAACCATTTTTATGGACGACTTTGCATCTTCAATAGGAACAGGTATAAACTACGAAAAAATAAACAAATAGGAACAATCATGGATTTTGGTGAATTAAATTTAGTGTATTCCACTGACGGCGGCAAGGTGGAGAAAACCAAGCAAACACAAAAAGCCCCTGAAGGTGATGGCATCATACGTTTGCACCGCGAAACTAAAGGTCGCAAAGGTAAAGGAGTTACGTTAATTAAAGGCTTACAACTTGATGAGAAAGCGCTCAAAGCATTAGCTAAAGATATTAAAAAGCGAACAGGTTGTGGTGGCACGGTGAAAGACTTCGTTATTGAGATCCAAACGGATCAACGGGAAGTGATAAAAACGGTGTTAGAGAAGAATGGTTACACGGTGAAATTAGCAGGAAGTTAGTGATTACCCAATGCTATAGCTATAAAAAGTAATTGAACGATTAAACAAGTAAAAAGCCCTTTAATCGTTCAAAGAAATCATTTTTATTTAGCGATTAATGCTTCCGCGCTAAATTGAATACCTGACCAACCGTTAATCATAAATTGGCGGATATTTTGGTGATCATTTGCATCAGGGTGACCTAATACATCATCGCGATAATAAGTACCAAAACAAGCTAGAGTTTTCGCTTCTGATAACCCATTAAGTTTAGCAAATGAAAACAACTTACAAGAGCCTGAATTTTCTCCTGCAGCATTACTTTGTTGCCCATTTGTAAATGCAACTTCAATAAAATCATAAAGATTTTCAATGACAGACATTGTTTCGGTAAATTCAATCGATTCAGGTTTTGTATCGAGTTTTTGTAAAAATTGTTCTAACGTCATGCTCTTCCCTTGTGCTTAATCTTCTTCAAAGTAGATGGTTTTATTTTGAGGTAAGTTTTCTGGGCTTACCGATTCACCTTTAATGCGTTTTTCTTCATCAGCCCACTCACCTAAGTCGATAAGCTGGCAACGTTTGCAACAAAAGGGACGGTATAAACTTTGTTTATCCCAAACCACCTCTTTTTGACAGGTTGGACAATTAACCTTCATTACATTTCCTTAAAAGTACTCAACATTATCTTAAATTTATCATACCTAGACGTTACAAATGCGATTAATCAACAAAAAAATTAACAAATAGTTTGCTCGAACTCGGTAATTGCCGCTTTGTTACGTCGGTTCTCCGCATTCGCATCCATAAAAGTAATAGAATAACGATGACGATGCCCAGAAATCATTGGGTAAACATTTAGGTTAAGATTAACTTTAACTTCAATAAATAAAGCATCTTCTACTTCACCTTGAAAGAAACCATTTTTTGCAAATTGTGTCGTTTTAACACCTTGAAAACGTTTCATTTTCAAAAACAAGGTAAGTGCACGTTCTAAGGGTCTAAAATAATCAAACCATTGTGACGCTTGTTCTCGCCTTGAGGTAATTGGGCGAGTGAGCCAGAAATGATATTCAGGTAAATCAAAATTACAACAGCCACCGGGTATAAAAAAGCGTTGTTTTAAAGCAATTAAAAAACGACTATTTTTAAAAAACTTAAGCTGTTTTGACATCCCGACCAATACATTAATTAATTCATCACTTTCTTTAATGTAGCTTTGAATCACTTCAGTATCAGCTTCTTTATAATTTAGCCATGTTTTCATTTTGTCTGAAAGGATACGTAAATCTTTAATCAGCTCGTGTCGAATATCATTACGATCAGATAGTTCTACTAATTCAAAAAGGGATTTAAAGTAAACAAGAATTTGGTTGTCATTTTCAAGTAAAAGACTTTTGTTTATTTGTGAAAAAAGTAATTCGAAACGGAAATAATCACGACTTTTTTCTGTAAGTGGGTATTCAAAAGAAATCATTTTAATACTTTTCATTTTATTAGGGAATTAAAATGCATTAAAACTAGTACGTCCAACAATTTCACTTCGAAAAAGGCATCTTACTCAAGAAGCGCTAAGAATTGCTGATGCAATAGACTAATGCGATGTTTTAAAGCAACGAGATCTGCACTATTGTTATCAAGAACATAATCGGCTTTTGCTAAACGTGCTTGCCTGCTTAATTGTGAATTCATAATGGCCTGTATTTGTGCGTCATTATTTCCATCACGTTGTGTTGCTCTTTTTATTTGATTTAATTCGGTCACATCAACAACTAAATTGTAATTGGTATATTGATTTAACTTATTTTCAAACAGTAACGGCGCTTCTAATATCACATATTGACTACGCGCTTCAGCAAGTTGAGTTAACATACTTTCCCGGATGAGAGGATGTAATAACTCATTGAGCCATTGCTTTTTTTCTTCACATTGAAAAATAATATCGCGCAACTTAGCTCTATCTAAAGCACCATTAACGTCTATGACTCCTGCCCCAAAAAAGAGTTCAATGTCATGCAACGCATTTTCTCCAGGTGCAACCACTTCACGAGCCACTTGATCAGCATCAATGACTTCAATTCCTAGTGCTTTAAATTCTTTGGCCACTGTTGATTTACCACTACCAATGCCGCCTGTTAAGCCAATTATTAAATTCATACTTTTATTCTCTCTATGATGATCTACTTTGATTGACACTTTTGTTAAAGTTAAGTCGTTAGATCATTGGTATTCGTAGACTGTTAAGGTAATATTCCACTTTTTTATCGCTGTATGGGAATTTACCATGGTTGAACAAGAAATTGCACAAAGTGTTACGTTAGCTTTAAATGAAGATTTGAATGGTCTATCAGCTGCTGAAGGCGATATTACCGCAAATCTGATCCCAGAAAATACACAAGCAGAAGCTGTGGTTATTACACGAGATGATGCTGTTTTTTGTGGTAAAGCATGGACACAAGAAGTGTTTCGCCAATTGGGTGATACTGTCAATATTACTTGGCATGTTGAAGATGGCGATCTTGTTAAAGCAAATAGTCCTTTATTTTCACTGACTGGCCCCGCAAGAACCTTGCTAACGGGTGAGCGTACCGCATTAAACTTCATTCAAACACTGTCTGGTATTGCGACTATTACCAAACAATATACAAGTCTTATTGCATCGACTAATTGTAAGTTATTAGATACACGTAAAACGCTACCAGGCTTACGTAATGCCTCTAAATATGCAGTTGTTTGCGGTGGTGGTCATAATCATCGTATAGGCTTATATGATGCCTATTTAATTAAAGAAAATCATATTATGGCTTGTGGTGGTATTGCAGAAGCGATTGCCTTTGCAAATAAACAGCATCCAGAACGCTGGGTTGAGGTTGAAGTTGAAAATATAGCTGAACTTAAACAAGCGCTAGATGCAGGTGCACAACGTGTAATGCTCGATAACTTCACTATCCCTATGATGTTAGAAGCCGTTTCAATTAATAAAGCGAATCCAGTTCAAGCCGATCTTGAAGTGTCTGGTAATGTTGATAGCAGTACAATTCTAAGTTTTGCAGAAACTGGCGTAGATTACATTTCCGTTGGAGCCTTAACCAAACATGTACATGCAGTGGACTTATCAATGCGATTTGTACAAAAATAAAGCAATTTATAAAAACCCTCCTACACTTTTAAATGCAGTTAAAATCATTTACAAAGTGTAGGAGAAATTGTTATGCCTTTATTGCCCATAAAACAGTTAACACAACATCACTCACTTCCCTTAACATCGCTTTTATTGTTCAGCCTGACACTCTTTACCTTTTCATCACTGACACCAAGTTATGCTCAATCTCCACCGATTCAACTCGCGACTCAATTTCGAGAGGATATTAATGTTAAAGAATATTACGTTAGCGAAAAGCTAGATGGCATTCGAGGTTATTGGAATGGTAGTCAGTTACTATCCAAACAAGGTAACCCTTTTACTGCGCCAGAGTGGTTTACTGAGTTTTTTCCTCATCAACCTTTAGATGGTGAGTTATGGATTGGTAGAGAGCAGTTTGAAGCCGTATCCAGTATTGTCCGCACACAGAACAATAATAATGCTGAATGGAAAAAGATAAAGTTTATGATCTTCGATTTACCAAGCAGCCAACAACCATTTCATGAACGAGTCGCTACAATGCAAAAAATAGTCGCTCAATCAAAAAGCCCTTATTTAAAGGTCATCGAACAAAAGAAAGTGGATAACAACAAAGCATTACAGCAACTATTAGATGATATTGTAAAAATGAAAGGTGAAGGTTTGATGTTACATCATCAAGATGCTTTGTATCAGGTAAAACGTAACCGAGACCTAATGAAGCTTAAAAAGTTTGAGGATGCTGAAGCCACTGTGATCGCTCACCTTCCAGGAAAAGGTAAGTTTGAAGGTATGCTAGGATCAATATTAGTAGAAACTGAGACAGGTATTCGATTTAAAATAGGCTCGGGTTTTAGCGATCAAGAACGTCAAAATCCTCCGCCAATTGGCAGCACAATCACTTATAAATTCACCGGAAAAACAAGTAACAACATTCCTAGGTTTGCCTCCTTTATGCGGATTAGGTACCCGTATTAAAGCAAGCATTTGTTAGATTAAAAACAACAAGGGCATGTATAAGTGTTAACTTAACTTCTTAATAACGCTTATATTTGCCTTTGGAAACTCATAGTTATCTAATTCAGCTAAACTAACCCATTTTAGCTCCTGACCTTCTAAGCCTTTTGCTTCACCTGTAAAATTATTTACTAAAAAGAAGTTCAAACTTAATGCTAATTGATCATATTGAAACTTTAATGAATCAAATAATGTGTACTCAATTGCTGTTAAACCAACTTCTTCTTTTAACTCACGGATCATCGCAACTTCAAGAGATTCTTCACCTTCAACTTTACCACCAGGAAACTCCCATTTACCCGCTAAATGTTGCCCCTTCTGACGACGAGTGATCAAAAACTGTTGCTGTTCATTTTTTACGATAGCAATGCTAATGGTTTCTTTTTTTTGCATAATCAGCTCTATTCCTTGATTGTGATAAAAAGATAGATAATAAAAAAGGTGGTCTTCAATGAAGTACCACCTTTATAGATAAGCCAGAATTATAAACTAACCTAGTTTACCATGACATTGTTTGTATTTTTTGCCTGAGCCACATGGACATGGGTCATTACGTCCGACTTTTTTATCATGACGAACGAATGTATCCGAACCTTCTTCCACAGACTCTTCTTCTTTCTCTGCGCCACCATGCTGATATTGAATATTCGCTTTCGCTTCTTCAGCACGACGTTGTTCTTCAATTGCTTCAGCTTCTTCACGGCTTTGAATTTGTACTTTAGACAGAATTTTAACCACGTCCGTTTTTAAATTCTCAAGCATAGCGATGAACAGTTCAAAAGATTCGCGTTTGTATTCTTGTTTTGGATCTTTTTGTGCGTATCCACGTAAATGAATACCTTGACGAAGATGATCCATTGCAGCTAAGTGTTCTTTCCAAAGCATATCGATGGTTTGTAGCATGACTGATTTTTCAAACCCTGCAATAATGCTTTCGCCCACTTGTTCTTTTTTCTCTTGATAAGCGGCTTTAGCATGCTCAACAATATTTTCGCGAATCGTTTCTTCTTGTAGATTTGCATCATCCGCTAGCCATTGCTGAACAGGTAAATCAATAGCGAAGTCTTGTTTTAGACGGCTTTCTAAGCCAGCTAGATCCCACTGTTCTGTTAACGAATGCAGTGGTACATATTCATCAATACAACTGTTGAATACATCATCCCAAATTAATGCGATATTTTCTGAAATTTCTTCACTATCCATCACACCGTTACGTTGTTGGTAAACGACTTTACGTTGATCATTCGCTACATCATCAAAATCTAGCAATGATTTACGCATATCAAAGTTACGTCCTTCAACTTTACGCTGTGCATTTTCGATTGCGCGGCTTACCCAAGGATGTTCAATCGCTTCACCGTTTTCCATGCCTAATTTTTTCATCATATTAGACACTTTTTCAGATGCGAAGATGCGCATTAATGAATCTTCCATCGATAGGTAAAAACGACTTTCACCAGCATCACCTTGACGACCAGCACGACCACGTAGCTGGTTATCGATACGACGAGATTCATGACGCTCAGTACCAACAATATATAAGCCACCTGCTTCTAATACTGCAGCTTGATCAGCTTTCCATGCGGCTGTTTCAGCTTCAATTTGTGCTTCAGTTAATTCACCTAATTTTTCAAGACGATTTTGTAAGTTACCGCCTAACACAATATCCGTACCGCGGCCGGCCATATTGGTTGCGATAGTCACAGAGCCTAACGCACCAGCTTGCGCAATAATATCAGCTTCTTTTTCATGGAATTTAGCATTTAACACACTATGTTTAATTTTTGCTTTATCCATCAACTGAGATAATAATTCTGAACTTTCGATAGAAACGGTACCGATCAAAACGGGCTGACGACGTTCTAAACGCGCTTTAATATCTTCAATAATCGCTTCATATTTTTCAAGACTGCTTAAGTAAACTAAGTCACCGCGGTCAATACGCGTCATAGGACGGTTAGTTGGAATAACGATCGTTTCTAAACCATAAATAGATTGGAATTCAAAAGCCTCAGTATCGGCTGTACCTGTCATCCCACCTAGTTTTTCATATAAACGGAAGTAATTTTGGAAAGTAATAGAAGCAAGCGTTTGGTTTTCATTTTGAATTTGCACACCTTCTTTCGCTTCAACCGCTTGGTGTAAACCTTCAGACCAGCGACGACCAGGCATTGTACGACCAGTGTGCTCATCAACAATAACAACCTCACCTTGTGCAGTCACAATATATTCAACATCGCGTTCAAATAGTGTGTGAGCACGTAATGCAGCATTAACATGGTGCAATAAGCTGATGCTTGAAGCTGAATATAACGATTCATTTTCTTCTAATAAACCACGCTCTTGTAGAATATTCTCTACTTTTTCTTGGCCACGTTCAGTTAATAACACCTGTTTACTTTTTTCATCAACAGTGAAATCACCTTCGCCAATATATTCTTCAGTATCTTCTTTATCTTGTTTTACAAGCAATGGAATAATGCTATTTAATTTAGTGTAAAGCGTTGCATCGCCATCAGTAGGACCAGAGATGATTAATGGGGTTCTCGCTTCATCGATTAAAATAGAATCCACTTCATCGACAATAGCAAAGTGCAAGCCGCGCATAACACGCTGAGAAGCTTCAAAGGCCATATTGTCACGTAAATAATCGAAACCAAATTCGTTATTTGTTCCGTAAGTAACGTCAGCCGCATACGCTGCAAGTTTTTCATCATGTGACATACCAGACAGGTTAATACCTACTGTTAAGCCTAAAAACTCAAATAACTGAGCATTCCATTCAGCATCACGTCGCGCTAAGTAATCATTTACTGTAATAACGTGAACACCATTACCCGTCAAAGCATTAAGGTAAGCAGGTAACGTTGCTGTTAATGTTTTACCTTCACCAGTACGCATTTCTGCGATTTTATTTTCATTTAAAACCATGCCGCCAATAAGCTGAACATCAAAATGACGCATTCCGAAAACACGTTCTGATGCACTACGTACAACAGCAAAAGCTTCAACTAAAATATCATCAACCGTTTCACCATTAGCGAGACGTTCTTTGAAGTAAACGGTTTTTGCTTTTAACTCATCATCAGATAAGGCTTTTATTTCAGGCTCAATCTTATTAATTTCATCAACAATTTTGCGCAAGTTTTTTAGATAACGGTCGTTTCGACTGCCTATTATTTTTGTTATTAGCGATGTGATCATTTTGCTTTTCTCATTATAAAAAATCGGATAAAAGTGGCGATTTAACTTGGTAATCTATGTATATATCTATTTGGATCTATTTGTCGGCCATATTTAATGACCTCGTAATGAACATGTGGCCCAGTAGAGCGACCTGTACTGCCCATCACAGCAATTTCTTGCCCTTTTTCAACAACCTCTCCAACAGAGACGAGTAAGGACTTAGCATGCGCATAACGTGTTACAAAACCACTACCATGATTGACTTCAACCATTAGGCCATAACCGCTACGCTGTTCTGATGCAGTCACCACACCAGCTGCAGCTGCAATAATTGGCATGCCAGAATAACCAGCAATATCAACACCACGATGACGGCGTAAACCTCCCGTAAAAGGATCGGTACGCGTACCAAAAGGTGAGGAAATCCAAGAACCTTTACCTAGAATTGGACGACCAGAAATAAATAACTCATTAACTAGATGGTGATTGTTTAATGTAATTTCAAGTTGCTCTAGGCGATTTTGAGTATTTTGCAGCTGATTTGAGAGCTGCCCTACACTTTTGCTTAAGGAGGATAACTCACTATTCGTTGTTAAAACAGAGGGATATAGCTTACTTAAAGGAATATTTTGATTAATATCAAACTCAAATTCTTCTTTTGGCAGTTTTGATTTTTCGATAATGCGCTGGCCAAGGTTATTTAGACGATTATTTTGAGCCTCTAACTCGCCTATTTGAGCGGCTAAAGCTCGTATTTGCTGATTAGTTTGAGATTGAATAGCTTGCAAGTATTGTTCTTTTATTAAATTTCTTTCGTTAATTGAATTGATTTTATATTGAGTAAGTTGTTGATGATAATGGGATTGTAATAACCAAGCACTTGTCATTAATATTGTAACGATCAAGACACAGATAAAAATAAATGTCGATCTTGTTATAGAAAATCCACGTTTAAATTCCTTCCCTTTATAAATAACCGTTATACTCATAAAACCTAATTCACTATTGATGGCTGCTATGACAACATATAAAAAACAACCGAGACCTATCTCATTGTTGCTTAAAAAAAATCACTACCAGCAAAGTACTTCATTAATTACTAAGTTGGATATGGTACTACAAAGCTATTTGAAACAACACAATATCAATGATTGCCGTATAGGAAATATTGAAAATGGGAGCTTGATTATAGAAAGTCCCACTTCTATTTGGTTACAACGCTTACAATTCATACGAAGTGAAATATTAACTGAATTACGTCAACATCACCCTTCGCTTACTAAAATCAAAATCAAAGTAAATCCTGATCTTGCTAAAGTAAGTCCATTACAACTTAAAAAAAATACATTAGTAAAAAAACGTGCTCAAAAAATGAGTAAAGATGTAGCAGACTCATTCTTAGTGTTAGCAGAAGATGCAGATCCTAAGTTAAAAAAAGCATTACAATCTTTAGCTAAATTTTCTACCGATAAAAACTAAAAAACCACTTTGTTTTCACAAAGTGGTTTTGGCTGTCTTAATACTGTCACATTAGTAAAGCATAATGCTATTAAGCAGGTACAAATACAGGATCAATATATTGTACTGGAGATTCGCTTACTGGCTCTTCAAAGGTAACCATTTCGAATGCTTCTTGATCAGCTAGCAACGCACATAACAGTTTGTTATTTAATGCATGGCCTGTTTTAAATGCTTTTAAATGACCTAATATTGTATAACCCGAAAGGTATAAATCACCAATCGCATCTAATACTTTATGTTTTACAAATTCATCATCATAACGTAACCCTTCAGGGTTTAGTATGCGGAACTCATCAAGACCAATCGCATTGTCTAAGCTTGCACCTAACGCTAAATTATTTGATTGTAAATACTCAACACTTTTCATAAAACCAAAAGTACGTGCGCGGCTAATATCTTTTACAAATAAGTCACCAGAAAACTGCATTTCAATATGTTGGTTTTGACCTTCAAAAACGGGATGATCAAAATCAATTTTAAAATCTAAACTGAAACCGTTATCAGAAGGTTGTAATTCAGCCCACTTGCCTTCAGCTTCATCTTCTACACGAACCGTTTTCTTAATACGAATAAATTTCTTCGGTGCATCTAATTCTTCGATACCCGCAGATTGTAATAAGAAAATAAACGGACTTGCACTACCATCCATAATTGGAATCTCAGGCGCGTCGACGTCAATAATAATATTATCAATACCTAAGCCAGCAAGTGCAGCAGATAGATGTTCAACAGTCGAAATCTTTTCGCCTTGATCATTCACTAAACAAGTACAAAGCAAAGTTTCTTGTACTGCTTGAGCATGTGCTTTAAAGCTAACAACTGGGTTTAAGTCAATACGACGATAAACAATACCGGTGTTCGCGGGGGCAGGATGCAACTCAATAGTTACTTTATTTCCTGAATGCAAACCAATACCAATTGATTTAACACTTTTTTTCAATGTACGTTGTTTGATCACTAAATGCCTCCGCTACCTATTATCTGCCGAATTATAGCAGTTTTGTGAGTTATCACAAATTATTCTTAATTATCTGCTTGACGTCTTAAAAAAGCAGGAATGTCTAAATAACTCTCAGTTCCTGTTTTTTCATCAACCTCAGTAATGATATCGGCAGGCTCCGGCTCAACTTTAGCTTTTTTTTCATCTGCATCGTCATTGACAACTTCATTTTCGTCTTCAGCCGTTGTTTCTACTGCACTTTCAACCGGTTCTTTTTTTGTTTCAATCGTTGGATTTTTAACAAAATTAACATCCGATTTGCGTTCACCGATACCCGTTACAATAACAGTAACGTGTAATTCACCACTATCAAGCGTTGGGTCAACCGTAACACCAATAATGTTATGCGAATCTTCAGAGGCAAATTGTTTTAATGCATCACCAACAATGTGGTATTCGTCCCAACTGAAATCAATACCAGCAACGATATGTACTAATACACCACGAGCATCAGATAAATCGACATCTTCCAATAATGGACATGAAATAGCTTCTTCAACAGCTTCTTCAGCTCGGTTCTCACCAGAAGAAACACCAATCCCCATTACAGCAGTAGTGCCTGCTTCAGTCATTACTGTGCGTACATCTGCGAAATCGATATTGATTGTACTTTCTTCGTTATTAATGATCGAAGAGAAACCTGAAACCGCATCATAAAGCACACCATTAGCAGCACTTAATGCATCTAAGAAAGAGATGCCTCGTGGTAATGATTTTTGCAATTTATCATTTGGAATAATCAATAGTGAATCGATATTTTCAGATAAACGTGCGACACCTTGCATTGCATAGTTCATACGTTTGCGGCCTTCAAATAAAGAAGGTTTTGAAACAACACCAATAGTTAGTGCCCCCTCTTCTTTTGCAATTTCAGCCACAACAGGACAAGCACCTGTACCTGTACCACCGCCCATACCTGCAGCAATAAAGACAACATCCGCGCCAGACACTAGCTCACGAATACGCTCTTTATCTTCCAAAGCAGATTTATAACCGATTTCCGGATTTGCCCCTGCGCCTAAACCATTAGTAATGTTTGCGCCAAGTTGTAAACGGATATCAGCTTTAGATGAACGTAATGCTTGAGCATCAGTATTCATTGCTATAAATTCAGCACCAGTTAACCCTTTTTCGATCATGTAGTTGATAGCGTTACCGCCGCCACCACCAACACCAATTACTTTGATAATGGCTTGGGCTGAATGATCTTCGTCGTCGATTATTTCAAACATTTGACTTTCTTCCACTTTATTTAGTTCTTGTGACATCGTTTGTTACCACCCGATTCATGAAACTTGATAACTAATATTCTTTTTTAATCCAGTTTTTTACTTTACTGAACAGATTTGTTAAACGGTTTCCTGAGTCAAGTTCTTCTTCACCCGTAAACACGTCATTTTTATATCTTAATAAACCTACTGCTGTTGAAAACGCTGGAGAATCTACATCTCCCGCTAACCCTTGAATATTTTCAGGCTTACCGATTCTGACTTGAATATTATCAAAAACGGCTTCGGCTGCTTCAACTAATCCTTCAATTTGTGCGGCTCCCCCAGTGATAACGACACCTGCAGCTAATTGTTGCTGCAAGCCTTCACGGGCAAACTTATCATTAATTTTGTATATTTCAGTTTTCACTAAAGTCAGCAACTCGGTATAACGAGGCTCTATAACATCAATTAATACCGAACGTTGCAAACTACGCGCGGCTCTACCGCCCACACTTGGTAATTCGATACTATCTTTATTAGTGACTGAAGCTCTATCTAAAGAGCCAAATTTAACTTTTACTTCTTCAGCAGACGTTGGCGGTGCACTGAATGCAATGGCAATATCATTAGTCACCGAGTTACCAGCATAGTCTAAAACCATACTATGTTGTAATGAGCCTGCAATATAAATGGATAAATCCATTGTACCGCTTCCCATATCAATCACACAAACACCCAGCTCTTTTTCATCTTCACTCAAAATTGCGGTACTTGACGCAACACCAGAAGACGTTAGTTGGTCAATGACTAAGCCACTTCGTTCAACTGCTTTCTCTAAATTTTTCACTAAATCGTTATGACAGGTGATTAAATGTACATTTGCCTTCAACTTTACACCAGATAAACCAATTGGGTTGTTAATGCGTCCCTGAGAATCGATTGAATATTCTTGTGGGATAACATGCAACAAACGTTGATCATCACGTATTTTTATTGAACGTGCATTATGAATAACACTTTCAACGTCATAAGCACTCACTTCGTGAGCATCAATTGCCCATGTACCTGCTTCATTCATTGATTCGATATGAGAACCTGAGATAGATAGGTTAACAGACGAAACCGTACAATCAGCCATATCTTCTGCTTGACGTAAAGCAAGCAGGATCGAATCAACCACTGCATCTAAATTTGTTACGGAGCCTTTATCAACACCTTTTGAAGGGGCCGTTCCAACACCAACGATGCTTACATTGTCATTTGCTAATAATTCACCGATTAAAACAACGACCTTATGACTACCGATGTCTAAACCAACTGTGTAATTACTTTCCATTCTTTTATCACCATTTCTCTATTTAAGAGAAGAATTAATTCAACTATGAGCGTTAATACTTATTTTGCTGTGTCTTTTTTCCAGCCAATAGCTAACCCGGTATCATAACGCAGGTCTATATAATCAACTGTTTTTATTTCATATTTTTTTGCAATCCGAGGAAACGCTTTAAGAAAAAGCTGAATACGCTCTAATTTTTGTTCTTTACCAAGCTTTAACGTAATACCATTTTTTAAAACCAACTCACTTGAGTTTCGTTTATCGCTGCTTAACGAAGCAATACGATATTGGCTCGGTTTTAATAATTGATTTAATTGTACATAAGTATTGAGTACTTCTTCTGACTTTTCATCTTCCCCATACAAGGCAACATAATGGTCCTTTTCACTAGGTACTACATCTACTATTTCACCAAAGCGATTTAATAACGCTTTTTGATTCCAAGAAGCTAAAATAGTTTGTTCTACAATATGTATTTTCAAGGTATCTGGCCAATGCTTTCGAATAGAAGCCGAATACACCCAAGGTTTATCTTCTAATTTCTTTTGTATTTCGGCAATTTCAACAGTGAAAAAATTCAATCTATTTTCTTGCTCTACCAATACATCGGTAACAACTTGCTCTGTAATATGAAGACGCTCACCCGTTAATATCAATGATGTTAATGGTAGCGACTGCTCATCAGTTAACCAGTTTTTTAATTTAAAAAAGGTACTCTGTACCGCATAAATCAACACCACAAAAATAAAGAAGCTTATCCATTTACTTATTTTAACTTGCTTTAATTTGTGCAACATAAATTATAACGTTTGCTCTAAAATAGTTACTACTAACTGCTCAAAGCTTATTCCAGCTTGTTTAGCCGCCTTAGGCACTAAACTTGTCTGTGTCATACCTGGCACTGTGTTCACTTCCAATAAAAACCAATTTTTATCATTGTCTCGCATAAAGTCAACTCGTCCCCAACCACTACAACCAATTGCTTTAAATGCTTTTTCTGCTAAATCATTAAGCTCAACTAATTCCTTATCATTTAAACCACAAGGACATAGGTATTGAGTTTCTGTTGATTGATACTTAGCTTGGTAATCATAAAAAGTATTACTAGTTTTCATACTAATAGCGGGTAATGCTTTCCCACCTAACATAGAAACCGTGAATTCATCACCCGTGATCCATGATTCTAATAAAACTTTATCATCGTATTTAAAAGCTTCGTTTAAGGCATCAATAAGTTGTTCAGGAGACTCTGCTTTTGCCATTCCAATGCTTGATCCTTCGTGGACAGGTTTTACCATTACAGTGCCCGACAAGTTTTTTAATATCTCAGCCGCTGAAGATGCTTCAAAATCATCTTTAACTATAATTTGATACGGTGCAGTTGGCAGTAAACCACTTTGCCAAATTTGTTTGGTTTTTGCTTTATCCATTCCAATCGCTGAACTTGAAACATCGCTACCTGTGAATGGAATATCTAACGCGCTTAAAAAACCTTGAATTACACCATCTTCACCACCGCGACCGTGTAATACAATAAACGCTCGGTCAAAACCTTGTGCTTTGATTTGTGAGATATCATCAAATTTAGGATCGATTGCATGTGCGTTAACACCCTGCTCAACCAATGCATTTAAAACAGCTTTACCGGAATTTAAAGAGACTTCGCGCTCTGCGCTATTACCACCGAATAATACAGCTACTTTTCCAAAATCAATCGCCATTAATTTGCACTCACTTGTTTCATTTTTTCAATATCTAATTTCAACTCAGCTAAGGTTTTCACCACGGCACCAATATTACCTGCCCCCTGTGTTAAAACCATATCACCTTCTTTGATAATATTAGCTAATATTCCTGGCAATGCTTCAGGTGAAGCCACAAAAATCGGTTCATTTCCGCTCTGTTGACGAATAGTTCGACATAATGAACGACTATCTGCGCCAGCAATGGGTGTTTCACCTGCGGCATAAACATCTAATAATAATAATTGATCAACCTGTGATAACACGCGAGCAAAGTCTTCATAAAGATCGCGAGTACGCGTATAACGATGTGGTTGATAGGCCATAATTAAACGTTTTTCAGGCCACCCTTCTCGTGCAGCATTAATCGTAGCTTGTACTTCTGTTGGGTGATGACCGTAATCATCCACTAACATCGCTTTTCCACGACCAGTTTCAAACTCTCCATATTGCTCGAAACGTCGACCGATCCCTTCAAATTTTTCTAGAGCAGATAAAATAGCGCTATCTTCAATATCATCTTCCATTGCAACAGCAATAGCCGCAGCAGCATTTAAGGCATTATGCTTACCAGGTAAATTCAATTGTAATGTTAAATCAGGTCTATTCGCTCTGTGTACGATAAACTCACTGCGATTTACAGACTGTTTAAAGCTAGAAATTCTAACGTCAGCCTGTTCATGGAATCCATAAGTCACACATTGACGAGCAAAACGAGGAATTAACTCTTCCACTACTTTGTCATCTAAACAAACAACGGCTGTCCCATAAAAGGGTAAATTTTGAATAAACTGAACAAAGGTATCTTTTAGTACTTCAAAATCACCTTGGTAAGTATCCATATGGTCAGCTTCAATGTTAGTCACCACTGACACCATTGGTTGTAAATGCAAAAATGAAGCATCGCTTTCATCCGCTTCTGCAATTAAATAACGGCTTTGTCCTAATTTGGCATTGGTACCTGCACTATTTAATAAACCACCAATCACAAAAGTAGGATCTAAATCAGCCTCACCATAAATACTCGCAATTAAACTGGTTGTCGTAGTTTTACCATGCGTTCCAGAAACAGCAACTCCATGGCGATATCGCATCAGTTCCGCTAACATTTCAGCACGACGAACCACTGGGATGCGCGCTTGTTGAGCCGCTAATAATTCTGGGTTTTCTGGGTTAATTGCTGTTGAAACCACAACGACAGAAGCGCCATAAATATTTTCTTGAGCATGACCAATAAATATTTCAGCCCCAATTGAACGCAATCTTTTCACAACTGTATTTTCAGCAATATCAGAGCCAGTGATCTTATACCCTTCATAGGCTAATACTTCTGCAATACCACCCATTCCTGCGCCACCAATACCAATAAAATGTATTTGTTTCACGCGTCTCATTTCTGGGATCATGGTACGAATTTCTGCTAATTCAATTTTTGTCATGGAATTCACTTTCATAAACTTATATTAAAGAGTTGCAAATATCAGCAACTTGCTCTGTTGCATCTCTCATTGCTACATTTTTGCAGTTTTTACTCATATTAACTAATAACTGCTTATTTTGACTTAATGTAGCCAAACAATCACTTAATTTACGTGCATTTAACTCCTTTTGAGGAATTAATATTGCGGCTTCTGCATCTACTAAACTTTGCGCATTTTTTGTCTGATGATCATCAACAGCATGCGGCAGAGGGATAAATATCGCCGGTAATCCTACCACAGCAACTTCAGCGACGGTTAACGCTCCCGCTCTACAAATAATAACATCAGCCCATTGATAAGCTTCTGCCATATCGGTAATAAAATCTTTTACTTGGTAATCAATCTTAGTTTCTGCGTAACGGGTTAGAACAGCTTCTGACGCATCTTTACCTGCTTGATGTAAAACCATCAGTTGCTCTTTATCAAAATGAAGTAGCGCTTCTGGTACGACTTCATTAAGTACTTTTGCTCCTAAGCTGCCACCAATAATAAGGACTTTTAGCATAGGCTCATCTACTGACAATGATTTCTCTTTTAAGTTTAAAAGTTCTTGTCTAACAGGGTTACCAACTAATAAAGCTTTTTCACCAGAAAACGAGCCAGCAAATCCCATTAATACTTTCTTAGCAAAACGAGCTAACAAACGATTGGTTAATCCCGCAGCTGCATTCTGTTCATGTAGCACGACAGGAATGCCCATTGTCCATGCAGCAATGCCACCTGGTCCACTCGCAAATCCCCCCATCCCTAAAACAAGATCAACTTTTCTGCTTTTTAACACTTTACGAGCTTGAAAAATAGATTTAATAATTTGAAAAGGCGCTGCAATTAAACGTTTAAGACCATTACCACGAACACCAGCAACGTCAATAAAGTCAATTTCATAGCCATGTTCAGGAACTAACCTTGCTTCCATTCGCGCAGCCGTGCCTAACCAACTGACTTTCCAACCTTCGCTTTTTAATTTATTAGCAACGGCCAAACCAGGGAATACATGTCCTCCGGTTCCACCAGCCATGACTAATAAAGTTTTAGATTTATGCATTCCGTTCAACCTCGATACCTTCGACTGATATTTTTTTCTGAGTCACTTTTTTACGACGAGGTTTTTTCTTAACTTCGTTTTTATCTGCTTTTTCTGATTGTAAGTTAGTGCGTGTTTCAAAATCTATTCGTAAAATCAAACCCACAGCAGTAGCAATCGTTATTAAACTAGAACCACCATAACTAATTAAAGGCAATGTAAGTCCTTTAGTCGGTGCAATACCCGATGCGGCTCCGACATTAACAGCCGTTTGAAAAGCAAACCAAATAGCAATTCCCACCGCAACATAACCTGCAAAGATAAGGTTTTGTTGTAACGCTTTTTTACCAATTGAGAAAGCTTTATAAACTAAAACGAACTCAAGAAGGATAACAAGGCTCACACCAACAAACCCCAACTCTTCAGCAAGAATCGCCATAATAAAGTCGGTATGGGCTTCTGGTAAATATTCCAGTTTTAACACCGAGTTGCCTAATCCTTCTCCAAACCATCCACCACGGCCAAACGCCATCAAAGATTGAGTTAATTGATAACTACGTCCAAAAGGATCTGCCCACGGGTCTAGAAAACCAAATACACGCGCCATACGATAAGGCGATGTAACAATAAGAAGTATGATCACTGACAATAAAGAAAAAGCGATACCAACAAAGGAAATGAGCCTTGCATTAGCAATAAATAACATTCCCATCATGATCACAACAATTACAACCGTTGACCCTAAATCTGGTTGCAACAGCAGTAATAGTGACAGTAAAGCCAGTACTGCTAAGGGCTTCATAAAGCCTTTAATGGTATCAACAACTTCTTTCTGACGACGGATAAGGTAACTAGCAATAAATAAAACGACTGATAGCTTCGCGAATTCAGAAGGTTGAACATTAAGTGGACCAATTCGTAACCAACGAGAAGCACCGTTAACTTCAGTGCCTATCACAGTTAATACCGCAATCAAACCAAGCGTAGAGCCCAATAAAATCAATGGTGTATATTTATGCCAACGATCAATAGGAATAGACACCACTGTTGCCAGAATAAACAAACATAAAATAATATAAATAAAATGACGCTTTAAGAATCTAAAGGGATCATCTGAAAGTGCGATACCTTCTGGCATTGATGCCGAAGCAACAATGACCAAGCCAATTCCCATCAAAGTAAACACTAAAACAAGTAATGACCTATCATATACGGGCACTTGCTTATCAATCGGTGTTTTTAAGGACGCGATAACTTGAGCTAATTTATCTGAAGGTGAATGTTGCATAGGGCTAAGCATCTCTAGACAAGGTTTCAACAAGTTCAATAAAATGATCACCACGCGCCATAAAGTTTTTATACATATCTAAACTTGCGCAAGCAGGACTCAAAATAGCCAAATCACCTTCCTTTGCATGAGACGCTATATAATTAACCGCTTCCCCCATGTCCGCAACAAGAACTGATTGACTATGTTGTAATGCAATTTGTTTCGCATCTTGTCCAAAACAAACAATTTTTCCTTCTATTTCAGCTAATGCAGGTTTTAATTCAGAAAAGTCAGCCCCTTTTCCATCACCACCTAAAATAACATGAACATTACCGCTAATTGTTTCAGATAACCCAACCAACGCAGCTTGGGTTGCGCCTATGTTCGTCGCCTTGGAATCATTAATCCAACGCACACCATTAACGCTTTTAACAAACTCACAACGGTGTCTGAGCCCCGTATAAGATTGTAGTGTTTCAAGCATCGCTGACATAGGTAAATCGATATGACTTCCTAATGCAATACTTGCTAGTGCATTCATCCAGTTGTGTTTACCACTTAATTTTAAAGCAGAACAAGCTAATAAAGGCTGTTGTTGATAACTTAAATAAGTTTCGCCTAGGTGCTCAACTAAACCGTAATCTTTACTATCAAAACCAAAACTAGTTTGAGGCTGCTTTTCGCTGAAAGTAAGTGAGTCATCACGGTTGATAAGGATAGATTGACTTTGTGCGTAGATTTTATGTTTTGCTTCAGTATAAGCTTGATAGTTAACATAACGGTCTAAATGATCTTCGCTTACGTTTAAAATAGTTGAAATATCAGCGTTAAGTGATTCAGAAGTTTCAAGTTGAAAGCTTGATAATTCAAGAATATAAAGTTCAAGATCAGGATTTAATAAATCTAATGCAGGTATACCAATATTGCCGCCAACACCCACTTTAACAGCGGCGCATTTAGCCATTTCACCTAATAAACTTGTCACCGTACTTTTACCATTTGAACCAGTGATAGTAACAAGTTTAGCATGTCGATATTTAGCAGTAGTAAGTTCACGCGCGAAGAGTTCGATATCACCAACTACTTCAACACCTGCTTGTATAGCGGCATCAATAGCAGGTGTAGAAATTGCGATCCCGGGACTCACCACTAACAAATCGAATTGACATAATGCTTCTTTATTGAGAGGTCCACAGATAAGCTTAGTGCTTGGTTCAAGCTTTTCTTTACCAGGCGGCTCTAAACGAGTGTCAAAAACAGTCACAGCCATATTTTTATTACGGTAAAAATTAACGCAAGATAAACCACTTGCGCCTAGCCCAATGATTGCAATTTCTTGCGCTTTCATATTAACGAACCTTCAGGGTAACAAGTCCGATCAACACTAAAACAATAGTAATGATCCAGAAACGAACAATAACTCGAGGCTCAGGCCATCCTTTCTTCTCATAATGATGATGAATAGGTGCCATACGGAAAATACGTTGTTTACGCATTTTGTAAGAGCCAACTTGCAGTATCACAGAAACGGTTTCTAATACAAAAATCCCACCCATGATCACTAATAAAAACTCTTGTCTAACCAATACGGCAATGACACCTAAAATGGCACCTAATGCAAGAGAGCCTACATCGCCCATGAATACTTGTGCAGGGTAAGTGTTAAACCATAAAAAGCCTAAACCTGCTCCCGCGATGGTGCCACAGATAATAACTAATTCGCTCGCTTCCGGAATGTAAGGGATAAATAAATAGTGAGAATAATTAACATTACTTGTTAAATAAGCGATTAAAGCAAAAGCAGAAGCGACCATAACCGTTGGCATAATAGCCAAACCATCAAGACCATCAGTTAGGTTTACTGCATTACTGCTTCCTACTATGGTGAAATAAACCAATGGAATAAACAACAAACCTAGGTAAGGCATATAATCTTTGAAAAATGGAACCACCAACGTGAGTTGCGCATCACTACTTGCCGTTGCATATAAAACAACACCAATAAGAATTGCAGTAGCTGACTGCCAAAAATATTTCCAACGAGGAATTAGACCATCAGGGTGTTTACGAACAACTTTTAAGTAGTCATCAGCAAAACCGATTGCACCAAAAGCAAGTGTCGTAAATAACACGATCCAAACATATAAATTGTCTAATTTAGCCCAAAATAAAGTGCTTAATACAATTGAAGCAAGGATCAAAACACCCCCCATGGTAGGTGTTCCTGCTTTACTAAAATGAGATTCAGGACCATCATCACGTACTACTTGACCAATTTGTTGGCTTTGTAAATAACGTATCAATTTAGGGCCAGCCCATAAAGAAAATGCTAATGCAGTCAATACAGCTAGGACTACTCTCACAGATAAGTATGTCAACACATTAAATATACTGTAATAACTTGAAAGGTATTCAGCTAACCATACAACCATCTTTAAATCCTATTTATAAAACTGTTTAATTAACAGTCAATTGAAATGACTTACGCGCTAAATTCATATTTAATGAAAGCAACAATGTCTTCCATTTTGGCGCTGCGTGAGCCTTTAACAAGCACAACTACTTTAGATGTTTCATTGCTTAAATAGCGATTAATGGCTGATTTAAGTTTTTCTTTATCAAAAAAATGCTCTGCGTCTTTTGTTTTCGAGGCTGCATTATACTCATTTGTTGCGTGTTGACTCAAATTTCCAACGGTAAATAGTCGTTCAATGCCCTGTTTTTGTGCATATTTACCAATTGTTTTATGTTCTTGCTCGGCAAATTCACCCAATTCCCCCATATCACCTAAAATAAGCAAGTGCTGACTTTGGTGCTGAGCTAACAAATCGATACCTGCAATAACTGACGCAGAATTAGCATTATAAGTGTCATCAATCACGGTTAATTCTTGAGAAACGACTGTACTATTAACACGTCCAGCAACTTGTTGAACATCATTCAAACCTTGTTGGATACTATCTAATGAACAACCTAAAGCGAGTGCCATAGTGCTTGCTGCTAATGCATTACTGATATTATGTTTACCTGGTAGGTTTAACTGAATGCTTACCGTTTGTATTGTTCTCGATTGTTGAACATTAAGCGTGAAATTAGCTTGGCCTAATTCATTAAATTGAATATCTGTTGCAAAGATATCAGGTGAAACAGAAGCTTTATTGCTTGTTTCTTTAGAAAACGTTAAAAATTGTTGTTTGTTTTTTTGTAAATTTTGCACAAAATCATTACAAAAATCGGCATCTAAATTCACAACGGCAATGCCAGATTCGGACAAGCTAGACCAAATTTCAGCTTTAGCCGTTGCCACACCTTGCAAAGAGCCAAACCCCTCAAGATGTGCAGGCATAATATTATTGACTAAAGCCACATCAGGTTTAGCAAGTGCTGAAGTATAAGCAATTTCACCGATATGATTCGCACCTAATTCAACAACGGCGAACTCATGTTGTTGCTCTAATCTCAATAACGTTAATGGCAAGCCAATATCATTATTAAAGTTACCCGCCGTGGCTAACACCTTCTCAGCGTCACCACAATGCACAGCAAGTATTGCACTAAGTAATTCTTTACAAGTTGTTTTACCGTTACTTCCAGTGATAGCAGCACATTTTAAGTGTGTTAACTGTTGTTTGATATAACTGGATAACAAGCCTAGTGCGATTCTTGTATCTTCTACTTCAATAACAAGATTATCGTGATTAATTGATAAATCATTACCCGCTTCAACTAATAAAACCGAGGCACCTTTATCAATCGCTTGTTGAAGCATCTCATGAGCATCAAATGAAGGCCCTTTTAATGCGATGAACAAATCATTTTCTTTGATCGTTCTTGTATCAGTGCTCACGCTATTAATGACAATCGTTTTGCAACTTTCAGCACTTAGGTAACCTATTTTACATTGTCCATTTGTTGCCTTGCATAGGTCATTAACTGAAATAGAGATCATAATATTGGTTCCTGATTGTTCTTATTGTGACTGCTCACTTTATTTTCGCTTTCTATCAATTCACTCAAACATTCACGGTCGCTATAGTGTACTTTTTTATCACCAAAAATTTGATAATCTTCATGCCCTTTACCTGCGACTAAAATAATATCATTTGCTTGAGCATTTTCTAAAAGATGCAAGATAGCTTGTTTTCTATCGTGGATCACAATGGCTTGTTCTGGGTGAATTAAACCTTGTTTGATATCTTCGACAATAGCTTGCGCATTTTCACTACGCGGATTGTCATCAACAATAATCACTTGGTCTGCGCCTTGCTCTGCGGCTTTAGCCATTTCTGGTCGTTTACCTTTATCTCTATCACCACCACAACCAAATACAGCGACAATACGACCTTGTTGCTTATGAGATTGTAATGCTTTTAATGCATTTTTTAGGGCATCGGGAGTATGTGCATAATCAACAACAAAAGTCACTTGCTGCTTAGCAAAAAAGTATTGCTCCATTCGTCCAGGGACAACCGTTAATTTAGCCGCAGCATCCTGAACATCTTGGATGCTATATCCATCCGCCAATAATGCACAGCAAACAGCTGCAATATTTGAAACATTAAACGCCCCATAAAATGGCGCATTAATAACACCAACTCCCCAACTTGAAATAAATTGAAAAGCAATCCCTTGAGTTAAATATTGCACTTCGGTTATTTTAAAATACTGCTTAGATGATTTTTCATCTGCACTAAAGCCATAGGCAATAGCATCAAGATGTCTTGTTAACCAATCTTTTCCAGTATCATCATCTGCATTAATAATTTTGTGCTTTAATGGGAATTCTTTAAATAATTTCTCTTTAGCATCTGCATAAGCTTGCATGGTGCCATGGTAATCAAGGTGGTCACGAGTCAGGTTAGTAAAAATAGCGGTATGAAATGGAACAGCAGAAACTCTGCCTTGTAATAAACCATGTGATGACACTTCCATGATCGTATGTTGAGCGCCTTGCTCTTGATAATTTTGTAATTCTCTACAAACAGAAATGGCATCTAAAGTTGTATTTAAACTTGCTTGCAATTGTCCATATAAGCCATTACCAATTGTGCCCATCTGTGCACATTGATTGCCTAATAATTCATAACTATTCGCTAACAAACTTGCGATGGTTGTTTTACCATTAGTCCCAGTAACTGCTGTAATTTGATGTGTTTGAGATTGCGGGAAATAAAAGCGTATTGATATTGCACTAAGATATTTGCCTAATTGAAATATTTGTATAACAGGAATGTTTTGTTCAATGCGAACGGCACCATTAGCAGTAATGTCATCAGTTTCAGACAATACAGCGGCAGCACCTGCTTGAATGGCTTTTGCTATATAAATACGGCCATCAGTAACCGCACCTTGTAATGCAACAAAAAGGTCACCGTCCTTTACAGCTCGGCTATCTAATGTCATTCCTGAGATTGCTTTCGTTGATGGAATAGTTAGCCATGGAGCCAGTAACCAATCGACTGTACAGTGTTTTCCGTCCTGCTGCACAGTCTCGTTTACCATTACTTAGCCTCCAAATAGGTATAGCTTTGATCCCCGCCATCAGGCAATACATGTGACAATAATAAGGTACTTTTCATGACAGCAGAAAAAACAGGTGCGGCAACGTCTCCCGCATAATATCGATCACCTTGAGGCTCATTGATCATCACAGCAATCGCAAATCGAGGACGCGTTGCAGGCGCTAAACCAGCAAACACTGCAACATAATCGTCACCATACCCACCCGCTTCGGCTTTTCTTGATGTCCCTGTTTTACCTGCAATACGATATCCATCCACTTTCGCTTTTGGAGCCGTACCACCTTTTTCACTAACACCTTCCATCATTTCAACAACTTCAAGAGCAATATGTTTAGGAACGACCTGCTCACCCACAATAGGCGCATTACTTTTTACGATAGAAAGCGGATATTCCATACCACCACTGCCTAAAATGGCATAAGCTTTTGCAAGTTGTAAAGTAGTAGAGGTGATCCCATATCCAAAGGACATAGTGGCTAATTCAAAATCAGACCAACGATGACGAATAGGTAAACGACCGATATTTTCTCCGATCAAACCAATCCCCGTATCATTACCTAACCCAAAATCTGCAAAAGTTTGTTGTAACTCTTCAGGGCCTAAGCGTAATGCTAATTTACTTACTCCCATATTGCTTGATTTCTTTAATATTTTTGCTAAATCCATTTTCCCATAATTATGGCTATCTCGAACACGTCGACCACCTAAACTCATCCAACCAGGAGACGTATCAATAACTTCATCAATATCCGTTTTGTTATGAATTAATGCGCTTGCCACCACCAATGGTTTAACGGTTGAACCCGGTTCAAAAGTATCTGTAATCGCACGATTACGTAATTTATAAGCTTGATACTGGGTTCTATCATTAGGGTTAAACGAAGGATAATTAGCCATGGCAAAGATTTCACCATTATTAATATCAATCACAACAATTGAACC
Source organism: Psychromonas algicola (assembly GCF_004378355.1). Lineage (GTDB taxonomy): Bacteria > Pseudomonadota > Gammaproteobacteria > Enterobacterales > Psychromonadaceae > Psychromonas. The sequence goes on from NZ_SNUB01000012.1 coordinate 60,003, forward strand.
AGAAGTAGCGTGATTCATTTTAATTGCACGCTTTAGTTCACTATAGGCAACGGCTTGAACACGTTGATCTATGGTTAATTGTAAATTGCCCGCTAATTTTTTCTCTTTTAATACTTCAATATTATCAATGACATTACCAAGGCGATCTTTACGGACACGTTTTGTACCCGTTTGCCCTTGTAAATAAGCATTGTAACTTTTCTCAATTCCCTCAATACCTTGCGCATCTAAATCAGTTAATCCAAGGATATTTGCATTGATTTCGCCAGTTGGATAAAAACGATGTGATTCTAATTGGCTTGCAATACCAGATAACTTCAATTGCTTAATGTACTGAACAATAGGATCATTAACTTGACGCTTCAAATAAGCAAAACGAGAATTTGGTTTTTGAATCGCTTCAGCAATGGTTTCTATTTCAATCCCTAGCACTTCAGCTAATGCAGGCCATTTTTTAGATTCGTAAAAATATTCTTTTGTATATCTTTCAAGGCCTGTTTTAGGGTTGACAACTTTACTTTTTTTCCACTCTTCGCGTGTAAAAGCAAATTCTTTTTTAACTTCTTTAGGATCGACCCAAATCGCATAAGCAGGCACACTAATAGCGAGCTCTTCGCCGTGTCTGTCTTCAATATTACCGCGATGAACCACTGATTTTGTGACACGTAAACTACGTTTATCTGCTTGGTTAGTTAAATATTCTGGCTCGATGACCTGAAGAAATGCAAGGCGAGAAATCAACGCCACAGCGATCATGCTAATGCCAACGGCCACAAAAAGATATCTACCCGAGGAATAGCTCAGGTAGACTTTTTTCTTACGAGTCTGCGAATTTACTTTAGCTTTTGAAACACTGCGTCTTTTATTCATTGAATTTCCACTAATACACTGTTTTCTTTTGTTGGCTGTGCCATTGACAGCTTTTTATCTGCAATAGAACGAATCCGACTATGTTCATCAAGGGTATGCTCTTCAATAAGCAAATTACTCCACTCTATCGTCAGGTTATCTTTCTGTTGCGATAGGAATTCCTTTTTTGTAACTAATTCACGCGTTTGATGGGTTATATAAATGTTATATAATGCACTGATTAATATAACTATTCCCAAAATCACCAAGCCAATATGACGACGTAAATCAGCCAATATCAACATTAATAAGTTATCGCGAATCTCCATCAACTAACCTCTGGTTGACGTAATTTAACTGCGACACGTAACACTGAGCTACGTGAACGCGGGTTTTTATCCACTTCTTCAGCACTCGGTTTGATTGCTTTACCCACTGATTTTAAATTTTTTCCTGCTTGCATTTGCGCATCGGTTAAAGGTAATCCAGCGGGATACTCCGGTCCTTTCTCTTGCTTACGAATAAAACGTTTTACAATACGATCTTCTAGTGAGTGGAAGCTAATCACTGATAGCTGTCCACCAATGGCTAACACATCCAATGCACCATCGAGTACTTTATGGATCTCTTCTAATTCACTATTAATATAAATTCGAATGCCTTGGAAACTGCGTGTTGCAGGATGTTTTTTCTTCTCTCGTTTAGGACATAAACGTTCAATCAGCTGTGCTAATTGCAACGTACGAGTAAATGGAGTTTCAACTCTATCAGCAACAATGGCTCTCGCGATTCGATAAGCAAACTTTTCTTCACCAAAGGTTTTTAACGCCCAACCAATATCATCAACATCAGCTTTAGCTAACCAATCTGCAGCACTAATGCCTGATGTTGGATCCATACGCATATCCAATGGGCCATCACGCATAAAACTAAAACCACGCTCAGCATCGTCTAATTGTGGTGATGAAACACCTAAGTCCAATAACACACCATCAATTTTTCCAGCTAACCCAAGTTCTTTAACGTAATCAGCTAAACCAGAGAAAGGACCGTGCACAATATCAAAACGTGGATCTTCTAACTTTAAAGCTTCAGCCGTTGCAATAGCTCTTGGATCTCGGTCGATCGCAATTAAACGACCATTAGGCCCTAGCTTTGATAAAATATGTCGAGAATGACCACCACGGCCAAATGTTCCATCGACGTAGATACCATCTGGTTTTATAGCGAGCCCTTCAACAGCTTCGTCTAATAATACGGTTATATGCTCACTCATTAGAACGAGAACTCCTTAAGAGAATCACTTAATTCCATGCCTAACGACATATCACTTTGTAGATCTTGCTGTACTTGTTGATGCCACACTTGCTCATCCCATATTTCAAATTTGTTCAACTGCCCTACTAACATTATTTTTTTATCTAATTTCGCATGTTGTCTTAATGTTGGTGCAATTAAAGTACGACCATTCTTATCTAACTCACATTCTGTGGCATGACCAAGAATTAACCGTTGGATGCGTCTCTCTTGTGGATTGGTACTTGATAAGCCTCTTAACTTCTCTTCTATCAATAACCATTCATGTAACGGATACAGCAACAAACAATTTTGAGACTGAAAATCAATAGTGCATACAAGCTGCCCCTGACAGGTATCGGAAAGCCAATCGCGGTACCGAGTCGGCACTGCAATTCTTCCTTTAGTGTCAAGATTGATGGCATTTGCACCACGTAGCATGATTATTTCATTCCGTTATTTATGAATTACATCTGCAATTTATCAAGAAAAAGATCCACAAAACGACACTTTCTCCCACTTTTAACCACTCAGTCTAATAAAATTCCTCATTATTGCAAGTAATGGATCTTTTTAAATACAGATCTGAATCACAAAATGATCTGGGTGGCGTTTAAATTCATTTGCTTATAAGTTAAATAAAGAGGTGAAATTATTCTCAAAAGGCGACCAATTAATAAGTTGCGTGATATACTTCCCCGCTTGAAACAATTTAACTAATAACTTCGGAAGGACATTCCCTTGCAAGACGAACAATTAAAAGCATTTATCATCAATCAACTTGAAGAGATGAAAGCAAAAGAAATAGTAACAATTGATGTAGCTGGTATTTCAGATATCACTGATACATTAATCATTTGCACAGGTACATCAAAACGCCACGTACGCTCAATTGGTGAGCAAACTGCATTAGCTGCTAAAAATGCAGGTGAAGTACCATTAGGTGTAGAAGGCCTTGAAGGAAGTGAATGGGTATTAATTGATATGGGCAATGTCGTTGTACATGTTATGCAAGATGAAACACGTCAATTCTACCAACTAGAAAAACTATGGACTGAATCAGTCTAATGAAGATTCAGCTAATTGCAGTCGGTACTAAAATGCCAGACTGGGTTGAAAAAGGTTATCTTGAATACGCGCGACGTTTTCCAAAAGAAATGCAACTTGAATTATTAGAGATTAATGCAGGAAAACGTGGTAAAAATGCTGATATTAAACGCATTTTGAAAAAAGAAGGCGAGCTAACCTTGGAAGCGATTCCTAAAGGTAACAAAATAGTCACCCTCGAAGTAACAGGTAAACCTTGGACAACAGAGCAATTAGCTGGAGAGATGACAAAATGGCAGCATGATGGACGCAATATTAGTCTGTTGATCGGCGGGCCAGAAGGTTTGGCTCCAGAATGTATCAAACAGTCTGAACAACGTTGGTCTCTTTCAGCCTTAACATTACCGCACCCTCTGGTTCGGATCATAGTCGCTGAAAGTTTATATCGTGCATTTACCTTAACAATTAATCATCCGTATCATAGAGAGTAGTTGTGAGAATCAAACGTAATAGCATACGCGACCACAGCGCAGAATCAGAATTAGTCATGCGCAGAACCATTGCGGTTTTTGTCGCGATTTTATTTGCTATCGGCATTTTAATTACTAATTTATATTACTTACAAATTAGCTCATTCAACAATTATAAAACACGTTCTAATGACAACCGAATCAGTGTGCAAACCATCGCACCTAATCGTGGACTCATTTATGATCGCAACGGCGTGGTTCTTGCTGAAAATCGATCCGTCTATAGCCTTCAAGTTATTGTAAGAAATACAAAAACATTACAAGATGATATTAAACGCTTAACGTCATTGCTTTCCCTTACCGAAACAGAGTTACTTAACTTTAAAAATAATAATCGTAATTCACGTTCATTTAAACCAATCACTATTCGAGATCAGTTAACACCTGAAGACGTCGCCCTCTTTACAGTTAACCGTCATCATTTTAAAGCCTTTTCTATTCATGCCAGTTTTAAACGTTATTATCCATTTGGCGATGCCTTTACCCATGTTTTAGGTTATATAGCAAAAATTAATAGCCGAGATTTAGAACAAATTGAAAAGCGTGGTGAAGAAATTCGTTATCGCGGTACCAAGTACATTGGTAAGCTAGGTATTGAAAAATTCTATGAAGATCTATTACATGGACAACCCGGTCAACGACAAGTTGAAGTAGATAGCTGGGGTAAAGTCATTAGAACCTTGGATTTTACTGCCCCTGTCCCAGGAAAAGATCTTAAACTCAACATCGATATTGACTTACAACTTAAAGCACAGTCTCTATTAAAAGACATGCGTGGTAGCATTATTTTAATGGAAGCAAAAACAGGTGCTATCTTAAGTTTAGTCTCGGCACCCAGTTACGATCCAAACTTATTCGTATCGGGTATTAGTCAAAAACAATATCAAGGTTTATTAAAATCAAAAGATAGACCACTGATAAACCGAGCAACTCAGGGACGTTACCCTCCAGCTTCAACGATCAAACCACAAATGGCGCTTCTAGCACTTGATGAAAAAGTGATCACAGAAACAACCACTATTGTTGATCCAGGTTGGTGGATAGTACCAAACAGTAAACGTCGTTTCCGAGATTGGAAAGCTTGGGGGCACGGTATCGTAGACGTATTCCACGCAATAGAACAAAGTTGTGATACCTTCTTCTACGAAACCTCTTATAACTTAGGTATTGACCGTATTGAACCCTTTATGCGTTTATTCGGCTTTGGTGAATACAGTGGTTTAGATATTGCCGAAGAAACTAAAGCGATCATGCCTTCACGTTCTTGGAAGAAAAAACGTTTTAAAGATCCTTGGTACGATGGCGATACAATTTCTGTTGGTATCGGTCAAGGTTACTGGACAGTTACGCCTATCCAATTAACCAAGGCAACGGCGATTTTATCAAGACGTGGCAACAGCATTGTCCCACATCTATTAAAAACGATTTCCTCGGCAACGGATTCATACTCTCCAGTGCATGAGTCAAAACAACCCATTAAACTAGAAAGTGATAACTATTGGAATATCGCACTAGATGCGATGCAAGGTGTAACAAGTAAAAGAACGGGTACCGCTTATAAAGCGTTTAAAGGCGCAAAATATACTGTTGCTGGTAAATCAGGGACTGCGCAAGTTATTAATATCGCAGAAGATGAAACTTATGACGCAGAAAAAATTAATGAACGTCATCGTGATAACGCAATGTTTGTTGCTTTTGCCCCATTTGATTCGCCTGAAGTTGTTGCTACGGTAGTATTAGAAAATGCGGGTGGAGGTAGTAGTCATGCAGCTCCAATCGTACGTCAATTGTTTGATGAATATTTCAAGAAAAGTGCCCCTAAAGCACCAGCAACGGACTTTTAATTATGTTAAGCCCTCAATCTCAAAGAAGTATATTTAACCGCTTGCATCTTGACCCTTATCTATTACTCGGGTTGTTTGCTTTAATGGCGATCAGTTTAACCGTTTTATACTCGGTAGCTGGTTATCCAATGGTATATCGTCAAATAATACGTTTAGTGGTCGCTTTGGCTGCGATGTTTGTTATCGCTCAGATACCGCCCGAATGGTATCAAAGATGGGCTCCAGCTATTTATATAGGCTGTATTTTATTACTAATTGCAGTACTTGTTATTGGCCATACAGGTAAAGGTGCACAACGATGGTTAGATTTAGGTTTTACTAAATTTCAGCCTTCAGAGGTAATGAAGCTGATCATGCCATTGATGGTTGCCTATTATGTTAGTGAATTCACCCTGCCGACACGATTTAGACAAGCAATTGTGGCACTACTAATAGTCATTGTTCCAACATTATTAATTGCTAAACAACCAGATTTAGGAACCTCTATATTGGTTGCTTCATCGGGAATATTTGTACTATTTCTATCAGGTATTTCATGGGTTTACATTGGTATTGCCTTTGCATTAATACTCGCTTTCATCCCTATTCTTTGGTTTTTCTTAATGCATGATTACCAACGCGGCCGAGTGCTCACTCTGCTGAATCCAGAAGCGGATCCATTGGGCGCGGGCTATCATATTATTCAATCCAAGATAGCCATTGGTTCCGGTGGTTTCTGGGGTAAAGGTTGGCAACAAGGAACACAATCACAGTTAGAGTTCTTACCTGAGCGCCATACTGATTTTATCTTCTCAGTTTTCTCTGAAGAGTTTGGTTTTGTGGGTGTTTTATTGTTATTAAGTATCTACCTTTTAATTATTGGACGTGGACTGTGGATTGCTAACCAAGCACAAGATGCATTTACCAAACTGATTGCTGGTAGTATTATTCTTACTTTCTTTGTTTACGTATTTGTAAACATTGGCATGGTAAGTGGCTTATTACCCGTTGTTGGTGTTCCATTACCGATTGTCAGCTTTGGAGGAACGTCAATTGTGACCTTGCTTGCAGGCTTTGGGATATTAATGTCCATCCAAACTCATAAACGCTTTAATATAAAACGGTAATAATTAATGAAAAAGATCATCTCACTGTGTTTTATTTGTGTGTTATTAAGCGCTTGTAGTAATAACAATCGCTACCAATATAGTGATGATCATGCCCCTTCAGATATTCCACCATTAGGGCATATTGAAGATGTTAATCCACGTTATGAACCTTATTCTCGTGGCGGTAATAGAAATTACACGGTACGTGGCATTCGTTATAAAGTAAAAAAAGGGATCACAGAGCTAACTCAGCAAGGTGGTGCTTCTTGGTACGGTAATAAATTTCACGGTCATTTAACTTCTAATGGTGAACGCTACAATATGTTCGCGATGAGTGCCGCGCATAAAACCTTGCCTTTACCAAGTTACGTTCAAGTTACTAACTTAGCAAACAACAAACAAATCATTGTACGCGTAAATGATCGCGGTCCCTTCCATGAAGGTCGTATTATTGACCTTTCATATGCCGCAGCGAGAAAACTAGATATGTTGCAAGCAGGCACAGCACAAGTAGAGATAAAGTTATTACATTTTAATAAAGATGATGAAGTTGATTTATTAGCTGAAAAACGTCAGCAAACACAAACGACCAATGAAGCTTTTAATATTCAATACTTAGTCACAGCAGATGCCGAAAAAGCAGCTTTATTCTCAAAGCAACTAGCCGATCAACATCAAGTACCTAGCTTTTATGCTCAGCAAGATAAATTGTATTACTTACGTTTAGGCCCTTTAAGCAATGTATTACAGGCTGAAAATATACTAGAAGAAGTGAAAAAACATTATCCACAAGCTTATATATTACCTAACGCATCGATAAGTAAATAATCTTGTCACTGACATAAGCCTCTTTCCCCATCAAGAGGCATTATCAAACGACTTCCAATAACCACTTCTCCCCTCACAAAAAAACTTGAACAAATGTTCACGCAATCCTTGAATATTGATAAACAGCCCTCATTATATCTTTACGTATTTATTTTATTAAGGTTCTAACATGTCAATTGATCTACTTACTCCCTTTAAGTTAAACAGCAAAATCGAACTTAAAAATCGAGTCTTAATGGCGCCATTAACTCGCTGTATGGCTGACGACAACCTAGTTCCCACTCAAGCAAGCGTTGACTATTATGCTCGCCGTGCCGATACCGGTTTAATTATTAGCGAAGCAACCATAATTCGACCTGATGGCCAAGGTTACCCAAATACACCAGGCTTATTTTCACAAGCACAAATTGAAGGCTGGAAAAAAGTAACAGACGCAGTACATAACAATGGCGGAAAAATGTTTGCACAACTTTGGCATGTAGGCCGTGTTGCACATCCTCATTTCTTTGGTGGTGGTGATGTACTTGCACCGTCAGCACTTGCAGCTGAAGGCTCTGTTCCACGTATGCGTGAACTTACTTATGTGGTGCCTAAAGCAGTAACCCTTGAAGATATTAATCAACTCATTAAAGATTATGTAAAGGCCGCTGAAAACGCGATAGAAGCAGGTTTTGATGGAGTAGAAATTCATGGTGCGAATGGATATTTAATCGACCAATTTTTGCATCACGATACCAATCATCGTGAAGATGAGTACGGTAAAACACCAGAGAACATGTCACGTTTTGCACTACAAATTGTGGATTCTATTATTGAAGCGATTGGTGCTGAAAAAACAGCGCTTCGAGTTTCTCCAGGTGCTTACGTTAACATTAAAGAAAATGCGCAAGACCAGGCAGTCTTTGATTATTTATTACCTCAACTGGAACAAAGAAACTTAGCTTATTTACACGCTGGTATTTTTGATGACAGTACTCGTTTTGACTCTTTACAGGGCAAAACAGTGTCTGAATTTTTACGTGCAGGTTATAAAGGGACTTTAGTGGGTGTAGGTAGTTATAGTTTTGAAACTGCTAAAGCAGCGATTAACAATGAACACTTTGACTTAATTGCCATTGGACGTCCATTAATTGCAAATCCAGATTACATTAGTAAAGTAACAAATGGTGAAACATTAGTGGAATATAACGAAGCCATGTTAGCTGAATTGAAATAGTGTTAAAAAATATCGTTAGCTAAAACAATCAAGACAATCTAGCAATAACTAGATTGTCTTTTTATTAGCTATTCGCTTATTCCCCTGCTATTTTCATTTTTTCAATTAAAATAGAGCCGGTTTTTAAACTACTTCTTGGGTCGATATCGGATCCAATTGCACTAATGTCCATAAACATCTCTTTTAAGTTACCTGCGATTGTAATTTCATGAACAGGATAAGCAATCACTCCATTTTCTACCCAGAAACCTGCAGCACCACGAGAGTAATCTCCAGTCACCATATTAACGCCCTGTCCCATTAGTTCAGTGACGAATAAACCCGTTCCCATCTCTTTTAAAAGACCAGCTAAATCTAAACCTGAGTCTTTAACAAACCAATTATGAATACCACCAGTATGCCCAGTACTTTTTAATCCCATTTTTCGAGAAGCGTATCCCGTTAAAAGATAGGTTTGTAAGAAACCATTATCGATAATATCGCGCTTAATAGTACGTCCACCTTCGCTATCAAAAGGAGAACTCGCAATACCTTTAATTACATGTGGGTCTTCTGTAATAGACATCCAATCGGGGAAGATTTGAGTGTTAATTGAGTCCAACAAAAATGACGATTTTTTATATAAACTACCACCACTAATTGCACCAACCAAATGACCAAAAAGCCCGCTCGCCATCTCAGGACAAAAAAGCACAGGGCTTTCTTGCGTTGGTATTTTGCGTGCGCCTAGGCGTTCCACTGTGCGTTTAACCGCTTGTTCTGCAACCCATTGAGCAGATAACAAGTCATTCATATCACGCGCACTGGTATAACTATAATCTCGTTGCATTTCATCGTTTTCTTGCGCAATTAACACACAACTTAAACTGTGGCGACTACTTCCATAGCTTTCCAAGAAACCGTTACTATTACCGTAAACTTGCAAGCTCGTATGGCTATTTACACCTGCACCATCTGAATTAACAATGCGCTTATCTAAATTCAATGCAATATCTTCACACTGTTTAGCTAATGCTAATAATTCGTCAGTATTTTTATTACTTGCATGATAAAGATCTAAATCTAAAGGATTAGTTTCTAAGCAGCTTTTATCTAATAAACCTGCAAAAGGGTCTTGGCTTGTGTACTTTGCAATATCAACCGCTGCTTTAACGCTTGCTGCAATTGCTTCTTCACTTAAGTCAGCAGTGGATGCACTGCCTTTACGATGATCAACATAAACGCTGATCCCCATTGCTCCATCATGATTAAATTCAATATTCTCAACTTCCCCTAAACGGGTGTTAACAGAAATGCCTGCGCTTTTTCCGAGGGAAATTTCAGCTTGGCTAACTCCCAAATCATTAGCAATATTAAGAGCTGTATTCACAGCATTTTCTAACAACTGTTTCTGTTCAATCATGTAAAGGCACCGCAATGTAAAATATTAAGATGCGAAATAATAACATGGATTAAGGCAAGCATCTTGCGATGATGGTATGATGCGCTTAATTATTTAATCCCTAATGTGATAAACCATAAGCTATGAATAAAAAAGTTGAAGAAATTCTTGAAGAAGAAGAAATCAGTAAGTCACAAATTAAACGTGAAGCTGAAGCATTAAAAGATATTGGCAGACAGTTAGTTGCCTTAAATGCAAAACAATTAGCACAAATTCCAGCAAGCGATACGCTAATGGAAGGCATTAAAGTGGCTCATAAAATAGCGACTAAACATGAAGCGCTACGCAGACAGTTACAGTACATAGGCAAAGTGTTACGTACTGAAGACATGGAAAAAATCACTGCTAAATTAGATATTCTTAATGATAATAACCGTAAAAGAACGCATGCTATTGCGCACTTAGAGTTGTTAGCAGAGCAATTAATTGAACTAGGCGATACCAAAATTAACGATGCATTAGCAATGTACCCACAATTAGAGCGTCAAAAATTACGTCAATTAGTTCGCCAAGCGAATAAAGAAAAGAAATTAGAAAAGCCAGCGAAGACAGCAAAAGAATTATTTGTATACCTAAAAACACATTGTTTATAAGCTTGCCAAGCGAATATTCAAAGCAATAAATAAAAAAGTCCGAATAGATAATCTATTTCGGACTTTTTTATAACTTTCAAAAACTAGCTGTTAGACCCAAGTTTCTGCGCGCTAATTTGTACCACCAACGGTTAGTTGATCAATCTTCAAGGAAGGCTGCCCAACACCAACAGGAATACTTTGCCCTTCTTTGCCACACACACCTACGCCAGGATCTAAGCTCATATTATTAGCGACCATTGAGACTTTTTGCATCGCATCAAACCCGTTACCAATTAATGTTGCACCTTTAATAGGAGCTGTAATTTTACCGTCTTCGATCAAATAAGCTTCAGATGCTGAGAATACAAATTTACCTGACGTGATATCCACTTGACCACCACCAAAATTAGGCGCGTAAATTCCCTTCTTAACGCTTTCAATTAACTCTTGATGTTCATATTCACCGTTAAGCATAAAGGTATTCGTCATACGCGGTAAAGGTAAGTGTGCATAAGATTCACGACGTCCATTACCCGTCGGGTCAACACCCATTAAACGTGCGTTTAACTTATCTTGCATATAACCTTTTAGGATACCGTTTTCGATAAGCACATTACGTTGCCCTTTAGTGCCTTCATCATCAATATTCACAGAGCCACGACGATCTTTAATACTACCATCATCAATAATCGTACAATGCTTAGAAGCAACTTGCTGTCCAATTTTTCCAGAGAAAGCCGATGAACCTTTACGGTTAAAATCTCCTTCCAATCCATGACCAACCGCCTCATGTAATAAAACACCTGGCCAACCAGCACCTACAATAACAGGCATAGCGCCAGCTGGTGCAGCAATAGCATCAATATTAACTAAGGCTTGTCTGATAGCTTGTCTCGCGTATGAAAAGGCTTTCAATTCGCCTTCTTGCGTATCGGTAAAGTAATCGAGATCGAAACGACCTCCGCCACCTGCACTACCTCGTTCGCGCTTGCCATTTTTTTCAACTAATACAGAACAACTAAAACGAATTAATGGACGAATATCAGAAGCTAAAGTGCCATCACTGGCCGCCACTAATATTTCTTCATAGACAGCGTTTAATGACACAGTCACTTCACTCACTGAGGGTTCTAAAGCACGAGCAAAAGTATCAACTTGTTTCAACAACTCAATTTTTTTATCGCGGCTCATGCTTTGCAGAGGATCATTTGAAGTATAATAAATAGGTTGTTTAGTTGGCATAATCAATTTAACAGATCGTTCTTGACCTGAATTTGCAATACTTTTAGCTGCATTGGCCGCTTCTGAAATTGCTTGTTTAGAGATATGGTCAGAATACGCAAAGCCTGTTTTTTCACCTGAAACAGCACGAATACCAATGCCCTTTTCGATGTTATAACTACCTTCTTTAACAATGCCATCTTCTAATAACCAAGATTCGTGACGGCTTGCTTGAAAATAGAAATCTGCATAGTCAATTTGTGCTCCAGATATTTGGCTAAGCTGTGATTCAAGATCACTGATTTGCATATCCGCTGGGGCTAAAAAATTGTCTGCAACTTGTTGAAAAGACATTAAAGATCCTTATCTTATTTAAATTCTTGTGTGCACTTGAACCGTTTATGTTGTTGTACAGGCATTTTTGTTCTTACTTCTTGTAGCTTTTTATTATCGAAATCAGCTTGAACGATAGCACAGCCGATTGTTGATTGTACTAACACTTCGCCCCAAGGGTCGATAATCATTGAATGCCCATAGGTAGCACGAGTTTGATAATTGGGATGCGCTGTAAAATGTTCACCACCTTGATTAGCTGCGACAAAATAGCATTGTGTTTCAATAGCACGAGCCTGTAAAAGCGCTTTCCAATGTGCTTCACCTGTTACCTTAGTAAAGGCCGCAGGCAGCATAATAATATCAGCACCGCATTCTCTTAATGTTTGGAATAAACCAGGAAAACGTAAATCATAACAGATTGCGAGACCGATTTTGGCAAAACCGCAATCTACTACTTTCACTTCTTGACCTGCAATAAACGTATCTGATTCACGATAAGAACCATGTGAGTCTGCAACATCAGCATCAAAAAGATGGATCTTATTATAATGTTCAATCAATTCACCCTCTGGTGAATACACCAAACTCGTTGTATATATTTTTTCTTGTTGCTCACTTTGAATAGGAAAGCTGCCACAAATAAGGGTGCACTGATATTGTTTCGCTAAATTTGCTAAACGAGATTGAATTGGTCCGTCACCAAGCACTTCGGCAACCGCTAAATACGCTTTTCTATCGGCAAAACAAAGTGCGTTTTCAGGCAATAAAACTAAATGATGGCAACCTTCTTTAAATTTAGGTAACTGTGCAAGCTGTGTTTGAATTTGTGCAAAATTAGCATCTACATTATCATCACTAATAATTTGAATAGCAGTGAGTTTACACTGTTGATTATTCATCATCACTACCTTGGCTTATTTGGTTATCTTCAATTTCTTCTAAAACGGCACTATTTTGTAATTTTATTTTGCCTTTCTCGCTGCTTTCCATTTTAACAACAGGATCCATAATGGAACCTTTAATAGAAAAATCAACACGGATAATCGTATCAACAACTGGCTCTAATATTTTAGTTAACATCAACACCGCTGCACCTGTTAATGGGTTTACAGCAAAAGCCGCTAATACAGGCAAACTAGAGGTCACAGCCGGACTATAACTTAACCGATAATTAACATTAAGATTAGGTAAATCAATTAATCCACCACCCGATATTTTACCCGCCGAGCCATCTAAATAAAAATCATCACTCTTCACAACACCATTATTAATATTCGCAGAAAGAGATAAATCATCAAACCCTAACCCTTTAGAAAATACGTTTCCATATTCTAAATTCAAACTACGACGTATCGCGTCAAGGCTTAAGAAACTTAGTAATCGAGCACCATTATCATCCACTTCAGTGATCATGCCATCTTCTAAATCCGCAGACATCACTCCGCTTAATGATTCTAAATTAAATTGCCATGGCGCACCGATCCAGTTTAACGCGCCACTTACTTCTGCTTGGTCATAAATGACAGGGGTCGCATAACCTAAACGGTGAATCAAGCTAGTATCACTATTCACTTTACTATCAACAATAATATTGGTGCGACGTTGATCCCATACACCAGACATATTGGTGAACTGATCATCTCCACCTAATTTGACATAATCGATGGTGTAACGTGATTGACTTGGAAAAACATGAGCAGAGAGAGCTGAGAAGTCCATTTTTTGATAAATACAACTGTCACATTCTAAAAAGACTTCAGGATAATCCTCTCGTAGATTTTCACTACGCTCATCAAACAAAGAGTCTTCTTTTTTAAACAAAGTATTCACTGCGTTTTCAACATCAAAGAACTGGAAATTCATTTGTTTTATGTTGATATCAAATCGATCTGGAATCCCTTTACGAAATTCAACATTAGTTACTAGGTCACTAGCACTCGTATTAATATTCCAAAAATTATCAATACGAGTGATGGTTGAATTAAAATTAAGTAATGGCTCTTCAAATAGCTCTGCTTGCTTAATATTCACATAAATATCATCAATATTGAATAACGGTTGTGGATCTTCTTCAACTGCTTTTTCTAATGATGGGTCACCCAATATTAATTTTTGTAAAGTGGGAGTCCAAGCCGTTAAGCTTATTTTATCTTCATTAACTCGAACGACTTGTTTTGTATAATCAATAGGTCGTTTTTTATCATTGCCAAAACCAAAATAAGCGTAGGGAATATGAACATTTTCTGTTTGATAATCCAACCCACCTAATAATTTAACTTTATTACTTATTTCTACGTCCCACTTGGCACTTAACTCATTGCCACTAAAGTTAACTTTACTTGGCCAGACTTGTAACGCATTTTTATTGTAAGGAATTGGTAATTGGCTTTTCATTCCTTGTAATGGAGAAGAGAAGTTTAAGTCGAAGTTATACCCTCCTTCAGAAAATTGTGTAAAAACAGCTTCACCTAACCAATCAAAGGTACCGCTTAATTGATAAAGAGAGAGTTCTTGAGGTCGATTCAATGTCAAAGCAGCAGCGTCCCATTGCCCTGAGAAGTCCATATTAACTTTATATTCATTTTCTAGAGGCGTTGTAAAAAACGAGAAATCAATAGGTTGCTCAAATAACTTACCTGTTAACCCTTTGCCAATCAATTCTCCATCGGTAAAGTTAAGTACGCCTTGCACCTGTTTTAGTGGGATCGCTAACTCTTCCCCAAGTTTAATATCAACATCATTGCTTAATAAGTTAATAGTACCTGAAACAACAGGATCTCCGTTTGCAGCAGTCAATGGAATAGTTAATGCAATATCTCCACTTATTTTATCGTTAACATGAATGATTTTTAATGCTTCCCCCACACTGTCTTTAAGTGGCGTATCAATAAAATATTGTGAGACAATTTGTGCATCTTCTTCAACTTGTCCGTTAATAGAAATCACACCATCTGCGGTTAAATGGTCGATATAACCAACTAACGAATCCAGTTTAATATCACCCAATTTAGCTTGCTGACTTGTCATGGATAGGCTGTCGTTTTCAAACAACACATCTAAATCTAAAGAATTTAACCCTTTCCATCCTTCGTAAAAATTATATTGAGCGTCTTTTACAGGGATAAATGCTTGGAAAATCCCATCGTTTTGCTGATAAGGGTAAGCCGATAAACTCCCGTACCAAAGTACTTTAGCGCCTTCTATTGAGCCTTTTTGCATCGTTGGTTGTAAATAATCGAAAACATCTTCGCCCATGGCAACAATAGGGAAGTAATGCTGTGCTTTTGAAGCATCGTTTAAGGACGCATAAGAATACAAACTTAAAAAAGGCTCGAGATCAGTTGCTTGTTGATTAGGTATAAATAACGAAAATTGGCTTAAACTTGTCAATTCATCGGTCACCAATGACACTTTATCACTTTGTAACTGCACACCTTTCTCATTAACCAACCAGTCGAATTGAAGCTCGGCATTATGCACCGGCATTGGTCGATTAAATTGCCCATCAAAGAGAATATTCTGTGCAGGTATCATTATTGAGGCTTTACCTGAATTTTTGTTGCTCGCGATATCAATATTGGCATCACTAATACCAGGAAAAACACCTACAGCCTGATTATTAAAAGCGTCAATTTGGGCTGCGATGGTTAATTCACCGGGTTGATCTACCGTCACCTTAATCGTTTTTAATTCACCACCAATTTCTAATTGATTAACCGTTTCAATATCCGCTTCTGGAGCGTTTGAGAATAAAAGCGCAAAAGGAACAATCGTATTTAAATTAACGCCATTAATATCAAATTCACCAGACTGTCCGCCAATCCCTGCTCCAGAAAGCTTAACATCAGCCCAAGGCACATAATTGTATTCTAGATTTAAATCATAACTATCAAATAACCAGTTTTTATCTTGATAGGAGAATTGTAATAAACCATCATTTAATTTCCAATCATGTGACTGCCCCAATAGAGACCAATTAATTTGTGAGCTTCCCCATTCAAGTAATAGATTTTTAGGACCATTAAAATCAAACTCACTCCATAATTTAAATGACACATTGGCCGCTTTTAATTCAGCTAAAGGGTTAATTTGAGGCTGTAAGTAATCGGTTATATTTAAGTGTTCAGCATGCGCATAAAGGTTGGCTATAAGTTGATCATTCGCACCATTTGCATCACCAGTAATATCAATCAAAAACTCCAAAGTATTCTCACCTAAGGTATCAGGTAATGA
The DNA here is from genome assembly GCF_004378355.1 of Psychromonas algicola. Taxonomy (GTDB): domain Bacteria; phylum Pseudomonadota; class Gammaproteobacteria; order Enterobacterales; family Psychromonadaceae; genus Psychromonas. The sequence continues at coordinate 76,507 of NZ_SNUB01000012.1, forward strand.
AGCTTTACCAACGCCTTGGTGATGCGAACCATTATTCAACCAAGTTAGATCTTCTACATAAATAGTCTTTTGGTTTGAAAGGTGATCGGTAAAATTTAGCTGACTCTCTTTAATCGAGAATGAGCTCAAACGAGAAAGAAAGATATTCTTAAGTGAGTCAATAGTGACGGCCGTTGAATTTGCATCAGTGGAATTACTTTCAAAACGATCAAGACGATAAGAGGATTTTAGAACTAAATTGGCGCCTTTTAATGAAATATCATTAAACACTAAGGTTTGCTGTTTAATACTATTAAGGAAGTCGAGGTGTAGGAAAAGATGATCTAATTTTAATTCAAAGGGTAAAAGAGGCGCATCAACAAAGTTTACATTTTTTAACGTGAGCACTAGTCCAGAAAAATCAACACCCGCCGAGATTTCATCAACACTGATATTAATATCGTGCTCAGCAGCAATCCATTCGATTAATTTAACTTTATAGGTGTTTACGTCGGTACTAGCAACACGTGCTGCCGTTAATAACAAAGCAATAAGAATTAAATGAGCGGCAATGCAAGCGCATAGCCACCTAAAGCATTTAACAATAAACTTTCTCAAAAGTGTTCATCCATCAAACTCAATCCCACTTTACATCATAACTACATCAAATTGCTCAGGCCCATATAAGGGCTCAGCGTGAATTTCAACACGCTTTTGCATAAATACAATTAACTCACCCAAGTTATGTGATTCGTCTCCCTGTAAAGCCTCAGCAACGGCAACAGAAGTATAAACAACAAAACGTTCAACATCATAGGCGCGGTCAACACGAAGAATTTCTCTTAGCACTTCATAACAAACCGTTTCAACTGTCTTAACATAGCCGCGACCATTACAAGTTTTACATTCACCACAAAAAATATGCTCTAAGCTTTCATGAGTCCGCTTACGCGTCATCTCAATTAACCCTAGTGGAGAGAAATCATTAATATTGGTTTTAACACGATCTTTTGCTAAGGCTTGCTCTAAACTATTGAATACACGACGACGATGATCTGCCGACTTCATATCGATAAAATCAAGAATAATAATGCCACCTAAATTACGTAAGCGTAACTGACGTGCAATCGCCAGTGTCGCTTCAACATTAGTATTAAAAATCGTTTCTTCAAGGTTACGATGACCAACAAAAGCACCAGTATTAATATCCACTGTTGTCATCGCTTCAGTTTGATCAATGATTAAATAACCACCTGACTTTAGAGGTACTTTTCGCTCTAGTGCACGTTGCACTTCATTTTCAACATCAAACAAATCAAAAATTGGACTGGCACCTTTATAATGCTCAATCTTACCTTCTAATTCTGGAATAAACTCAGTACTGAATTCAGACAATTCCTTAAAACTAAGTTTTGAATCGATACGTACCCTATCAATCTCACTGCCGACAAAGTCGCGTAATATACGGAAAGCTAACCCAAGATCTTGATATAACAATTTATTTTTAGATTCTGTGCGCTGTTTACGAGTGATGACTTTGCGCCAAACGCGTTGTAAAAAAGCAGCATCGTTTCTTAACTCGACTTCAGGAGCGCCTTCAGCCGCAGTACGGATAATAAATCCACCTAATTCATTAAGACATGATTGTGTTATATCCTTTAAACGATCGCGCTCTTGTGCACTGTCAATTCGCTGTGAAACACCAACATGCTGACTATCTGGCATAAATACTAAATAACGAGAAGGCAAAGTAATATCAGTCGTTAAACGCGCCCCTTTTGTACCTAACGGGTCTTTAACAACTTGTACAATAATATTCTGTCCGGGTCTTACCAGTGTTGCAATATCAGCGACTTTGAATTTTTCTTTCTCTGCACCAGCGACACATTCAGTGTGTGGCACAATATCTGAGGCATGCAAAAAAGCGGCTTTCTCTAAACCAATATCAACAAACGCGGCTTGCATACCGGGTAAAACTCGAGTGACTTTCCCTTTGTAAATATTCCCTGCAATTCCTTTGCTTGCTTGACGTTCTATATGTAATTCTTGTAACACGCCACCTTCAATTAAGGCGACACGTGTTTCCGTCGGAGTAATATTCATCAATAGTTCAACAGACATTGGATACTCCTTTAAATGATTTTATAAGCTCTGCGGTTTCATAAAGAGGAAGACCTACCACCGCGCTATAGCTACCTGAAATATGTGTAACAAATTGACCTGCGATCCCTTGAATACCATAACCACCGGCTTTATCTTGTGGTTCACCGGTTTCCCAGTAATCTGAAATTTCTTGTTCTGTTAACGCTTTGAATGTCACCGCTGTCGTCACTAATTTAACAGACTGTTTTTGTTTACTGACTAAAGCAACGGCAGTTAAAACTTGATGAGTATTCGCAGACAACAAATCCATCATTTGCTTAGCATGCTGTTTGCTTTTAGGCTTTTCCATCACCACTTCTTCACAAAGGACGATGGTATCAGCACCTAACACAACACCTTGATGCTTATTTTTTTCTAATCCTGCCAATGCTTTTTCTAACGCTAAGCGTTGCACGTAAGCTTGACTCGTTTCATCATCTTGCTTGGTTTCATCAATCTCAACGCTGATATGTTCAAATTGGACATCTATTTGTGATAATAATTCAGCTCGTCTAGGTGAATTGGAAGCGAGGAATAAGGTCATCAGAATTAAGAAACCTTAAATTGAAGACGTACAAAACGCATAAATACAAAGAAACATGGCCAGATAAGCATAGAAGTAAAGATTGACCAAAAATATGACTGGTGCAGTACTATGACTTGTATGCTTGAAGCAATCCAATACAAGGACACTTTAAGCACAAAAACAAACACGCCCATTAATAGAGTGGTTTGAAATAAAGTAAAGTTTCTAAAGCGTTGGAAGTTAATGCTAGTGAAATAAGCCAACAATGAAAATAGCAAAGCATGCATCCCCAAAGTAGAGCCTAATAATAGATCTAACATAATACCTAAAATGAAGGTATGGCCTATATTGACTCGGTGCGGCAATGCAATGATCCAATAAAATATCACTAACACCATCCATTCGGGCCTAAATGCATTTAATGAGACAGGCAATGGAAAAATCGCTGCAACAAGGCAAATGAAGAAAGTAAAATATATAATTTTATAACTATTAAATGGGGACATTTAGTTATTCCGGTGAGTCTAACGTTAAATCAGCACCAGCTAACGGATCATCGTTCCAAAGTAATAATAAGTAACGGCTTTTATCTAATTCTGCAGCAGGTGTTGCAGTTACATTCGCGTACAATTCACCTTCTTGGTATTCAAAACGGCTAATCGTCGCCACAGGATAACCCGCAGGGAAATGACCACCCAAACCAGAAGTCACTAGTACATCACCTTCTTTTAAATCCGCATTACTTTGTACAAAAGGCACCGTCAGTTTATCCCATGCACCACTACCATGAACGATAGCAACCGCATCATTACGTTGCACTCGAACAGGAATACCATGACTAGCATCAACGATTAAAACAACACGACTAGTAGTACTACCGACTTGAGAAACTTGTCCAATTACGCCTTTTTCATTGATCACAGGTTGATCAAGATAAACGCCATCAAGGGCACCTTTATCAATTAACACTTGGTGTGTGAAAGGGTCAGAGCGTAAACTCATCACTTCTGCGATCATACGTTTATTTTTAAACTGCTTCTTAGAGTTTAATAATTCACGTAATTGTTCATTTTCTTTTTGTAATTCGCCGAGCAAGAGACGATCGGCTTTTAGATGTAGGTTTTCTTTTTCAAGTAATGCGTTTCGCTCCATCAATACCTGTCTCGTAGTCAGACTTTCTGAGGCAGCACTAAACATTTTTTGTGGTGCATCAGCAACATATTGAATAGGGGAAACAATAGAATTTAAATAAACTCTAGCAGAAGAGAAAATATTGAATTGGCTATCAGCGATCAGCAAAATAATACAAAAAGCTATCACGAAGGATAGCCTTAATATATAAGAAGGACCACTAGCAAAGATTGTCTTCATTATTATTTTTATTGAATCTTAACGCAGACCTAAGCCTGCATATTGATATCAATCTCCGTTAAAGACGTCACCACCGTGTGTATCCATCATCTCTAACGCCATACCGCCGCCACGAGCTACACAAGTAAGTGGGTCATCAGCTATAATCACAGGGATACCAGACTCTTCAGATAATAAACGATCTAGTTCTGATAATAGTGCACCACCACCAGTTAACACCATGCCTTGCTCAGCGATATCCGCTGCTAATTCAGGTGGCGTTTTCTCTAGTGCAAGCATAACCGCTTGTACGATACCACTTAATGGCTCTTGTAATGCTTCTAATACTTCATTGCTGGTTAGAATAAAGCTGCGAGGAACACCTTCAGCAACATTCACACCACGAACTTCAATTTCTTTGATTTCATTAATTGGGTAAGCAATTGCAACGCTGTGTTTAATACGCTCAGCAGTGATTTCACCAATCGTACAACCGTATTTACGACGAACATAGTTGATGATAGCTTCATCAAACTTATCACCACCAATACGAACAGAAGCAGAATAAACAACACCGTTTAATGAAATAACAGCGACTTCAGTAGTACCACCACCGATATCGACAACCATTGAACCTTTTGCTTCAGATACAGGCATACCAGCACCAATCGCTGCAGCCATTGGCTCATCGATTAAGAATACTTCACGAGCACCTGCCCCCATTGCTGATTCACGAATTGCACGACGCTCAACTTGTGTAGAGCCACAAGGAACACAAACTAAAACACGTGGACTAGGACGCATGAAACTATTGTTATGTACTTGTTTGATAAAGTACTGCAACATTTTTTCAGTGATGTAAAAGTCAGCGATAACACCATCTTTCATCGGGCGGATTGCCTGTATGTTACCAGGTGTTTTACCTAGCATTTGCTTTGCAGCAGTACCTACAGCAGCAACTCTTTTTCCAGTTTTGTCCAAGCGAATGGCAACAACTGAAGGTTGGTCCAATACAATGCCTTGATCTTTAACATAAATAAGGGTATTTGCGGTTCCTAAATCGATTGATAAATCGTTAGAGAACATTCCTCGAAACATTTTAAACATGAAGATTTCCAAAAGAAGCCAATAAAAGTAGTTTCTACTCTACCAACACCCTAAAAATTCAGCAAGAAAAGAAAGTAAAAACCTTGCTTAAACTGTTATACAGTGACAGATATGGTCATTTTTCGAGCTGTATTTGTGATTATTTAGTGATCAACTTTGAATTCATTGTAATTTTTATTAGAAAAACTTGATTTTAGATTCTTAAAATTAAACTTTAATTTCTAAACTATTAAAGTTCAATACGAAAATAATAATTAATATAAAAACGAAACTTAAGTTTATCTCTAGTTCAATTTGATAGAAATAAGATGACTAATATGAATAATAAATATTTAGTATTTAAATCAGAAAATATATTTATAAAACAAAGCTGTTGAATTAATAAATAAAAACTGGCTAAATTCTAAATGTAGTTATGAACTTGTTTAACAAAGCACACTCAAAGACACTTATAACCTTTATATATACGTTTTATATTTATTTTCATCGAGTCATTCACCCTCTAGCCATACAAAGAACAACATCATGCCTAGAATTATGTTAACCGATAACAGGTGGTTTTTACTACTTCAAATAATGAAAAGTACTGGCCGAGTATATAATAAACCCGAACACAAAATGACCTTTGAAGGTATTCTTTATCGGTTGCGTACAGGTCTTCCATGGCGTGACTTGCCGCCAGAATTTGGTGATTGGAGTACGGTATATCGTCGTTTTAACCTGTGGTCTAAAAAAGGCATATTAAATTTAATATTCAACGAGTTAGCGAATAATGCTGACTTTGAATGGATATTTATTGATGGCTCTATTGTACGTGCTCATCAACATAGTTCAGGGGCTGCGACTACAGAAAACGAATGCATTGGTAAAAGTCGAGGTGGTAATTCTACCAAAATACATTTAGCAGTAGATAGTGGCGGCTTACCCGTTTATTTTGAGCTATCAGAAGGACAAAGACATGACATAGTTCATGCAGAAAACTTGGTTCAAAGTCTATCAGACGTGAAAACTGTTATTGCAGATAAAGGTTATGATAATGATAATTTTCGTGCTTTTATTAGCTTAAATGCTGACAAGAGCATCATTCCTAAAAGAAACTATGGTGCTGATATAGCAAAAGATACTACGGATTGGTGTTTATATAAGCATAGACACTTAGTTGAAAATGCTTTCGCAAGAATTAAACATTATCGAGCTATTTCAACTGGATATGACAAATTATCGCGGAATTATGCGAGTATGTTATCACTAGCATTTTTAATGATGTGGCTACCAATGCATTACTGAACAAATAATATACAGCAAAGATCAACACGCCCTAGTCAGTTTATAAAAATGTCACTGTCATAAAAATGCACATAAAATGACATAAAAAATTCAAACTAAGCTGTTAACTTCATGTAAACCAATTGTTAACTGCGAGTGAAGTAACTAATGAATTTTCTTTATTTAATCGTGACAGTAAGCTGTGCATGGCTACTCTACAAATTATTAATTCGCTTACAATTATCGCGAGCAAAACATAGGTCTTTAAGGGGCCATAGTAAATGGTCAAGACGTATTGCACGCCAATTACCTTTCTTTAGTTATGAAGGAGATGAATTTTTTAACAGTGATGGCGCACCAGCTGACATTGTACTCTTACGAAAATCAGCATTAATTGCATTAAATAATGTCTTAGAGAAACAATCACCACTAACATTAGACTATTGTGAATCCATTGAACCTAGTATTTCAGACGTACGCTTTACTAGTCATTACCGTTTTCCCTACCCCTACCGCAATGCATTGCCACGTGCTTTTAAATTAGGTTCAATTGCCGACGAAACATCGGGGTCGAAAGTCAAAGATCTTGACGGTAACTGGCGATATGACTTAACCGGATCTTATGGCGTGAATGTATTTGGTTATGATTTTTATAAGCAATGTATGGAAACAGGCATAGAAAACACCAAAGCATTAGGCCCAGTATTAGGCACTTATCATCCTTTGATCGCTGAAAACGTTGAAATGATCAAAGAAATATCGGGTTTAGATGAAGTTTCTTTTCATATGTCAGGTACGGAAGCAGTAATGCAAGCCGTTAGATTGGCCCGTTATCACACTGGAAAAACACATTTGGTGCGCTTTTGTGGGGCTTACCATGGTTGGTGGGATGGTGTACAGCCGGGTATTGGTAACACCCGAAAAAACAACGATGTTTACACCTTAGCAGACCTCAGCGAACAGAGTATAAAAGTATTAAGTACTCGAAAAGATATTGCCTGCGTCTTAATTAACCCCTTGCAAGCTTTTCATATTAATGCAGATGCACCATCAGATGCTTCGCTTGTCGCTAGTGATCGTCAAACTCATTTTGATAAACAGCAATACAGCAAGTGGTTACAACGACTGCGAACAGTATGTACTCAGCATAATATTGTATTGATATTTGATGAAGTATTTACTGGTTTTCGCTTAGGTTATCGTGGCGCTCAAGGTTTTTATGGCGTTCAAGCCGACATGGTCACTTATGGTAAAACACTTGGTGGTGGTTTACCCGTAGGGGTCGTAACAGGCACTCATCAACTAATGAAACGTTTCCAAGATGATAAGCCCGTTAACGTTTCACTTGCGCGCGGCACTTTTAACTCACATCCTTATGTCATGGGCGCGATGCATGCCTTTTTAAAACGTATTCAAAGCGATTCCATACAACAACAATATCAACAATCAGAAGCTCTTTGGGATCAACGAGTAGCTTACTTTAATCAATGTTTAAGCGAACAAAACTTACCACTGAAAATCACCAATATTCACTCGATTTTATCCGTTCAATATACCTTACCCAGTCGTTACAACTGGATGCTCCAATTTTATCTAAAGAAAAATGGCATCGAATTAAGTTGGACAGGAACAGGAAGGTTGATCATGAGCTTTAGTTTTACCGATGATGAATTCAACGAAGTAGTGGAGTGTTTTATAAAGGCAGCTCAACAAATGCAACAAGACACTTGGTGGTGGCAATCCCCTTTATTAACCAATAAAAACATAAAACGCCAATTTATGGTGGATATGTTAAAGACTAAATTTCCAATACTCAGCAAATTATTACCTAGCCCCTTGGCTACATAAAATATCTGATAACCAATAATTAATCTATATAATTTAAAACAAGGTAAAGTGAATTTGTCTAAATATACTCACAACACACAGGAATATGATTTCCGAAAATCGCTTGAATCTGAATTTGAACAGTTTATTGATCAACAATCAAAGCGCTTTGATCATGAAAACTGTTTAAAAATAGATTTACATTGTCATGACCATAACAGTGATATACCTGACGAATTATGGGGACGAATTTTACGCTTACCAGAAACCTGGTTAAAAACAAAGAAGCTGGTTAAAGCTTTAAAAGGAGCTGGTAGTGAGGTTGTCACAGTCACTAACCACAATAACGCAAGATCTTGTTGGGATTTAATCGACAAAGGAATTGACACCTTAGTCGGTGCTGAATTTACCTGTTATTTTCCTGAATACGAACTCTTCATTCACGTATTAGCTTATGGGTTTACCAAGCAACAGGAAATCGAACTGAATAATAAACGCCAAAATGTTTATGATTTTGTGCGTTATACTGCCGAGCAAGATATTCCAGTTATTTTGCCTCATCCTTTATATTTTTATACCAGAAACGAAAAAATTGATTTATCACTATTTGAAAAATTAGCAGTTATGTTTTCTCGTTTTGAAGTCCTTAATGGGCAACGAGATTTATGGCAAAGCGTATTAACACTAAATTGGATAGAGAGCTTAACGCCCGATAAAATTCATCAATATGCACTAAAACATAAGCTCAACCCAGCCTCTTTTGGCGTTGACCCAAATAAACATAAGGTCTTCACTGGTGGTTCAGATGACCATACAGGAATCTTTGCAGGTCAATGTGGCTCTCGCTTGTATATACCTAACTTACAAGAGAGATTGAAAACAGAAAGTCCCTCTCAACTTGCACTAGAAGCAATAAAGTTAGGTAATATTGCGCCTTTTGGTAAAGTTGCTGAAAATCAAAAACTTAATATTTCTTTATTAGATTACTTTTCACAAGTCGCCACTAAAATTAAAGACCCTGGTTTATTACGCATTTTATTACATCGAGGTTCTACATGGGATAAAGTCGGTTGCTTTGCTATCAGTAACGCAATGTTAGAAATGCAAAAGCACAAAAAAACCATGAAATTTTTCGATTTTGTACATGATGCATTACAAGGAAAAAAACCCAATAAATTGCTTAAATGGCAAGTTACTAAAGACTATAAATTTTGCATCACCAAACTAGAACAAATAGCTGATGCAAAACGTAATCAGCCTGATCAGTTTATAGAAATCGCGAACAATGCAATGAGTGAACTCTTTACTCACTTAAACTTACTCATTGCAAAACGTGTCACTGCCGCTATTAAAGACAACAAAGGGGTTTTATTAGACAGTTTTTCAGCAGAAGAGTTAACTCGAAAACTGGAGGTTCCAAGTCAATTAACCGCTTTATTTTTAGGTGGCAATAAACGTAAAGATAATATGAGCAACATCAATATGAGTAAGGTGTTTGATAATTTATCATTCCCTGTGTTGATTAGCTTTATTCTGGCAGGGTCAAACTTAGCTTCAACACGAGTTCTCTATCAAAACCGTCATTTATTAAATCAATTTGCTCAAAAATTAGGTAAAAATGAGCATAGCAAGCGCGCGTTATACCTAACCGATACATTACTCGATAAAAATGGTGTTTCGACTTCTTTGTCTGGAAAATTAAAAGAAATTCAACATTCAAATTTACCTATCGATTTCTTAATTTGTCATAGTGAAGCAACATCAGATTCACACTTACATGTTGTCAAACCCATTGCTGAATTTAATGTGAAGCGTTATGGCGACCAACAAATTCGTATTCCCGATTTAATGGAAATAGCGCGTATCTTTTATGAAGGTGGTTACGATCGCATAGTGTGTTCAACAGAAGGTCCAATGGCATTTATATCCTTGTTTATACAACAAATGTTTAATGTACCAAGTTATTTTTTTATGCATACCGATTGGATAGACTTTATTAAACACACTACCGACCTTAACCAATATGAGCGAGATAGAGTAAGGCGTTTAATGCGTGCATTATACAATCGTTATGATGGTATTTTTGTACTTAACCAAGAACATAAGCAATGGTTAACTGGGCATGAAATGCAACTAGCAGAAGATAAAGTATTCTTAACGGCACATCATACTCAAGCGCGCAACCAGCAAGCAACAGCTATTGATAAGTCAGAATTAATACCAGGTGCAAACCAAGATACTCCCGTATTATTTATTGCATGTCGTATTAGCCAAGAAAAGGGCTTATTTGATTTGCCAGAGATCATCACATTGGCAAAACAACGTCTGCCCAACCTTAAAATTGTTATTGCAGGCTCTGGACCTGCCACCGAAGAGCTAAAGGAAAGACTACCTGAAGCAATATTCCTAGGTTGGCAAAGCAAAGCACAACTAGCTTCCTTATACCTGGGTTTAGATCTATTTATATTCCCATCGCGCTTCGATACCTTCGGTAATGTCATTCTCGAAGCATTCGCACATGGCATGCCTACCCTCGCATACAACTGCAAAGGTCCGAAAGATATTATCCAAAATCAGGTCAATGGTTACCTAGTAGAAACGATTCCTGAGATGGCGGATGCAGTAGTGAACTTCTTCACAGATAAAAATAGCCAAGAAACAATGCGTCAGAAAGCCCTGCAACGTGCACAACAATATCAGGCAGAGCCTATTATGCAGCAATTTTTAAGTGACCTTGGGTTAGATCAACGAAGCACTTATACACAACAAAAAACGGTAGCTTAATATGCAGATAAATAAACCACCGTTAACAACAAAAGAGCAACTGAATTTTTTGTTAACCAATCGTATTCCAAGGCGTTGGTTAACATTAATGATGGGCCGATATAGTGCAATTGAAAGCCCTTTATTAACAAAAATATCAATTGCTATTTGGCAGTTATTTGCTGAAGACTTACGTTTACAAGACGCTAAAAAAAGCCATTTCACTAGTTTAGGAGAATGTTTTACCCGACAGTTAAAAGAGGGTTTGCGTCCTATTAATTCACAACCTGAAATGGTAACTAGCCCCTGTGATGCAATTATTGGAGCACATGGGTACATTAAGGATAACGAAGTATACCAAGCAAAAGGTTTCCCATATTTACTGAGTGACCTTATACCAGACTCAGCATTAGCAGATAAATACCGCAATGGGACATTTGTTACATTGCGCCTTAAATCGAGTATGTATCACCGTTTTCATGCGCCAGTAAAGTGCACTGTTAACCAAGTTAACTATCAAACAGGTGATACGTGGAACGTTAATCCAATCGCGCTTAAAAAAGTAGAAAAGTTGTTCTGTAAAAATGAACGTGCGGTAATTGAACTTCAACTTGAAAATAGTACATCCAGTATCACCCTTGTACCCGTTGCCGCTATCTTAGTTGCGAGTATGAAATTTCATTTTTTACCACACACCTTAGATCTGCGTTATCAAGGCGAAAACATTATTCCTTGTAATGCAAGCTTTGATAAAGGCCAAGAAATGGGATATTTCCAACATGGCTCTACCATCATTGTTTTTGCTAGCGAAGGTTACCAATTATGCGATCACATTGAAGAAGGCATGATGATTAAAATGGGTGAAGCTTTATTAACCAACACACAAATAACTAATACGTAACAGTGCGACACATTCAACATAACTTTTTTAAACATTATTTATTTTTATTAATTAAGGAAACTGTATGACTTTTTTTGAAGAACTACAAAAACAACGCTGGGATGATCATCGCTACTATCATCATAATCGTATCAACCAATTTTTGCATTTATTAAGTGCTTGTTGTTTTCTTGGTAGTTACATTTTGGTTTTTTACTACCCTGCAGCTGCTGCATTAGTAGGTTGGCTACTAGCCATGGTTCTACGTCAAACCGGGCACTTTTTCTTTGAACCACAAACTTATGACCAAGTTAATAATGCAACTCATGAGTACAAAGAAAGTATAAAAGTAGGTTATAACTTAACCCGTAAAATGGTGCTACTCTCAATCTGGGTTTTAGTACCGGTTGTATTGTATTTTAAAGTTGATTTTTTTGGGTTATTCCAACCTTTCACCAGCTTTTCTGAGTTTATTAATAATATGGCCATCATATGGTTATTTGTTGGACTAGGCGCCATTGCTTTCCGCACATTACATTTATTCAAATTAATGGGGGTACAAACAGGGCTTGTATGGATGAGCAAGATTATCACCGACCCTTTCCACGATATTAAAATCTATCACAAATCACCTTATTACATTTTAAAAGGTGAAATGTACGATAATATGGATGAATGGTATCAAGATAGAACCTTTGAAAATAAAGCTTAAACGGCGCTAGTAGAAACCGATCTCTGCAATACAACCAATAAAAAACCCTAGCAAGCTAGGGTTTTTTATTGGCTTCAAACTTGATGTATTGAATCTATAAACTCACTAAAGCTAACTTCTCAAAGTAGTCAGGGAAGGTTTTAGACGTACATTTAGGATCGTTAATTGTCACAGGTGTTCCGCTTAACGCGACCAATGAAAAACACATCGCAATACGATGATCATCATAAGTATCTATTTCAGCATGTTTGATTTGAGCAGGTGCAGTCACCTCAATAAAGTCATGACCTTCAACCACTTCTGCGCCGACTTTACGTAGCTCAGTTGCCATCGCATATAAACGGTCAGTTTCTTTCACACGCCAGTTATAAACATTAGTGATTTTAGTGGTACCTTCAGCAAATAAGGCGGCAACGGCAATGGTCATCGCAGCATCAGGAATATGGTTCATATCCATATCAATCGCTTTTAATTCACCTTTACTCGCTTTAATATAATCATCACCCCATTCAATATTGGCGCCCATTGCTTCTAGTGCATCAGCGAATTGAATGTCACCTTGTACAGATTTTTTACCAATACCCGTTACTTTAATGCTTCCACCGCCAATGGCAGCCGCCGCTAAAAAGTATGAAGCCGATGATGCATCACCTTCCACTAAATATTGTCCAGCAGCTTGGTAAGTTTGACCGCCTTTAATATTAAATACTTGGTACTCACCCCCGACATTATCAACTTCAACACCAAAATCTTGCATAATTTGTAGTGTGATTTTAATGTAAGGTTTTGAGACTAGCTCACCTACTATTTCAATGCTTGTATCTTCTGATGCCATTGGCGCAGCCATTAAAAATGCCGTTAAGAATTGGCTTGATACGCTGCCATCAATAGTGATTTTTCCACCTTTCAGCCCGGTACCTTTGATTTTTAATGGTGGGTAATTTTCATTTTGTAAATAAGTCACGTCTGCACCAGCTTGTTGAAGTGAATCAACTAAAGAACCGATAGGACGTTCAAACATGCGAGGCTCACCGGTTAAAGTATATTCACCTTGGCCTAAACATAAAGCGGCACATAAAGGGCGCATTGCTGTTCCAGCATTACCTAAAAACAACTCAAGATCACCTAATGCTTGAGTGTTAAACGCGTGCCCTAACCCTTCAACAACACATTGTTTTTTATCTGCTGATAATTGATAGTTAACGCCTAATTTTTTTAACGCGTTAAGCATATGACGAATGTCATCACTATCTAATAGGTTAGTTAACGTCGTTGTTCCCTTTGCTAACGCAGCTAATAGTAAAGCGCGATTAGATAGGCTTTTTGACCCAGGTAAATTAATTTCGCCATCGACTTTTTTAATCGGGTTTAATAATAACTGTTCCATTGTATTTTGTTCTCTTATTTCAAGTTTAAAACGTGTGTTAACGCTTGTTTAAATCGTTGATTTTCAGCTTCCGTGCCGATACTAATACGCAAATGCTGTGGTAAACCGTAGCCCGTAATTGGACGTACAATCACCCCTTCTAATAATAATTTTTGATAAACCTCATCACCTGATTGCCCAACATTCACTGTGATAAAGTTCCCCATAGATGGAATATAATCTAATTTATTCGCTTCAAAGAAGGCACATAAATCTTTCATACCCGCATTATTTAAATTAACGCTATCTACAAGGTATTGCTGATCTTTTAAAATCGTTTCAGCGGCTTTTAATGCTAATGCATTACAATTAAATGGCTGACGCACACGATTCAAGATATCTGCGATATCAGGATGTGAAATACTATAACCAACACGTAAACCAGCTAAACCATAAGCTTTAGAGAAAGTACGTGAAACAATTAAATTAGGAAACTCAGCAATCCAAGCAATAGCATTACCACGGCGTTGTTCCGCGGCATATTCAAAGTAAGCTTCATCCAACACCACTAACACATCACTTGGCACTTTAGTTAAAAATGCTTTAATTTCATCTTGCTCTAAAAAAGTACCTGTAGGATTGTTTGGATTAGCAATAAAAATCAATTTAGTATTATCAGTAATCGCAGCAGCCATCGCCGTTAAATCATGACCGTAATCTTTTGCTTTAACCACTACCGCTTTAGCACCGATGGCTTGTGTTACGATTGGGTAAACGACAAAAGCATGTTCAGCAAACATCACTTCATGGCGAGGTTCAACAAATGCACGCGCCACTAATTCTAATAAATCATTAGAGCCATTACCTAAAGTTACTTGATTGATTTCAACCGAGTATTTATCTGCTAAGGCTTGCTTTAAATAAAATCCATTAGCATCAGGATAACGTGTTAATTCAGTTAATTCTTTTTGCAAAGCCGCTTTAACCGAGTCACTTAACCCGAGTGGGTTTTCATTAGATGCTAGTTTCACGATATTAGTAATGCCTAATTCGCGTTCTAATTCATCTGTTGGTTTGCCAGCTTGGTAAGGATGTAATTTTTGCACCCCTGGATTGGCCAAGCTTAAAAAATCACAACTCATATCAATTCCTTCAAAGAAGCCATTAGTTGTGAGTGATCAGTCATGGCCTGATCACTGCAACTAAAAACTAACGACTTTTATGCATATTTCTTTTCAAACGCATTCATAAAATCAACCAAG
This sequence comes from Psychromonas algicola, assembly GCF_004378355.1. Lineage (GTDB taxonomy): Bacteria > Pseudomonadota > Gammaproteobacteria > Enterobacterales > Psychromonadaceae > Psychromonas. The sequence goes on from NZ_SNUB01000012.1 coordinate 91,687, forward strand.
GCTTGAACGCCTTCAATTGGCATTGCGTTATAAATACTGGCACGCATTCCACCCACCAACTTGTGACCTTTTAAGGTCAATAGTCCAGCTTCTTTGGCTTCCGCTAAGAAAGTCCCATTTAAACTGTCATCGGCTAAAGTAAATGGAATATTCATACGACTACGCACACTCGCATCCACATTGTTTGCATAGAATGGTGAATCATCAATGGTTTTATATAACAATTCAGCTTTCGCAATATTGCGTTTTTCAATTTCAACCAAACCGCCTTGCGCGAGTAACCACTTAAATACTAACCCGGCCAAATACCAAGAATAAGTCGGTGGCGTATTATACATTGAGTCAAAATCACTTAATGTTTGATAATCAAAAATAGTTGGAATAGCTTCACGCGCTTTACCAACAAGATCTTCACGAACAATGACAATCGCTAAACCCGATGGGCCGATATTTTTTTGTGCGCCTGCGTAAATCAATCCAAATTTTGATACATCAATAGGACGCGACAAAATGGTTGAACTCATATCTGCAATTAATGGCACCACACCAGTTTCAGGCGTATCAAAAATTTCAATGCCTTCAATGGTTTCATTCGGGCAGTAATGCACATAAGCCGTACCGGCATTAATGTTCCATTCAGAGCAAGGTTTCACTGAGATTTTGCCATCATCAGTGGTTTGCATAATATCGGTTTCTTTAATTCTTGCGTGCTTTTTAGCTTCAACAACAGCAGACTTAGACCATTGACCCGTTAAGATATAATCAGCGTCTAACTTATCACCTAATAAATTAAGTGGAACAGCAGCAAACTGACCTCGTCCACCACCATGACAAAATAAAACTTTGTAATTATCAGGAATAGACATTAATTCACGTAAATCAAGCTCAGCTTGCTTCGCCATTGCCATATACTCAGGGCTACGGTGACTTACTTCCATGACAGAAATACCTGACTCCTGCCAATTACAAAATTCGCTTTGTGCTTGCTGCATCACTGCTTCAGGTAACATGGCAGGTCCAGCACAAAAGTTATATTTCTTTGTCATTACTCACTCTCTTATTAAGAAGATCTTTAACCATTGATAACGATATTATTACATAGCTTAAAACAAAATAAGCGGCTATTCGCCGCTTATTTTATTGTGAAGCACTATTGCTATTCAGGAGTTTCAGTTGCCTGTTCATCTACAGTATCAACTGCATCTGATTGGCCTTCCTGCTCACTGTTTTCAGTAGCTGAAGCATTTTCCTCTTCATCACCTTCATAAACAGGTAAATCTTTCATTTCTTCGATGCGTTGTAACGCTACGATTTTTTCATCATCACGAGTTTTAATTAACGTGACACCTTGAGTGTTACGTCCAACAATCGATACACCACTAACTGGCGTACGTACTAATGTACCTTTGTTAGAAATCAACATGATTTCGTCATTTTCATCAACTTGAACCGCGCCAACCACTTTACCGTTACGCTCGCTCACTTTAATAGAAATAACACCTTGTGTCGCACGACTCTTAGATGAGTAATCCGCTAATGCAGTACGTTTACCGTAACCATTTTCAGTCGTTGTTAAGATATGGCCTGTTTCGTTAGGCACAATCAGAGAAACAACTTTGCCGCCTTCGTTTAGCTTGATACCACGAACACCCGTTGCAGTACGACCCATTGGACGAACACCTTTAAATTTAATCTCAGGGTTGCCGTTTTCATCTAATACTGGGTTACCTGCTTCATCCGTAACCACACTCTCTTCAGCTTCTTTAAAGCGAACCACTTTACCCGCATCAGAGAACAACATGATTTCATTCGTTCCATCAGTTAATGCTACACCGATTAGTTCGTTATCATCATTTAAGTTAATCGCAATTAAACCACTTGAACGTGGACGACTGTAAGCACTTAATGCTGTTTTCTTAACCGTACCGTTTGCTGTTGCCATAAATACATATTTATCATCTTCGTATTCACGTACTGGCAAGATTGCAGTAATACGTTCGCCCTCTTCAAGCGGCAAGATATTGACAATCGGACGACCACGCGCTTGACGAGAAGCTAATGGTAGTTGGAATGTTTTCAGCCAGTACAAACGACCGCGTGTTGAGAAACAAAGGATCGTATCATGTGTACTTGCCACTAATAGTTTCTCGATGAAATCTTCATCTTTCATCTTAGTCGCCGCTTTACCTTTACCACCACGACGCTGTGCTTCGTAATCTGATAATGGTTGGTACTTAACGTAACCTTCGTGAGAAAGTGTGACTACTACGTCTTCTTCAACGATTAAATCTTCCATACATAAATCTGATTCAGATTCAGTAATTTCTGTACGACGTTTATCAGCAAAGTTATCACGTACTTCTTCAAGCTCTTCTTCAATCACTTCCATCAAACGTGCAGGACTTTCAAGAATGAATAATAAAGCAGCAATGATTTCTAATAGCTCTTTGTATTCGCCTAATATTTTCTCGTGCTCAAGACCTGTTAATTTGTGTAGGCGTAAATCAAGAATCGCTTGTGCTTGGATTTCAGTCATAAAGTATTGGTTATCACGGATACCAAACTCAATCGCTAATCCATCAGGGCGAGCCGCATCAACACCGCTTGCTTCTAACATTGCAGCAACATCACCTAAATCCCAACCGCGTGATTGTAGACCTAGTTTCGCTTCAGCTGGTGTAGGAGAGTTACGGATCAATTCAATAATTGGTTCAATGTTAACTAATGAAATTGCTAACCCTTCAAGGATATGTGCACGATCACGTGCTTTACGTAATTCAAATACAGTACGACGTGTTACTACTTCACGGCGATGTAGAATAAACGCTTCTAGCATTTCTTTAAGGTTAAATAGTTTTGGCTGACCATGGTCCAATGCAACCGCATTAATACCAAATGTCACTTGCATTTGTGTTTGTGCGTAAAGATTATTTAGAATAACTTCACCCACTTCACCACGCTTAACTTCAACCACCATACGCATACCGTCTTTATCAGACTCATCGCGTAATGCACTAATCCCTTCAATTTTTTTATCTTTAACAAATTCAGCGATTTTTTCAATCAAACGCGCTTTGTTAACTTGGTAAGGAAGCTCATGAACCACAATGGTTTCACGACCTGTCTTTTCATTAATTTCAACTTCCGCTTTTGCGCGCACTTTAATTTTGCCGCGACCGGTTTTGTAAGCTTCAATAATACCTTTACGACCATTGATAATACCAGCCGTCGGGAAATCTGGTCCCGGGACATGTTCAATCAATTCATCAATGGTAATATCTTCATTTTTAATTAACGCTAAACAAGCGCTGATCACTTCACCTAAATTATGTGGCGGAATGTTTGTTGCCATACCAACCGCAATACCTGAAGAACCATTGATTAATAGGTTAGGAATTTTAGTAGGTAATACTTCTGGAATGAATTCAGTACCATCATAGTTAGGTACGTAATCAACTGTTTCTTTTTCTAAATCGGCTAATAATTCATGCGCTAATTTCTGCATACGGATTTCCGTATAACGCATCGCCGCCGCACTATCACCATCGACAGAACCAAAGTTACCTTGGCCGTCAACTAACATGTAACGTAAAGAGAAGTCTTGCGCCATACGTACAATTGTATCGTAAACCGCTGTGTCACCATGTGGATGGTATTTACCGATTACATCACCAACAACACGTGCTGATTTTTTATAAGGTTTATTCCAATCGTTACGTAGGATATTCATCGCGAACAAAACACGGCGATGTACAGGTTTTAGACCATCGCGTACATCAGGTAATGCACGTCCTACGATCACGCTCATTGCATATTCAAGATAAGAATTTTTTAATTCATCTTCGATATTAATTGGAGAAACGTCAGAAGCAAAATCGCTCATAGAAAGTTAAATCCTTAAATTAGTGGAAACAGACTAAATTTAGTAAGAGATCGATAGTAACATAAAAGTAGTTAAGCAGAAGGCTTTTAATTGACAAAATCGCCTGAGAATCGTTTTATGGGACAATTTGAGGCATTTATCAACAAAGCGCTCATTTATCATACAAATCCATTTTTTGCTTAAAACGCTTAAAATCGCAAAAATAAATTCACCCTCACTATAATTATCACGTTATACTCTGCTTTCTCATTGGTTCTTCATTTGTTCTCTATAGTCGCAAGGTCACAAACATGTCTGAAAACACAATTTCTTATAATAATCATCAAGTTGAAAACGAATCAAACACAGATTCAACAATACAAAATGACACCTTTGAAGGCAATGTTGACCAGCAAGAGATAGAAAAATTTTCAGCAATGGCAGAACAATGGTGGGATTTAGAGGGCGACTTTAAACCTTTACACCTACTTAACCCTACGCGTTTAGACTATATAGAAGTAGGCGTAGAAGGTTTATTCGGCAAGAAAATAGTCGATGTCGGTTGTGGCGGCGGTATCTTAGCTGAAAGCATGGCATTGCGTGGTGCAGAGGTTACAGGTATCGACATGGCACACGCTTCATTACAAATCGCCCGTTTACACGCCTTAGAAACCGCAAGTGAAATGACCTTGCAAAAACCTAATTACGAAAAAACCACAGCAGAAAGCTTTGCACAAGCCCACGCAGGTGAGTTTGATGTGGTCACGTGTATGGAAATGTTAGAGCATGTTCCTAACCCAGCATCAGTGATCCAAGCCTGTTGTGACCTAGTAAAACCTGGCGGCACTGTGTATTTCTCAACCATTAATAAAACATGGAAAGCTTACCTAATGATGATTGTAGGCGCAGAGCATGTATTAAAATGGGTACCAAAAGGCACACATGAATATGAGAAATTTATCCGCCCTTCGCAATTATTAGGCGCCATTGATGCAACTCAGCTTAAGTGTGATGATTTATGTGGCGTGGAATACAGCCCGTTTAACAATGATTTTAAAATCACCAAGAATGTAGATGTGAATTATATGTTGAAGTGTACAAAGGTAGGTTAGTTCGTTTCCTTTATTCCCACTGTTATCAGTGGGAATAACCTCTTTCATATTTACCTTCTTTCAACTCATATCGCTCGATCTTTCATTAAATACCACAATTAAACATTCATTGCTTATCTCATGTATGATGCCTGCATTATCATGCTATTAAGCAATAGGAATTCAATTGACACTACACCGAATCAAAACAGCCCTTTATGCGCTTTATTTAACCAATAAATTTGGTTTTAAACTAAGAGGTGAACACAGTGCCAATGAGGTCACAAAACTACGTTTAGAATATGCAGAAACGCTACTCTCACATTTAAAAATAAGTATTAATGTTGAAGGAGCAAATAAGATCATTAAAGGACAACCCTACCTTATCGTCTCAAATCACCGCAGTATCATTGATCCTTTAATTGCCGAAATAGCACTAAAAGGCACCGAGATTAACGGTTTATGGATAGCTAAAAAAGAGCTTTATAACTCATTCTTTTTTGGCATGTTTACCAGAAATGCAGGCACAGTATTACTAGATAGAGAAGCTAAAACAATGAATGGCTTTTTCACAGAAATAAAGAAAAGAGTTAAGACTGGCTATTCTATTTGCGTATTTGCAGAAGGCACACGTAACCAAACAGCGGAAACCTTAGCAGAGTTCAAAGAAGGCGCACAAATTATCGCAATGAAAAACAGGTTACCCATATTACCTGTTTATATACAAACGAACGCCAATCAAGCATTAGAGTCTTCGTTACAAAATACTGATGAAGATCTAACAGCGAGTATTATTGTTGGTGATGTGATTGATTACAAAGATCGATCAGATACGCTACAAGCGCTTTATAAATCACGATTTGATCTTGATTAGTGGTGGTTGAAGCTGCCTAGTTTGGTATGATTTGATATTAGCTCGTCTGCGCTCGTCGTGGCTTTTTTGTGTTTATTAGCTTTGGTTTTCGCCCTGACGGCGAGTTCATTTTCTTTATACGAATAAAGAAAACGGAACCAAAAGAAAATCGCTGTATGAGTTATAAACATAGGTGACACTTTGTTGCTTATACATAGGTAACAATTTCTTAAACTATAAGTACCCAAAATAAGGAGGTACTTATGCCTTGGAATGAGTTGAACCTAATGGACA
>NZ_SNUB01000013.1 GCF_004378355.1 Psychromonas algicola
GGCACAATTTAAGTTGGAGGGAAAACGTGAGCGAAGTTATCCGAGGTGTTTAAAAGCGTCTAAAAATCGATATCCAGTGGCGAAAAGTAAATATGCCGTTCACCTTAAGTGAACGGCATTAACTAAAAAGTCGCTTTTTTACATTCTAAAATAGGAAAGAGCTTAGCCCATGCCGTATTTTTTTAATTTTTTACGTAAAGTACCACGGTTAATACCTAGCATGGTTGCCGCGCGAGTTTGGTTACCACGAGTGTATTGCATGATGATATCTAACATCGGTGCTTCAACTTCTGCTAATACTAATTCGTATAATTCAGTGGTGTCTTGTCCGTTCAATTTTGCCACATAGCCAGATACAGCTTGACGTACTGAGTCACGTAGGGGACGTTGAGTTATTTGCCCTGTAGCTGGAATACTAGTGGTTGTTGTCAGTGCTTCTTGAGAAATATTTTGTTCAAACATGGGTATTAACTCTTTTAATTACAATTGATTTAAATAATTTTCTAATGCGTTTAATTGCTCGTGAGCACTTTCTATCGCATTAAAATTACGCTTAAAGTTGCCTAACTTGTCTTGTTCTTGCAAATACCACCCGACGTGCTTCCTAGCGATTCGAGGTCCCATTACATCACCGTAAAAAACATGCAAAGCTTGCACATGCTTCAATAGTATTTTTGTAATTTCCATTTGTGCTAAACCTTGAGCATGCTGCCCTGTGTTTAGAAAGTGGTTAATGTCATTAAATATCCAAGGTGCACCTTGTGCGCCTCGTCCAATCATGATGGCGTCTGCTCCTGTATGGTCCAGCACGTACTTAGCTTTTTCAACAGAAGTAATATCGCCATTTGCAATCACAGGGATTGTTATATTTTCTTTAATTGTTTTTATTGTGTCGTATTCTGCTTCGCCTTTAAAAAGGCATTGGCGTGTACGACCATGCACGGTTAGTGCTTGGATACCTGCTTGTTCAGCGATCTGTGCAATCTCTAATCCATTTCTACTTTCTGGATCCCAACCAGTGCGAATTTTCAAAGTGACAGGCACATCCACTGCATCAACAACACTTTCTAAAATAGCCTTCACTAGATCAGGATGTGGTAATAATGCTGAGCCTGCTTTCTTCTTATTCACTTTTTTGGCGGGACAACCCATATTTATATCAACGATCTGAGCGCCTAACTCCACGGTTAATCGTGCAGCATTGGCCATTTCCAGCGGTTCTGCGCCAGCAATTTGTACAGAGCGGATACCTGATTCATCATGGTAGTCCATTCGTAACTTAGATTTAGTACTATTCCAAACACGAGGATTGGATGACAACATCTCTGATACCGCTAATCCAGCGCCTTGCTCACGGCAAAGCTCTCTGAAAGGTCGATCAGTGACGCCCGCCATAGGTGCTAAAATAAGATTATTGTCTAATTGATACTGTCCAATGCGCATATTCTAAGCGTTCTCTAAGTTAAGGCGGCGTAGTCTACGCATTTTTTCATCCAGAATAAAGGTTAATAATTAACCATTTTGCAATTATTTAGCTTGCAAATTAAGCAACACTTTGTTCTCAGTAATTTATAACCGCTTTAAGCGTGCTTAATTCCTGATAAACGAGCCCATTCTTCCTTGATTTTTGCTGCATCCATATCAAACCATTGGCCATAAACTGCAATCAATTCTTCAGCCTGTTGTTCCAAAATGCCAGAAAGTGCTAACGCACCTTTTTCTTTAACTAAACATTCAATGCTTGTTGAAAGCTCACGTAACGGACCTGCTAAGATATTAGCGACTAATACGTCAGCCAAAATGCCTTCAGGTAAATCTTCTGGTAAATATAGCTCTAACTGGTCTGATACTTGGTTACGCTCTGCGTTATCACGGCTAGCGGTGATTGCTTGTGGATCAATATCAATACCAATCACACGTTTTGCGCCAAGTTTTAAAGCTGCGATGGCTAAAATGCCAGAGCCACAACCAAAATCGATAACTACTTTATCCTGTAAGTCTTGTGCGTCTAACCATGCTAAACATAATGCAGTTGTTGGGTGAGTACCTGTGCCAAAAGCTAGGCCTGGATCTAACATCACATTAACTGCATTTTCGTCAGGTACTGGTTTCCAACTTGGGCAAATCCATAGGCGTTCACCAAATTGCATAGGGTGGAAGTTATCCATCCATTCGCGTACCCAGTCTTTATCTTCTAGTTGTTCGATTTTGAAGGCAAAGTCATCGGGTAATAATGAACTTGTTTTTAATAGAGCAATGACAGGCAGTAAATCTACATCTGCTTCATATAGACCTGTTACATCAGTATCTCCCCATAGGCGTGTTTCGCCGGGCATGGGTTCAAAAATTGGTGTATCTTGAGAGTCGGTAAAGGTTGCAGACAGAGCGCCATTGTCCATTAACAGTTCACCAATTTCTTCTGCATTAACATTATTGGCATTTAATTTTAGCTGGATCCAAGGCATGACTTTTCTCTTTTAATTGAGGTAATAGATAAGGCGCAAGAATACAGGGATTTAATAAATTAATATACCCGTTAGCATTTAAGTGTCTTTATTCAATAATTAGTGAGCAGCAATAATTAAGAGCTATACTGCTCAATTTACCTCGGTATTTCAAATTGTGCGCGTAAGTTCAAAAAATATTGTTTATAATCTATTTGATATAGCAATTTCACATTGTTTTGCTTGCAAAAGAATACGTTAGCGTGAAAATGGCTAGGTATTGCAGAAAGGATGTATCGATGAACAAGATTGTGATTATTGATGATCATCAATTATTTTTATACGGTCTTAAACTGACGTTAGAAAATGAAGGTAATTTAGTAACTACTTTTGATAGTCCACTAAAAGCTTTAACTGAAATAAAAGATATTAACCCCGATTTAATCTTAATAGATTTATATATGTCTGAGATGAGCGGAATTGCCATGCTTGAAGCTTTAATGAAAGCTAAGATGGCTTCCCCCGTTGTCGTGCTGTCTGCAAGTGAATGTTATAGTGACGTTTATCATGCACTACAAAATGGTGCTATGGGTTTTATTCCTAAGTCTTATTCTCCACAGGAGCTAATCTATGCATTAGATAGAGTTTTTGCTGGCGATTTATTTGTACCTGAAGATATTATGGTTGAAATTGAATCTGTTGCTCAATTAGAAGAAAAGAGCAAACAAGATTACCACTTATCAGATAGACAAATACAAATTCTCAGATTGCTTCAAGATGGTAAAAAGAACCGAGAGATAGCTGACGCGTTATGTATTTCACAAGATACTGTGAAGTTTCATCAGAAAGGCTTATATCTAGCTTTAGACGTATCTGGTGCTTCTAGTCGCTTACAAGCCGTTGAAAAAGCAATTTCAATCGGCCTGCTTAAAGCTTAATTTTGCGTAACAACAATTAAAGCAACTGTTTCAACATGGATCTTAATGAAGCGGGTTTAACGGGCTTATTGAGGATCATATAATCTAGCGATTTACTCGACTCTTTAACTTCTTTTAGCTTTTCAGGATCGGCTTCACCTGTGAGTAAAATAGAAGGAGTACCATTTTTAATCTTTTTAAGTACATCCAATCCAGTCTTTTGATTGGGCAAGCGGAAGTCCGAAATAACTAAATCATATTCTGCTGCTGAATACTTGGCTAACCCTTCTTCCGCAGTATCTGCACAATCGACGTTATAACCCCAGCTCTCAAGTAGCATGCTCAATGCCATCAAAATACCTTGATCATCATCTATAAGCAGTATTTTACAATTAAGACATTGATTGGATAGCTCTTTTAACTCTTTGCGTTTCTGCGGTTTGAGCCCCGTATCTAGCATTAAACTAAAGCAGCTCCCTTTTTTATTCGTTTTAGCTTCAATACTTGTATTGCATAAATGCGCTTTGCGTTGTGCAATCGCAAGCCCCAAGCCAATCCCTTTGGTTTTATTGTTTAAAGGGTTTTCTGCTTGTGCAACTTCATCAAATAAGGTTTCAAAAATAGAACTCTCTATTTCTTCTCCTTGATTCCAAACCTGTATTTTTGCTTGTTTTTGATAATGGCGAGCACTTAATAAAATATGCGCATTTTTATCTTGGCTACCGTGCACCATTGCATTGCTTAACAACACATCAATGATGCTGGTGATTAATCGAATATCACCTTTTACTGTAATATCTGGTAAACGTGTAGAAAAGTTAATGCCTTTTAATAACGCTTGCTGTTGGTATTTTTGAATGATTGGCACTAAAGCAGAAGACAGCTTAAATTCAGTGATTGTAGGGGTGATTGCATTACTATCTAAACGAGAAAGATCTAATAAGCTTGATATCCAGCGTTCTAATTCTTCCGAAGAATGTTTAATACTTTGTGCTAACTGAAGATGTTGTGTATCAGTTAATTTCTTTTCTAATAAATGGCTATATAAAGATAAGCTACTAAGCGGTTGTCTAATATCATGAACGATACTATTTAGATAACGACTACTTTTTTTACTCATAATACTATTTTTTTCAAAATTACTAAGCGATTGGTTATTATGAGATTTATTCGCTCTGAATTGAGTGTAAATAGTAAGGTAACAAAGTGTGAGTAAAAATGCGCTGTTAAATAGGAACACTAAAGGATCGGTATTACCTAGTATTGATGCAAAAATATAACACAGTAATAAAAACACATTATTGGCGATTAAATAGCGAGTGTTATAAGCCAATAAATAAGAGTAAAAAAGTGGTAACAGTAAAACTAAATATAAAAAACTATTAAGGTAAGTTTGTTCTTGGAAGTGACTGTTAATGGTTACAAACAAGGTGAGCACAACCGTTGTGATAGGAGCGATACGGTGAGCTAAATCATCCATTTCTTTAACGATGACATATAAAGTTGCAGTGCATAATAATAAAACTAGAACAGGAACGACTATAGGTGCTGTAAAAGTAGGAGATGAGTCAAACAGAGTATAGCTTTGAGCAATACCAATCAGGAAGAAAAAAACAAATGAAGAAACGATGGTAATATTAAAAGAGCGTAATGATTGCCATCTTATTTGTTGTTTTAGTAATTCTTGGTGAGCATCCATATTCAAATCCGCTATTGATTAATCTTGTAGTATATCCGTATGTAATAAATAGATAAAGTTTACCTTTATCTTATTGTTTTTTATAGTGATTGTCTAAAGTAGAACCGTTGCTTATTATGATTGGTATAAAGTCTATTTACTGGTTTGTTAAAATCAAGGCAAAAAAAAAGCCTAACAAAGTTAGGCTTGCCTTTAACAGGTATTCTTATTACAAAGTAAATAAAAAACTTATTTATATGGCATCAAAATTAGGGTCACTACTATGTCTTAATTTCTTAGGACCCAGATAGAGTGCCTTAAGTTTTTAAAAAAAGTAACTACCCGCATGGGTAGTTTTGACATTTTCTTGCACATTTCGGCATAAGTATGCATAAATAATGAATTATTATTGCATTGTAAGTTATGTTTTAGTCGTTATTTAGGTGTTGTAAATTGTTTTGCGCTTTGTAAGGCGAATGAGTATCCCTGCGCTCCCATGCCACAAATTACAGCGCAAGCTACATCTGATAAGTAAGAATGATGTCTAAATTTTTCACGTTTATGGATATTAGATAAATGCACTTCTACAAATGGAATAGCGACACCTAATAAAGCATCGCGCAAAGCAACACTGGTATGTGTAAATGCTGCTGGGTTGATAATAATGAAATCAATTTCGCCGGCGCTAGCGTGAATTTTTTCTAGCAACTCGTATTCACGATTAGATTGTAGGTGCGATAATTCGATATTCAATTGTTCTGCTTCAGACTGTAATGACACAATAATATCGTCGAGTGTTTGACTGCCATAAACTTCAGGCTCTCGTTTACCCAGTAAATTAAGGTTCGGTCCATTTAATACCAATACTTTCACTTTCTACTCCTTTTAAATATAGGGCTCATAAAAAACTCCTCGAGAACAAATCTGTTAACGAGGAGTTTAGCGATAAAGCAGTCAATTGGCTATCTCTACACTGTAAGCAATTCTAATATTGCAGTGATAGCTATTGTTTAGATTAACTAATTTCTTGATTTTCTTTAATTAATTTATCCACCACACTTGGATCCGCAAGGGTAGATGTATCACCTAATTGGTCACTTTCACCGGTAGCAATCTTACGTAAAATACGACGCATGATTTTTCCTGAACGTGTTTTAGGTAGTCCTTCGGCCCAATGTAAAATATCTGGTGTTGCAATTGCACCAATTTCTTTGCGTACCCATTGTTTTACTTCTGCATATAACTCTGGTGAAGAAAACTCACCTGAATTTAAGGTGACGTAAGCGTAAATGCCTTGCCCTTTAATTTCATGTGGAACACCTACTACCGCAGCTTCTGCAATTTTAGGGTGTGATACTAGTGCGCTTTCAATCTCTGCTGTGCCCATACGGTGACCTGATACATTCAGAACATCATCAACTCGGCCTGTGATCCAATAGTAACCATCTTCATCACGACGAGCGCCATCACCCGTAAAGTACATGTTCTGGAAAGTTGAGAAATAAGTTTGTTCAAAACGCTCGTGGTTGCCATAAAGTGTACGCATTTGACCCGGCCAGCTATCAAGCATAACTAAATTTCCTTCAACTGCTCCTTCTAAAATAGCACCTTCATTATCGACTAAAGCGGGTTTAACACCAAAAAATGGGCGTGTTGCAGAGCCTGGTTTTAGATCCGTGGCACCAGGTAGTGGCGTAATTAAAATGCCACCTGTTTCTGTTTGCCACCATGTATCGACAATAGGGCAAGACTTATTACCAATCTTATCGTAATACCATTGCCATGCTTCTGGATTGATGGGTTCACCTACAGAACCGAGGATTCGTAATGAACTGCGATCAGTACCTTGAATTGCTTCATCACCTTTTGCCATCAATGCGCGGATTGCTGTAGGTGCAGTGTACAGTAGAGTTACTTTGTGTTTATCAACAACTTCACTCATACGTGCTGGTGTTGGGTAGTTGGGCACGCCTTCAAATAAAAGAGTGGTTGCGCCATTGGCGAGTGGGCCGTAAACCAAATAACTATGACCTGTGATCCAACCTACATCGGCGGTACACCAATAAATATCTCCTTCTTGATAATCAAATACATATTTGAAGGTCATTGCGGCATAAACCAAATAACCACCTGTAGTATGTAATACGCCTTTAGGTGTACCTGTTGAACCTGAAGTGTAAAGAATGAAAAGTGGATCTTCTGCGTTCATTGCTTCAGGTTCACAATCCGTTGCTTGTGATTGTGTTACTTCAGTCCAATCTAAATCACGACCTTTAACCCAATTCACATCACCGCCTGTATTTTTAAATACAATGACATGTTCTACGCAATCTGTTCCATCTCGAGTTAAGGCTTCATCAACGTTTGCTTTTAATGGAACCGTTCTTCCGCCACGGCGACCTTCATCGGCAGTGATCACTAACTTCGCACTACTATCGATAACACGGCCAGCAATCGCATCAGGAGAGAAACCACCAAAAACAATAGAGTGAACCGCACCGATACGTGTACAAGCTAACATCGCAACGGCCGCTTCTGGTGTCATTGGCATATATAAACAAACTACATCACCTTTTTTAATGCCTTGTTGTTTTAATGCATTCGCGAATTGACATACTTGTGTGTATAACTCTTGGTAAGTTATTTTTGCATCTTGGTCTGGTGAATCACCTTCCCACAGTAAAGCGACTTGATTTGCTCTTGTTGCTAAATGGCGATCAATACAGTTAACTGAAACATTTAACTCACCATCTTCAAACCATTTAATATTTACATTGCCTAGTTCATATGAGCTGTTTTTTACTTTAGTGTAAGGTTTTATCCAGTCTAAAATTTTACCTTTTTCGCCCCAAAATAGATCAGGATTATCAATTGATGCTTTGTAATCAGATAAATACTGTTCGTTAGTTAATAAGCTTTTTTGTGCTAGCTCAGGTGAAACCGGGTAAATATTATTTCCGCTCATCTTTAACTCCATTTATAGTTCGATTGCTTATAAATTCCATTTTGTTTATTTAAAAAATAACGAATTTATCGTAGTCGACAAACTAAATAGATATTGTGAGGAAGGGCAATGTTGTTAAATAAATGTTAATTATGGCTAATATGGCAACGAATTTTGAGATCAATATCATACCAATGAGGTGGGAAATAAAATCAATAAAGGTTAAATAAGAATAAATTTAAGCCATCATTTATGCCTCCCTTTTTTTGATTTTCAATCTAAACTTTAAGCTCTTGTTCTTATTTTTTTAACTTATGACTTGAGTTCATAAATATATTTAACTGAGTTTGTTAAGTTAAAAATTTTGTCATGATGTTGGTGATAAAATGGAAAAGTCGATTCAACATTTTAAGCAAAAAGGGTTTGCTGTATTAACAACTGTCGTGATACTAAGTGCAGCTGGGATCCTATATACCCTGAATATGGCTCAATCTCAGTTAATTGATAATCGAATCTTAGGCAATGTTTTTCGTAATAATGAAGCCTTAGCAAATGCAGAATCTGGTGTGAATTTGATACTGAATAAACTAAGCCATATAGACACCGCAGAGCAAGTTATTAACCAGCTTCCTTTTACTTATCCAGAACAATTAACAGAAGCGCATTATTACCTAGTGAATGTTAAAAGTATTAAAGATGATCAATTACAAATTACTTCGACAGGTTATTCTCAGGATAAAAGTGCCACAAAAATGGTTTCATTAAAGGTTGAACGTATTGAAGTTTTTGATATTCCTGTCACCACTCTCTCTGCTAATGGGCAACTTAAAATAAATTCAAAGGGCAATATTAATACTGGGTGTGAAGGACTGAGTAAAGAAGACTGTCGTTCTCCTGGAAACATTGCCGAACAAGCGGTTATAAGTGGCGTCTCTTCTCAAAGTAGCGAGCTTTGCTCAAGTGATTCAACAGAATCGTTATTAAATGATCAAATTGAAAATATTGCAGATCAACAATGGGGAAATGCAACTTCATTTGCTGGTACTGTTTTCGATAATGTCGATGCAATTGATGATATGAAACAAGCGACTTCCTTATTTGAAAGCACTTTTGGTATTCGCTTAAATGATGCAAAAGAAGCGTTAGCTTCTTCGGATCTGGTTGCTAATATTGATATGACAGAGTCTTCAGCGTTAAGTTGCTCGGAACAACTTAACGCAATAGATGAATCCATTAGTATTATTTACATTAAAGGTGATTGTAATATCGATGTAAATGACCCTGCATATCAAGCTTATCCAGAGACAGAGCGTTTTACTATTGGAACGATAGATAAACCTAAAATGGTGTTTTTTGAAGGAGGGACTTTTGTAACACAGCCCGAGTCAGGCGTTTCAATTAATGGTTTACTTTATTTTATACCAGCTTCCGAAGCCTTATTGGATGAGAATGGAAATGTGCTTTATAGCGATGGCGTTATACAAACCGTTGATCAACAAATTGTCGATATGAGTGGTGTGAGAGTTAATGGCGCTCTTTTAAGTGAATATAATTGTTCACACAATGAAACCGATAAAAACAAAAGCGCAAGTATGCAGCGTTTTTCGGTTCGTTACGATAAAACCGTGTTAAATCATTTATACGGTCAGCTAAATATGCAACCTTCGGCAATGCGTTATCAATTTGTTGTTGGATCGTGGAGGGACTTTAATGGTTCCTTGTAGAGTCAGGTGTTTAAAATATTTATCTCCAATAAAGAGAAAAGGATTTTCACTGATAGAGGTCTTGGTGTCATTAGTCATCATTAGCTTAACTGCAGTGAATATTACCGGACTGCAGAATAAAATTGCACAACAACAGCGTGATAATATTAGCCATGCCGCCGCGCTTTCAATGGCAATTGAAAAAATGGAAGAAGCATTAAGTTTTACCACGGTTGATAAATTAATGGCCATGAATAATGTGTCAGAAACAGTCATTCATGACACTATTGGCGAATTAACAATCCGTTGGCAAGTGACTGATGTTGAGGAAGATAGTTTGTTGACTGATGACTTCAAACGAATCTCGCTAACTATCACTTGGCTAGGGCGTGCAGCACAAACACAATCTTTTACTTATTCATCACAAGTTAACTTTGGAACCTTATTATCTACTGCTTCAACATTTGAACAGATCACAGAAATTGAACAAACATCGGGTATTATTGTCTCAGCTTTAAATAATAGTGACGTGATCTATTTCGAAGCCAATACAAGCTATCGAGCAGGGACCTTTGTTATTTTTGATAGTTATTTGTATCAAGCAACACAAGATTATCAGCTAGGAGATGAGTTACCTCATACAGCTCGAAACCCTGAATCAGGAAGCATTGAACTAGGAGAAGGATGGCAAAGTTTTGGGCCCATTAGCAACTCTGAATTAGCTAATATAGAAGGTTTGGCAACAATATTTTAGTTATTTATTTGATTAATAACGTAATAACGACTTTACTTAATAGGCCTTGGGGCCAAGATTTATTAGATACCGATGTTACTAAATTGTGATAAGTACTGTGACAAAATATGTTATTCTGCACAGATAATATACAAATACATACACTTAATACGTAAACACTTTTAATGCCAATTCCTTTAAGTAGCTGATTTTATATAACGTAATACATATAGAGTTAGACGAATCGATTATTTAATGGAATTAGTATCAAATTATTCAAGGAACAAATGGCAATGATTAAAAGCCAAATTATTATATTACAACAGGCACAACAGTATTTAGAGTCTGTGACTGAAGAGCAGTATACGGAAGTTATTGCGCCATTTTTTATGAGCTCTGCCGGTGCCCATATGCGCCATATTCTCGATCATTATTATTCAATCATAAATGGTTTAAAAGAAGGGCTTATTGATTACGATAAACGTAGCCGTGGTGGCACAATAGAAACAAAATTAACGGCAGCGAAAGGTGCAATCAGCGAAATTAGTGATTTCTTAAACAAGCTTTCTAATGATGATCTTCAACAAACCGTGAAATTATCAACGGAAATATCAGTTGAAGATAAAAACGTTGCTATTGTTGATACCACTGTTGCGCGAGAAATTATCTTTGCCGGTAGCCATACCGTACATCATTTAGCAACGATTAAACACATTGCACAAATGCAGGATATTGAAGTAGATAAAGGTTTAGGTATTGCACCTGCAACCGCTACCTTCTTGCGTGCAGGTTAAGTTGTTATGTGCACATTAACTTACCGATTAACTGAGCAGGGTTACCAGCTTTTTTTTAATCGAGATGAGCAAAGAACACGACCACAAGCAATTCAACCCACAGTTAATACATTATTGAATGCAATTTATCCCATTGACCCTAGTGGCGGTGGTACATGGATTGCAGCCCATCAAAGTGGCGTAAGTTTAGCATTATTAAACTATTATCAAGCCCAGATTGACCCAAGCCTTAAAAGTTTCACTAGCCGCGGCATCATCATTCCTCATTTATTGGCGCATTATGAAGATATTCACAAGCAACTAATGGGGATGGATTTAAGTGTCTTTCAAGCTTTTCAACTATGTGTTTTTGCTAGTGATTTATCCGCACAAAAAGGCAAACAAACACAAGCTACGCAATATGTATGGGATGGTAGAAAGTTAACTTACTCAACATTAGCGGTAGAAAGTGCATTGCCTATTACGTCATCGGGTGTTGATTATCCAACCGTATTGGCTGCACGGCAACAACAGTTCAACATCATGATTTCTGAACAATCTACAACAAGTGATTATGTTGCTTACCATAACCATCAAGGTGAATCGGGTAAATGCTCTGTGAAGATGTTTCGGGATGATGCACATACGGTGAGCTTTACGCAGATCAGTGTTGATCAAAGCAAAGCATTAGGTGAAAAAGTGAGTGTTGAGTATGTGGATCATCTTCTTGATGAAAACAATACGGCAACATTTCAACTTTAAATATTACCGCCTATAAAGAAAGTGGGTTTGACTTAATAATGCGGAGGACGCATCTCTTCTTTTTCAGAAGCTAATTGATTTGGTTCACTTTCTTTTAACTTAACTGCTAACAAAGCAACTTGCTCCGTTAATTGCTGTGTGCGACGTTGTTGCTCAAAAATCTCTTTATTTAACGTATCGATATTATCTTCCTGAAAGGCAACTTTCATCTCTAACTGTTCAATACGTTCTTCTAACTGTTGTTGGCTATCCATGGTTTCTCTTATAAAGGCGCTAATGGCCAAATCTCTAATAATCCAGCAGAACTTTCAGTGACAATCTCTGAATCGCTCCATAATGTTGCCGAGTATACTACAGCTGTTTTAGGACGTGTTTCTTTTCTTGGGGTAACTGACCAATGTTGCACCGCTAAACCTGTTTTTGACTCCCATAGCACCACTCTTTTAGAAGCGTTACCTGTTAATAAAAATTGTCCGTCTTTAATAAAGCGCACTGAAGAAAAGATTGATTGGCGTGCTTTATAAACTAAAGAACTCATTAATTTACCTGTTTCTAAGTCCCAAATTTGTGCCGCTTTTTGACTATCTGCTATAAAGGCAAAGCGACCACTTTTTTCTAGCCTTACCATGCTCACTCGCTCTGTAAATTGAAAGCTTTGTACTACTTGTGCGGTTTGTGTATCCCACAAAAATGCTTGATGATCATTACCACCAGATAACACATAGCGGCCATTACTAGACATATCAAGAGAACTTACTTTAGTTGTGTGTAGTGGCGCTTCTAAGCGGCGTCCCGTTTTTAGGTTAATATGAACTAACTTACCGTTAACTTGTCCATAAACCACATAGTCGCCATTACTTGAGACTTGAATATCAGTGATCGGAGATTCAGTCACCTTGTAAAAGCCTAATGATTTTCCTGTTTGGGTATCCCACAACACAAATTCATGGCTACTTGCTGATAGAGCAACACTATTATTTGCAGACAAGCGCACAATAAAAACATCGTTATTTTTGTTATTGTAGTGATGCCAATTAAACAGCAACTTATTGTTTCGATTATCCCACAGGCTGAGCCCGTGATAGATAGATGAAATAAAGGAATAATCGCCATTTTGCGAGATTTCAGAAGCGAACGCGCCATCAATAGCATGTTCGAATTGTTGAAGAGGTTGTGGCGAACGTTCGCAGGCACTCAGTAGAAGAGCGCTTGATAGCAAAAGAAATTTGAGCGTGTTAGTTAATCGCATAATTAAATTATCTTTGTTGATGAACAGCTTTAAGGTTAGTATAAACAAACTATTTAAGATACTCAGTTAAGTCTTTTTTGAGGCAAAAGTGAGATTATCTATTCAATTTATTATTTGGAGTAACAATGAAAAACGTTTTTAAAGTTTCTTTATTAGCAGCAACCGTTGCAATCACAGTTGGCTGTAATCAAACAGGGGCTGTTGAAGTCGATTTCGATAATGAAAACCAAAAAACAGCTTACGCAATTGGCTCTTCACTTTCTCAATACGTTGAAAACACATTAACAAAACAAGCGGAATACGGCGTAGAGTTAGATAAAGAAGTTATTTTACAAGGTTTCTCTGATGCAATTCGTGAAAAAGGCCATTTAACACAAGAAGAAGTGTTAACAACATTAAAAGCTTACGACACGAAAATGCAAGAAGTTGCACAAAAAATGCAAATTGAAAAAGCTGAAAAAGCGGCAGCAGAATCAAAAAAATACTTAGAAGATAACGCAAAACTAGATGGCGTGACAGTCACTGATTCTGGTTTACAATATTCGGTGATCACTAAAGCGTCTGGTCCTAAACCAAAAGCAACTGATACTGTAACTGTACATTACGTGGGTACATTAA
Source organism: Psychromonas algicola (assembly GCF_004378355.1). Lineage (GTDB taxonomy): Bacteria > Pseudomonadota > Gammaproteobacteria > Enterobacterales > Psychromonadaceae > Psychromonas. Next base: position 13,822 of record NZ_SNUB01000013.1, read on the forward strand.
CAGATGGTACTGTGTTTGATAGTTCAGTTGAACGTGGTTCTCCTGCAACTTTCCCACTAGATCGTGTTATTCCTGGTTGGACTGAAGGTGTTCAATTAATGAGTGTTGGCGAGAAGTATAAATTCGTTATCCCTTCTGATTTAGCTTACGGCGATCAAGGTGCTGGTGAGAAAATTCCAGCTGGCGCAACACTTGTATTTGAAGTTGAACTGCTAGAAATCGCAGCAGCAGAATAAAACTTTTATATGAGATAAAAAGGTCGTCTTTACGGCCTTTTTTTGTGCCTTTATTTTTTGGTATCGCTACGTTCAATACTTTGCAACATCCAATTACCTTCGTTAAAAGATAAATGACAAACACTAGCATTGTGAATATTAAACATACGTGGCGCATCCACTGGAATATGTAAAACTTGCTTAATTAACATCGCAATAGACAAACCATGCGTCATGACGGCCACCGCTTCTCCACTATGTGCAGCTTCAATTTCAGTTATTTTATCAAATAAACGAGTTTGCACTTCTGCAAGTGTTTCACCTTCACCAATACGATAATTTAATTCACCTGAAAATAAGCGTTTTAGCTTTAGTTTATCGTCTTCAGACAAATCTTTTCTAGGTTGACCATCTAAATGATCATAACTGATTTCACGTAAGCGAGGACAAATTTGCAAAGGTAGCTGCTTCGATTGCACAAGCGGCGTTGCTGTCACAACAGCTCGACCTAAGTCACTGCTATAAATGTGTTGTAACGGGATATCCTGAAAATAATCCACTAAATTCAAGGCTTGTTGTTGCCCCTGTTCGGTCAAAGGACTATCGGAATGGCCTTGGAAACAATATTGTAAATTAGATAAAGTTTCACCATGGCGAATTAAATACAAATCAGTCATCAAAATCCTTTATTTTTAAAAACACAAATAGTGTATCCTTAGCGCTTGTTTTTGGATAGATATTTCAACAATCGCTTTCAATTAAGGTAACTCATGTTTGATGTAATTATTATTGGTGCTGGTGCATCTGGTTTGATGTGCGCAATCGAAGCAGGTAAGCGCGGACGCAAAGTACTTGTGATTGAGCATGCTAAACGTGTTGGACAAAAAATAATAATGAGCGGTGGTGGGCGTTGTAATTTCACTAACCTCTACGTCGAGCCTAGCAATTTTTTATGTAGCAACCCCCACTTTGTAAAATCAGCATTAAGTCGTTACACACAATGGGATTTTATTGCGCTGGTGGACAAACACAATATTGCTTGGCATGAACGCGATCACGGACAACTCTTTTGCGATGACAGCGCAAAACAAATTGTCGCGATGTTATTAGACGAAGCGAAAGCCGTAAATGTCACCATCAAAACACAATGTGAAGTGCTGGATCATCAAAAACTAGCCGATGATCATTTTGCAGTACAAACTTCACAAGGCGACTTTGAGTGTCAATCATTAGTGGTGGCAACTGGTGGGCTTTCATTACCTAAATTAGGCGCAACGCCTTTTGCTTACCAATTAGCTGAAAAATATAACTTACCTGTGAAACCAACGCGCGCAGGTTTAGTACCGTTTACCTTACAACCGGTATTAAAAGATAAATTGGTTGAACTCTCAGGTATTAGTTTTCCTGCAACAGCAACAAGCATTAGAAAAGATGCGAGTAAAAAAGAAACGCCAATGAGTTTTAGTGAAGCATTATTATTTACTCATCGTGGTTTAAGTGGCCCGGTTATTTTGCAGATATCTAACTATTGGCAAGCAGGCGATACCATTGTTATTGATTTATTACCTAGCCAAGATTTACACATTTTATTAAACCAAACACAGCAAGATCGCCCTGAATTAGCACTTAAAACACTATTGTCACAACACCTTCCTAAACGAGTGGTGGAATGTTTATTAGGCTTAGCTGAAATTGAAAGCCGTCCATTAAAACAATTTAATGAGAAAGAGCTTCAACAGGTCGTTGAGTTATTTCACCAATGGCAACCACAAATTAATGGCACTGAAGGTTACAGAACAGCGGAAGTCACACTCGGTGGTGTTGATACTGACGTACTGTCATCTAAAACCATGGAATGTAAATCCGTTAAAGGGCTTTATTTTGTCGGTGAAGCGATGGATGTAACTGGTTGGCTCGGAGGGTTTAATTTTGCATGGTGTTGGAGTTGTGGCTGGGCAGCAGGACAAGCGGTTTAGTTTTTTGTTATTGGGTCGAATTAACTCGTCTGCGCTCGTCGAGTTAGTTAGGTGTTTATTTATTGTGTTTTCGCGCTGTCGGTGACTTTACTTTCTCTCAACAGCAAGACCTTTTACCCACAACATGCAAAGAGACTGTCACCGACTCGCTTTCTAAGCCAAGCGTCCTATTTGGGGTTGCTTACCTCAATGAGTCGGTGTTCAGCACTTCATTCTGGCTTGTTTATTAAGCGTATTCACTTGGGTGCACAAATTCAACGTTTTTGTATTTCCCTAAACCTTCTATATAGTCTTTCAGCTCTTGTGATACAAGGATAGAAGACATTTTTCCAGCAGGTCTGAACAAATGATGACCTCCCGCTTTACTTTCGTTGATCACAATATCATCAAATAATAAGGCCACTTCAGGAGATGAACCGTCATTCAATGTAGAGGCTTGCATATCAAAAACATCTAACAAACCGATAATGTTACACAATTTGTAATTCGTCCAAACTTTCCCCGACTCACCATCGATAAGATGGCATTCATAAGCATCTATATTATCTATCCCGAAATTAAGAAGATCAGCAAGGAATTCATCACTGATTAACAGTGGGCTTTGAAAAATTTCAGGCATTACATCTTCGGGGTATCTTAAATCAACTAAGATGGGCTCTTCCACTTGATCGGTACGTAATTTCGCACCATCAATAAAATCTCCCCAACAGAGTCCATTATCCTGCTTATTCATTGAGGCGTCACATAATTGATAGTGGCCGCCTGGCCTTTCCATTAAAAAAAAGTGGGACATTATTCTTCCTAATATTAGCTATTTCGTCATTCAGCGGGAGGCTCATTCTGCATACTATCTAATTCAACCTTCGCTTTGAATCATCAAGCAACTTGAACCGCTATTAATTTAAGCCTCAAAAAACAAAGCTATTTTCGTAAATAAAAATAATAACGAAAATAGCTTATAAATTCGAACAACATCTTTTTATCACGACCAACGAATGAACGCCAATTTTCTGCTTATATGAGAATTAACGTCTTTAAGTTTACGTAGGTCTGGGCTCACCCTATCAGTTTGAATTTTATAGGCAGTGTTTTCGTTCTGTCGGCGACTTTACTTTCTCTGAACAGCAGATACTTTTTATTCACAACACGCAAAGAGAGTGTCACCGAATCGCTTCCTAATTCAACCAATGGCTATACATTAAAATTCAGTTTCTTAACACACCAGTTCATATGACACGTCTGTGTGTCGGATGAACTTACAGCAAGGAGGTTATCCATTGTTTGTGAAAACTCAACGGTGAGCGTTATCGTTCTGTATTGAGCATTGCTTATGTTCTTATTATCGTTATTGTTGTTATTTGGGGACGTGGCTTTTAAGCCACCTTTGGTAAGCAAAATTCTTCGTTCCTAAATAGATACTTTAGTATTTACTCTTTTTGCAGAAAATATAGGCTCGTCTTCGCTCGTCGTAGCGGTTTGGTATTCATTAGCTTTGGTTTCGCCCTGTCGGCGACTCAACTTTTTCTTGGTCAGAAGAAACCTTTTACCCACAACACGCAAAAAGACTGACACCGAATCGCTTTCTTGATCCAATCAACAAATACCTTCCTTAACGCACCAGTTCATAGGTTGCGTCCATGCGCCGAATGAACTTACAGCAAACGTCCTGTTTGTTGTTGCTGGAAGTTATTCATTGTTTGGGAAAGCTCAACGGTGAGCGTTGTTGTAGCCGCGTTGGGTATTGGTTTGATTGTTAACTAATTGATGAGTAGAGGTAAAAGGCAAGACCTTGCTCTCGAATTTTTACTACCGTTTCTATATAGTTAAGCAATGACCGTAAGTGTAATCTATGCTTTTGATATTATTTATTATTTCATGAGTCAGCTCAAAGTTGATTTAAATACATAACATTTTTGGGGAAATATGTGAATATTATATTATTAAGTAAACTGCTTTGTGATGAATTTGTAAAACTGAATATAGAAGAAAGTCTTTTTGATATATCTAACCACACTCAATTAAATGGTCTTTTATTAACAATCCAGAAAATACAGAATAAGTTGATTGAAGAACAGAATATAGAGGACCTTGATTTAGTTTCACGTTTAATGGCTGAACAAATTTTCAAAGAAAAAAATGATTCAAACCATTCAACAATTAACTTTATTATTCACTTTATAAGTTATATACCATTCAATTATTATTGCTGCATTGGAAACCATAATAAAGCCTTATCATATGTTTCATATTCTTTTTCTGACAATTTTAATGACGAACAATCGAAAGAGTTCAATTTAAATAGACCTTCTGATTTTATTAATAACTATTATGTCGCAAATAATGAGTCATTAGGTGAGCTATTCAACTGGATTGGTAACTTCTATTTTATATGCAGAAGGATTTCAGCTTATGAAAATATTGCAAATGAAATGCTTGATCTTTTTTATCTGGTTGTCAAAAATAGAATTAATGTAATTAGTTTCGGTTGGGCAATTGGAAGCATTGCTTGTTGGGCCAATTCGATAAACCATAAGCAAACGCCTGAAATTGTTTTATACATTCAAAACTTAGTCAAATCAGACGTATGTAATGGAGACACTACCATTGATCTATTATTGTCTCTTTCAACGGAGCTTGCTAAATACACTAAAGAACCAGCTCATTATTGGGCTAACATTGCTCTTAGATATTATGAGAAGTATTGTAAAAACCATCAAAAATTACACTTTTTATTTAATGTTATATCGCGAGATTTTGAAAACTTAGACAGGAATTCATTAAAAGAAATTTTATTAGAAATAACGGATATAAATAATAGTCATGATATCGACAGTGGCTATTCAAGTATCATAATGCAGAAAGACCGATTATTTGAAATGATAAAGCCAGCTATTTTAGCCTTGGCTGCCACTGGCAATATTAATGAGGTACTTCAAATTTTATCGACATGGTATGAAGTTGAAGAGCAGAATTTAATTGATGAGGAAGATGTATTCTTTATAGATCCTACGTATAAAGATTATTATAGGCTTTCATCATTAGAGTATAGTTTTCATTGCAAAAGAGATGTAACGCAAATTATTACCAATGTGACTAGAGGTTTCAGTGAGTTTAATCAAGTATCACATTCAGTTCGAGGAGTTTCTGGTTTTGAAGTCATTCCGAAAAATAAAGATAGATTTGGCGTTCCGAAACAGGAGCTGTCAGATGATTTCGAGTTACTCCTGAAGGAGTTCTATAACGTAAAGGGAATAAAACGCAGTATTAAGGAACTTAAAAAAAACATGTCATCAATAGTCATTCCATCAGACCATTACCCAATGCAATATATTTTTCAAAAATATTTAGGGAAATGCTATCCTCAGCTAGTTAGCCTTGAAGCTCCTCAAAAAGATAGAAGTATTGTCAAAGTGTGTATTTGGTCTGGTTCTAGTTCTTTAACAGAAGAAGTTGAGTATAAAGCTTTAAACAGCATTTTTAATCGAGAAAACGTTCAAGTCGATTATTTTTCATCAGTTAAAGCTAACAAGGCAAAGTTTCTGGATTGCTATCAAGATAATTCTTATGATGTTATCTGGATAATGTCTCATGGCATATATGATCATTGGAAACCATTAGGAGCTGAGATAGTTATAGGAAATGATGAAACTATTTCTTTAGATGAATTAAAGTCTATCTTTGTACCACAATTTAAGCGGAGGCTTTTATTTTTAAATGTTTGTGATGGAGCTGCCCATACAAGTTTTGATGGTTTACCTAAACTAGGCTTTGCTCCTGCTTTAACTAATAGAAATCAATGTTCAATATCGCATTTGTGGCCAGTAAATCCTTGGGTAGCATCATTATTCGGTGTTGTTTTTGCTGAAAATATATTAAAAACTAAAGATTTTTTTCAAGCCTATTCCAACACTTTAGGTATTTTATCGCTATCAAATGATAAAATTATTGATTACCTGTTTAATATTTCAAATTTAGATCCTGACTTTATCGATAGAATTAAAAATCAACGGATTAACTATAGTTTACTCGCACATTCTGGATCCGCTGCATTTTATCAATAATGTGAATTGTAAAGTAGTGGACATCCAATTGTTAAAGTCAATTGTTTAAAAATAAAATGAATACTCAACGTGCTTATACTAATCTAGGAAACTATCCCGTTGAGTTTTTTTATTAATGAGTGACAGTCTTATTCATAATATAGCTAAATTAGTCTGCATTAGTCCAAACGGTAAGGTAATACTCAAATAGTTTCAATATCGATCTGCCACCTTCCATTTAAATAAACAGGCTGGAAATGAAAAGTTCTACAGCTTCGTTATGTGCCGTAATGGTATCGCAGTTGAGCAATTAGCATTGTGTCATCTTTATGCTTGTAAACAATTCGATGTTCATCATTAATACGACGCGACCAATATCCTGATAGACCGTGTTTTAAAGGTTCAGGTTTTCCTATACCTTCGGTTGGATTTCGTTGAATATCTTTAATTAGCAAATTTATTCGTTTCAATATTTTTTTATCGGTTGTTTGCCAATATAAGTATTGTTCCCAAGCCTTAGTTGAAAAGGTGAGTTTCATTCAATGAGATCTCTTTCTGTCCCATTTCCTGATTCAAGTTCGGCAATGGAATCAAGTAGATGTCTTGCATTAGCAGGGGATCTTAGTAAATAAGTGGTTTCTTCCATTGCGTTATAGTCTTCTAAAGACATCATCACAACGGGAGCTTCACTTTTGCGAGTTATGATTACTGGGGCATGATCATTACAAACATGCGCCATTGTCTTTGCTAAATTTGCTCTAGCTGCTGTATAGCTTATTGCATCCATGTTGAACTCCAATATGTTCGTGTACGTTTATCTGTACAGTTTAGCGTGGTGGCACATGACAAGCAATTTAAAATGAAAGTAATAGATGTCTACTTATTAAAGTTACTAATATCAACGAGTTAAAAATAAAATCGATACTCAACGTGCTTATGCGAATCTAGGAAAGCTATCTCGTTGAGTTTTTCATTAATGAATCATAGTATTCTTCATAATATCGATAAATTATAAATAGTCTCAACGTTAATTTTCCACCTTCCATTTATGTTTAAATCTGAATACTTATCAATGAAAATAGAAACAACTTATTTAATCTTATTTAAATGTAAGTTAATGTGGCTTTCATTTAAATAAACTGGCTGGTAAATGAGGAATTGTACAGCCTTGTTAAATTTTACGGAGATTTTACATGAATGAAGATAATGTGATTTATTCTTTCGCGTGGTTTCAACCTAAAGAATGGCAACTATTAAAAGAGTCTGTAGATGATCCTACTAGCTTGGATAATTCATATGACGAATGGCGCAGGCAGGCGGAAAGTGCAATCGGAGAGTTTAGGGCAAATGGAAAGAAAGTTAAAAAAGTATCTATTAACGTTTCTGAGTTGTTGACTTGGTGTGAATCGAAAGGTCTTAAGCCTGATAGCAAAGCCAGATCTGAATTTACTGCTTTTAAAGCTGAGCAGAGAGCAAAGTAAATACTAATGTGCGAGATAGAGACTTCCAATTAACATCCAGTTTATGCATTGACATGCTTAATTTCTACAAACTTAATGTTTAAAATGAAACAACTGATTTTACTCTAAAGCTTTGACTGGTAATGATTTAATTATTGTTGGTGTTAATTTTTAACCATAATTCGTTACTATCGTGAATTATGGATAATATACTGTTATAAGTACTGAAAATGAAAAGTATCGAAACATTGCCTCTGCATGACGCAATTTTAAACACTATTAATATTGACTGGAAAAATCGAAGTGTAATATTTAACCTAAATGTTTTTATTGTTAAAGGTGGTGATGCATTAAGTCATCAACTTACATTTGAAAACATTTCGAATATTGAAGTTCCACATAATTCACCGTGGGGAGATTCAATTTTTATAAATGGTGTTTCAATAATTGAAGATAATTATGAAATTGAAATACAAAGTGGTGATGTAATAAAAATTACAGCTGAAAAGCATAGTTTTTCGCCTGTTGCCTCATAACAAAACTAATTAAAACCGACGCAAAACACTACGCTTTCATTGTGTTTCGCGTCGCGAATTATACACAATGAAAGCTCCGCGTTTTCTCGCGGCTTATTAGAGCGTTAGGTAACAATGATTATATTTGATGAGTATGATGACCGATTTGAAAAAAATCTATTCATAGATGGTGTTGATGTTTGCATTTCAATGGATAAGCCAACAACTAAATTAGCCCTTTCTACTTTCGGCAGTTTTGTTGATGAAACTGCATCTGATTTACTTACTAAATCCGTTGATTATATAAACCAATTAAAAGCTGAAAGTGGAATTGAATATATTGATGATTTATCAGATCCACAAATCATTGGTAATGAAGACACAATTTCTGTTTATTGGTCATCGGATAAAGGTGAGCCGAATGGTGAATCAGTTATTGGAGTGGATTTTAGAGTTACTGATTTAACTCCATATGATTTAACGATCGGCGATTAAAGTTAACATACAAGGCACTCAAACGAATAATGGATACAGAAGAACAACTCAAAGATAGTGAAAGGCTGAAGCGCTATATCTTTCTCGGTAAATTATGATGCTTCTATTGCTGATGAGCTTGGAGAAATATTCTGGCCTAATTGAACGCGGTCTTTAAAAGTAAGCATTCTATCATCGCGCTCAATCCTGATGGTTCTGTGCTTAAAATATGAATGCATGTAACAAGATAATAAATTGTGATTCACTTTACTTTGTCATTGTTAGTTGCAAATACCACAATAAAACTGTCAAACTAGTTTACACATTATTTAGGCGTTATGCCGCAAGAGGAATCTAAATGAGTTATCAACTATATTTTTGGAAACAAAGTGCAAATGTGAACGCTACGCCATTAGAAATAGTAGAGGCTATTTCTAATGGCGAAGAGCCTCAGTATTTGGAAAGAATCAATATTGAAGCATTATTAATCGATATTTTTGAGCAATGGCCTGAGCATGAAAAGAGCTTTGGCAACGATGGGCAGTTAAGTCAAGTATTGATCGAATTTAAAGATTCGAAAAGTTGTGTAGTATTAGATTGGAGTCTAAAACACTTGTTCGTTGAATCGCATAGCGCCCCTGGGGAGGAACTGAATACATTTATTGATCTAGCTGCAAAATACGAATGCCCTCTATTCGACCCTCAAACCAATCAAAGGTATGTAGGGTGAAGCATAACAAGTTTGTGAATTTGACTTATTTACGCTATCCAAAGATAAAAAGTAATGGACATCCACTTGTTGAAGTCAATCATATCAATGAGTTAAATATTAAATCGATACTCAACGTGCTTATGCGAATCTAGGAAAGCTATCCCGTTGAGTTTTTCATTAATGAATCACAGTATTATTCAGAATATAGATAAATTATAAATAGTCTCAATGTTAATCTGCCACCTTCCATTTATGGTTCAATTTGAATACTTATCAATGAAAATAAAAATAATTTATTTAATCTCAAGTAAATGTAAGTTAATGTGGTTTTTATTTAAATAAGTAGGCTGAAAATGAGAAATTCTACAGCCTCGTTAGTCATAAATGAGGTATCCATGAAATTTATAGACGCTTTCTCACCAACAGAAGAAGAGTTGCGCATATGGGCATCAAATCCTGAAGCCGAATACCCTGTGGAAATGAGTCAGGATTGGGACTTAATTTTGGCAGACATTAATTATGCAGAAATATTAATTAAATTAGCTTGTGAAGAAAGCCCAAATAAAGACTTCTTCCTCTCTTGTTTGTATATATTATCTGGTGCATCTCGCTCAGATGAGAAGGCAATTAGTGAATTAAAGGTAATGTTAAAATTAGTGCCTTTTAATGCGTCAGAAGATGTAAAACTTTGGGTGAAAAGATCAGAGAACTTGTTTAATAATCCAGCTCTATACAATTATGATGGGTGGGGTTGGGGTGATTTAGCCCAAGATAAAGGTGCCTAACAAGTCGTTGCATCGGAAAAGAGCACCCATCCACTTTTTACTTCAATGATTAGCTGTTTGGAGCTATCGAATCATTCAAAAGAAGGGCCATTATTTAATTGTTGCTCTATACCACTTCAATTGTCTCAAGGTTTAAATTGGTAACATTTGGCAACCTTCTTTTAATTTCATCCACAAGGCGTTGGTTGATAAAATACTTTTTTTCACTTTCTTTCACTCTGAAGATATCGGGCAATGTTGCCATTTTTTTCTGATCAAATACAAAATGCCTTACTGCAATGACTTTGCCTTCAGAATTATATTTTATAACTGATTCTTCTTTATCTAAGCAATCAAAGCTTCCTAAAGGGTTTATATAAAAATAGTTTTTCTTCTCAATTCGCTCACGGTGATTTGAATTTTAACCGGTAAATATTCACAACTTTCGCCACAGAACTCCTGAATAATCTCTTTTATTTCAGACACTACAATTAAACTTAATTCTGAATTTGCAATAATATCGCTAGGGTAAATTCCACCTTCTTCAGAGCTCATTTTAGCCATAACATCTTCGGGGTATCGTGATGTCGCTGATATACCTTTCACAATGTAAGAAGAGAGTAAGTTGATTTTTTCTGGTGGGCGAGTTAAAAAACAAAAGTCTTCGTCTTCTCTTCTGTACACATTAATTCGATAATAATTCATTAATACCTCATTTTGATTTAACTTCGTCAAATTGTTCAAAGAGTTATTTTTACCTTTTGATAAACCTTACGTTATTGATACTTATCTATTTTTTATATTACAGTTTTCATTTTCTAATTATTAAAATATTATCTTGTTAATTAATGCGCTATACCACTTCAATTGGCTCAAGGTTTAAATTGGTAAGATTTGGCAACCTTCTTTTAATTTCATCCACAAGGCGTTGGTTGATAAAATACTTTTTTTCACTTTCTTTCACTCTGAATATATCGGGCAATGTTGCCATTTTTTTCTGATCAAACACAAAATGCTCTACTACAATGACTTTACCTTCAGAATTGTATTCTATAACTGATTTTTCTTTATCTAAGCAATCAAAGCTCCCTAAAGGGTTTATATAAAAATAGTTTTTCTTCTCAATTCGCTCACGGTGATTTTGAATTTTAACCGGTAAATATTCACAACTTTCGCCACAGAATTCCTGAATAATCTCTTTTATTTCAGAGACTACAATTAAGCACAGATTTCTATTCGAAATAATATCACTAGGGTAAATCCCACCTCTATCTGCAGGCATCTTAGCCACAACATCTTCGGGGTATCGTGATGTCGCTGATATACCTTTCACAATGTAAGAAGAGAGTAAGTTGATTTTTTCTGGCGGGCGAGTTAAAAAACAAAAGTCTTCGTCTTCTCTTTTATGTACATTAATTCGATAATAATTCATTCTATTCCTTATCAGTGTATTCGAGTGAACGGTAGGATTCACAAGATCGCCAAGCTCCTTCAGCTAAAGGTGTCGTTTGACAAACTTGCATCGCTGAATCTGGCGCTAGCGCATATTTACTACCCAAGTCTATATTTTGAAAGCGAGCAAACCATAACCAAGCCATCACTTCTGTTGATACATCAGAAAGTATTGATGCTTCTTCTAATGTTCCTTCATATAAATCGCCCCCCTTGGCATAGCGGCCCAAACGTTCGTTTGTTAACAACTCAAGGCTATTGTGAAATGCTTTATCGTTTTTATCTAGTAAGGCAATGATGAGGTTGAAGCGTTCATCTGGATAGTCGTTATGAAATTTTTCATATTCATCAAGCATGATTTGTACATCTTGTCGTGTTTTTTCTAAGCCAAAAAAATCCATGAGAATACGCATATAAAGAAAATCTTCATCGTATTCTTTACGAGGGTTTAATTGTTGTGGTGCAAGCTGTGCGAGCTTTTCCATAGCAGTTTTATTTTGACAACAAACAGCATCAAAAAACACAGCAGTCTTTGATATCGCTTTTTCACTGTCTTCGGCTTTTTCTAAAAACTCAATATATGATTGAATACCGAGTTCAAGCATATCAAACATAGCTTGGGCATTATCCGTAATTAGATATGCACCAACGCCTATCTGGCGGTAAAGGCTAGAAATTTTATCGTAATACAAAAATTTATATTCTGCTCCTGAAATATGGCTTAAAATATCCTCTAAAGTGAGTCCGACATTTTTTACTGCCATGGGTAAGTACATTTCCATAATAGAACTTTCTCTCAAAATTGTTTATTAGTAATAAGTTGCGTACACCTCTCTACCGTTTATTTTACTTTGTACGCGCTGCTATAAAGTCTGTTTCAATCGGTTTATATACTTGAACCTACTTTCATTTCGACATTATAGATTATTAATTAATTTTGCGGTACTGGTCTGTCCTTTATGATGCAGTGTTAAATAATGGTCAGAGAAGTCATTTTAATTTACTGTCAGTTCTAGAAAAACAATGATTGCGTCTTACTTTTTGCCATTATTACGTTATTTATATTAAACAGAGACAGGTTTACGCGTACTCATAAATACGGTTGCCATGGCAATAAAAATAGCTGGAAGCATTAATATATTGAGCATTTCCCATCCTAAAACACTTTGCCAATAACCTGCCAATACACTTGCAACGGCGGCACTACCAAAGACTAAGAAATCATTAAGCCCTTGGATTTTAGCTTTATCAGCAGGTTGATAGGTGGTGGTTAATAAGTTGGTTGCGGCAATAAAGGTGAAATTCCAACCAATACCTAACAAGAGCAAGGCAGTCCAAAAATGCCAATAATCGACGCCAAATTGATTAAGCAAGGCACAAGCAATTAATAATAAACAACCTACTTGAATAATGATGTTGGTACCGAATTTAGCAATTAAACGACCTGTAAAAAATGAAGGCGCAAACATACCTAGCACATGCCACTGGATCACACTGGCTGTATGTCCAAAATGAAAGCCATGATGATGCATAGCAAGTGGTGTTGCGGTCATGATCAATACCATCACGCCATATCCGATAGAGCCTGAAACAATAGCTGCAATTAATGCAGGTTGTTTTAGTAACGTGGCATAACTTCTTGCCGTACCTGTTTGTTCTTCAATATCGTTATCTTGTAATGGCAATGAAGCAATTAATGGCATGGTGAAAATATATAACCCTAAAAGCGCAATAAAAGCACCTAAATAGTTAATGTCATAATTAAACCTTTCTGCCCATACTGCTAAGTTTGGACCTAGAACAGCAGCTAAAACACCACCGCCCATAATTAAACTAATAGCTTGGGGCGCTTTACCTTTAGGGCAATTTTCAACAGCAGCAAAACGATATTGTTGACCAATACCAATCGCCATACCTAATAAAAAAGTAGATAAAGAAAACAACCAAAAATTATTCTGGAACAACGCATAACAGGCGAGGCCTGCACCGATAATGCCAATCAGGTTGCCTAATAAAAATACTTTTTTTCTGTTTAATTTTTTTACTAATAAAGCTGCGGGTAGAGTGACACCCATTAGCCCAAGAAATTGTAAGGCAACCGGTAAGGTTGCAAGATCGGGAGTAGGGCTGATGTTCAAACCGATTAATGCCGTCACAGAAACTAATAAAATATTGCCTGTTATTAATAGCGCTTGCCCTAAAGCAAGCCCCCAAACCGTAACTCCTAACATCATGTATTCCTTAAACAAACTTTGTTGTTTTAATTATTGCGTTTAAAAAGTCATCATATAGGTGTTTCGTTGTTTCTGCACTTGCTTAGCGCCTCATATAACAATTTCCCTCAAAATATTTTCATTAATTTAAGAGGAAAAACATGAGTGAGAATAGCCAAAGAAATGCTTACTCAAGGTGCATCTTGCAATGAGAATGTGCATCAACACGATTTATCTACATGAACTTTATAAATATTAAAGAAGAAATGATGGTAAGCGTTTGAATCTATTTGTTTATTTTTGAAAATTAAAATATTGTCTCGATGGCATTAATATTGCTAAATTAATGTTACTAAGCTGTTAAGATGAGCGTGTTTAAATCGCTTAATCGTAATAAGTTTAAATAATACTGTTAAGTATCGTAATGGTAAATTTTTATTAAACAGCTTTTAAATACAACTTTTTATAAAGGTAAACTATAAAATGAACGTTTCACTCCTATGGCGATTAACGACTGAGCTGGTTTTAGAAGCTTGGTACAACATCGACTATAAAATTTCTTTTCTACTTTCTTCAGAATAAAAATTCCTAAAGTGCTTTATGCACTCATCTTCATTCATTATTTTTCGGGCCTTATATTACAACTTCATTTGAGCTTGTTTTTGTGTAAAAACCGTTAAATATTCGAATTAAAATCCTGTTGTATTAAAGTCATTGGCTTTATATACACAATAAAAAATGAGGTGCTTTCTTAATATAAGAATGACTCCTATTAACTTTAAAATTAAACATACCTAGCAACCTTAGTAAGTAGAGCGTTTCACTTTTTAATTAATGTCATCGCATTATGTAAAAAGAGAAAGCGAGATAATTGAAATCTAATAAAGATTGTTTAGTTGTGTTTAAAATAATTAACAATTTAAGGAAACATATATGGCATTGGCAAAAACATTAATAAACCACCGTTGGTTTGAAGATGCGATGGCCTTATTAATTGGTACCAGTTTGGTATCATTTGGAGTGGTTTTTTTAAAGCTCGCCGGCCTTTTAACTGGAGGCACTGCAGGGTTATCTCTTTTTGTCCATTACAAGACGGAATTAGAATTCGGATTAATATTCTTTCTCATTAATTTACCGTTTTATTATTTCGCAATACGCCGCATGGGGTGGGTGTTCACTGCGAAAACTTTTACCGCTGTTTTTTTAGTATCGGCTTTTTCTTCTTTGCATGAAAGGTTTATTGATATTCAAGCGCTTAACCCTATTTACGCTGCTGTATTTGGTGCTTTCCTTTTTGGTGTCGGCTTTATAATTTTGTTTCGTCATAAAGCGAGTTTAGGTGGTTTCAATATTTTAGCGCTTTATTTGCAAGACAAATTTGCCATTAAAGCGGGCTGGTTATTAATGGGAGCTGATTTGACTGTGATGTTGATTTCATTGTCCGTTGTATCGCCGTATCAACTCGTTTTATCAATTTGTTGTGGTGTTGTACTTAACTTGATCATCGCGTTAAATCATCGCAATGACAGATATACTGTTTAACAGGAGAATTTTTATGCTTACACATGTAACCCCTTACGCTGGCGATCCTATTTTATCGCTGATGGAGAAGTTCATGAAAGACGATCGCGCCGATAAAGTTAATTTAAGTATTGGCCTTTATTACGATGAAGCGGGAAAAATCCCAACATTAGAGTGTGTTAAATCTGCCGAGAAAAGCAATTATGAAGCGCCTAAAGCGCCGTGTTTGTATTTACCAATGGAAGGATTAGCGCCTTTCCGTGAAGCAGTACAAACCTTAGTATTTGGTAATAATCATTCAGCGTTAGTTGAGAAGCGCGTTGCCACTATTCAAACATTAGGTGGCTCTGGCGCATTAATGATTGGTGGTGATTTCTTAAAAAAATATTTTCCCACTGCAACGGTTTGGGTGAGTGATCCAACATGGGAAAATCACAATGCCATTTTTGCTGGCGCTGGTTTTGAGGTAAAGCATTACCCTTATTTTGATAGTCAAACTTGCGCATTAGATTTTGAAGGTATGTTGGCTAAACTGTCTTCTTTGCCTGAACAAGATATTGTACTGTTGCATCCTTGTTGTCATAACCCGACTGGGATTGATTTAACAGAAGCGCAATGGGATATTGTATTAGATCTACTTGAAAAAAATAAACTGATCCCATTTTTTGATATGGCTTACCAAGGCTTTGGTGAAAGTATCGAACAAGATGCCTATGTGATCAGAGCTTTGGCTAAACGCGCTTCGATGACTTTCTTTGTAAGTAATTCATTCTCAAAAATATTCTCGCTTTATGGTGAGCGTGTTGGTGGTCTCTCTTTAGTTTGTGAAAATGAAGAAACGGCAACGCGTGTGTTAGGACAATTGAAAGCAACGGTACGTCGTAACTATTCAAGCCCTGCGAAGCATGGTGCAGTGTTAGTTTCATCTGTACTTAATGATGACTTGTTGAATGAGAAGTGGTTGTCTGAAGTGGAAGGTATGCGCTCTCGTATTGACTTTATGCGCCATAGTTTGCATGACAAATTAACTGTTTTAGCGGGTGATAAAAACTTCGATTTTCTGATCACGCAAAAAGGCATGTTTAGTTACACTGGGTTTACTGAACAACAAGTTGATCAGCTTCGAGATGAGCATGGTATTTACTTGATTGCTAGCGGTCGTATGTGTTTAGCTGGTTTAAATCAAGCTAACTTAGACAAAGTTGCGATGGCATTTGCTGCATTGTAAGTAAGTGTTAAGTTTATCTTTTAATGGGCGTCACAGCTTTAACGTGGCGCCTTTTTTATGTCATCATTTTAATTCGGCTTTAAAACGTATGCTTAAAAACTACTATGTTATGGTATAACGTTTTATTGTAGCTAGACTTTACCTGCAAATAAAAGATCCTAAGAAGAGGCTTTGAATTAGAAGTGCTCTGTCAACGCGCTATTAATCAATGATAAAAATGGTTTTACGTTATGAAAGATATAAAAAATATTTTCCGAAATTTAGAAAAGTTATTACGAAATGCCAATTGGTTTGACGATGGTTGGGAGATATACAACCGCGGTCCTTATCTACAACTTTATAAATCAAGTTGGCATAATCATAATCAAGGGGGAGTTCATTTTGAGACTTATATTGAAGCGCCTCAAATTAAGTAGAAATCTTTTCCAATTTGTATGCATGCAGAGGAAGATTGCCCACAACAATCTGAGTTTATTGATAAATTTTTAGAGCGAGAAAGTGGGCGCATCAAAAGCTGGAAGGGATATCAAACTATTGGCAAAGGCTACAGTATTTGCGAGCGTACTTTACCGCTTAATTTTAAGAACTTAGAGCAACGTATTTTTGAGGAACTCAATCGTCTACGCCAATTGCAAGAGAGTGTCGAGCAAACCTTAGATGAATTATAAACTTGCTAACGACTATTAACTGAGAGTGAAATAGAGTGAAAAAGCACAAAAGCCCTTGTATAGAACGCTGTGATTTTTCTGGACCGAAAGGCTGGTGCTTAGGTTGCGCTCGTACTCGGCCGGAGTGTCAAACATGGAAAAATATGAAACCCTATGATCGTAATAAGGCTGAAAAAGAGCTTCAAAAACGAATGAATCAAATTAGTAAAATGTAATCAGTATAAGTTTCTTTTTAATAAAGTATCACAAACGTGTTTTCTAAAACAAAAAAAGTGACTATCAGCTTTATTCGTTTATTATTTTTACTTCGCATCATTTACTTTTAATGAATACTTATTAGAAGTGTTATCAAAAGTGTTTTTGAAGTGATCGCCCAGAAAAATAATTTAAAACATTACTTGAAGGTCAACATGGAAAATTTAATTAAATTTAAACAAACCTGCTTATTAGTTATTTTTGTTGCTGCTAATCTATTTGCTCAAAGTGTTTATGCACAATCTTCAGTTTGGAAGGTGAGTAAGGGAGGAAGTTATTTTTATCTTGGTGGTACTATTCATGTATTAACTGCGAGCGATCACCCTTTACCTGATGAGTTTATGACAGCTTATAATGATGCCGATTCCGTGATCTTTGAAACAGATCTCGCAGAAGTAGGAACGCCGCAATACCAATCTAAAATGCTACAAACCATGACTTATAATGATGGTCGAACTTTGGCGAGTGAGCTAACGCCTGAAACCTATGCTGAATTAGAAAAGTTTCTGGCAACACGTGATATTGCGATTGCTAATTTCTCAACATTTCAACCTTGGGGCGTGGCTTTAGTGTTATCTATTATGGAATATCAGCGGTTAGGCATGACTGGTGAGTTTGGTGTAGATATGCACTTTAACCACCGTGCGTTACAGGATAAAAAAGCTATTGCTAGTTTAGAAACGCCCGATGAGCAGTTAACAGCGTTAGCCTCTATGTCTTTACTGGAGCCTAACCAAGCGATTGCGATGGCGCTAAAAGATATTGAACGTTTACCTGATTTTATTAACACAATGAAAACGACATGGCGAAATGGCGATCTTAATGCGTTATTGAATATTCCATTAGTCTCGCAAATGAAAGTAGATACTCCTGCTATGTATAAAGCTTTAGTGGTTGATAGAAATAATAATTGGATGCAAGTACTGCCTAGTTTAATGAGCAGTGAAAGCATTGAGTTTGTGATGGTTGGTGCGATGCACTTGGGTGGGAAAGAAGGGCTATTATATTTATTGAAACAACAAGGCTTTAAGGTTGAACAACTCTAAAGCCTGTGGTTAAGAGGGAGTTGTTCTTTTTACTTCTTCCCTTTAATTCTATTTATAATTGCTCGGCGCTCTTCGTCCATAGGCTCGATGACAATGCCACCAAAACGGTATTCTGTTGCCCAGCATTCAACCCCTTGTATATAACAAATATGGCCATAAGCAATGTGGTTTTCACTGACTTCTTTTGTGTCTGCATATTTTGCTTCAAATCCACCAGATAAGTCTATGTTTGAAAAAAGTAAACCTCTGCCATTTTCATCTACTGGATTTTTATTGCATGAGCGACAAACATAATTAGGGTGTCGCTGGTTGTATTCAGTTTCGTTATTGCAGATTGGGCAGTATTGTTTCGGTTGCATGTTAATGGCTCCAATAATCAATGTGTTAATGTTTTATTCTAATCGTGTTCATTTATAAATAGTGAAAGTGCTAGTTGTTCAATTTCTTTTGCCATCGTGATTTGATTTCGCCATTCTTTTGGGATTTCAGTGAAACCATAATATGCCCCTGCAATTTGCCCACAAATTGCGGCGGTGGTATCTGCATCATTGCCTATGTTCGCAGCTAATAAAATACATTCTTTAAATGAATTGCCATTAATAAAACACCAAAGTGCCGATATTAATGACTCTACAACATAACCACTTCCTGTTAATTGGTCGTAGTCTAGCGTTATAAATTCTCTGTTTTTAATTGCGATAATTTTTTCACAATGAGGTTCATATTGATTGTTTTCAAAAATAGCTGATTTAGTCTCAGCGGTGAAGGCATTAAAGATCAAGCTTGCAAATAATTTTGAAGCATCAATACATTCAGCTGAAGCATGAGTCGTGCGCGAGCTTTCACCTGCATATTTAATACAGTCATCATAGTTGTGATGATAGAAAATAGGGATCGGGGCTAAGCGCATGATTGACCCGTTACCCGAAGAGTAAGGGTCGGTAGAACCACTAAAAGGATTACCGTTATTTATATAATCTTGTAAAGCTTGTGAAACGGTAATGCCAATATCAAAGCAATCTCCGTTACTGCTCATATAACCATCTTGATACCAACGACAATAACGATCCATTTGGTCTACCGGATCAAACTCCTGTTGTTCAACTAAACTATAGGCAAGGCATAAAGCCATAGACATATCGTCTGTCCATTGGCCTACCTTTAAATTAAATGGACCTCCACCCACCATATCGGTAAGTGGCTCAAAGGTGCCTTTTGCTTTGAATTCTAATGTAGTGCCTACTGCATCACCGCAGGCTAATCCAACGAGTGCGCCTTTGATTCTATCTTCCATTTTGTTATGCCATTTTCTAATTTTTTTGGCGTGAGCTTCTAAATATTGTAAAATTTCTAAACGTGATGCATGTGTTTCTTTTTGCCATTGTGAAAGGTAAATGCTGCCTTCTAATTTCTCACCAAATACAGCTTCAAGATAAAATTGATAGAGCTTACTATTTGATTCTTCTGACAATAAGACATCGAGCATTGATTCTACGCTATAAGCAGATAAGAACATCTTTTTTATTTTTGATAATAATGTCGCGTTTAATTCTGAAAATATTTTGGGTTGCATAAATGGATTCTTTATTCGTCTAGAGGAAGGTAATTTGCGGATGCGGCTTAAGTAAATTTAAAATACATTGAAACAATAACGTTTAACTTTTGAACTGTCAAAAACTCCTTTCTTGAATCTGCCTAGATTCGCATAATAGGTATAAATTTTTAAATAAATAAACTTGGCTTTATTTCTTTACTGTTTCTTTATATATAACTTAATAAATACTTGGTTCAATTAATTTAGTCGAGATAGCGGTTTATGTATCAGGCTTTTATTTTATGTTGATTGATGTAATATCTGTTAATAATTTACATGATGAGAAAGTGAATAAATGATTCCTAAAATAATAGAAAAACGAACGATTAAATTTTTTATTCGATGGAAGTGACTTTTCTTGGACAGCAGAGGCAGATATACGAACAGCTCGGTACTATGAAGAAGAAACTATTTTATTGGTGATATTGGAAGAAGGAGAGCAGCAATGGTTAATTGGATTAACACCTCAAGCTGAACAAATTTTCAAGGTGAAGCCACCTGAAAATTGGTCTTTTTATTATCTATCAAAACACACTAATATAAATACGGCTGTTGTATGTATTTCTGAATTGGAACGGTTTGATTGGTTTTTTGGTATCGATCCTAAAGATGGAGCATTGGCGCCATTGAATCGTGCTTATTAAAATGAATGATCGTATTGAATTGAAATAGATAATATTATTGATTTTTAATATGGCACAATCGTTTAAATAGAAATTGCACCGTTGTTAGTACTTGTTTGAGATAGGTATCTGAATGTTATATTTTTTATAGTAGAGCTAAAGTGATAGCAAAATTATGTATCACTTTAGCTTTATTTGAATTTTTATTCAAAAATTGGAATCCTTTGACCTTGTACTTTTAACTGAGTAGTTACTCCATTTGAATCGTTTATCACTTCAGGTAAAGTCATGGTATTTCGAATACAGCATACAACTAAGTTATGTTCTTTGCTTGGTGGTAACTCCCAATCAAAATGAGAGATCTCTTTGTTTGCATCAGATTCTATTGCTCTTTCTGGTAGGCTTAGTTCTCCTTCGTATCCATGCTCTATGGTTATGTCTACATTAGAATAGTTTAATAAATTACATTGGTATTGTTCTATGTCAGAGTTTGTATCAGACAGTAATACTGTATTTTTTCCTTCATTTAATGTTGTTGTTAATGGGCTATGTAAACGCCAATTCACTCTTTTATTTTCAGTTAATACGATTGAGTCAACAATGATCAGTCCGTACTCTTTAATTAATATTAATGTTCTATAAAAACATTTAAGGGGGGGGGAGTAAGATTGGCTTAAATCTAAAGTAACAAGTTGATAGTTTGATCTGTTTTTATTTTGAATCACTTGAGCGATCGCTCTTTGATCATCAAGTTTTTGCCCTTTCCCATCGACCAATGGGAGATTATGAGCCGTGGTTTGGCGTGTCCATTGACTATGATGTTTACTGCCAAAACGATATCCATAACTTCCTGTTGGTATTAGGATGCCAGTGCCTTTATCAAAAAAACCAAGATTACCTTGATCTGCATGACGGTGAGAACTATTGCCAAACGCACTTGCTCGATAGTAAAGCGACATCTGTTGTTGAACTGATTTTCCCAGACCAGCATGGGCATAATAATGGTCAAGAGAGTGTTGTTCTGCTTGTTTTTTCTTCGTTAAACTTTTACTTTGAACTGCTTTATTAAATTCGATTTGTTTAATCGTTGGTACTATGTCCAGCAGGTGTAATCGATAATCTGTGATCGCATTTTCTAGGGCAATGGATTGTTGAAAATCTTCTTTATCACCAAATCTTGCTGCATAAATTCTCAATGGATTTTGTGAAAAAAATCCAGGCCATTCTTTACCGTCTCTACGGCACCAAAACCCATCGCCAAAAGGGTGGATATTTTGCTCTGATATTATGAAGTCACGAGCAAAATGAACAAAATTTTTATAGAAAGGATGCTCGTAAAATGAGAAATTAGATAATCGTTCGATACTTAAAAATAATGGGTGAAACCATTTACTATAAGTCGATGCATAAAATGCACCTTCTACCCAACTACCATCAATTCCCCCATAAAATGGGAAAATGCCTCGGTATATTGTTAACGTTTCAGTTAACCATTGCTCGCACTCTTTTCTATCATGTTCACGGTAAAGCGCTAATGCAGCAAGCCCTAAATATGCGGGTAATCGTGATGTGTGAGAGTGTCCCGGATATTGTTTGAAGTTATCCTGTTCAAGCCGAATAACAATTTGTCGAGCAATTCTAACTAACATGGGTTTTATAAAAAAGTCTTTCTCATTCTCGTTTAATAGTGGACTTAACCAGTGGTACGCAAGAAATAGGTTACGTGCTAACGAGCAGCCCACTTCATCCCCCCATGTACAAGGTCGCAGTAAAGAAGCCGGACCTTCAGGACTCCATTCTGCGAGTAATAAAAGTCTGTTTATGGCTTCTTTACCATGCGACTCCTCTCCCCATATTTTATATAGGAGAGTATGAGTCATTAAATCACGGTCAATCCATAATCTTGCGTTGGCTATTGCTTCACGCTTTCCTTCTTCTTGGCCGCGTTGGTAATGTTTTGGATAACCGATTTTAGACAACGGAATAGAAAGGGATGCTGTTTGTTTTAGTTTGTTGTAACTCTCTTTGGAATTTTCTTGGATCGTTTCAATATCTTCATCAAAATACATCAGCCATTGTTCACGGCCATCGCAAAGTTCAAACAATTCTTCTGCAGTAGGAGGCACGTAATTTGAATGTTGTACTGTTATCTTAAAGTCAATCCATTCAGAAGTTTCTTCTTCGTTTGGTAAAGTGACTAAACGCCATTGATAATTTCCTTTTGGAAGCTGATAAGGAAGTTGCATAGGGGAATTTACATGCGTCCAATTCCATTTCTCTCCACTTGAAATGTTTTTTAATTCTAATTTGTATTGTTGAGATTCGATGTTCTCAGGCCAATTAAAGCTAGGTGGATTTACCGCTGCAGGGTAGTGTGGGCTAGGCGATAAATGAACTTGAAAGTCATGCGTTCTAGCAAGATTAAGCATTTTTATCTCCTTTCTTAAACCATTGATATTCACCTGTTTTAGGATCAATGTAACCAATAATTTTCGCTGGCGTTCCTGCTGCTATTGAGTAAGCTGGAATATCTTTAGTAACAACTGAATTTGCGCAGATCAATGAACATTTTCCAATACGACAACCAGGTGTAACCGTTACTCCACCTGTTAACCAAACTCCATCCTCGATGATCACTCTACCTGTAATTTCATCTGTTCTTCCACTGAAAAAATTGTCTTCGGATCTGAATAAGTGATTTGAGCCAACAATATTAGCATGGGGCCCAATTAATACATTTTCTCCTATGCGGATATCTCCATTGATATAACTGTATAATCCTACGTAGGACTTTTTACCAATTTGATTCCCTTTAATCCGAACAATGGCTCCTGGAGATATTCTGACGTCTTCTCCGTTTTGCCCAAGTATTTGTGCTCGTTTCGTATCATCATGATAATTGTTGCTTTGATTGCAATAGAGTGTGAACTTTCGAAATTCTTCATCACTTAATTCGCCACCATGCTTTTTTTGAACTGACATTTATCGACTCCAAAAGTTAATAGTAATTCCAGTAAATACATTATTAATTATTCGCTAATATACTTATTGGAATTATTATTTTTTAAAAAAGGGAGCTTACTCAATATAGAATAAGCTCATGGTTTTCCTTTGTTTATTCTGATATATAGTACTGCTCTTTATTGTGATAGAACGGACTTTTGTAAACAGAGTAAAGTTTTTTAGGGACATTTTTCATACGGTTACTAACAACTGCAGGAGAAGCTGTATAACGTAATAAACCAATTGCCCATAAGTTTTCAGCATGTAGTTTCATTACTTCATTTACTTTTTTCGCAAACACTTTTTTATCAGCTTCATTCAATAGCTCTTCATAATACTTAGCTAACGTCGCCATCTCAGGCGTTAGTTTTACACCACTTTGACCACTTGAAAGATAGTAGGCAGATTGTTTAGGTGCAAAGTTATTTGCAGACATAACAGGGAAGTAGTTATTTGCTCCAAATAATGGGTTTAAACCAGAGGTATTGTTGTGCAATACCATTTGATAATCACCACCACGACGAATTTGCTCAAAGTAACTCTTTTCATCTGATCGCATGATAAAACGAAGGCCTAGTTTGTCCATGTCAGCTTTGAGAAGAATTGCCCCCTCTTCACTGATCTTACGTCCTGCTTGAAAATGGACTAAGAAAGTTAAATTTTTTCCGTCTTTTCCTAAACGATATTTTTCATTATCTCGCTCTGTTAAACCTAATGCATCTAGCATTTCATTGGCTTTAGCTAAATCAGTTTTAGTATAAGCAGAGCTTGTTTCAACGCTACCACCAGGAGATGATGGTAAAATAACAGACTGAGCAGGTGTTGATAAACCAATGCCAAGAATCTGGTTTAAAGTATCGCGATCAATACCAATGGACAGTGCCTGACGGAAAGTTTTAGACCTCATTAAGCGTTGAACTTCTTTATCTTCACCATCATAATCTTGGTTTGGAAAAAGCACTAACATGTTTGCGTGATCATCTAATTCCATCATACGAGTTTTGTATTTACCTTGCTTTTCGCCTTTCTTTAATGCGGTGAAATCACTTGTTAATTTTGAAATGCGATCCATATCTACTTCACCAGCAAGCGCTTTTAAGATCCTAACTTGTGGCTCTGCAGTGAGGGGCCAAGACATGCCATTAATATAAGGTAATTGATTTCCTGCAGTATCAACTTTCCAGTAGTATGGGTTACGTATTGCTTGTTGTTGTAGTTCTTGAGGATCGGTATTGTAAACCCAAGTATAAAGAACGGGTAAATCAGGATTGGTATTCGCACGTGTATTCCAACGGTTGTGGAATAATTGACGCCAGTCAGTCATGCCTGCATCTGACACTTTTTTCTCAAGTTCACTGTCTGACACAAAACCAGGCAAGTAGTCCTTTAGGTAGTGTTTAGGGCTTTGTGGAAGACGGAATTCCATTGTTGAGCGTAAATGCATTTCGATAAAATTTGGGTTCGCTTCTTTGTAAGTTAATTCAAAAGTTTGCTTATCTATGATTTTCAGTTTTGCTGGTTCACCACCAGATGAAAATAATGACTTAACACTAGGTTCAAGGTCTGAATTTAATTCTAGATTGTTATACCAGAAGTCAACATCTTCGGTATCAAATGGTTCGCCATCAGACCATTTCATACCTTTACGTAATGTGAAACGATAAGTGCGTTTATCTGCGGATAACTCGAATGACTCTGCCAAGTTTGGTACATATTCTTGTTTGTCATCCAGTGTAACAAGTGGTTCATTACTCCATTCATGGAATTGATAGTTAGGCTCTATACGACGCCAAATACCACCATATTTTCCTACTTCATTAAGTGGTGTAATGACCATTGGGTTATCTGGTAATCGTTTGTCTACAGAGGGAAGTTCACCTTTATTAACTAAAGTTGTTAATGATGGGGCCTCTTGGTAAGCCCATGTGTTGAGTGAGCCCATTAATAGGCCCATTGCTATAAGTTTACGTTTCATCTGATTTCCTTATCATTATTTGTAGTATATCTCTTCAACAAAGTGACAAGCACTTTGTCTGAAGATCTCTTTACCATTGAAAGTGTCTGTAAACTCCCGCAGTTTTGGTGTTTCACTTTGACACTTATCTTTGGCGTATTTACAGCGATTATGGAAGGCACAGCCAGATGGTGGGTTGGCTGCATCAGGAATTTCTCCTGCCAGGATGTCGCTACGAATTTGTCGTTCGTTAATGTCAGGTATTGCATGCATTAACGCTTCGGTATAGGGATGTAAAGGTGTTTTAAATAGAATATCTGTTGGTGCGACTTCTACAATTCGTCCTAAATACATTACACCTACTCGGTCGCAAAGGTATTTCACAACACTTAAATCATGTGAAATGAATAAATAAGACAAATTAAATTTATTTTTAAGCTCAGCTAAAATTTCTAAAATCTGTGCTTGAACAGACACATCTAATGCACTGACGGCCTCGTCTGCCACAATGAATCGAGGGCGGGTTATCAATGAGCGGGCAATGCCAATTCGTTGACGTTGTCCACCTGAAAATGCATGTGGGTAACGCATTAAATGTGAGCTTCTCAATCCAACTTGTTGGATCATTTCTTTTGCTTGCTCATATAAATACTCTTTATCGGCATGGCCAGCTAATCTGAGTGGTTCTTCTAAAATTTGTTGAACCGTCATTCGTGGTGAAAGCGATGAATAGGGGTCTTGAAATATCATTTGTATTTCTTGGCGAAATGGACGAAGCTCCTTATTTGTCATCGGCACAAGATCAATTTTCCCACCGTTTTTACTGTTGTAAATTACTTTTCCTGATGTTGGTTGCATTGCTTTTAAAATGGCTCGGCCTACAGTGGTTTTACCGCAGCCAGATTCACCAACTAAACCAAATGTTTCATTAGGAAATATTTTAAAATCTACTCCATCAACGGCTTTGATGACACCTGCACGACGACTAAATGCGCCTCCTTTCATACTGAAGTGCATTTGTAGCCCTTCAACTTCAACTAATGGTGTTGTGTTATCGTTCATGATTTATGCCTCGAAACATCTGACTTTATGGTCATTTTCATGTGAAAAAAAAGGAGGGACTTCTTGACGACATTGATCTGTCGCTTTGTCACAACGCATCCAAAATGGGCAGCCTGTAATTTTAGTATAAGGGTCTGGTATGCTACCTTTGATTGGTTTTAGCGCTTCGCTGGTATGAAGCGTTGGAATTGAATCAATTAATGCTTTGGTGTAAGGATGTTTAGGTGTTTTTAACACCTGATCGGTTGTGCCTTGTTCGACAATATAACCAAGATAAAATACGGCGATTTCATCAACCATATTCGCCACGACTGCAAGATCATGAGTGATCAGCACTAATGCCATGTTTTCTTCGCGTTGTATATCTTTGATTAAACCTAATATTTGCGCTTGAATAGTCACATCTAATGCTGTTGTAGGCTCATCTGCAAAGAGTAGACGAGGGCTACAACTTACCCCCATCGCAATCATAACGCGTTGGCGCATACCTCCAGATAATTGGAAGGTATAATCATCGTAAACTTCTCGGGCACGAGGTACGCGTGCTCGTTCTAGCATATTGATAGCATGTTCTTTAGCTTGCTCTTTACTCATATCGGAATGTTGCATGATTAATTCACGCATTTGACTACCGACTGTATGAATAGGGCTTAAGCTACTCATTGGCTCTTGAAAAATCATGGATATTTCTTTACCACGGATTCTATTAATCTCTTTACCATTTTGTTTTACGCTAAGTACGTCAAATGGTTTATCGTCGCGATGATAAATTACGTCGCCATTAGTTATTTTAAACATTGGCTCTGGTAGTAAACGAATAGGGAGGCGTGCGGTCACACTTTTACCACAGCCTGATTCACCAACAATACCAAGACTCATGCCTTCATAAATGGTGAGGTCAATATCATTTAGTGTATTGGTTTGTCCCTCAATAGTATTGAACTGAGCGGCAACGTTTTTATATTCAAGTAGTTTTTTACGCATAATTTAAGCTCTATTCATGTATGGATCAGCAGCGTCACGTAGACCGTCACCAAGGAAGTTAAAAAATAATACAACTGCAATCACAAATAAGGCGGGATAAAGTACCCAAGGATTATTAGCAATAACAGTTACACTTTGTGCTTCTTGTAATAATACCCCCCAGCTTACAACCGGCGGGCGCAGGCCTATGCCTAAAAAGCTTAATGATGTTTCCGCAATGATCATGGCCGGAATACTTAATGTTGCTTGTGCAATAATGAAACTTGTTGCCCCTGGGAGTAAATGTTTACGAATAATATAAAAGTTACTTGCACCTGAAAGTAGTGCTGCTTCGGTATATTTTTCTTCTTTCAAACGCATCACGATACCGCGTACGACCCGTGCAATACCAGTCCATCCAATGAGTGATAAAATTAAAGTGATCATGAAATATACAACCAATGGAGACCATTGAGGAGGGAGAGATGCTGCGAGTGCCATCCATAATGGAATCGATGGGAAAGACATTAGTATTTCAATGACTCGTTGAATTAATGTATCGGTTCTTCCGCCGTAGAACCCTGAAATTCCACCTAAAATTGTCCCAAATATCAAACTCAGAAATACACCAATTAAACCAATTGAAAGTGAAATTCTTGCTCCATGGACGACCTTACTAAATATATCTCGGCCTAATTTGTCGGATCCCATTAGGAATAAAACACCTCCATCATCAACACCAATTAAGTGAAGGTTACTTTCAAAAAGCCCTAGAAACATATAAGAGTAACCTCGGTGAAAAAGTTTAATCGGATAAGTTTCTTCGCCAGTAGTATATTCAAACTCAAGCGTCTCCATATTTAATCTACGAGTGATATTTTTAATATAAGGCCAAGTGAAGTCACCTTCATTATCAACAAAATGAATCTCAGTAGGAGATACATATGTGTACTTTGCGCTAAATTTATTAATGTCTTGTACGCTAAAAAAGTGAGCGAAAATGGCAACAAAGTAGAATAATATGATCATGATCGCGCTAAATAACGCAACTTTATGTTGTTTGAATCTAAGCCACATCAAACGTTTTTTAGAAGCATAGAAAATGTCATTACCTTTTTGTTGTTTTTCTAAATCTGCTTCAGAGAAATCAGGAACAGTAGTATTTGTAGATGTCATGGTAATTCCTTAAGAAAGACGAATACGTGGATCTAACAACGCAAGAATAATGTCAGAAAGCAGCGTACCAATGATTGTCAGTACTGCTAACATCATTAAAAAAGTACCTGCTAAATACATGTCTTGACCTTGAAGAGCTTGTAATAAATAAGGTCCAGTTGTTGGCAAACTGAGTACAATCGCGACGATCGCACTACCCGATACAAGTTCTGGAAGCTGCCAACCAATGGTTGATGCAAGTGGCGTTACCGCATGTCTAACTGGATATTTGAGAATGACTTTGTAGGTTGGTAAGCCTTTCGAACGCGCTGTATCTACATAAGGCTTGTGTAATTCATCCATCATGGTTGCACGCATAATTCGTATTTGGCTTGCTGTACCTGCTGTGCCTACAACAATAACAGGAATCCATATATGGCTGAGCGCATCCCATAATTTGTCCATGCTCCAAGGAGCATTAAGATATTCTGGAGAGAATAGCCCTGAAAAAGGAGTTCCGAACCAATCAAGTGAAAGATACATTAATAATAATGCGAGCAGGAAATTTGGTACGGCTAGTCCTAAGAAACCAAAAAAACTGACAATATAGTCAAAAAGCGTATAGGGCTTCATTGCTGAGATGATACCAGTAATAAATGCTGTTATTAATGTAAAAACAAGTGTTACAAATGTAATTAAAAAGGTGAGGCCTAATTTTCCCCAAATTAAATCACTAACTGGTTTTTGGTGTTGAAATGAATAACCAAAATCGCCCTTTGGAAAACCGCTGATCCAGTTAAAATAGTTGACTATCATACTGTCACTAATCCCTAGTTCAGCTTGAATACTTGCTCTTAGTGCATCTACATCATTGATTGAACCATCAACAATTAATCTTTCAGAAATATAGGCATCAACAAAATCACCAGGGGGAAGCTGAATGAGTATGAATGACACAATCGATATAATGATGAGTGTCGGTATCGATATTAAACAACGTCGTAATATATATTGGAGCACGGGTTTCTCCTTAAAAAATAATTAAAATAACTTCTGCTTTATCTAATGAGTTCAATGTATTTTTAAATAGGTTTATATTTATAGTCATATGCACAAATATAAACTTATTACAGGCTTCGGGTTTACTCTTAATTCATCACTTTAGACTGAATAAATTTTAAGGTCTTTATTGTTGTCTTGATTTAATTACTAGGCTCTCTATTTTTACAAAGTTACGACTTGTGTTTGAGACTTAACCCACAAGAAAGATATAGTGAATTGAATAACTTGAGAAATGAGATTAACGTATAACCATAATACATAGTTTGTATAGGTTGCCTTTTGGAAATCAAAACACTTAAAAGCTTTATTGCAGTCGCAACGCTTAAGAACTTTTCTTTGGCTGCTAAGCAATTACATTCCACTCAACCGACAGTGAGTAGACAGATTTCTGAATTGGAAAGGTGCGTTGGCGTAAAACTTTTAGTGCGTACCACACATGGAGTGGAGTTAACGGAAGCCGGAAAGTGCCTGTTAATCGAAGGTACTAAAATCATTAATAATGATGTAAAGGTTATCGAGCAATTAAGATCAATTAGTGGAATTAATACTAAGTCTATTAACATTGGTTATCTCGCATCCGCATGTGCTGAGTTTTTACCTCGAATGATTAAAA
Organism: Psychromonas algicola; assembly: GCF_004378355.1. Lineage (GTDB taxonomy): Bacteria > Pseudomonadota > Gammaproteobacteria > Enterobacterales > Psychromonadaceae > Psychromonas. Next base: position 44,390 of record NZ_SNUB01000013.1, read on the forward strand.
TATATTCAAGTTTATATCCAGATGTAAAATTAGAATTATTGGAAATGACCACCCCACAACAATTTGATGCGCTACAAAATAATAAAATAGATATTGCTTTTTGTAGGCAGTTAGCGGATATAGAGCCGCATGCTTTATTTGAGCGACATCTCTATACGGATAAAATGGTCGCTATGGTGCCAAGCCAGCATTCATTAGCAAATCGCTCTTCACTTGTTTTATCAGATCTTATTCAAGAAAAAATAATATTATTTAAGAGACAGGATGCAGCAGAGCTTTATGATAAAATTATTTTAAGTTGTAAAAGCAGCGGTTTTATCCCTATTATTAATGGGCATGCTGAAAATATGCGCAATCTAATTACCTTGGTTGCATCTGGTTTAGGTGTGTCAATTGTGCCTGAACTGACTCGTTATATTTGCCCTGCAGAATGCAAATATATTCCGATTTCTGATCTTTCTATTTCTTTGGAACTTAATATGTATTTTAAAAACAGAGCGTCTAAAAGACACATTAAGCAATTTACAGAAGTGTGTATTAAAGAGATGGCTATAGATAAAAAAATTGAATTGTTAAATGTTTGCTAAGTTGCATTTACTACGTGAATTTAAGAATTAATTAAGGGATTGTTAATTAACAATCCCTTAATTAAAAGTACTTATGCGTTCATTTTATAAAGATAAACGGCGCCAGCAATCACTATTGCAGAAACAATAACGGCGGCTGTAATTTTAAACACGGAATAAGGTCTTGTACCTTGAACTTCACCGGTTCTCGCATTCACCATAAACTGATAAACCTTACCTTTAAAGTTGTAGGCGCTCATCCATACCGGCAATAAAATATGTTTAAATTTTACATCATGGTAAGCGGTTTGCTCAGATATAATTCTCTGTTCATCTCCACCAATATCGCGGCGTATTGTTGAATTTATTGTTGGATCCATTTTTTTCTTCGCAACAACAAAACCACCTTCTAAACCGACAGAATAACTTTCAACCTGAAAGCCTGCTACATATGAGCTATTAAACACTTCAAGGTTATCAAGATCCCACGGCTCTAGCTTATCAACGTATTTCTCTTCCATACGCTCTGATGCATGCACAAGTAAATCATCAAAGTTATTTCGAACATGACCAGATGCACTGCGCCACCTTGTATGTCTGACTTGTCGAGTTTTAGTCACTGATTTACCATCTACAGTTTCCGTATAAGACTCGGTCGTGTAGTAGTAATCACCACGTTGTCCTCGATAATAAGTTTCAGTGTTTGCATCAAAGGTCCAAAAAGGAGTGTAAATACCTTTTAAACCATCCATTCGTGCATATTCTTTTAACTTATTAGGTGCAAACCAAAGCTTTTTAAGCCAAAGTTTAAAGTTGCTTGCGGCTTCATTCTTGTTAATTTTGAAAGGTAATAACGATTCTGGCTTGAGTACTTTTGCTGATTTACCAACCGCCACAATTGCAGACCCACAGAAAGCACATTCGCCACTGGTTTGGTTTTCTTCTAAGGCGACTTCTGCTGCACAGGTGTTACACTTTGTAATAATCATATCAACAGTTTCACCTGCTGATTCTTGTTCTTGTAAGCGTTTAATCGCTTTATTAAAGTCTTTTTCTTTGATCTCTATATTATCTATTGGTGCATCAATGATATTTTCAGTATCGCAGTAGGGACAAGTTAAATGCGACGTCCCAGGTTTAAATGTTAAATCAGCACCACAGTTACTACATGGAAATTTATCTACTTCGTTACTCATACTTTATTCGACCTTGTTCTGATAAACAGTATTGCTGACTACATTGGAATTGGTGGTGGAACTTGAGCAAAAAGATTGCTTAATTCTGCAACTTCGCCTGCTGCAGTCCATGCTGCCATGCCTTCTTTCCACACTAAGGTTTCACGCTTAAGTTCACCTGAAGTGGCCTTTTGTGAAAGAGTATTGGTGTCAAAAGGACCCGTTTGTGCTCCGTTTACAGCCATAAAGAAAGTCACTGAAGAGGGAAGTGGTGGAGGTGTTGCTGTTTGTTGTGCTGGAGCTTGCTGAGTTTGTTGCCCTCCCATGGATTGTCCCATTTGATTTGCCATTGCAAAACCCATTCCCATTCCCATTCCACCGGCTGCTGTACCTCCGGGATTATTTGCTGCCGCTTCCATTGAGTTGGCTGCTTGAAATTGTGTGTATTTGTTTAAATCTCCTATTACACCCATTGACGATCTTTTATCAATTGCTTCCTCTACGGCTTTTGGTAATGAAATGTTTTCAACTAATAGCTTAGAAAGCTCTAAGCCGTACTCTTGAAATTCAGGGGCGATTTTGTTGTTAATAAAATCGCCTAATTCATCATAATTAGAGGCTAAATCTAATACTGGAATTTTTGCTTCACCTAATGCATCTGAAAATCTTGCTACAACGATATTACGAAGTTGGCTAGCGATTTCATCCGAGCTGAAGTCACCGTCTGTACCAACAATTTCTTTAAGAAAAAGAGGGGCATCGGAGACTTTAAGGCAATATGAACCAAAAGCTCTGAGTCTTACTGGTCCAAAATCAGCATCTCTCAACATGATTGGGTTTTTAGTTCCCCATTTAAAATCGGTGAAGCGTTTTGTATTTACAAAATAAACTTCTGCCTTGAAGGGAGAGCTAAAACCGTATTTCCAGCCTTGTAATGTAGAGAGTACTGGTAAATTTGCGGTTTCAAGTTTATATCTTCCTGGTTGGAAAACATCAGCAATTTTACCTTCATTAACAAATACAGCTACTTGTGACTCTCGAACGGTCAGTTGAGCGCCATTTTTTATTTCATTCCCGTAACGTTCAAAACGGTGAACCATAGTATCGTTTGAGTCATCTAACCATTCGATGATATCTATAAATTCGCCAACTAATTTGTCAAAAAATCCCATGTACTTCTCCTTAAATAATTGCGGTCATCATATTTCATTTAAATGGAATTATCCATTTTTGATAAAACGATAAGTTTTAATTTGTAGTGTTCACGATAAGAAATTATATATATTTCTAATAGAATGGTGCCCTTATTGTGAGAATCTAAGTATAAATTTAGATGACTAAATAAGTATTTATTCGCTTTTAACCTGTTTTGAATTTTCGTAAAACTTCAAACGGTTTGCTAGGGTTTTTCTGAAAGGCTGCCATTTTAATACTTCATCAAATAACATGATTCCAAATACAACATATAGAGGTGCATCAAGGTAAATCATTAACGCACATAAAGGTAACGAAATGATCCATTGTGTAATGATGTTGATACGGACAATTAAATAACTATCGCCCATTGCCCGTATCATATTGCCGCAGAACATATTATTAGTGCGAACTAGTGGAAGAATGATATAAACAGGTGCAATAGTCGCCAATGCAATAATGGTTGCTTCAGATAAATTAGGATAGATCGCTGGCGCTAATTCACTAAAAGTATAGAAAATAAGTAATATAAAAAACGATATTATTCGCGCAACAAAGAGTGATTGGTAAACAAAAGGGGGAATAGCAGTGAATTCTTTTTTTCCTATTTGTTGGCTAACAATAATAGTACTTGCTTGCGTCCATGTATTTGCAAACATAGAGCCTATTTTTATCCAAGGTAACACTAATGTAATTGCCGCATAAGCAGGAACTGGAAGTTGTGCAAATAACATTTGGAATAATAATGCACCCGTCAATAATACGATGAAGTTAGCGACGATGGGGACCACTTCTTGAATATGTTCAATCACTGATGCTTTATTGACGACACTAAAACCTTCAACTTTGCCTCGTTGCTTTTCTTGGTTAAAGCGATAAGCGAGATAAGTAAAACGGATCACAATTGCAATTACACTTCCCCATGCTGCCCCTGCAAGCCCTAATTCTGGTGCTCCCCATAACCCGTGAATAAGAATAATACTGCAGATAACATTACAAGGAATTTCAATCATAAAACCATAAAGCGGAATACGTGTATTACGAGTAGAGTTAAAATAAACAACGACAACCTGTGAGGCAGATGAAAACAGCAGTAAAAGTAATGCGACTTGTACATAACTTTTGGCTTCTGCTGCTACTAACGGATCATGACTGATAAAGTCGATTAGTGGAGAACCAACGAGTAGTAATGTAATTAATGCTAATACAGAAAAACTGAGATTGGTGACCCAAGCAGACGCCATGACTAAGCCAATATGCTTTTTATTACCTGCGCCAACGGTTCTTGAAAGTACCAATTGTGTGCCATTAGCAATGGCAAATTGAATACCGATAAGGAAAGCGATAATTGCACCAGCGATACCAAAGGCGGCGACTTGTGTTTCACCTAGTGAAGCGATTAATAACAAATCGATAATGGTGACAGATTGCATCAATATTGCATTGCAGGTCATTGGCCATGCAAGCGATACATTTTGTAACAGTGTTTCTTTTGAGAATGTTATATTTGAGAACTTCATAAACCTTCGCATATTCTTTTAAATTGGTAAGTTGAAGAGGTTAATATTTTTAATAGTGCCGTCATTTTTATTGGCTAGTGTGTTTTTATAGTCAAAATTTGAGGAACGTTTAGTGAGTTTGGTTGTTCACTTTATTTGTTAAGCCATTAATTATATGAGGTAAAATATGCAGTGGAGTTTAAGCTAGAAAATGTTTTATGTCCGTGAGCATTCCGACAAAATGCTTGGCTAGTTTATTAGCTAAAACATTGCATCATTATTCATCTCGAGTTAGGAGTTGAAGCACTATAGTGTTAGAAACCCAATCACCATTAACCACTTGTATAGTATATTCAGAAGTTTCCCATTGTAAATTTAGCTTACTTCTAAGATTTAGAACTTCTATTGTATAGTGATGGCTTGCTGTTACAGCTGCTACTGGCTGTGGTATTTGTGCTGGTGGAATTTTATTCTTAATGGTATCAAATAATGGGGTTTCATTATATTGATTAGCGTTTATATTCTTCCATCTTATAAGTGCATTTTCGAACAAAGGTGTCGCAGATAGAGATTCTTCATCTAGCCCAATCAACACAAGCAAAGGGGCTGAATCGTATTGGGTAATATTAATTGGCGAATGGGCTTTTAGTGCAATCCCTTCTATCCTCTGCATTGGTAAATTTGCCGAAACTGCCGCTTTAAGTGTTTTTTCTTCTAATAATAATTGTGGATTAATACTATCAAGTACTTCCATTAATATTGTATTAGACACTATTGAATCTCCAACCTTTGATTTTATTAGATTTATATTATTTATTGCCGAGGCATAAGCGGAATAGCTTAGTAGTATCAAGGTGGCAATACGTATTATATTAACAGTAACATTAAATTTAACTTTAATTTTTTTATTTAAAAGTCAAAGTAGGCTCTTATTTTTTTATTTTATTGTGCTTATTTTGTTGACAGTAGGTAGGTGTTTGTCAATATTTTGTTTCCTTGTGGTGTTTGTTAATTTGCTTTTAGTTGATTGAGGCTTCTTAAGTTACTGTTTTTATATTGATTGTTTTGTTTTTGTGATTACATGCAAGCAAACTTTCATCGACAGGTTTATCTTGCTGAACTTGCTGAGTTAGCGCAATTGAGCGAGTATCATTTTTGTCGTATGTTTAAAGAAAGTTTGGCGCAAACTCCTCAAGCTTATTTACTTTCAGTTAGAATTGAACAGGTTAAATTACGTATAAGTAAGGTGGCGGATCAGGAAAGTTTATCGGATATTGCTTTACAGTGTGGTTTTTCAAATCAAAGCCATATGGGGCGTTATTTCAAAAAATTGGTAGGAATATCTCCTAGAGAGTATCGTTATTTAAGCGCAAGTTAAAAGCTCTTTAAACCGTATTGAAAACATATTCTCAATACGGTTTATCTTTATTATTTCAATTTAAAGTAACTGACTGAATTCAATAATTTATGGCTCAGTTCTGAAAGAGAAGAAGCTGATGCCATTGATACATGAGCACGATTAGTACTTTCTTTAGAAACTTGGTTTACATCATTCACGTTAGTTTGTATCTCATCTAATGTGTTTTTCTGTAATATTGCAGCTGATGATGTTTCTTTTGAAATCTCTTTGATCTGTTCAATAGACATATTGATTTCATCTATCACATTACCTGTATCGGATACGTGAGCCACACTTTCTAATGATTTACTGTGGCTATGGTTGATCATTGATACCGCTGATAATGTACTCTTCTTAAGTGTTTCGATGGTTGATTGAATTTCACCTGTAGAGTCTTGTGTACGTTGTGCTAGGTTTCTTACTTCATCTGCTACAACAGAGAAACCACGTCCATATTCGCCTGCTCGTGCTGCTTCAATCGCTGCATTGAGTGCGAGTAGGTTGGTTTGATCTGCAATGCTTTTAATAACTTCAAGAATACTTGCGATATTATCTGCTTCAGTATCTAGCTTTTTAATGGCTTGTACTGAAGTATCTATTTCATCGGCAAGCTCTTCAATAGAGGCGATGGTGATATCTACAATCTCTTTACCTTTGTGTGCGGATTCAATGGCATTGTCTGATTTAGCGACTGTGCTCTCGGCATGTTCAGATAATTGTGTTGAAACAGTATAAAGTTCATCAACAGAGCTTGATAGTTTCGCCATTTCTATATGTTGAAACTCGGCATCATCAATTCGTTGCTTATTATCATTAAGCAGACCATCTGTAGATTTATCTAGATTACTAGCTAATGATGTCACGGATTTAAATATTTTGTTCAGATTATCTGTCATGCTGAAAACAGAGCGTTTGATTTCACTTATCTCGTCGTTGTTTTTTCCAACGTCAATGCTTTTACTGAGGTCACCTTCAGCTAGAGAATGGGTTACAGATACAATGGACTGTAAATCTTTCTTCAAACGAGTCAGCATAAAGAATGAGAAAATAATGACGATAAAGAAGATGCTTGTGGCTAGAATGGTCGATTGAACCACAATTTTATTTTCTGCTTCAATGATTCCTTTTGAGCGTATATCAACTACTTGATCATGCATTAAGTTAATATCGTTAATGCTTTGTATAACGGGTTCAAAAGCTTGTCCTGCGGCTTTTTCTGCTTTTTTACGGTGTACAAATGTCGCTTGCGTTAACCAAACGTCAGTTAATGATGCCAGTGCTGAATTTAAATGTTCTGCTTGCTCTATTAGTAAATCTCTTTTAAAAAGAATGCCTTCTTCTTTTGGAAGTTGAAGTGCTGAATTCCATTCTTTTTCAAGGGCTGGGCTGGTGTCTTTTAAATCTTCAATATATTGACTAAGTAGGGTTTCAACTTTTTGAGTCGCATTTTCTAGATCTTTCTTTTCCACAGCCCTTGCTGAAAACCTCATTCCCATGTCTTCTGTGAATTGATATGCCTTTAAGATATCTTTCCATTCGTTATTGATATTGGAATAGAACTGTCTAATTTCAGAATCTAAAACAACATCGTTAACAACGGTTCTACTATTGGTGACGAGGTTAATGGAAACAAAAAGCAAGGAACACATTAATACAACAACAAGACTTGAAATCTTAAAAGATAGCGTTAAATTTCTGAATAGATTCATACTAAATACCTACTTTATTATTGTTTTTAAAAGGCGATTGATGAATGAGTGTCGAGATAATTCTCTCTGTATATTTTGTTTAGCGCGATTTCTTATACCCATTTTCATTTAATATTTACTCGCTTATTTCTCAGTTGATATTTGAATTTAAACTGAGTTAATAGTAGTTACTATTTGTAATACAGCTAGTAATAAAAAATACTACCTTAGATATAGAAAAAGTAGAAGTTATGACTGAAAAATATAAAATTTTCCAAGACTTCATTACCTTCGGTTACGTTTTGTTACTTTGTTTTTGTTGAAAATGGCTTTTTTAAAAAAAGAGGGGAGAAGATAGAGGAAAAACCTCTATCTTTTTATAAAGTTTGTAATTTAAATTGCTCAATAATATCTTTGTGTTTTTGAGCTAATGCTCCTGCTTGAACCGTTGGAATACGTTTTAAGTCAACTTCTTGATTGGTTTTTGAAAATTCGCTGGCAAAGTGTGCTGCTAATTCATGTTTACGTGTTTGTTGAGAAAGATCGGCAATGTCGATAGCAGGATCAAAACGATGAAAGCCTTGATAGCTAAAATGTTGATCAACATGTAAATCACTAAGACGAACAAACTCTTGCATTAAAGCGCGGCTAATTCCGTTAAGCGTTAATGATTCTACTTGTAGATAAAGCACTCTATTTTCCATTTCAGGTAATGTGCTACGTTCTGTTTGGTTGACTTTAATATCAACTAGCCACAATCCATTGCTTCTTTGTTGTACTTCCTGAAGGCTTACTGTGCTGTGATCATAAGTAATCAATGGTAAAATTTTCGCTATTTTCTCCTCTGGTGAGGTGTCAATATCAGGCGCAGGAGTGCATTGTTTTTTATCATAAAACTCAGCCATTAAAGGCAAATCTATATGAGTATTAAAAGGTGTTGTAATGCTTTCTTCTAGCGTTAGTTTAAAAAGCTCGCGGATTTCATGCTCTCGGGATTTTTTAATTGCTAAAAAAACGCTTTGAATAACTTCAGATGTAGGTAATTCAGATTCAACACGCCATTTTCGACCAAATAATAATTTTAAATCATTAGGTTTTTGAGTAGATTTTTTATGGTAATTATCATGGCCTACGACACCAATTTGAATGTAAATACCGCCTTGATCTTGAGTGGCAAAAACAACATACCTTGGATCATACTCAATATCACAGATAAGCGCTTCAACACTTTCTAAAGTATGGTGATAAGTTAAATAATGTTGTGGGATGCAGTAATCACCATTACTAAGCTGCACTTTGGGTGCTTTTGGCATTACTTTTTCCCCTAAACGTAGCGGAATTTCTTGGACCATCTGATCAACCTTATCATCGTAATTTAAACTATATACCCGTTATCATTCAGATTGTTGTGTTTTGCAATTGAATGATGATGGGTATATACGTGACTCGTTCTGTTTAAGTTCACTGAGTTAACTAAAAGTAGGAACAAGCGCAAATTTAGTCAATAAATATAGCACTTTGGCCTTTAATGTTTGCTCATTATAAAATCAATATTTATCTGTTTTCTGTGTGAAATGTATGTGATAAGTCATTAATTTTAATGCATTTAATAAAGCGTTTTGATACTTACATATTAAGCTATTTTGATGATAATAGTCGACAATCATTTGTCCTTTTATTATGCGTTGTTAAGTTTACTCATTTAATTTTTTATTAACGCCAAGTTTTTAGCATGAAATTTCAAATGTGAATCGATATAAGTACTAATGAAATAGTAACTATGGTCATAACCCTCGCGCATATTAAGCGTAAATTGGCCTTGCTTTGAACTTGCAATTGTAGATAGATTTTCAGGTTTTAATTGTTCTTGCAAAAAGGAGTCGTTGCTACCTTGATCTATTAAAATTGGTTGGTGATGAGCGAGTTTCGATAATATTTCGCAGCTGTCATAAGCTTTCCAATCTGCTTTGTTTTTACCTAAATAGGCTGAAAAGGCTTTCTCTCCCCAAGGGCAATTAACAGGATTACAAATAGGGCTAAATGCACTAATTGATTGATACAATTCAGGATTACGTAAACCAATCGTTAATGCGCCATGACCACCCATAGAATGACCACTGATCATTCGTTGTGTTGTCACTGGAAAGTTGGCTTCTATTAAAGCAGGTAATTCACTCACAATATAGTCATACATTTGATAATGCTTCTTCCATGGTTCTTGTGTTGAATTAACGTAAAACCCTGCGCCTAATCCTAGGTCATAGGCTTTATTCTCATCATCTGCAACACCTTCACCGCGTGGGCTTGTATCGGGAGCTACAATAGCAATACCCAGTTGAGCTGCTAATTTCTGTGCGCCTGCTTTTTGCATGAAATTTTCATCGCTACAAGTTAATCCTGATAACCAATACATTACAGGGACGGGTGTTTTGCTCGAAGCTTGAGGAGGCAGATAAATAGCAAAGCGCATTTCACAATTAAGTATTTCAGATTTGTGGCTGTATTGCTTATGCCAACCTTCGAATAGTTTGTTACCACTAATATTATTAAGGATCATAATTATTACCTATAGAAACAGTAAAGCAGCTTTTGAAGGCTGCTTTTAAATTTAATCATTTATTTACATGGGTTATTTATCGAAGTGAATAACACTTCGAATACTCTCACCGCTATGCATTAGATCGAATGATTTATTAATATCTTCAAGTGGCATTGTATGTGTAATGAAATCGTCTAATTTAAATTCACCTGCCATATAACGTTCTACTATTGCAGGTAATTCTGAACGGCCTTTAACACCACCAAATGCGGTTCCTCGCCATACTCGGCCTGTTACTAATTGGAATGGGCGGATCGAAATCTCTTGACCTGCACCTGCAACGCCAATGATCACTGATTCACCCCAACCTTTATGGCAACACTCTAAAGCGCTACGCATGACATCAACGTTGCCGATACATTCAAATGAATATTCAACACCACCATCTGTCATTTCTACAATTACATCTTGAATAGGTTTGTCGTAATCTTTTGGATTAATACAATCTGTTGCACCCAGTTGTTTAGCGAGTTCAAATTTACTTTCATTAATATCAATACCAATGATTTTATTAGCACCCGCCATTTTGGCGCCGATAATTGCTGATAGGCCAATTCCACCTAATCCAAAGACAGCGACATTATCGCCTTTTTCTACTTTCGCTGTATTTAATACCGCGCCCATACCTGTTGTTACACCACAACCTAATAAACAAACTTCTTCAAGTGGCGCTTCTTTGTTTACTTTAGCTAAAGAAATTTCAGGTAAGACTGTGTATTCAGAGAAAGTTGAACACCCCATGTAATGGAAAATAGGTTGGCCGTCTTTATAAAATCGAGTGGTGCCATCTGGCATGACACCACGGCCTTGAGTTTCGCGCACGGCACTACAGAGGTTGGTTTTACCTGATAGACAAAATTTGCATTCGCCACATTCTGCTGTGTAAAGTGGAATAACATGATCGCCAACACTAACGCTGGTGACGCTTTCACCGATTTTCTCAACAATACCGCCACCTTCATGACCTAAAATAACAGGGAATAAGCCTTCTGGATCTTCGCCTGATAACGTAAATGCATCGGTATGGCATACACCTGAAGCAACAACTTTAACTAAAACTTCACCTTTTCTAGGTAGCATTACATCAACTTCTTCAACAACAAGCGGTTGATTTGGGCCCCAAGCGATAGCGGCTTTTGATTTAATAAATTGATCTGTCATGTCGACTCCATTTGTTAGTTTTATAGCATTATTTAACTCTATTATATTTGTTTCTGTATTAATGATAATCTAGTTAAAATGAAAATTACTTTTACTGAGTGGTAACAATGAATTGGCAAGGTATTAATGAATTTGTAGCTGTTGCTGAAACACAGAGCTTTTCTTTAGCGGCTAAAAATCTTGCGATCTCAACGGCGCAAGTAAGCCGTCAAGTGAGTGCGTTAGAAAAACGGTTACAAGTAAAACTTTTCTATCGTACGACGCGTAAGGTTTCTTTAACTCAGGAAGCGCAACTGTTTTATCAGCATTGCCGCCATCTATTGGATGGATTAGAAACGGCAGAGCAAGCTATTACTAATCTACAACGCAACCCTCAAGGGAAAATTAAACTTTCTGTTCCCGTGACTTACGGAGAGCAAAAAATATTGCCGTTAGTTAATGATTTCGTAGCTTTATATAATGAAATCGAAGTAACTACTGAGTTGAATAATAATCGAGTTGATCTTGTTGATGGTGGATTTGACTTAGCTATTCGGTTAGGCCAATTACAAGACTCAAGTTTGATAGCAAAACAACTTAGTCAGCGTTCAAATTATGTTTGTGTTTCTGAAGGCTATATAAAGAAACATGGACAGCCGCATTCATTGTCAGAATTAAAGCACCATAATTGTTTATTAGGAACCAGAGATTATTGGCGTTTCAAAGAGCAGGACAAAGAAAAGAATATTAGAGTTAAAGGTAATATACGTTGCAATAGTGGGGTGGCATTAGTAGATGCTGCTATAAAAGGGATTGGGATTGTTCAGTTGCCTGATTATTATCTTCACTCCTATATTGAGTCAGGGAAATTAGTTACTATTTTGGATCAATTCAGAGAGCCCGCTGAAGGGATTTGGGCCGTTTATCCACAAAATAGATACTTATCGCCAAAGATTCGGTTATTAATTGAATACCTTGCAGAGCATTTGTAAGCAGTGTTTATTCAGTATTGAATAGAAGTTAATCTACTAAGGTTAATGTAAAACGTAGAAGTAGGTTTATATTTCTACGATTACTTTACCCATTCCAACGCCACTTGAAAAACGTGAGTAAACTTCGTCTAATACTAGTGTTAAACCGCCAGCTTCAGCTATTTCTGCTAATTTACATAGGATGATTGTATGTTGTTCATGTTTTTGATTGTTCAACATTGGAATAAGTAAGTTATTGAGTCTTATGTTATTGAATAAGATAAGAAAATGCCCAATGAATAAATCCATCGGGCATTTTTATTTTATAGGGAAATAAAATTTAATTCACTTGTATCGGGCAAGTGTTTATATTTTGTTACTGATCTAAATAACTGTCGTTGTTGATCATCTGCGTCATATCCATGTAAGTATTTCTATGTAGCAGAATAGGAATTATAAAGTTGAATTGTGTGAAAAATATGGAGAAACGATGGAGATTACACTTTTATGTTGTTTTTAAGGACTTTTTATTAACAGAGTTTTAACAAAGGCGGGGAAAATGGCGGAAATATAAAAAGAAGAATGAGCTTGATAAAACTTATCTTATTATTGGAAATTTATTTTCTATTCATTTAAAGACTTTAAAAGTAATTATGCTGTTTTAAAGTTAGTATAAAAATATATATCATGACTAAAACTGCATAATTACTCTATAAAAAAGTTAGGTTGCTACCATTCTACTTAAGTACTTTTTGAATCCAATCTGTAATATCACCTAATTGCTCTGCGATTAAGGTATGAGGCATTGGGTAGCTCTCCCACTCTGCTTGGTAACCATTTTCTAATAATAATCGGTTAGCCATTTGCCCTGCATCAAAGGGGACAACTTCATCTTGTTCTCCGTGATGTTGTAAAATGGGGGTTTGTTTATTGGCTATAGAGAGTTGTGGAGGTAATTGATCGCCATTAGGTAGATAACATGACATCGCCAGAATACCTGCTAATTTATGTGGGTATCTTAAGCCTGTAAATAGGCTCATTACGCCACCCTGACTAAAACCTGCCAATATTATTTTTTCGCTAGCAATCCCATTATCAAGTTGCTCTTGAATTAAATGATGGATCATTTCTTCTGAAACAAGCACATCTTTAAGATCGGCTCGATTATGCAAATCCATACTTTTAATGTCATACCATGAACGCATTACCGCACCTTGGTTAATCGTCACTGCTTGTTCTGGAGCATGAGGAAAAACAAAGCGTATTGTATGTCCTTGAGGTAGAGATAACACTGGAACAATGGGAGAAAATCCAGCGCCTGAATCACCTAATCCATGCAACCAAATAATACAACTTGTTGCTTCTGAACTTGGCTCTACGGTGATTCTTTCTAGTTTTTTTGTTGTCATTGCTCATGCCTTTATAGATTATTTTTGATTATGGACACTCTGTTTATTTATGAGGTGTTAATCTAAGGGTAATGCTGTTTTTTTAACAACTTCCCGTAAAACAAAGCTTGAGTGTACACCGGTTACACCTTCTAACTTAGTAAGATGACCCAATAAGAATTGTTCGTAATGTTGCATATCTCGTACGACCACCTTTAATAAGAAGTCTGCTGACTGACCTGTGACTATTGAACACTCAAGTACTTCTGGTAATGACGCGATAGCAGCTTCAAAATGGTCAAAACGTTCAGGCGTATGCCTATCCATGGTAATGCCAATCATAGCGGTTAAATTTAAACCTAATGCAGATGGTTTTAATAAGGTAACATGTTTATCAATAATATTAGATTCTTCTAAGCGCTTAACGCGTCGAGAACAGGGCGTTGGAGATAATCCAATACTATCAGCTAGTTCTAAATTACTAATACGCGCATTCTCTTGCATTAACTGCAATATTTTCTTGTCAGTTCTATCTAATTTGATGGCAGCTTGCATATAAAACTCCATTGTTGGTTTATATCTCTACATTATTTGTTTTATGTAGCTATTTATTGCATTACTTTGCCTTTTTGTCTGTTAATTTGCAACCATTCGCTACATAAAAAAGCTTATAGTTACAACATGAATAGCGAGCGATATTTCTTACCGGAAATGGGTGGCAATACTCTTACCATGATGAGCCAACTCGCTAATTCCTTACTTCTCCTATATAGAATTGTAGTTATCCCAAGGATTGCCTGATGCCAAGTAACAATATCCCTTCATCAAACTTTAACCATAAAAAATACCGTGCTTTTACGCCTATTCAAAAAAGCGATAGACGTTGGCCGAATCATGTAATCAACAAAGCGCCTGAATGGTGTAGTGTTGATTTAAGGGATGGTAATCAAGCACTGATAGAACCGATGACGCCAAGTCAAAAGTTAGAAATGTTTAAGCTATTAGTTGATGTCGGTTTTAAAGAAATTGAAGTTGGCTTCCCAGCGGCATCTGCACCTGACTTTGATTTCGTTCGTCAGCTAATTGAAGACAATTTAATTCCAGATGATGTGACTATTCAAGTATTAACACAAGCTAGAGAGCCGTTAATCGCACGTAGTTTTGAAGCACTTAAAGGTGCTAAAAAAGCGATTGTTCACCTATACAATTCAACTTCGACTGTGCAGCGCGAGCAAGTATTCAAAAAATCTAAACAAGAAATTAAAGCGATAGCAGTACAAGGCGCAGAATGGGTTCGTGATATGGCCGCAGCTGCGCCTGAAACTCGTTGGTCTTTTCAGTATTCTCCTGAGAGCTTTACAGGAACAGAAATGGATTACGCATTAGAAGTGTGTAACGCAGTGATCGATGTTTGGAAACCAACGTCAGACAATAAAGTAATTATTAACTTACCTGCAACGGTTGAAGTGTCAACACCTAACGTTTATGCAGATCAAATCGAATGGATCAACGATAATATTAACTCGCGTGAAGCAGTAAGAATTAGCTTACATACGCATAATGATAGAGGTTGTGGTGTTGCTGCTGCGGAGTTAGGTGTATTAGCTGGCGCAGATAGAATTGAAGGTACATTATTAGGTAATGGTGAACGTACTGGTAATATGGATATTGTAACCATGGCAATGAATATATACAGCCAAGGTATCGATCCTGAATTAGTTTTATCTGATATGGACCGTATTATTGCAACCGTCGAGCGTTGTACACAGTTAGCAGTTCATCCTCGCCATGCTTATGCAGGTGAATTAGTATTTGCTGCTTTTTCTGGTAGCCATCAAGATGCGATTAATAAATGTATGGCCATCGATGCGGAACAGCGCAAAGATGATCCTAATGCACATTGGCAAGTTGCTTATTTGCCGATTGACCCTCGTGATTTAGGCCGCTCTTACCAGCAGGTGATTCGTATTAATAGTCAATCAGGTAAAGGCGGTGTTGCTTATGTACTTGAGCAAGATTACGGTATTCAAATGCCGCGTTGGATGCAAGTTGATTTTAGTCCTCATATCCAAGCCTTTGCTGAAAAAAGTGAATCTGAAGTAGGCTCTGAAGCCATTCAAAGTATATTTGTAGATACTTATTTAAAACCACAAAATGCGGCTGTTATTGGTGGTTATCAACTTAATCGTGAAGGCTGTGTTGATACCTTGCAAGCCGAATTAAAAGCAGATAATGCGGTTGTTGAAATTGATGGTAAAGGTAAAGGTGTATTAGATGCCTTTGTTAGAGGATTAAGCAGCAAGATCGGACGTGATATTGTATTGCTTGATTATAGTGAGCATGCCTTACCAAGTAAAAAAGGTGCTGAAAATGAACAAGCTGAAGCGATGGCTTATGTTCAAATCAGTATTAATGGTAGCCGATACTGTGCTGCTGCACTTTGTGATGACATCGTAACGGCATCAATGCAAGCGGTATTAAATGCGTTAGGGCGTAGTTCAGTTAATTTATAATAAATTATTATTGAATGAGTAAAATCAAAAAGGAGGCTATATTGCCTCCTTTTTGATTGTTCTAACACGTAAATTATATCCCTACAGGCGTTTTTTTATATGTAATAAAGAACGTAGCTTAGATTGACGTGGCTGATCTGCTTTATCTTTGATCTTCGCTTCTCCTGCTTTTTCTATCTCAATAATCCCTGAACGATTTAAAGTCACTCTATAGCGTTCAAATTGAGCGAGGTATTGCCCTTGGTCTAAAGCCACAATAATATTAATTTGATAACGTCGCTCAATAGACGTCGTTTGGATCTTTTCTTTATTTGAGGTTTTTTCCAAACGTTCGAATATTTTTTCAGTACCGCCTTCAACAAAACGCGTTAATGGCCGTAAACTAAAAATAATATTTTCTTCCATCGTATCGTAACCGGCTTGAAAGCCATTTTTACTAACACGCGTTTCAATACGGTAATGTAACAACTCTGCACTTTGTTTATTTTGAGTATGACGCTCGGCTAATAAGTCGCGGCTTTGTTGTGGCAGTCTTTGTGTTTTAGTGTAATCCAGCCACACTTTTTGTTTAGCAATTTCATGTTGATTGGTTGAATCTAACAGTGTTCGAGACCATTTAGGCTTACCTCTGCGGATCCAACGCCATAAAATATTCTTAAAGTCATCTTTAAAAACTTCACGAACACCATAAATAATCGCAAGTAAAAAAACCATCACAGCGGTTAATTGGCTAAATGCACCTTGGGTTTTAATAATCAAAACCAGTATCACGCTCATTAATAAAGCGGTTGCTATGCCAGTAACAAATTTACGGGTGATATTCCCTAAGACTATAGTTCTACTTTTAAATATCACACCGTATTCAATTAAACGACGTAAAAGACGCATTTTATTAGCGATACGGTTTGCATCTTTTAAGGTGGCCTCTGAGTTATAAATATTCTTTTTACGGTATTGTTCTTCTTCATCACAAATTGCTAACAATGCTAAACGGTTTTCAGAAAACTCTGATTGGCGCGGTTTATTTGCCAGCATGCGCATTATGGTTTGCTCTGTATACCAAGAAAGATAGTTATCAACACTTTCATAGATAGCTAATAATTTAGGGCTAGTAGGTTTATGGCTACGGTGCTTTTTAAGGATATCTAAACAGTGTTCGGTGAGCTCATTCATTGCTACATAGAAATCAGCTAGACTTTCACTATCATCAATAGCGAGTACGTCATTTGCATCGGTATCTAGTGCAGAGATATATTGGTATGCGAAAAGGTTGAGGTTGCTTCGATATTCAGTTGTTGAACGTTTCATTCGACTTGCAAAACGACGGTGTAACAAGGGTAAATGTAATCCCTTCGTATGATAAGCACGCTTACCATTAATACCGGCATTAAAATAATCTGTTTCGCTTAAGGTGTTTTTATTGATCCCCATCTCTTTTGGTAGCGAGAAATATAAGTCAATGCGCCTAAAATCACCTTTCTTCATATGGTGAGTTAGCTTGATTGATAATTTATCGTCCTGCTTGAGAGTGAAGTTGGGCAATGATTCCTCCTTAGTGAATAATGAGTATATCTCTATTACTTTGAATTGTAATGATTTTGTATAGCAAAAATAGAAAATATACTTAATTTATTTAAAGCTCAATAAGTTGTTGAGAAAGCCTTTAAATTTGCGCTAAATGAGTGCTTGAATGCTTTTCTGAACACGATTAGTTTCTTTGTTTTTATACTTATTATTTGTAAGGTCATATAAAAACAATGACTTAACAATAAAATTAAAGGATAAACTAATACTTTAAGATTGGACTAAATTTGGCTATATTAACCATGCTTTTGGTGATTTTCGGTTGTTATTAATAAACTGTTGGAACAAGGACTTAGCTTTTTGCTAGTCAAAAATCATAGTTGGAACTTAACTTATTTAATTAAAAAACTATGGAGCCCCTTGTGAAACAAGACTTAAATACTACTGTGCCTGCAGTTAAAAAATCTAATCTACGTGCTATTCGTTCAAGCTTTCTACATTTCCTTAATGATCCTTCAAAAGTAGACGATAGTGCTCAAGCTTATCAATATATTGAAGACGGTTTAATGGTGATTGAAAATGGAAAAATACAATCATTACAAGTCTTTAATGAACAAGCGGCGAGTTTATATTCTCACGTTGAAGATAAAAGAGGGCAGTTAATTATGCCTGGCTTTATTGATACTCATATCCATTATCCACAAACAGAGATGATTGCTTCTTACGGAGAGCAATTATTAGAGTGGTTAGAAACCTATACTTTCCCCACTGAAAAACAATTTTTAGATAAAGATTACGCCCAGAAAATATCTCAATTTTTCATTAATGAACTACTAAAAAACGGCACAACAAGCGCATTAGTTTATGGCACGGTTCACCCCGAATCGGTTGATGCATTATTTGAACAAGCACAAAAAGTAGATATGCGGTTAATTGCGGGTAAAGTGATGATGGATCGCAATGCGCCTGATGACTTATTAGATACTGCGCAATCAAGTTACCATGATTCAAAAATGTTAATTGAAAAATGGCATAATAATGGTCGCTTACAATATGCGATTACTCCCCGCTTTGCACCCACCTCGACACCAGAGCAATTAACTCTTGCTGGTAAATTAAAATCTGAATATCCAGATGTTTATGTACAAACTCATTTATCTGAAAATAAAGATGAGATTGAATGGGTTAAATCGCTTTACCCTGAACGCGCTGGATATTTTGATGTGTATGAACATTATGGATTAACGGGAAGCAAATCTATCTTTGGCCATTCTATTCATTTAACTGAAGAGGAATGGGCATCTTTTACTCGTACTGAATCTGTGATTTCATTTTGTCCGACTTCGAATCTCTTTTTAGGTAGTGGATTATTTGATTTAAATAAAGCAGAAAAAAATAATATTCGTGTTGGTGTTGGGACGGATGTAGGGGCTGGCACAAGTTTTTCTCAATTATCGTCATTAAATGAAGCCTATAAAATAATGCAGTTACAAGGTAAGAAATTATCGCCATTTAAAGGATTTTATTTAGCGACATTAGGTGGCGCAGAATCACTTAGCTTAGAAGATAAAATTGGTAACTTTGAAGCAGGTAAAGAAGCGGATTTTGTGGTGTTAAATTGGGCGGCAACAGAGTTGCAAACATTACGTTATAAAGAAACTGCAAGTTTGGAAGATAAGTTATTTGCATTGATGATGTTGGGTGACGATCGTAATATTCATTCTACTTATGTTGCCGGAAAATTAGTTTATACTGCTAAGGCTTAATTTAACATTCATTATTAGAAAGGAACAACCATGAAACTAACTCAGCTAACAACGGCTATTTATGATCATTTATATAGTGATATTAGTCAGTTTAGAGAGACCTTTGATCTACCTTGCAATGCACCTGAAACCTTAGATGAAAAAGCAGATGCATTACATACTTCATTAATTATTGAAGAGCTCACTGAGTTAGCAGAAGCACCTTGTAAAGTAGAACAAGCCGATGCGATTGTGGATAGTGTTTATGTATTAATGGGGCGTTTAGTTCATTTAGGTAATAAAAATGTCGCTGATAATATTGCAATTAGTTATTTGATTGATTTGTTTTTAAATGTCGCTAAACAACGTGATATTGACTTTATGAGTTGTTGGAATGAAGTGCATTCAAGCAATATGAGTAAAGTTTGCCGCAATCAAAAAGAATATGCAGAAACAGAAGCTTTTTATGCGCAACAAGGCGTTAAATTAGTGGATAGCGTGAAAGGTGAGTTTATTATCGCTAAGTGTGCTGAAGATGTACAATTAGAAGGTAAGTTAGTCAGACAGGGGAAAGTGTTAAAATCAGTTTATTATCGTCCTGCGGACTTAGCGCCTTTAGTTGATAAGTAATTAATTGCTTCAATTATTATAAAACCCTCAATTGAGGGTTTTAATAAAAGTTAATTTCTACATAATGCCCTTTGCTTATACTTTCATTTTTATATTGCCATCCATAATGTTCAACCAAGCGTTCCGTTAACTCTAAGCCTAACCCAAATCCTAATGCTTCTTTTGTTTCATCTTCTGTTAAATTTTGATTAATGATAGTTAAGCTTGCGTCAGATTGTTTGACAGTAATAGATCCATCGTGAGTATGCTGTAATGCATTTCTAATTAAATTGGTGATCACTATTTGGCAAAGCGCTTCAGGTAATGAATGAGTACTTTGATCGGTTTTTATGGCAACCTCAACTGTTTTACCATTTAATAAATAGTTTAATTCTTGTAATAGTCTCTCTGTCATCAAGCCAATTGAAACGGGTTTGATAGGGATTGATTTATCCGATTGGCGATTTAACCAAAGTAAGGTTTCAGTCAAATCGGTCATGGTTAAGCTGGCACGTTCGATGCGGTCAACGACTTCAAGCTGTTTCTTGGTACTAATTCCTTTTATCATCATTTTTCGTAGAAGCTCTGTATTTGTGCGAGTCACGGCAATAGGCGTACGGAGTTCATGACTTGCATAGCCTAAAAATCGCTGTTCACGATCTAGACTTTCTTGTACCGATTGCAAACTGGATTGAACTATTTTGGCGAGGCTATTGAATTCGCTGTAATAAAAGTCTGGTGTTGGTTGTGAAAGTTGTTCTTTATTAAGTTGTTTTGTCCAAGCTGTTAATTTTTCAATCGGGTTAGCGACTTTGCGTAAAATAAAATAAGGCACTAAAGAGAATAACCCCATCGCGACTAATGCAATAAGCAGGATATAAGCAAAAGGAGGGATTTTATCTTCCTTTGGTGCTTGTGCGTCATTAACAAACATTGAGGCGATGTAACGTTTTTCTCCACCTCTGTTCACTAACATGACAAAGTAACCGGCTTTAGGCTGAGCAAATAGCGGATTTCCATCTACATTTTTAAGTAACTCTTCCTCTACAAGATTTTGTTCATCTAGATTTTCTCTAATATCTTTAGGTAAGTCTTGCCATCTACTGGCAACAAAGTAATCGTTAATGATTCGTGGTTGACCATCAACAATCGGATATTTATAAGCTTGCTCTCGCATAGAGTGGCTCATGGAAAAATCGAGGCCGGTAAAAAAATAATTAAAACTCACTAGAGACATAATAGAGATCGTGGTAAAGCCAGTGATAATCATCATGGCTAAAAAGTAGATCTTTAAGCTCGGTCTTATCTTCATGATTGAGACTCGTCTTTTAGTACAAAACCATGTCCTACAATCGTATGAATTAATTTTTGTTTGATGCCGTTATGATTACTTTCAATGACTTTTCTTAAATTAAACATATGTACTTTTAAACTATTGCTGTCTGGCTGTTCATCACCCCAAACACTTTGCATTAAGTTTTCTCTGCTAACTGGATTTGGGTAAGCTCGCATTAATGTTTCTAAAATTTTAAAGCTAATAGGGGAGAGTTTTAATGCTGTTGAATTTTTACTAATGGTCTTCTGTTTCGTGTTTAATTCTAAATCGTAGACTTTTAAGGTAGTGATTTCACCGCTACGTCTTCTTGATAACACCTGAACTCTTACAATTAATTCTTCCATGGCAAAAGGTTTGATTAAGTAATCATCTGCCCCTTTTGAAAAACCGATTAGTTTGTCATCAAGCGTGTCTTTTGCGGTTAACATTAATATAGGTACATCAATACCTAGCTCTCGAAGTTTTTCACAGACTTCTAAGCCGTTCATTTTAGGCATATTTAAATCGAGGATCACCACATCATAGTGATTTGTTTTAATCAAATTAAACCCTGATAGCCCATTGCTTGCATGTTCACAGTGAATATTTTCAAGATCAAAGTAATCAATCACAGCAGTTGCTAAGTCAATATCATCTTCTACTAATAATAACTGTAACTTATCTGAATCCATGATCTTCTCTCTTTGATTTGTTGATAACACTGTACTTGAGCAGACTAAAATAACAATAGCTAGGTTAATAGATGGTTAAGGTGTTCATTTTTTTTAACTAAAATAGCACTTATTATGTCAATTTAGCGCTCTATCAAATTACTCCATAAAATAAATAAGGTTTTTTGTTTTTATAGCTATTTCTTAACTACGTCTTAACCTCCTACTTGTTAATTTACTGACTATCTTATTTGGGCTACTGAGAGAATCCAAAGTATGGAAAATGTAAGCAAGTTAACTTTAATGTCAAATCGAATCACTTCATTTCGTTTAACGCATCAGAACATTCTGACGTTAGGTTATTTTATTTTATTGTTGTTACCTTTTGTCATCGCTGAAAGTTTAGGCATGTTATCGGAAGGGTTATATACGACTGTGCTAAGTGTATTGAACTTGATTGCCATGATGGCTTTTTTTGTTCAGTTTCCACTTGCAGGTCGTCTTAAACGTTTACCTCTATTCGCTAATATTGATTGGGGAATGACTAAACATAAACAGTTAGGTAAGTATTTAGGGATTTTTTTCTTCCTGCATCCATTATTGATTCTAGCCCCTAAATTCTTCGTTTCTTTTGATTATTTAACGGTAAGTATCATGGATGCGATCACGTCGCCACAGCTGCTGACTGGATTAATCGCATGGGCCGTGATGTCGGTTTGGGTAATGATGTCTATCTATAAAGATAAACTCTGTATGAGTTACGAAACTTGGCGTTTATTGCATGTAATTGGATTTGTTGTGATTGCTACTTTAGCGACATTGCATATCACCACAGTAGGCAGTCACGGGCAATATAATCAAACGTTCAATTTTGTTTGGTGGTCTTTGTATTTGCTCTCCATGAGTCTAGTTACTTATAACTATTTCATTAAACCGAGATTCATAAAAGGTAAACCATTCACTATCAGTTCACTAAAAAAAATCAGTGATGTCGATTGGCAATTAGATATTGAAGCTAAATCAAAACAAAGCTTTGCCTTTGAGGCGGGGCAGTTCGTTTGGCTGAATACCAGTGGCTCGGCTTATAACTTTGAACAACATCCATTCTCTATCGTTTCTGAGCAGAATAACAAAGGCAAGTTGTCTTTTATTATTCGTGAGTTAGGCGATTACACCAAAGCGCTTCATAAACTTAATATTGGGCAAACTATTTTTGTTGATGGTCCTTACGGCAGTATGAGTTTAGAGCGTAGTCGCACAGCACAAGGGATCACCTTAATTGCTGGTGGAGCTGGAATTGCACCCATGATGGGCTTGTTAAGAGAGCTTGCAAAACAAGGTGACCCCCGACCAATTCGTTTGCTTTATGGCAATCAAACCATACAAAAAATGGTTTGTTTAGATGAATTAATGTCATTAGAAAAAAGCATGAAGAATTTTAAATTAGTGTTGTTATGCGAGCAAACAGAAAGCTGCCCTGAAACATTACAGCCTTTTGTAAAACAAGGTTTTATTGGGAAGGAAGAAATACAACAGTCGATTGATTTTGATCTTACTCATCAACCATTAACGCAAGATTGGACTGTTTATCTTTCTGGCCCTCAAGGCATGATCAGTGCAACCAATCAACATCTTAAAGAGATTGGTATCACCGCTAATCATATCCATTTCGAACAACTTTCATTTTAATTAGGAGCTGAGACTATGCCTATTGCAGAAATATCCGGTTGTATTGGTTGCGAAGCTTGTGTGAAAAGCTGCCCAACCGATGTGATCCAAATGAATAAAGTGACCAATAAAGCGGAAATCGTTTATGCAGAAGATTGCCAAATATGTCACTTATGCCGTTTATATTGCCCCGTTGGAGCGATAACAATCACCCCTGAAAAAAGTATTCCAGTAATGGTTTCTTGGAGATAATGATGGACTCAAAAATGAATTTATCACGCCGTCAATTTATAGGTGTAGCTGGTGGCATTGCAGGAGCTGCAGCCATCGCAAGTATTGCATTCGATGCGCCTGCTGTTGTTAATAAGCCAGATATCGATGGATCAAAGTTCGCACAAGAAAAGCGTGAGTTGGATGTGTTAGTGATTGGTGGTGGAATGGCAGGACTGTTTGCTGCGGTCAAAGCACATGATGCGGGTGCAAAAGTATTAATGGTTTCAAAGGGGCGCTTGGGCAGTTCTGGTTTAACTCCCTTTGCGAAAGGGATTTTTAGTTACGATAAACAAAATGCATCAATGAGTATCGATGAGTTTGTGGCTAAAGTATCTGAGTCTGCTATTCAAACTAATAATCCTGTTTTTACTCGTCAACTTGCCGAGCACTCTCAAGCGCGTGTAGAAGAATTAAAAGAGTGGGGCTTCTTTGATTCACCACTTTACAATCATAGTTTTATGCGTCCAATGAATGAACGAAAAATTCCGCTTGAAGAACGTATTATGATCACGCATTTATTGAAACAAGATGGGCGGATTGTTGGCGCTTCTGGTTTTAGTTTAGATGAAAATAAAGTGATTCATTATCAAGCTAAATCAGTGATCTTGTGTACTGGCTCTGGTGGTTTTAAACCTAATGGTTTCCCGATGTGCGATTTAACCCATGACGGTACAATTATGGCTTATAAAGCGGGAGCAAAAGTCACAGGGAAAGAGTGGAATGATGGTCACCCAGGTTCAGCAGTTAACTCTGGATCTAGTTATGATAATTGGCATGGACAAGTAGAAGAAAAACCTTCAACAACCACTATTACCATCAATCATCATCTTGGTATGGATCTTAATTATGAAGGTTATAAATACGGCGCGCCAGTGACTATGGGGCCACCAATGCGAGGCAAAACTGGTGAAGTCAATAACGCTAAAGAAAGTGCTGCAACTGAATCTGTCATTGCGCAACTAATGCCTGCAGGGCCTTTTACACCGGAAGCATTTAGAATGACATCGCCACCACCGCCTCCAAGCCAAGGTTTTTTAGCTTCATTACTTTCCGATAAAGGGCATTCTGGTCCTCCGGGAATGGGAGGAGAGCAAGTGGGTGGTTCAAGTGCTGGTATGGCAATTCATAAAGCAGAAGGATTAGTGCCAATTAACGAACAAGGGCTATCAAATTTACCGGGCTTATATGCAGCAGGTGATGCTTTAGGTTCTTACATGTCTGGTGGTATTTATACTCAAATAGGTTCATCGCTTGCAGGTTCTGCTGTACAAGGGGCGATTGCTGGAGAAGCGGCAGCTAAAGAAAGCTTAAATAATGATGTAAAAGTTGATGTTTCAACAGCTTATTTAACTAAAGTCAGTGAAGAAATATTAGCGCCGTTAAAGCGGAAACGAGGTTACAGTCCGGCATGGGTAACGCAAGTATTACAAAGTGTCATGATCCCTAATTTTGTACTTTATATTAAAAAAGAGCGCATGATGCAGGGCGCTTTGGCTTATATCGAAGAGTTACGTGAACATCATGTGCCTATGTTATTAGCGAAAGATCTGCATAGTTTACGTTTAGCGCATGAAACTGAAAATATGATCATCACTGCGGAGATGAAACTAAAAGCATCAATGATGCGTAAAGAGAGTCGTTGTAGTCATTATCGATTGGATTACCCTGAAATCGATTATAAAAATTGGCAAGCGTGGATCAATATCGATCAAGATGAAAATGGTGAAATGCGTTTACAAAAACAAGGCTTTGATCAATGGCCTGCTTTTAGCTAATAAATTTAAAGTATAAAAAAGCGACTCGAAGGAGTCGCTTTATAATCAATGCAGATTATTTATTTTAACTACGTTTGAATCGTTCTTAGCGAATTCCAACTAAAATCAAACCCGGTAAAATAAAGAAAGTACCGACAACATAGCCTAGTGCTAGTAATTTGTTTTTTGTGCCTACATCCGCTAATTTTTCCGCGCCTTTTAGAGGTAATTCACGTAAAAATGGAATACCGTAAATGACCGCGACAGCAAGGAAGTTAAATAAGAAGTGTACTAAAGCAATTGTTAGTGCTGCTTCTGCCATTGGCCCTGAGATTGCCGTTGCCGCTAATAATGCTGTAATTGTGGTTCCAATATTTGCACCTAGCGTGAAAGGGTAGATTTGACGTGTAGTAAACATGCCGCTGCCCGCTAATGGAATCATTAAACTTGTCGTTGTAGATGAAGATTGTACCATTACTGTCATTAATGCACCTGAGCCAATACCTGCGATCGGGCCTTTACCTAATGCACTGTGTAAAATATTTTTAGCTTTACCGACTAATACTTTCTTAAGTACTTTGCCTAGAAAAGTAACAGAGAACAGGATAAGTGCAACGCCGATCACTACCATAGCAACGCCAGCCATTTTTCCAGGGATAATAGAAGCCATATCCGAGATGACATTCACGCCTGGCTTAGTTAAAGGTTTCATAAAGTTAAAACCTTTCATCGACATATCAGCACTGCCCACAAATAAATGTGCAAATGCACCTGCTAATTTTTCTAACAAACCAAACATGAGTTCAAGCGGTAAGAAAATAAACACGGCGATTAAATTAAAGAAGTCATGGACCGTTGCAGCACTAAAAGCACGTTTAAAATCTTCGTTATTACGAACGTGACCAATTGAAACGATTGAGTTAGTAATGGTTGTGCCTATGTTTGCTCCCATGATTAACGGAATCGCAATAGAAATAGGTAAACCGCCAGCCACTAAACCAACTGTTACCGCTGTTACTGTCGATGATGATTGCACAAGGGCAGTTGCTAATGTTCCTAGAATTAAAGCAACAAGGGGATTACTTGCAAACTGAAATATTTCAGCTGCGCCTGCCGCACCACCAGAGAATAATTTAAAACCACTACTCACACTGCTTACAGCAACAAGCATTGCGTAAACTAAAAGTACAACAGCAGACCAATTAATCCATTTGCTTAATGCAGTATTCTTGTCGATGTTGTCGGCTGCATTAGTTGCTGCGTTGTTATTTTCATTGTTCATTTTATAAACCTGTCCATTTGAATGTTTATGCCTACTTTGTTCATGCAAAATAGGGACTTGATGATATCGCAAGCATTAAAACAAAGTTTTGTTACAGTTATGTTTCAGCTGTCATAAAAATGAATAAAATAAAAGTGAATAAAGCTGATGGTGTTTATTAGATATGTTTTAAAAAGGCACAATGGGGGGATTTTGTGCCTTTTTAAAAGTGTGAATAAGGTACTAAAGCTGCTCCTTTAATTGATATAACATAGCCAATGCTTGCTTAGGTGTAAGGTCATCAGGGTCGATACCTTGTAACAATGTTACTGCTTTATGTGGCTCTATTGTTTGTTCTGGCTCTGAAAAATCTAGGCTCGTTTGCACATTCGTCAAGGGTACTTCGACTTTAGTAGATTGCGATTGTTGAGAAGAGGCTTCTAATTGTTGCAGTTTTAATTTTGCATTATTAAGCACATTTTTAGGTACCCCTGCTAAAGCTGCAACTTGTAAACCATAACTTTTATTTGCTGCACCTTCTTGTAATGCGTGTAAAAAGGCAATGCTATCACCGTGCTCTACTGCATCTAAATGCACATTCACTAATTCTGGAATCGTTTCTGGCAAACGTGTTAATTCAAAGTAATGTGTTGCGAATAAAGTATAAGCTTGAATTTTTTCAGCCAACTGTTCAGCACAAGCCCAAGCTAATGAAAGCCCATCAAAAGTACTGGTTCCGCGTCCAATCTCATCCATTAATACTAATGAGTTAGGTGTCGCGTTATGCAATATATTGGCTGTTTCAGTCATTTCTACCATAAAGGTTGAGCGACCACTGGCAAGATCATCCGATGCACCAATACGTGTGAATATACGATCGACAGGACCAATTTTTGCACTTTGTGCAGGGATAAAACTACCAATGTGTGCCATTAATACAATCAAAGCAACTTGACGCATGTAAGTGGATTTACCACCCATATTAGGGCCAGTAATAATTAACATACGACGTTGATTATGTAGACTAACAGGGTTCGCAATAAAAGGTGTTTTACTTACTTGCTCAACGACAGGGTGGCGGCCTTCTTCAATTTCAATACCGTTTTCTGCCTGTAACACTGGACGCACATAATTTAAGGTTAACGCACGCTCTGTTAATGTATTGAGCACATCTAATTCAGCTAAGGCTTTGGCTGTGTATTGTAAGCTTTTTAGATGCGGCAATAGTAAATCAATTAATTCTTCATAGAGTCTCTTCTCTAAGGCTAATGCTTTACCTTGACTAGAAAGTACTTTTTCTTCGTGTTCTTTTAACTCGGCTATTATGTAACGCTCTGCGCCTTTTAGTGTTTGGCGACGAATATAATGCTCTGGAACATGCTCAGATTGGCTTCGACTGATTTCAATGAAATAGCCATGAACTCGGTTATAACCGACTTTTAATGCACTAATTCCAGTCGCCTCTCGTTCGCGCTTTTCGAGTTCTTCTAAATAATCGGTTGCACCTTTTGATAAGTTGCGCCAATGATCTAAATCACTGTTATAACCTTCTTTAATGACGCCGCCATCACGAATCAATACTGGTGGATTATCGATCACTGCAGTTTCTAATAAGGCTAATAATTCTGGATAATTACCCATTTCTTCACTCAGTGTTGATACAAGTTCAGAAGGTAACTCTGCAATTAAATGTTGTAGTTCTGGCAATAACGAAAAGGCACAGCGTAAACGCGTTAAATCACGTGGACGAGCAGAGCGCAATGCGAGACGTGCAATCACTCGCTCAATATCACCGATTTGTTTAAGCGGTAAAGAGAGTGGCTCAGTTAAATCAAAATCCATTAGCGTTTGGATCATCGTTTGACGATAATTTAGTACTGTTAAATTACGGATTGGCTGATGGATCCAGCGTTTTAGCAAACGGCTGCCCATTGGCGTCACCGTTGTATCTAAAATTTGTGCGAGTGTATTATCTGTGCCACCAGATAAATTAAAAGTTAACTCTAGGTTACGGCGCGTCGCCGCATCTAAAATCACAGTATCTGTGCTTTGTTCTAAGGTGATGGATTGAATATGGATCAAGGCTGTGCGTTGTGTGTCTTTTAAATATTGTAATAAAGCACCGGCAGCACAAATGGCATAATGTGCTTTTTCAATGCCAAATCCAACTAGATCTTTAGTACCCAATTGTTGTGTTAAAATATTTCTACATGTACTTAATTCAAACTCCCATTCAGGGCGACGACGAATTGTTGGCAGATGGTCTATTAAATCAATATATTCAAAATTATCAGGATAAAGTAATTCTGCTGGATTAAGTCGTTGTATTTCTGCTTGCAAGGATTCTGTTTTATCAAACTCATTGACAATGAAACGGCCACTACCAATATCTAATGAAGCGATGCCAAAGGTTTCACCTTGTTGATAGACAGAGCATAATAAATTATCCTGTTTATCATCCAATAGGGCTTCATCAGTGATTGTTCCCGGTGTAATGATACGTACAATTTTACGTTCAACAGGGCCTTTACTAGTGGCTGGATCGCCAATTTGCTCACAAATTGCAATTGATTCGCCAAGTGCAATTAACTTTGCTAAATAACCTTCTACACTATGGTAAGGTACGCCGGCCATCGGGATAGCATTGCCACCTGTTTTGCCTCGTTGAGTGAGAGAAATACCTAAGAGTTGAGATGCCTTGCGAGCGTCATCAAAAAATAATTCATAGAAATCACCCATACGATAAAAAAGTAATGTGTCAGGCACTTCACTTTTTAATGTTAAAAATTGTTGCATCATAGGAGTATGTTGTTTTAATTCTTGCGCAGTTGGCTTCATAATGAATACACTTAATAACTATTTCTAAAAAAGGCGGAAACTATGTTTGCTAAAAGAAACATGCTTACTACAAAAACCGTTCAAGAACTGGCGATGCTGTTAGGAGAAAATCTCTCCAGTGCTGGCTTAGTTGCTGCAACCGCTGAATCTTGTACTGGTGGAGGTGTAGCATACGCTATTACAGAAATTTCTGGAAGTTCGCAGTGGTTTGATCGTAGTTTTGTTACCTATAGTAATAGTGCTAAAACACAAATGTTAGATGTTGATGCAAATGTGATTGAAGAATTTGGCGCTGTTTCTATACCCGTTGTAGAAGCTATGTCACTCGGTGCAGTCAATAATTCAGATGCGGATATTGCGGTTGCGATCAGTGGTATTGCAGGTCCCGATGGTGGAACAGCAGAAAAACCAGTAGGCACTGTATGCATTGCTTGGTATAGCAAAAAAAATGGACATAAAAGCGAAACTTATTTGTTGGCAGGCGATCGTGCCGAAGTTAGATATCAAGCCATTCGAATGGCTTTATTAGGCTTGATCGGAAATATATAAACACCTTTTTTAATAAAAAAACTTGATACTGTATATGCAATCAGTATACTGCTTGCATATACAGTGAATTTAAAGCGAACCATTGGAGACAATATGAGTCAGGACGCGAACAAAGATAAAGCATTAGCGGCAGCATTAGGTCAAATTGAAAAGCAATTCGGTAAAGGGTCTATCATGCGTTTAGGCGATGGCGCCAATGCAATGATGGAAATTGAATCTGTTTCAACTGGTTCGTTAGGTTTAGATGTTGCGTTAGGCATAGGCGGTTTACCGTATGGACGTGTTGTTGAAATCTATGGACCAGAAAGTTCTGGTAAAACGACATTAACATTACAAGTCATTGCAGAAGCGCAAAAACAAGGTAAAACTTGTGCTTTTATTGATGCTGAGCATGCACTTGACCCAAGCTACGCAAGAAAACTAGGCGTAAACGTTGATGAGTTACTTATCTCTCAACCTGATACTGGTGAGCAAGCATTAGAAATTTGTGACATGCTAGTACGCTCTGGTGCAGTTGGCGTAGTGATTGTCGATTCCGTTGCGGCTTTAACACCAAAAGCTGAAATTGAAGGTGACATGGGTGATTCACATATGGGTCTTCAAGCACGTTTAATGTCTCAAGCATTACGTAAATTAACGGGTAATATTAAACAAACCAATACTATGTGTATCTTCATTAACCAAATTCGTATGAAAATTGGTGTTAT
The DNA here is from genome assembly GCF_004378355.1 of Psychromonas algicola. Taxonomy (GTDB): domain Bacteria; phylum Pseudomonadota; class Gammaproteobacteria; order Enterobacterales; family Psychromonadaceae; genus Psychromonas. Next base: position 75,436 of record NZ_SNUB01000013.1, read on the forward strand.
GTTTGGTAATCCTGAAACAACAACGGGTGGTAATGCATTAAAATTCTATGCATCTGTTCGTTTAGATATTCGTCGTATTGGCGCTGTTAAAAACGGTGATGAAATTACTGGTAATGAAACACGTGTTAAAGTGGTTAAAAACAAAGTTTCACCACCATTCAAACAAGCTGAATTCCAAATCTTATACGGTGAAGGAATTAACAACCACGGTGAATTGATCGATTTAGGCGTTAAGCAAGAGTTAGTTGAAAAATCAGGCTCTTGGTACTCATATAACGGTAATAAAATTGGCCAAGGTAAAACCAATGCTTGTAAATTCCTAGCCGAAAACCCAGCTGCAGCACAAGAATTAGATGCTAAATTACGCGCAATATTATTAGCGCCGCCAGCAGCTAAAGAAGAGAAACCAGCTGTTTCAGAAGAAGCGCCTGAGTAATAATAAAAAGCTTAAAAAAATAATGAATATTAAGGCGTGATTTATCACGCCTTTTTTGTATCTAAGTTAACCGACTTAAGCGCCTGAATATTCCTTTCGCTATCTATTTCCATTTCTTTGCAAGCTTTATTTTACTACTTTATATTTAGCTTATTATTATCACGATAACGTTAAATTAATGCCCAGATGTGATGAGTTTCTTATCAAATTAGACTAAGCTCATTGAATGAGTTAATTGAAAGTAATAGAAAGGAACGCCTGTGAGTGTAATTAAAGAATCAGATGAGTCATTGTTTTGTTTACTATTTGCCAGACAACAAATGAAAATGGCATTAACGATTTCTTTGATCGTTGGCACAATATTAAATCTTATTAATCAAGGTCACTTAATTTCAACACCTGAAAAAATAAATTTAGTTAATATAGTGCTCACTTATTGTGTGCCATATTGTGTTGCGACCATTTCATCTACGCTCTCCACATTAAAGCACCAGAAAAAATTACAGCTTATCGAAGAAAATAAACAAATCTGCGAAAATAACTTTTTAGATTATATTAGCAAGAATACACAGGGTTTTGATTCTATAAAAAACCATCAAGATAAAAATACCACTGAAAGTGTAATGCGCTTTATTAGTCATTTTGAAGCAATTGGAGAGTTAATTTCATTACCTTCAATAACAAAGAACAAAAGCGAATTAGATAAAATTAAAGCATTAATTGAAGCGGGGGATGTAACAGTGGCATTGCCTAGACTTAAAAAATTAGTGGATCAGTTTGCTAGTCAAAACACAGAACAATTAAGTCTAAACAAAAATCAAGTAGCGCTACTTAGTGAGCAGCGCGCATTATTAATAGAAGCGTTTAAAGTACTATAATGAAATGAATCGTTTTCTTAAGTAATAAAAAAATGAAGTATTAAAAAGACCAACATACCAAAAAAGATTGTTTTTAATAAGCTTTTAGTTACTAGACTAATTCCCACGCTAACTACCGCAGCAATTAAATAAACATTATTAAAACTTATATCTATTTCACCTAGCGGCATAACCACAGAAGGGACAATAATCGCAGTTAACACTGCTGGTGGAACAAACTTTAAGGATTGCTGTAACCAGATTGGAAAAGTGATTTTTCCTGCAAAAGCAAACATGATAAAGCGGATCCCAAAAGTGATAATAAACATGCCTAAGATTAACCAAAACTCATTCATCTTTTAGCTCCTTTATTTTTTTAAGTGGCATATTTTGGAAATGAATGACTAATAAACCTACTGCGACACCAATTAATGCACTCACAATTAAGCCTAGTTTATTAGGTAAATAGGCGAAATATAATGAAGCGGCTGCTGCACTAAATACCGCGCTAAGCATTGCTCTACTGTTTAAGTAAGGAACAACCATACCAATAAAAGTGACTGACATTGCAAACTCTAAACCCCAACTTGTCATATCTGGGATCATATTACCTAGTATCAAACCAATTGCTGTTGAAGAAGACCAAGTCGTATAAAAGCTTAAAATAGATCCAATATAAAAATAATGCGCATATCGATGATCATTTCCTAAAGGTGAGTCCGGTTGATACCGTTGGCTCATATTAGCAAAGCTTTCATCGGTTAATCCAAAAGCTAAAAATGCACGTAATGATAAGGGGAAATGACTAACATAAGGAACTAATGCTGTTGCATATAATAGATGGCGTAAATTGACCACAAAGGTTGTCAATAAAATCACCTGAAGTGGTGCTTGCACAGCAATAAGAGCCAATACTATAAATTGTGCAGAGCCTGCAAAAACAAACAATGACATGGCCATGGTTGCCCAAGCTGAAAGCCCACTTGTTGGCGCTAAGGTACCAAATAAAATACCAAAAGGAATCGCGCCAATAATTAATGGGATTGCAGCCTTTGAACCGGCTAAAAGTTCATTTTTTTTAAGTGCATGAATATTAATAATTACCTCCTAACTTTCACCAAGTCTTTAAACTATTCCATAAAAATAGTTAGCAGCTCGTTTAAATATCTATGCCCTAATGGGGTTACTCGGCAGACATCTTGACCTACTATCATCAGCTCTTTAGTGACAGCTTGCTGTAATAATTTATCTAATGATTGTTTTTTCAATCCGGTATAATTTTCAAATTCAGAAAAAGGAATATCTTCCATCAAGCGTAAACGATTCATCATATATTCAAATATTAATTCGTCTTTATCTACAGTATTGCATTCATCCATATAACTACGGGTAGGATCTAAATAACCCTTTGGATGTTTTATCTTTGTCGTTCGCAGTATTTTATTTTCTAGCGGGAAAGATATTTTCCCATGCGCACCACAACCAATCCCTAAGTAATCACCAAATCGCCAATAATTTAAATTGTGCTGACATTGCCAGCCTATTTGGCTGTAACCTGATATCTCATATTGCTCATAACCATGTGCAGCTAATAAGGCTAAACCTTTCTCTTGGATACTCCAAAGCACTTCGTCATCGGGTAATTTAGGAGGATGAGAGAAATACTGCGTGTTAGGTTCTATGGTTAATTGATACCAAGATAAATGCGTTGGTTTCAAATCAATTGCAGTCTGTAGGTCGCTCATTGCGTCTTCTAAGCTTTGCTCAGGTAAGCCATGCATTAAATCAAGATTGAATGTTTTCATTCCAACATTATGTGCTTGAATAGCTGCTGTTTTAGCTTCTTCTACTCCATGAATTCGACCTAATTTAGTGAGCTTTTCCTGTTGAAAACTTTGTACGCCAAAAGAAAATCGATTAATACCCGCTGTTTTAAAGTCTGCTATTTTTTGATTTTCAATCGCCCCTGGATTCGCTTCCAAGGTGATTTCCATATCTGCTTTGAAGGGGATAAGTTGTTGGATACTTTCCAATAACCATTTTATGCCTGATGCTGAAATTAAACTTGGCGTGCCACCACCAATAAAAATACTGAATAACTCACGGCCTTGAACGAAACTAAGATCCTGTTTCAAATCGTCAATCAATGCGGTTAAATATTCTGTTTCTGGGATTTCTCCACGTAATTTATGCGAGTTAAAATCACAGTAAGGGCATTTTTCAATACACCAAGGGATATGAATATAAAGACTAAGCGGTGGCAGTTGTAACATGGTTTATCCAATCTAAAAAGCGACCTAAAGGCCGCTTCAAAATATAATTCTGTAATGAAAAAAAGTGTAAAGCTAAATGTTAATTAAGCTGATAACTGCTGTTTTAGTAGTTTCACTAATTGCGCTAATGCTTTACCGCGATGGCTTAACTCGCTTTTTCGTTGCTTACTTAATTGTGCTGATGTTGATTGCTCACTCTCTACCCAGAAAACAGGATCATAACCAAAACCATTAGTACCGTTTTGGTTTTCAGTAATACTGCCTTCCCAAGTGCCTTGGCAAATGATCGGTGTTGGATCCAGCTCATGGCGCATATATACCAATACACATTGAAAGCGTGCTTTACGTTGCGCTGGCATTATGCCTTCAAGTTTATTTAATAACTTATCAATGTTATCTTGATCGGTTGCGGTTTCACCTGCAAAACGTGCTGAGTAAATACCGGGTTCACCATTTAAAAAATCAACTTCTAACCCTGAGTCATCTGCAATTGCTGGTAAGCCTGTTAACTTAGCTGCATGCCTTGCTTTGATAATCGCATTTTCAACAAAGGTTGTTCCTGTTTCTGGTACATCAGGCACATTAAATTGGCTTTGTGGTAATACTTCGATAGAGAAACTATTCAGTAATTCGCTCATTTCTTTTACTTTGCCTTGATTGCCGGTGGCAAGTACCCATTTTTGTCTCATCTTAATTCCTTTATTTATTCTAGAATCAATACATTATTCAACATAAAATTTATGTTGAAATTTAAGAGTATTAGATTCTTTTTCCGTTTTAATATTAATTTCAAAATTAACAATCTCTTCGTTTATATAAGTATAATCAGCTAAATAATAAATTGATTTACCTTCTTTAACTTCAGTAAAGGTTAATTGGTGAGTTTGTCCGATTAAGTTTCTAGCAGTGCCTGTTAAGGTTGCTGTAACCGCTGCTTTATCCTGTCTTTTATCAAGGATTGAAATATTTAATAAGCCATTATTTTTACTACGCTTAATGCCATATTGTTTTGCGATTTCAGGTTGTATGAACGTACTTGGTAGCGCAATGTAATGAACTTCATGATTAGTAAACGTTTTAAACTGTTCTGCATTCACAGCAAAATGAGTAAAAAACAATGTGCTGACTAAAGTCGTTTTAAAAACAGTATTTAAAATAGTTTTTAAAGAATTTTTTAATATTGAATGGAACATATTTATCCTTATTAGGAAAAGATGGAAGGTAGCTTTTTAGGTTGTTTAATGCGCACTAATTTGTGTCTATTTTGTAATCCTTTTTCAACAGTGACTGCGTTTTTAGCAACAGCAAATTGTTTGCTTAAAAATTTGATTAAATGCGAATTGGCTTTGCCATCAACAGGAGGTGCTGTGATCGCTATTTTAAGTTCTTCACCGTATTCTCCAACAAATTCATCTCGGCTGGATTTGGGTTGCAAATAAAGGCGAAGTAATAAATCTTCGCCTTGATAAGTATAATAACTCATGGGATTTATATGTTGCCCATTAACCGAGGAATTTACTAATAAAATCACGGAATAAAATTTCTAAAAATTGTATTCCTAAAATAACCACCACCATAGAAAGATCTAATCCACCCATTGAAGGCAGTCTGTTTCGAATCGGTCTTAATAAAGGCTCTGTAAGTTGAATCATTACTGCTTCAATTGGATTGTGGCCTTGGCTAACCCAACTTAAAATCGCACGTATTATTAGTACCCAAGTTAACATTTTAAATGCACTAGTGATAACAATGATAACTGACGATATCCCAATAACTAATAAATCGATTCCTGCATTAAGCATTAATGTTAATACAATAACTTTAAGCGCAGCTACTGCGATAGCAAAAACAACCGTTGCTGTATCTAAAGAACCAATCGCTGGAATAAAACGGCGTAATGGACCAACGACAGGCTGTGTGGCTTTAACTACAAATTGGCTGAATGGATTGTAAAAATCAGCTCGAGCAAGTTGTAACCAAACACGTAATAAAATCACCATGATATACAGGTCAAATAGTGTATCGATTAAAAAGTTAAACGCGTTCATTTATTACCTCTTTTTATAGATTGCTTACTAAAACTTAAGGGATTGTTAAAACAATTTTTCCATTTCTGCGCCGCGGTCAGATGCTGCTTGCATCGATTTAGCGACGATTTCAGGTAAATTTAATTCATTAAATGTGCGAATAGCTTCAGCTGTTGCACCACCTTTTGATGTTACGTTATTTCGTAATGTCATCAAATCTAAATCTGGATTTTCTTTGACCATTTCAGCACTACCAATCGCAGTTTGTTGGACCAGTAATCTTGCTTCTTGTTCAGTAAAGCCCATTTCCATTGCTTTTGCTTGCATCGCTTCCATAAATAGGAAGAAGTAAGCTGGTGCAGAGCCCGATGCCGCTATAATTGCATTTATTTGAGATTCTTCACTCACCCAAACGACTTCACCTACCGCAGATAACAATTCGCTTGCGAAGTTTTTATCTTCATCTGATACTTGTGGTGATGAAAATAAACCTGTCATGCCTTTTTGTAATAACGAAGGTGTGTTTGGCATAGTACGTATTACTGCGGTATCTGCGCCTAATAGTGATTGAAAACGTTCAACTGAAACACCTGCTGCAATCGAAATGACCAATTTTTTACTAAAATCGACACCATCTTTGATTAATGACTCACAAACCATCGCCATCATTTGCGGTTTTACTGATAATACTACGACATCAGCCCATATCGCAGATTCAGCATTGTTTTGACTATTTAATATTGAAAATTCATCTTTTAATTTTTGCGTGTTAGTTAAGCTAGGCGCAGATGCACAAATTAATTCAGCTGGATAACCTCCTTTCACTAAACCACTAATAATACTGCCAGCCATGTTACCTGCACCAATAAAGGTGATTTTTTTATGTTGCATTGTATTTTCCTTTGCTTATTTTTGTTTATTTCTGCGGTTATCGAGCACCAAAAATATCAGTACCAATACGTACCATTGTGCTGCCGCATTCGATTGCACTTTCTAAGTCTCCACTCATTCCCATAGACAAGGTATCGATATCTGAGTATTGCTGTTGTAGCTGTTTATAAATGAGTTCAAGTGCTTTGAATTGTTGTTTGATAACATCGGGATTATCACTTTTTTCAGGTATCGCCATAATGCCGCGTAATTTTAAACGAGGTAGATCTTGAACCTGCTCTGCAAGCTCCATGACTTCTGATAAGGTTGTCCCTGACTTACTACTTTCACCACTAATGTTGACTTGTAAGCAAATATTAATCGCAGGTAAATGCTCAGGTCTTTGTTGATCAAGACGTTGTGCTATTTTTAATCGGTCAACGCTTTGAACCCAATCAAAATTTTCAGCAACAGGGCGTGTTTTATTAGATTGTAATGGACCAATAAAATACCAAGTAAGAGGTCGGTCAAACTCCTTGTCATCTTTTATTTGTAGGATCTTCTCAACACTTTCCTGAACATAGTTCTCACCAAAATGAGTTAAACCTTGTAAAAAGGCTTGTTTAATTAAAGCGACAGGCTTAGTTTTGCTGACTGCTAATAATTGAACTTCATCAACACGTTGTGCTGCTTGGCTTGCATTTGCTATTTTTTGTTGAATAGCTACGATATTGTTAGAAATAGTAGTCATATGATTAGGATTTTAAGTTATGAGTATTACGGAATTATTAACCGCTAGTGTAAAGCAAAACGCATCAGATCTACACCTTTCCGCAGGTGTTCCTGCAATGATTCGAGTTGATGGCGAATTACGTCAATTAAATGAGTCGATATTAACTTCAGATGAGGTCAATCATCTTATTTATCAAGTCATGAGCGAACAACAACAAAAACAATTTGAACAAGATCTAGAAATTGATTTTTCTTTCGAAGTTGATGAACTATCTCGTTTTCGCGTGAATGTGTTTAAGCAACATCGTGGTGATGCCGCTGTTTTTCGAGTTATTCCTAATCAAGTGTCAACTTTAGAGGGTTTAGATGCGCCTAGCTTATTTAAAGATATTGCAGAATATAGTCGTGGACTAGTCTTAGTCACTGGCCCAACTGGCTCTGGTAAATCAACAACTTTGGCGGCCATGGTTGATTATATTAACACTACGCGAGCTGATCATATTTTAACCATTGAAGATCCTATCGAGTTTATACATAAACCCCAAAAATCCTTAATTAATCAACGAGAATTGCATGCCAATACATTGGGTTTTGATTTAGCATTACGTAGCGCCTTACGCGAAGATCCTAATGTGATTCTTATTGGTGAATTACGCGATGTTGAAACCATTAGGCTTGCTTTAACCGCTGCGGAAACGGGGCACTTGGTTTTTGCTACTTTACATACTGCTTCAGCGCCTAAAAGTATTGATCGCATTATTGATGTTTTTCCTGCGGCAGAAAAAAGCATGATCCGCTCTATGCTATCAGAGTCATTACGTGCAGTTATTTCACAAACCTTATTAAAGAAAAAAGCTGGAGGGCGGGTCGCTGCCCATGAAATCATGATTGCGATCCCTGCTATTCGTAATTTAATTCGAGAAGATAAAGTGCCGCAAATGTATTCAGTGATGCAAACGGGCATGGCGCATGGCATGCAAACCTTAGATCAGCATTTGCGTAAATTAGTGACCATGGGAATCATTTCAACAGAAGAAGCGGCTAAAAAATCAATAGACCCTAAAACATTTTGATTTACTCAGATTAATTTCGTATTTATTTAATAAATGCGGATTGAATGATTGGCTAAATAAAGCGACAATAATTTTCGCTTCGTTTTTATAGATTAGGATTAAATATGATAGTTGTTATCTCTCCCGCTAAAACATTAGATTTTGAAACACCTGCGACAACTTCCGAGTTTACGCAGTCGAATTTATTAACTGAGAGTCAGCTATTAATAAATCGTTGCAAACAATTATCGATGCAAGATATTGCATCATTAATGAAGGTCAGCGATAAAATTGCAGGTTTAAACGTTGCTCGTTTTACAGAATGGAAAACGCCTTTGTCTTTAGATGATAACGCGAAACAATGTTTATTTGCGTTCAAAGGTGACGTTTATACTGGTTTAGAAGCTGAAACATTACCAGAGAAAGCATTACAATATGCACAGAAAAATCTACGTATTCTTTCTGGTTTGTACGGCTTATTACGTCCTTTAGATTTAATGTTAGCGTATCGTTTAGAAATGGGAACACGTTTAGACAATGAACGTGGTACTAACTTATACCAGTTCTGGGGCAATATCATTACTGAGCAATTAAATGAAAACTTAAAGGCACAGAATTCCCAATATTTAATTAATTTAGCGTCTAATGAATACTTTAAAGCCGTTAAGGAAAAAGCATTAAATGCAACGGTTGTTACGCCTATTTTTAAAGATCAAAAAAATGGCCAATATAAAATCATTAGTTTTTACGCTAAAAAAGCACGAGGATTAATGGCGAGATATATTATAGAAAATGAAATTACAGATATTGAGCAATTAAAGAAATTTACAGTAGCAGGCTATTACTTTGTTGAAGCTTCATCGTCTGCGACAGAATTAGTTTTCCAACGAGATGAGCAGGCTTAGTTTCTAACTGACAATTAACGAGTTGTTAAAGCCGCATCTAATTAATATTCGATGCGGCTTTTTTATAAGTTATTGGTTATCTTGATTTAACAAAGCATCAAGTTTAACCGCTACGCCATGTTCTTTTGACGATACTGTCATCTCTGCTCCTACAATGGCTTCTATTAATTGCTTTTGCGAGTTAGCCATTAATATTGGTTTGCCTACTTCTTTAAGCATTTCAACATCATTCATCCCATCACCAAAGGCAATCGTATCAGCCATGGTTAAGTTTTTATGTTTAAGCAAGGCGTGAACCGCAGCGCCTTTATTGGTATTGGCATCCATGACCTCTAAACATTGTTTTAATGAGAAAGTGAGGTTAACTTTACCCGCTAGCTGTTGTTGAAGTTGTTCATAAATAATCGTTAGTTTTTCGTGCTCACCCCAAAAAACAATTTTGATAATTTCAGATTTATCTACAGTTTTTAAATCGGAGATCTGATGTTTAAAGTTTTTACCTAAACTTGAGCCTGCTAACTCTTCTATTGCAAAGTTTGTATGCCATTGTGTATCAGTAAATAAATTAACCTGTACCTCGCTATCGAAATCGATATCACAAATAGATTGTGCAATATGCGCAGGTAAGTTTTGCTTTAAGATCACTTCACCTTCTTTATTATGCACTCTCGCACCATTTGAAGAGATTAAATAAGTGGGCTGGTTCAGTTCGTTTTGTACATTAATGGCTTCTAGGTGATGTCGGCCTGTGGCAATTGCAAATTTTCTATCAGCCTGTAACCATCGGTGAATGCTCTCTTTGGTTTGGTTGGACATTCTATGGTCTGGGCCTAGTAAGGTTCCATCTAAATCTGAAATTGCTATTTTATACATGTCACTTTACCTTTTTAGAGTGGTTCAAAAAATCTAGCGCTGCAGTTAATGCAGGCAGTCGATATTGATCCTCTTCAATCATTAATTCATGTTTTGCATTATTTATACATAGAAAGTGATTATTAAAATTGTGTTTAATCCTACTATAAAAACGATGTTGCCCTTTACTTGTTACAATTTGATCTGCGCCTGATTGAATTATCATTATTGGAAGATTAATTTTTTCTGCATTATTAATCGCTTTTTCCATTGCAAATAAGCTTTCTTTAACCCAATGCATTGTTGGGCCACCTAATTGGCTTTCAACTATTTTATCAAAATTTGTAAATACAGATGTATAACGCTTAGCGCTATTACTAAATTTGTTTTCTTTAAATGGTAGTGAAGAGCGATAGCCTGTTACACCAAGCGGATAAGGGGGTATGGAGCTAAATAGTAAAGAACATCGGCAGTAGATAGAAGCAATCACCTTAGCGATACAAACAGGAAGGCCTTTAAAGTTGATTGAGAACATTGGGCTAAAAAATACAACTGCTTGAAAAGGGTTTTGTTGTTCCTCTAGATATAGAGCACTAATTGCACTCCCCATTGAATGAGCGATTAAAAATCGATTTTGATAGTTTTTTTCTAATTCTAAAGAATTTACAAAGAAAGCAAAGTCATCGACATAGTGTTGAAAACGATCTACATGTCCACGGTGAGGATCTCCTCCTAAACGGCTAGAAGAACCTTGGCCTCTATGGTCTATTAAGAAAACATCATAGCCTTGATTGTTTAAATCAAAAGCCACTTCTTTGTATTTTAAAACAGATTCATTTCGACCTTGACTGACCACAATGACATTGGAGTTGCCTGTATTGATATGGACAGTGTTAATGGTGCCGCCATGTTCACTTTCAAAAGTTTTTACATGGGCATGTTTATCCCAAAATTCATTAATTTCAGGTGAAAAGTCATTACTGAGTTTATCTTCAGTATTCAGTTGGTATTTATTATCTAACATAAATCAGAGCATCCATCTTGGCGGTAGAGTCAGGCAACCTATTCATAATTCTCCAATATTTAATACGACTGCTGACTAGCTTAATGTATTTTTGCAAAATGATGAATGCATTAGTAGAAATAATACCAATTGTATTAAATAACTGCTCTAAATTTTGCGCTGGAAAAATAGCTTAGTTTGAGGCGTAAGTTGATGTAAATGGTTGTTCCCTTTACGAAAATTACAACGAAAATTACAACGAAAAAACAAGTTATTTTAACAAGTAAAATAGATCAGTTACTTACTATGATTGGTATAAAATATAAAAAAACCACGCTTAATGAAGCGTGGTTTTAAGGTGAGACAAGGTTAATTGAGTTGGTTAAGTGTTACTTAAGCAAATTTAGCTTTAATAAACTCAATGACTTCTTCAATCTTAACTTCTTGTTTTTCACCTGATACGCGATCTTTGTATTCGATCACGCCGTTATCAATACTGCGATCACCAATCACTAAGGTATGTGGGATACCAATTAGTTCAGCATCGGCAAACATAATGCCTGGACGTTCTTTACGATCGTCCAATAGTACTTCAATGCCAGCGGCTTTTAACTCTGCATAATATTGTTCTGCTAAGTCAGCAACACGATGTGATTTTTTCATGTTCATTGGCACAATCACAACAGAGAAAGGGGCTAAAGCATCATTCCAAATAATACCGTTTTCATCATTGTTTTGTTCAATCGCTGCAGCAACAATACGTGAAATACCAATCCCGTAACAACCCATAGTCATTACTTGGTTTTTGCCTTGTTGGTTTAAAACTGCCGCATTCATTGATTTCGCATAGGTATCGCCGAGTTGGAATATGTGGCCGACTTCGATACCGCGAGCAATTGAAAGTGTTCCTTTGCCACATGGGCTTGGATCGCCTTCAACAACTTCACGTAAATCTGCAACTTCATAATCACTAATATCACGATCCCAGTTAACGCCTGTTAAGTGTTTACCGTTTTCGTTAGCACCACAAACAAAGTCTGCTAACTTTTCAGCGCTGCGATCAACGATAGTACGAATGCTTAATCCTTTCGGGCCAATAGAGCCTGCTTCACAATTTGCCGCATCTAAAATTTGTTGCGGGCCTGCAAAACGTAATGGGCTTGCAATGCCTTCGATATGTTCAACTTTAATTTCATTTAAATTATGGTCGCCACGTAACACTAATGCGATAACCGGTGCGATGTCGCCTTCTTCAGCATCACCTTCAACAAGTAATGTTTTAACTGTATTTGATGCTTCAACATTAAGTAATTTACATACTTCTTCAATTGTATGTGCGTTAGGCGTATCAACCACTGTTAGCTCAGCAGTTGCTGCAGGGCGATCAAAGGCTGGTGCTAATGCTTCTGCTTTTTCAATATTTGCTGCGTAATCACTTTGATCTGAGAATACAATCGCATCTTCACCACTTTGCGCTAATACATGGAACTCATGAGAAGCACTACCACCGATACTACCTGTATCAGCAATAACTGGACGATACTCTAATCCTAAACGATCGAATATTTTACAATAAGCATCAAACATATTTTGATAAGTTTTTTCTAAACACTCTTGCTCAAGGTGGAAAGAGTAAGCATCTTTCATTGTAAATTCACGAGCGCGCATCACACCAAAACGAGGGCGTGTTTCATCGCGGAATTTAGTTTGAATTTGAAATAAGTTAAGCGGTAATTGTTTGTAGCTACTCACTTCTTTACGTACAAGCTCAGTGATCACTTCTTCGTGTGTTGGACCTAAAACAAAATCACGACTGTTACGGTCTTTAATGCGTAATAATTCGCCGCCGAATTTATCCCAACGACCTGTTTCATGCCATAAGTCAGCAGGTTGTACGACTGGCATTAATACTTCAATCACGCCAGCTCGTTCCATTTCTTCACGAACAATATTTTCTACTTTACGTAATACACGTAAACCTGTCGGTAACCAAGTATATAAACCTGATGCTAACTTACGGATCATACCTGCACGTAACATTAGCTGGTGGCTAGCAATAACCGCATCACTTGGTGCTTCTTTTTGAGTAGATAATAAATAATTGGTAGTGCGCATGGTGATCCTTGTCGATAGATATTTATCGTATTAATAGTAAGGCGCTGATTTTAGCAGTCGATTGCGATGTACTAAAGCATTCTTAACGGATTTATATAAATAAGTTTGTTTTTTTTACTCTTATCTACACATAATCGGTACAATTTAGCCTTTAATAAAAGGGAACATCTATGCAGCGTTATTTTAAACCTTTAAAACACAGCGTAATAATTATCTTACTTTGTGTTGTTTTTTTATTATTAAATATAATTTTCCCTGTGAATCGCCTTGGTATTGCGCCGCGTGAAATGAGTCATTTTTCTGGGATCTTTTTCTCTCCATTTCTACATGTAGATTGGATGCATCTATTGGCAAACAGTCTTCCTTTTATTGTCTTATCAAGCTTAATTGGTTTGCATAGCTTAACTCGTTTCTGGTTAGTGTTTTGTTTATCGGTTGTTTCTTCTGGTTTACTGGTTTGGTTATTTGCTAGAGGAGGGACTATTCACATTGGGATGAGTGGCGTTATTTATGCAATGTGGGGGTATTTAATTGTCTATGGCTTTAAGCAAAGGCAGTTTCGAGATATCTTGATTTCAATATTAGTGTTGTTTTTATATGGCGGGTTGGTCTTTGGCGTATTACCTCAAGAAGCTAATGTGTCTTATGAAAGTCATTTTTTTGGTGCCTTGGTAGGTTGCTTCCTTGGCTACTTTTTCGCTAAGCGCCCTCAATAGAAAGCACTAAGGTTGACGTTAAACTGCATTGCCACTTTATATTAAAATCAGAAAGGTGCATGGCATAAACCTTATCATCTGATTTTGCTTTTTTATAAGCAGGGCGTGGGTCTTGTTGCAGCACTTCTATAATAAGTTGCTTTAAGCTTGGGTATTCACTGTTTAATTCTTTTAACTGGCTAGTCGCTTGATCAGAGAATACGACTAATGCATTTATTTCAGGAGAAACTTGTGCAAACCCTGCTCTTGCATCAGGCATCGCATCAGCATAGGGAATATAAGGTTTAATATCGAGAATGGGTGTGCCGTTTACTAAGTCTATATTACTAAGAGAAAGAAATAGCTTACCATCACGTTGAATAACGCCATGGTATTCAACCAAAGAAAGTCCCATGGAATTGGGGCGATTAGGGCTGCGAGTTGCAAATACTCCAACACGTTTATTACCTCCTAATCTAGGAGGACGTACCGTCGGATTCCATGAGTCATCTGTTGCTTTGTTTTTATGGAATGAAAAAACCAACCATAAATGGCTGAATTCATCTAAACCATTAAACGCATTAATATCATCATAGGGCGCTAACATTTCTAATTCAGCTGTTGCACTAGGTACTAAACCTGGTTGTCTAGGAACAGCAAACTTCTCTTTATAAGGAGACTGTAAAATTCCTATCGCATGATGTGTCAAATTAATCATCGTCAGAAGTTTTCACGTCAAGTGCTTGCCCGTAACAAATAATATTTGAAACACAGAAATTATCAGGCTCAAAGTTTAAACAAGTTTGAAAGATTATTCCGTTTGCATGCATATCAGCGGCATTAATTCTTGCGTTTGTTCTTGCTTCTTTAATACTCGCTGGTAAGTCTTTTTCTTCTTCCTGACAGCTACCACCATCTACCGCCCCTAATGTTGTATGTTTTAGGTTTAATAATTCATTTTTTTCATAGATAGTTACTTGAGATGGTTTAAAATACTGATCAAAGTTTTTCTTATCAAGATTAGACGTAAATTGAAACTGGCTACAACCAGAAAGGAAAGCGATAAAAGTTATTATAAAAAGCCTATTCATGATGACACTCTTATTAATAGTAGGAAAAAACAATGAATGGCATAATACCATTATTAATCAGCACTGAAATAGAGAAGTGAAAAATGAGTAAAGCAAAACCAGCAGTATTTTTAGATAGAGACGGTGTGATCAATAAAGATAATGGGTATGTCTCGCAAATTGATGACTTTGAGTTTATCGAAGGTGTAATAGAAGCTTGCCTAGCATTAAAAGAAAAAGGTTACTTAATTGTTGTGATCACAAATCAATCGGGTATTGCTCGTGGTTTCTTTTCTGAAGAACAATTTCATACATTAACGGAATGGATGGATTGGTCGATGGCTGACCGCGGTGTTGATTTAGATGGTATCTATTACTGTCCACATCATAGTGAAGAAGGGCAAGGCGAATTTAAAATCGAGTGTGATTGCCGTAAACCAAAAGCTGGCATGTTATTAAATGCGATTGAAGATTTAAATATAGATGTAGAAACATCAATATTAGTCGGAGATAAAGTATCAGATCTACAAGCTGGGATTGCTGCAGGTGTAAAAAGTAACTATTTAGTAAGAACAGGTAAAGAAATAACAGAGCAAGGTGAAAGTTTAGCATCGGGTGTTTTCGATGATTTAGCATCATTAGTTAAAAGTATTTAATAACTCTGTGGATAACTACTCGTTTTGTGTGTGTAACTTGTGTCCAAAACGAGTATAAAAATTAATTGCAATTAATCACAATAAAACGCTTGCCAATACGATCACAATCCCTATAATGCGACCCCACAGACACAGCAGCTAACGCAAGTTACTGTTGCCGTCTCAGAACAAAACTAAAGACGTAAGTGATTATTTAGAAAGATGTTTATCTCAATAAATAAAAAAGCAAAAAGACTTTGACATTGTTTGAAAGGCGCGTAGTATACGCCGCCTAGCCGAAAGGCACGCTCTTTAACAATTTAATCAAACAATCTGTGTGAGCACTTATTGTTGATGTGATTTCAAAAAAATCAAAGTCCTACTTGTTAG